>PKVW01000024.1 GCA_003131585.1 Acidobacteriaceae bacterium
CTTTGCAAGTCTCTGACAGGGCAGTCCAAAAGTAGCGCTCGCCACAAAGCTAGCCGAGCTTCGCTCGGCCTGTCCGGGTCGGAGACCCGGACCCACACGATCCCGCCCACATTTCAAGAAAATGCAGCCGGAGTCGCGAAGCCAGACGCGATTGGTGGGCCAGCGGTGGAAGCGGACGTTTTTCAGGATTGCGTTGGCTTGCTCCAGCAGCTTGCGGGTTTTTTTCTCCGCCGCGGCGTCATTGACAATGAGCTCGACGCGCTCG
This sequence comes from Acidobacteriaceae bacterium, assembly GCA_003131585.1. Lineage (GTDB taxonomy): Bacteria > Acidobacteriota > Terriglobia > Terriglobales > Acidobacteriaceae > Sulfotelmatobacter. The sequence goes on from PKVW01000024.1 coordinate 266, forward strand.
TGGCGCGCGAGATTGCGGACGATCTCGGTGAAGACCCATGGAATCGGCTCGAACTTGCCGGGCCAGTCTTTGCGATAGTGAGGCCACGCCAGCCATGTGGCGTCGTGCGGCTCCCATTCGGCGGNNCGGCGGGCATGCGGTAGCCGAGCGCCGCAGACGTCTGCGAAGGATGGACGGCTATTAAAGTATTACTTGAAGTATTGCGGAGAGGCTTTTTCACGGTTGGCTCTTACCGTCCATCCAGCAGGCGATTGGAGATCGGTGCATAGGCATCGATGCGGCGGTCGCGAAGGAAAGGCCAGTTGCGGCGGATGTCCTCGAGAGCCTTCAGGTCGACGTCGCCCATCAGGATTTCTTCGCGGTCGTGCGAGGCCTCCGCAAGGACGCGGCCAAAGGGATCGCAGAAGAACGACGCGCCCCAGAATTCCAGTCCCTGGCCTGGGGCAGACTTGCCGCGGACATTGCCAGTTTCGAAACCTACACGGTTGACGACCGCTACGTAGACGCCGTTGGCGATGGCGTGGGCGCGCTGCATGGTGCGCCAGGCGTCATGCTGGGCCATGCCGAACTCGGCTTTCTCGGCGGGATGCCAGCCGATGGCGGTGGGATAGAAGAGCACGGGCGCGCCCTGAAGGGCGGTCAGGCGTGCGGCTTCGGGAAACCACTGATCCCAGCAGACCAGCGTGCCCAGGCGGCCGACGCTGGTGTCGAGGGCGCGGAATCCGAGATCGCCGGGCGTGAAGTAGAACTTCTCGTAGTAGAGGGGATCGTCGGGGATGTGCATTTTGCGGTAGAGGCCGCGCAGGGAACCGTCGGAATCGAAAATGGCGGCGGCGTTGTGATAGATGCCGGGGGCGCGCTTCTCGAATAGCGATGCGATCAGCACGATGCCGTGGCGGCGCGCGGCGGCGGCGAGCTTCTCGCTGCCCGGGCCGGGAATGGGCTCAGCCAGATTGAATAAGGAATGGTCTTCGCGCTGGCAGAAGTACTGCGTCTGGAACAGTTCGGGAAGGCAGACGACTTGCGCGCCGCGCCCGGCGGCATCGGCCACGCGCTCGAGAGCTTTCGCGAGATTCTGTTCGGGCTCCGGGCCGCAGGACATCTGGACCAGAGCGACACGAAATTTATCGGGGGGCAACGGAGTGTTCTCCTTTGAATCAGTCTGCTTATTAATCGGTCTGCTCTGAATCGATCTCCTTCAAAGACGATAGAATAGCAGAGCGAAAACGGACACTGCCGTGAATTGCTGGGGCGGTTCGTTTTTCCTCGCAATCAAACAGGAAATAACGGGCTCAGGCCCGGAGGTGAAAGCTTGAAGCACGGGAACCACGGCAACTCGCACCATGTCAGCTCGCATCAGGGCAACGCGCACCGGAGCAACGCGCACCAAGGCAGCTCGCATCAGGGGAAGACGCAGGATCACGGGGGACACGCGGGCGACGGCACGGAGCGTCATCTGCACAATCCGATTGAAGACCGGCTGATTCCGCTGGAGCCGCTTGATTTGGGCAAAGTGAAGTCGATCGACGATCTGGTTCGCGCCATGTCGAAAACGGCTTTTACCGGGCGGCAGCTGGGCGAGGCCGCCGACGTACTTGAGGCGATGGCACGCGACGAGGAATGTTTTGTGGTGATGACGCTGTCGGGCGCGATGACGGTGGCGAAGCAAGGGCTGATCGTGACGGAGTTGATCGATCGTGGCATCGTCAATGCCGTGGTTTCAACCGGGGCGCTGATGGCTCATGGGTTGGTGGAGGCGACGGGTCGCGCGCACTTCCGGTACAACCCGGAAGTAACGGATGAGGAACTCTACGAGCAGGGGTACAACCGAGTATATGACACGCTGGAGCCGGAGCAGAACCTCGACGACGTGGAAGAAGTGATGTCGGCGGTGCTAGAGGGTTGGGACCATAACGAAGTGATGTGCTCCTACAAGCTGAATCACGCGATCGGAGCGTATCTGGCGAAGAATGCGAAGGATCAGCGGGGGATTCTGAAATCGGCGCACGAGAAAGGCGTGCCGGTGTTTGTGCCGGCATTCAGCGATTCGGAGATGGGGTTGGACACGGCGCTGAACAATCGGCTGCGAGAATCGACGGGACGGCACAAGATACGATTTGATCCGTTCGAGGATCTGGAACACTTTGCGGCTACGCTGCTGCGGCAGAAAAAGCTTGGGATTCTAACCATCGGCGGTGGGGTGCCGCGCAACTGGTCGCAGCAGTTTGGTCCGTTCTGCGAATTGCGGCACCGGAGACTGGGGGAAAATATTCCGCTGAAGCGGTATCACTACGGGCTGCGAATTTGTCCCGAGCCGGTTTACTGGGGCGGATTGTCGGGCAGTCCTTATAGCGAGGCGGTGTCGTGGGGGAAATTTGTGCCTCCGGCGGAAGGCGGGAAATTCGGGGAAGTTTTTGTGGACGCGACTGTGGGGTTGCCGCTGATTGTGGCCGCTGTGTTCGAGCGGCTGGACAAGAAAGGGAGCAAGGCAAACAAGGCGAAGAACGCCGCGGCCAAGAAGTGATACTTAAATCCAGCGCCTTAAGGCGCGTCTCATACCGCGGCGGCTTACAGCATGCCTGAAGGCATGCCCTGATACGAATCGCGATAACGCTACAGGTTGCTAGCTGGCTTCGGCCTCTGAGGCGGACGAATCGGCCGCGGCGAATTGCGGATTGACGTCGGCGCCTTCTTCGGAAGGGCGGATGTCCGCGCGGGTCTTGCGGTAAAGGGGCGCTAGGATGCTGTTTTGTAAGACTTGAGATTCTGCTTCAACCCAGTCTTGCAGGGCGAGGCCTTCCCCCTGACCGCGCTGGTCATAAAGATGCTGCGCGTGCAGGCGGATCTTCCTTTCGATCAATTCGGTCATCAGGGCCTGCTGCTTTTTTCGGCGGGTATCGCTGTCCACAACTACTCCTCTTGCCTAAACGGGTATTTTCTTACAGTTCTTATGATACGGGAAGGCTGTTAACAGAAGGTTACATTGGGGAGGGCTGAGGGTTACTTAAGTACAAGCATACCATAAAGGGACGCATTGTGATATGAGCATCCCTGCAGGAGGGTTTAAGTCATATTTTGTCATACGGATACATGGATGGAGTCTAATATTCCCGCGAGATCTGTCTGTTAAATTGAAAGCGGATCGACATGAAGAGTCACGAGAAGCGCACGGCGAAGTTGCAGGCCAAACCTCGCGTTTTCCAAATATCGGGGAATTGGCAATCCGGGCGTTGGGCCGGGCCGGAAGGCCATTACCCGATGGCTGCGGCGATTGCGTGGGCAATAGGCGGGCTTGGTGGTATAGTATATATATCTTTTCTATACCGGCGGTTTGGGCTGCGTGTGTATGGATTTCGAGTACGATCCCGCTAAGAGCGATGAGAACAAGCGGAAGCACGGCATCGACTTTGAAGAGGCGAAGGCGCTTTGGGATGATCCTGAGCTGCTGGAGATTCCGGCGCGTTCCCGCGATGAGCCGAGATGGTTGCTCGTCGGCAAGATCAATCTGGACGAGATGGGGGAGAAGCTCTGGTCCGCCTTCATCACGCGGCGGGGCGAGAATGTGCGGCTTATTTCGGTGAGGCGGTCGCGCGATAAGGAGGTGGCGCTTTATGAAAGCCAAGACACTTGATCGGATGTTCGATGCTGGCGAGGACATGTCGGAACACCTCGACCTGAGCAAGGCGAGACGGGTTGGTAACGATGCGAAGCGGGTGAATGTCGACTTTCCGGTTTGGATGGTGAAGTCCCTGGACCGGGAAGCGCAGCGGTTGGGGGTAACGCGGCAGTCGCTGATCAAGCTGTGGCTGGCGGACCGACTGGAGCAGGCGGTTGGCGGCGGGAAAGGCTAGCGGATCGTACAACGCCGGGAGTGCTTCCATTGTTCATCGGTCATTTCGGGGATGTCACTGGTGTCGATTTCGCTGTCGGGACGGGCGGCGAGAGCCTTCAGCTTGGCGCGGTCTGCCTTCGTCAACGGGGGCAGAGTTTTCAAGGTGTAGCTAACCGTTTTCGTCTTCATAGCGCGGTTTGTGAGGCGCGAGCCTTGTCAAATAGAGCCACGCGCCGACTCGAAAGAACACGAACAAACGGGTGGCTGTTACTTTTTATGTTCATCGGGATGGTCAGTGTTTTGATTAAATGCGCCTCCAGAATCAACGGTTCGGTGTGCTCGACCCATGAGACGCGGGCGTTTTCTTCTATCCAATTAGTGAGAGCAACCTCGCCTTGCGAGTCGAAACCATAATGGCAGCGCGTGCCCCGGCTTTGGCGCTTGACCACAAATTCTACCCGCAGTTCTTCCGCCAGCAGGCAGCCAATCGACCGGCGCAGCGTGGATCTGGAAGTATCGTCCATTACGTGTTCCCGGAGTCGTTTCCGTAAAGGCCGCTTACTCGTACCTACGTAGAGCAACGTCATTCCTCTGAATCGAGGAGCGCCCTCCAGCGGGACGAAGCGCGGCATGTTCTTGAACCACCAAGCGTAGACCCCCTTTATGGAGCGGTCTTGGAACGAGCCCAGCACTTTGGAACAACGGTAAGGCTGCTCAGGCGAAATGAGCCGTTGGACACACGCTTCATAAGGGTGGGCCATTACGCCCCATCCTAGCACCTCAGGGGCTGAAGCCCTCGTCTTTATTGGCTCTGAGCGGCACGACTGAAGTCGTGCCCTTCCCGAACCTCGTGCTCTTCCCGAGCCGGCGTCAGTCTCGCTTCGCTCGACTGGACAGCCGAGGCGGCTGTCCTCACATGAGCATGAATTCGCTCTAGTCGAAAATCAGTACGGCCGAGGCGATTACGGTGGTCCAGAGGCCGCGCTTATCGCCGACGGCGGACTGGGTGACGTTGGCGGTGCGGACGATTTTGTTGGAGAGGCGGTAGATCTGTTTTTTTTCGTCCCAGGAGCGGTCGGGATCGAACTCCACGTTCAGCGTGGTGGCGAGCATTTCGGCGGCGAGTTCTTCGGCGTATTCGCCCGCGGCGTCCTCGGTCTCGCCGAAGGAGTGATGCTCGCTGAGATATCCGTAGGTGTTCTTGTCGGAGGGAATGGCCACGCCGATAGAAGAGGCGAGCAGGCGGTGGGCTTCGTGGGTGGAGTTCTCGGCCACGACGGCAAACACGACTTCGCCGGGGCTGAGATATTTCACGCCCTCTTTGCGGGCCAGCATCTTGCAATTGGGGGGGAAGATGGAGGAGACGCGAACCAGGTTCTGGGCCGCGATACCGGCGTCGCGCAAGGCCAACTCGAACGATGTTAACCGCTCGCGGTGCTTTCCGACTCCCTTGGTGAAAAACATCCGCTTGGGAACCATGTCTTTACCCAACGCTGTAGCCTCCGGCAACAAAATAATGAGATGGAGAATGCACAATTTAACACAATGGTTTGTAAAGAAAGTATGAATTTCACACCGGAAAGGAAAAAATAGCGGGAACCCGCTGACGCGGGGTTCCCGCCACGATGCCCGGCATGTTTCGGGGGAGGGCTCCGGGCAAAACTGCCCCACGGTACCACAGCGCTCGTCGGGCTCAGCAAGCGGGCTGGTGTTTTTCGGTTTCGCGAACACCGGCGAGCTTCGTCACGAAAGCCTGGCAGCCTTGGTCAGGGGCGGCGGCGTTATTTGGCGGTGACCGAACTGACTTCGATGGTGTCCCCCTCCAAAGTACCGGTTACAATGGCATTCCTGCCGGCCTGGTTGTCCAGTGTGGCGAGAGCGGTCTTGTCGGTGGTTTCGAGAATGTAGATTTTCTCGCCCACGATCAATGCGAATTTGGAGCTGTGCGCCACGCAGGCGCGGGTGCACTCCGCGGGCGTGCCCTCCATGTGCTGTCTGCCACACATGGCGTCGCCGACCTCGCCGATAAAGGTCCGCTTGCGGACGGCGAGAGCGTGAAGACTTAGAACCGCAGTTGCCGAGAAGACGATCGCCGCCGTCACTGCCCACCACCGCGAACCACGATTCATTCCGTGTTCTCCTTAATCCCAGCGTCTGAAGGCGCGATTGATTGTTGCAGCACTTACGGTATGCCTGAAGGCATATCCCGATGCGCATCTTGAGTTCTTGTGCAGTCTGCGGAAGGGCTTGCCTCGCAAGAACTATTTTATGAGACCGGTAGCGCTTCTATTCTATCGCCGATAGGTTCTCAGAAGACGCAAGAAGTGATGAATCTCGCTCAATTTCTTACAAAACACGAAAAGGGACTTGGTTACTGCGGCGCTTTGGCCGTATATTGCAGATCGACGTCTACGGTTTTGTCGCGGGCGAGGGCGGTCACGTGGCTGGAAACTTCCCAGTCGAGGCTGGCGGGGAGCAGTTTTCTGGCCTGAGGCAGGAACTGCTTGAGGTAGGTGGCATCGTACACGTCGCCGGCGCGGATCTTCCAGGCGGCGCGGAGCCTGGCGGTCAGATTATTGTCGAGGCCGCGGAACTCGAGTTCTCCCATGTGGTAGACGGGACCTTCATCCACAGCTAAGCGGTAGGCTACCGTGCCAGCGACATCGTCAAATTCAGCGTTCGCCTTGATGGCGGCAGTGACATAGCCGCGCGAACCATAAAGCTGCTGGACGGTTCGCAGATCGTCCTCCAGTTGAACTGCGTTTGCCGTTTGTCCCGCCTTGACATGGAGCAGCGGCTGGAGTGTGTCCGTGGAAATCTCTTTATTGCCCGACCAATCCCACCGGGTGAGCTTGTACTGGATGCCGGGAGTGACCGGGAGCGTGACATCCACGAAGGTTACTTCCTGTTTACTGCCGCTTGATTCCGAGGCGGCCGGTTTGACGACCTTGGGTTGCGGCGGGGCGCACGAGGCCTTAAGGTATCCGCGCTCATGGTGGATGGGCAGCAGGACGTGCTCGATAAAGGAACTGAACAGAGTGCGGGCGTATTCGCGATCGGATAATTTTTCCGCGGCAGCCTGGAGCAAGGGCAACTCGCTCGCTCCCGCACCGAGGAACTCGATGTGGCGGATGCGAATGCTGACGCCGGAGACGGAATAGTCAATCGACTCGACCTGCTCGCTCTTGCCGGTGCTGCGCAGATATTCGACGTGGCCGGGAATGCCGTTTTCGACCAGCACGGCTTGGAGAACGTCCGAGACTTGGTCGGGCAAACGCCCGCTGGTGGGCAATTCTCCTCGAAAAAGCGGAACCCGCTCCTGCACCTTCTGGCGCAGTTCTTCGTCGGTGAACCAAACGAAGTCGGCAAAGCGGGCAGGAATAAACTTGTCGGCGTCGGTGACCTGAAACTCGAGCTTGGTACCGGCTGACGAGTAGGAATAGGTGTAGGCGATGTTGCCGAAAGCTCCAGTCTCGCCGAGTTGCCGGGCCGCCTTGCGAAAATCTTCCTCGTGGGCGATGGTGCCAACTGGCAGCCCACTGGCGGCAGCGACGTCCTCCTGCGTAAAGCGTTTACTGCCGGTCACTTTGACCGCAATGAGCTTGTAAGCGGTGGGCGCCAGGGGCCGAGCTGTTGTGCCGGACGGGAGTTGGGTCTGGGCGGCGGCGGAGAGGCAGAACAGGCTGATAAGCAGGGAAGAGAGCGGGATACGCGTGAGAAATCCTGCGAGGAGTGTCTTCATCTACTTCGCTCTGGACGTCCGTACGTCGGCGGATTTGTGCTTCTTGGCAATGTCGATGAAGGCGAGCGCGGCGCGGCTGAGAGCCTTGTCCTTGCGGAAAACCAACGCCAAGTCCCGCCGCAGTTGGGCGTCGGCCATGGGAATGGCAATCAGGACGCCGGCGCGCACGTCCTCCTGCACATTGGAACGGGCGATGAAGCCCACTCCCACGCCAGCCGCCACGAAGCGTTTCAGGAGTTCGCTGGAGTCAAGTTCCATACTGTAGTTAGGCTTTAACCGGCGCTCGCGAAACAGTTCATCGAGCGCATCGCGCGTATGGCCGGCCTTGGGAAGAACGAGCGGATACTTTGCCAGGTCTCCGACAGGAGCCGACTTCATCTTACCCAACGGGTGGTGCGGCGGTGCGATGATGACCAGCTCATCCTGATGGATGAGCACCACGGTGAGCCGGTTGTCCTTCACGGGCAGGGAAACCACACCGAAATCGACAGAGTTGTCCGTCACCGACTCGAGGATCCTGGCGTAGTCGGCGCGCTTGATGTTTACCGAGACGCCGGGGTACCGCTTTTTGAAATCGGCGAAGACCTCGGGAAGGATGTGCAGGCAAGTGCCTTCATTGGCGCCCACGGTGATGGCGCCGCGGGGCACATGTTCCATCTCGGCGAGAGAAGTGAGCATGGCCTGGCGCGCGTCCAGCGTATCCTGCACGTATTTTTGAAAGGCCTTGCCGGCCGCGGTGAGGGAGACCTTGCCGCCGGAGCGGTCAAAGAGCTTGGCGCCGACTTCATCCTCCACGGCGCGAATCTGGGAAGAGATGGCGGGCTGGGTGCGGAAACGCTTCTCCGCCGCCCGGGAGAACGAGGCATGGCGGGCTACTTCGAGAAAGGTTTGGAGTTGGTCGAAATCCATGGGGCGATAAAACAGGTGCCAGTTGTCGGTGGCCAGTTGCCAGTTAAGCCGGGATCGGACTGAGCGCGTTACCCGTCTAGTCCTGCCAAGTATAAAGCCAGCCGATGAACATGGACAAAGACATCTACCACGCTGGTCGGGGAAGACGCGCTGCACCCGTGGCAGGGCGACCGCATATGCTTGCCCGCGATGCGGCTGAGGCCGCGGGCTTACGAGTTTGCGATGGAGTCAGGCTATTCCGGGAGGAGCGCGCGTGGAGACGCAGCCAGCCTGATCTCACTGGATGACTGAAGGATTATTGCTTCAACTGGTGTTCGATCGCCGAGATCACGTCTTTCGAATCCGGCGTGACCGCCGATTCGAAACGCTGAACTACATTTCCGTTGCGGTCCACCAGAAACTTCGTGAAGTTCCACTTGATATCGCCGCGAATGCCGGGTCCGGTGTCGTTGGTCAAGTAGGCGTAGAGCGGAGACTGGTCGGCGCCTTTGACGGAAATCTTCGCGTACATAGGGAAGGTCACGCTGTACTTGCGGGTGCAGAAGGTCTTGATCTCTTCGTTGGTACCGGGTTCCTGGGCTCCGAAATTGTTGGCGGGGAAGCCGAGGATGACGAAACCCTGATCTTTATACTTCTCGTAGGTCGCTTCGAGAGCGCTGTACTGCGGAGTGTAGCCGCACTGGCTGGCTACGTTGACTACCAGAACCACTTTGCCCTTATAGTTCGCCAGTGGCGCGGGCTGGCCATCGATGGAGTTGAGGGTGAAGGTGTAGATTCCCGACGCGGCAAATAGCGATCCAGCCATGATGAGCAACGCTCCGGAGAGAAGATAACCGCGAATGGTGAAGAGGAACCGAAGGAACGAAGATTTCATTTGTCACTCCTGATTCATTATTTACGCGCACAGAATTTAAGCGAACTGAGATGCCGCGAGCGCGTGATTGCGCTGCTGGAATCACCGGAGTTGAGGATACCGGGCTCGACAAAACCCCGCAAGCGCGCAATTGTAAATTGTTTGTCTTTTCGTCAGCCAAGAAAAACGAGGTAACGGCCGGGAGTCAAGGTATTGGACTAGCTTCGAGCCTGGCACTGGGTTCAGATCGTGGGGCTGAGCGTGGCCTGCTTGACGACTCTGCCGACAAGCTTGAGAGCCTTGGCCGATTCGGACCGGCGGGGCGCCTCGTGGTCAGTTGCCTCGATCAGGCCCTCCTCAATGGCATCGAGAGCCAGGCAAGAGCGTTCCAGGACGATAAGGAGATACTTTTGGGCGATTGGACGGTCGGCGGGGTGTATGAGATCCCACCAGCGGCGGATGGACTCCTGGACCTCGACCTCTGTTTTCTCGCCCACGACCAGGGCATCAATCAGCCGGTAGACCTTGCTTTTGATGGCCTGATACGAGACAGAAACTTCCTGGGGCATGGGTTTCCGGACTTTCCTCTCGGTGAGCAAGCAATCTGCCAGCCAAACCGTAGGTGCTTGCACCGTAAGTCCTTTTGGCTGTGAGGCCTCGGAAGTAATTCTATGAATGGGATAAATCAGAAATCTAAATATGGATTCTGGAAGCGGCGAACCGAAGGCCATTCCTTGGCTGCAGTCGGGAACGCTTGTGATCCGCGCCACATCCGCGGCGGCACGCATCGTGATCGGCCCTCGTACTACCAGCAGGTTACAATGTTCCGCTCAAATGCACCCGTGGCCTGATATCTTCCATGCGAGTCGTGGCAGATGGATGCTCGGACCGCCGTACAAACCTGAGAGTTGGATGCAGCGCACAAACCTTTTGGAGGCCGGATGAAAACATTGGCGTGGATTCTCGCATTTCCTTTATTGATCTCGATTTTGAGCAGCGCACAGAGCGCACCACCTGCAAGCAGTTCGCAGGACACAGCCCCCCAGCCACGAATGTTCCTACCTCGCGACATGTTTTGGGGGTGGGCGCAATTTGACCTGGCGCCGCCGCACAACGAAATCGATCCCAACCTCTGCGCCGCCAATGCGGGGCAGGATGGGGGCGTGAATGCCCGGTGCAGCCTGTTTGCACGGTATATGCTTTCGGGAATGCTGGAGGTGCGTCCGTTTGGCCGGGGGCAACTGCGGCGATTCATGGTGTTTGGCGCGCCGACGTTCCTGTTTGGCAAAACGATCCCACAAACGCTATACACATGGTCTCCGGATGCCATCGGCATCGAGCACTCATGGGGAGCCGGGATATTCATAGCGAAGGGATTTGAATTCCGCGTGACCCAGCATTTTCTGTTCGACCGGCTGGGCGCGCGCAATACTAATCTGGGCAAATACGATTTGGGCAACAATGGGCCCTGGGGACGTTACATGACTGTGGGGGTGCGAAAGTCCTTCGGGACGAGACGGTGGTGACGGCTTCCTTCTATAATCAAGGGTTTCTAAAGCTGTATCGAACTCTTAGGGAGGCTTACGATGGCGGGCTCTTATAACGGTCTGGCTGTACCGTCCGGCGGAAAAAAGATCGGCTATGCGGGCGGAAAGTACGACGTGCCGGACAATCCGATCATCCCGTTTATCGAAGGCGACGGAACGGGGCGCGACATCTGGAAGGCGTCTTTGCGAGTGTTCGACGCGGCGGTGGAGAAAGCGTACAGGGGCAAGCGGCGGGTCGCGTGGTACGAAGTGTTCGCCGGGGAGAAGGCGAAGGCGAAGTTCGACAACTGGCTACCCGATGACACGGTGGACGCCATTCGCGAGTTCCGCGTCGCCATCAAGGGTCCGCTGACCACGCCGGTTGGCGGCGGCTTCCGCTCGCTGAACGTGGCGCTGCGGCAGATTCTGGATCTCTATTGCTGCGTGCGTCCGGTGAAATACTACAAGGGCGTGCCGTCGCCGGTGAAGCATCCCGAACGCATGGACATTGTCATCTTTCGCGAGAACACGGAGGATGTGTATGCAGGCATCGAGTGGGAAGAGGGAACTGCGGAGTGTGCGAAGCTGATCGAATTTCTCAACAAGGACATGCTGAAGGGCGGTAAGCAGCAGATCCGGCTGGATTCCGGCGTGGGCATTAAGCCGATGTCGGTCACCGGAAGCAAGCGTCTGGTTCGCATGGCGATCCGTCACGCGCTGGAGACTGGCCGCAAAAGCGTGACGCTGGTGCACAAGGGCAACATCCAGAAGTTTACCGAGGGCGCGTTCCGGCAATGGGGATACGAGCTTGCCACGAAGGAGTTTCGCGACAAGATAATCACGGAGCGCGAGAGCTGGATCGTCGACAACAAGGACAAGAATCTGAGTCTGACGGTGGCGCAGAACGCAGAGTTGGTGGAACCGGGGATGGAGTTCGCTCCGCCCACCTTTCGCCGAGCTGTGGAACAGGAAGTAGGAGACGTGCTCGACCGCATTTACGCCACTCATGGCAACGGCCAGTGGAAGAAGAAAATCATGATCAACGACCGCATTGCCGACTCGATCTTCCAGCAGGTGGTGACGCGAGCGGATGAGTATTCCGTGCTGGCCACGCCCAACCTGAACGGCGATTACATTTCGGACGCTTGCGCGGCGCAGGTGGGCGGGCTGGGCATCGCGCCGGGGGCAAACATTGGCGACGGCCATGCGATCTTCGAGGCGACCCACGGCACGGCGCCGAAGTATGCGGATAAAGATGTGATCAATCCCGGCTCGGTGATGCTGTCGGGTGTGATGATGTTTCGTTTCCTGGGATGGAATGAGGCCGCCGATCTTATCGAGCACAGCCTGGAGCGCACCATCCTCCAGAAGAAAGTCACTTATGATTTTGAGCGACTGATGGAAGGTGCGACCAAGGTGAAGACCAGCCAGTTCGCGGACTGCATCATCGAGAACATGGACGCGGCGGTGCTGGTGTAGACATTGTGCGATTGGGCGATTGCGTCATTGAGCGATTGTCAGTGCGCTCACTGTATTCTCGCGATTTTGATTTTCAATCGCTAAATCGCAAAATCACTCAATGGCTCAATCATTTCTGAAAGGACTCATTCATGCGCAAGAGAGTAACGATCGTAGGGTCCGGCAATGTGGGTGCGACGACGGCTCACTGGATCGCCTCCAAAGAACTGGCCGATGTGGTGCTGATTGACATTATTGAGGGTGTCCCGCAGGGCAAGGGATTGGATTTGCTCGAGGCTATGCCCATCGAGAAGCGCGACTCTTACATCACCGGGACGAACGACTACAAGGACACGGCGAATTCCGACGTTGTCGTTATCACCGCGGGTATTCCGCGCAAGCCGGGGATGAGCCGCGACGATCTGCTCAACACGAATTACGGCATCATGAAGGCAGTGGTGGGCGAAGTGGTGAAGTATTCGCCGGGCTGTATTCTGATCATTGTGTCGAACCCGCTGGATGCCATGGCGCAGGCCGCGTATAAGCTGAGCAAATTTCCGCGCGAGCGCGTGGTCGGCATGGCGGGCGTGCTGGACTCGGCGCGCTTCCGCGCCTTTATTGCGGACGAACTGAAGGTCAGCGTGGAAAATGTGACTGCATTCGTGCTCGGCGGTCACGGCGACACGATGGTTCCACTGCCGCGCTATTCCACGGTGGCGGGCATTCCGATTACGGAGTTGATGGATACAGCTGCGGTTGATCGCCTGGTCCAGCGCACGCGCGATGGTGGCGCGGAGATCGTGAAGTATCTGAAGACCGGCTCGGCCTACTACGCGCCGTCGGCAGCGGTGACGGAGATGGTCGAGGCGATTCTCAAAGACAAGAAAAAAATCCTGCCTTGCGCCGCTTATTTGCAGGGCGAGTACGGAATCAACGGCCTCTACGTCGGCGTGCCCGTGAAGCTGGGCGCGAAGGGGATTGAGCAGATCATCGAGATCAAGCTCACTGCGGAAGAGAAGGCCGGGCTCGACAAGAGCGCGGCTGCGGTGAAGGAGTTGGTGGGCGTGATTGGGGTGTGAATTGGAATCTCGACACCTGCACTGTATACTCAGGTCGATGCGCGGAACGCCCGTCATGAAAGTTCTGCTGGCCGCGCCGCTCTTGGCATGTACTGTCTTCGCGCAGGACGCCAAGAATTCGACCGGCCAACAGCCGCTGCCACCCATCTACCTGAACCACGCCAATATTGTCGTTAGTCCCACCCTGTACGAGGCGATCAATCAATCGAAGTTCCTGAATGCCGAATTCAGTAACGGCGGAGAACATACTGTTACCGGGGCCTACAGCGGCAGGGCGCCATACACGAATATATCGGTTCGTGGCAAGAAGACGTACTTGGAGATCAAGAACGCGGACTCGTTAGACGAGAAAGGCCTCAAGCGCAATCCTATTCTCTTCATCATGAGCATTGATGACCGGACGCAGCTTGCAGCGGTCGGTCAGAGCTTCGAACGCGAACATATCCACGCACCAATCGAAACGGCCATGCGTACGTTCAATGGGCATGAGGTCAAATGGCACGACGACACCGATACTTCAAAATGGAGCGACAACCCAGATCCTGCGCACACACCCTGGTTCATGGTTTCGGCCATCTACCCGGGCTATTTGAAGGAAGCGTATCCCGATTTAAAACCAGAAGAGGAAGGCACGACCAGAGAAAAATATAATGCCCGCCGATACAAGTCCGAGCTTCTAATGCAGGACATAACTGGATTCGATATCGACATTGGGGCTGATCAGTTGGCCGTACTCATGGCGCAATTCAGAGCGATGGGTTACGCTCTAAGAACAGAAGGATCAGTTACCACGGCAAACGGACCGGAAGACGCCCTCAGATGGAAGGTCGTCGGCGCCAGCACACCTCGGACCATTACTGTCCATTTCTCGCTAAACAGAACGAAGGAAGGACAACAGGTTTACGCTTTTCCTGACTCTGAATTGCGATTTCATTCCGATCGAACCGCTAGCTGGAAGTTCCCCGGCACTTGGACGAAAAAATAGTGCTCGCGTGAGGCGAAGTAGCAGAGAAGACGACTATCGCCGAGCGCAACCCACTGCCCGCACCCGGAGTTTCAGTGATCGGAAATCGATACAGGTTGGGTTTTATACCCTTTCGATTCCTACCTTTTTCACCACCACATCCTTGTTCGAGCTTATCCTGGCGGTTGGACAGTTGACCATGGTCATTGACCATGGTATAAACAATGCATGAAAGAAATCGCCATCTCCGAGTTCAAAGCCAAGTGCCTCGGCATCTTAGAAGAGGTCCGCAAGACGCGTAAACCGATTCGGGTCACTCGCTTCGGCAAGCCTGTCGCTGAAGTGATTCCTCCATCTCCCGGAGAGGGAACCGGAAGGCGGCTCGGATCGATGGTCGGAACCGGAAAAATCGTGGGAGACATCGTTGGCCCCACCGGCAGCTGGGACGACTGGGAAGCCTCCCGGTGAAACTGCTCCTCGATACGCACATCTGGCTCTGGAGCACACTCGAACCGCAGCGCCTTACCCGCCGGGTCGACAAGGCGCTGGCAGATCCAGCGAATGAATTATGGCTGTCTCCCGTTAGCGTGGGAGAACTGATAGTGCTGCTTCGCAAGGGACGTCTTACGCTCCCGAACGACGTTGCGGCGTGGGTCGCCAAGTCCATCCAGGACCTGCAACTCACCGAAGCGCCGCTCACCGTCGAAGTGGCGCTCGCCATCGCGTCAATAAACTTTCCACACGGTGATCCCGCCGACCACTTTCTCGCGGGTACGGCAAAGGTGTTCGCCCTGACACTCGTAACTGCGGATGAGCACCTGATAAACCTTCCAGGAATTCACATATTGGCGAATCGCTGAACCTACACCTTCTCCATACTCACCTTCTTCACCACCACATCCTTATGCGGTTTATCCTGGCGGCCGCGCGGGACTTCAGAAATCTTCTTCACGATATCCTGACCTTCGACGACCTCTCCGAAAATTGTGTGCTTGCCCGTCAGCCAGGTCGTGGGCGCGACGGTGATGAAGAATTGCGAGCCGTTGGTATTGGGGCCGGAATTGGCCATCGCCAATTTTCCCGCCTTGTCGAGTTTGTGGGGCGAGTTCTTGGTCTCGTCTTCGAACTGATAGCCGGGGCCTCCCGTGCCAGTGCCTTGCGGGTCGCCGCCCTGGATCATGAAGTCGGGAATCACGCGATGAAAAACCGTTCCGTCATAAAGGCGGTCGTTGGATTTCTTGCCGGTTGAGGGATGCTTCCACTCGCGTTTGCCTTCGGCAAGTTCCACAAAGTTGGCGACGGTCTTGGGGGCTTCTTTGTCGAAGAGGCGGCAGACGATGCTGCCTTCGCTGGTTTCAAACGTGGCGTAGAGTCCGGGTTGGCGAGTCATGGGATCCTTTCAGATTCAGGGCTTCGGGCTTCGGCTTTCAGGCTTCGGCTGTTTATATCAAGCGCTGCGGCTTGCGCTGCGTCAGTTAGGATTCGTGGTCTTTGGAGCGGCTGTTGCTGGCGTCTTCGCCGGCGTCGGGAGCTTGGCTGCTGGTGTTGCAGCATCGCCGCGAACAATCTTGATGTGAGTAATTTTCACCGGGCGGAACGGACGGTCGTTACTGGGGTCGGTGGCCATGCGCGCGATCTGTTTCACCAGCGCGACGGTGGCTTCGTCGCACTGGCCGAAGAGGGTGTATTTCCCGTTGAGGTGCGACGTGGCTGCCTCGGTGATAAAGAACTGCGAGCCGTTGGTATCGGGGCCGGAGTTGGCATAGGCGAGACGGCCGGGCTTGTCGAACAGGAGGTCGGAGGAAACCTCGTTCTTGAACTTGTACCCGGGGTCGCCCGAGCCGTTGCCCGCGGGATCGCCGCCCTGGATCATGAAGCCGGGGATCACGCGATGAAAAATAGTTCCGTCATAGAGTGGCACGCCGTGCTTGGTGGCTCCGCTGACCGGATTCTTCCAGTCTTTGGTCCCGGTGGCGAGGCCGATGAAGTTTTCGACCCCGATTGGGGCTTTATCGGGAAATAAAGTACACGTCATCTTTCCCGCCGTGGTCTCGATGATCGCCGTCGGTGTGCCCGCTGCCGCATGGTGGACGGGCGGCTTGGCCGCACTACCCGGTTCGGCCGAAGGCGCGGCCTGGATGCTCGATTGCGCCCAAGCGGCGAGCGCGGCCATAACAAGCAGAACAGAACCTGTCAAAACATTACGCATGATTGCTCCTTGCAGTACACATCGTGCCCATGGTCTACCTGCAACGTTGCATTGTACGACAGCGCCGGTATCAATGGCTCTGGGATTGGGACTGGGCTTGCATTTCGTGGCTGACGGTCTCGACCTGGCGGAAAACGCGGAGAAGATTGCCGCCAAGAATCTTTTTGATGTCGTCGGCGCTGTAGCCGCGATCGAGCAGGGCCTGCGTAATCTTCGGCAGGTCTGCGGCGGAATCCATGCCCTGAGGCGTGGCGCCGCTCACGCCGTCGAAGTCGGAGCCCAGGCCGACGTGATCCACTCCGGCGACTTTGGCGATGTGGTCGATGTGGTCAATCAGCGACTTGAACGGCGGACGTGGAATTTTCGCCGTCCACTCACGCTCGATGCGGTCAATTTCGATGTAGTTGACCGGCTTGCCCTGCGCTTTCAACGAGTCCACATACTTCTGGATCGCGGCCGCCTGATCTTTCGCTTGGGCCTCGCTGGCCTCGCGAAAGTTCTCGTCTACGAAGCCAGAATAGAAATTGACCTGCACGACGCCGCCATTCTTGGCCACCGCGCGCAGCATGTCGTCGGTCATGTTGCGAGGCGCGTCGACGAGGGCGCGGGCCGAGGAGTGCGATGCAATCACCGGAGCTTTCGTGGTGGCGATTGCGTCCCAGAAGGTTTTGTCGGCGACGTGAGAGATGTCGACCATCATGCCCAGGCGGTTCATCTCCAAGACGACCTGTTTGCCGAAATCGGTGAGGCCGTTGTGGTGCTGGACTTTGGCGTCGTCGATGTCGCCGGAGGAGTCGGCCCATTCGTTGGTGTTCGACCAGGAGAGCGTCATGTAGCGCACGCCGAGGCGGTAATAGTCGCGCAGCAGGTGCATGTCGTTTTCAATCGAGTGGCCGCCTTCGATGCCCATCAGCGCCGCCAGCTTGTGTTCGCGGTGGGCGCGCTCGATGTCGGCGACGGAAAAAGCCATCGTCATGCGGTCAGGATGGCGCGCGGCTTGCTCGTATACGGAATCGATGAGATCAAAGGTGTGCTGCGCGAAATGGCCCTGATTGGTTTCCGGATCGACCCAGATGGAGAAGAACTCCGCGCCGAGATTGCCGCGGCGGGCTTTGTCGAGGCTGATGTGCCCCATGTCGTTGGGATCGGTTGAGCCGATGTCGAAGCCTTCATCGAGAAAGCGCTGCGGCGTGTCGGCATGGGTGTCGACGATGAGAGCGGAGTCGTGAATGGCGCGAGCTTGGGGACTGACCGACGTATCGGATGGGGTTGCGGATTGCGCGGCCAGCGAAGACGCGGCCAGAGCTAAGCACGAGAGCAAGAGAATCGTGAATCGAGTCATAGGTTATTTGCCAGCGGCAAGTGCTGGAGCAAGCCAACGATTGTATAACGGGAGCGCGGGGAAGAAAGGACGATCTGCGAACAACGATTATAGCAGGGCTGCGAGGGCCTGCTCGACGCAGGCAGGCAGCGGTTCGCCGGTGTCGATCACGGTCTTGGGTAAGGTGATGGCCTCGAATCGGGATTTCACTTCAAGGTAAAGTTGGAAGTCACGATTGCCGGCGGAATGCGCTCCCAACGCAGACTGCTGCTTAAGACGCTGTCTGACGATTTCTTCCGGGCAGACGCACTCGAGGATGCGCCAGCGCTGGTGCAGGGAAGCGGCCGCGTTCACGACGTTGTCGATCTGGTAGCGGCGAGAGAACGGGCGCCCGTCGAGAAAGAGAATGCGGTTTGAGTCTTGCTGCAGAAGATAGCCAGCGGTTTCAAGCATGACGTGCAAGCAGAAGTCATCCTGCCGGGAAGAGTATTCGATTTCTTCAGCCAAGAAGAGCGCATGGCGGATCTCATCTTTGCCGAGTGCGCGGCCTGAGGTGTGAACAGCCAGTTCGCGGGCCAGTGTGGTCTTGCCGGTGCCGGGAAGGCCAGCCATGAGGACGATCATGATCGGAATGAAATTATACGAGGATAACTATTCGGCGCGGCTGTCGGCGGTGATGGCCGTCGGCTCGGGGCGTTCCATGGGAACGATATCCTGGGTTTCGCGCCAATCCGCGTATCGGCCCGAGACCATAACGTGAAAGACCCACTGACGCCGCTCTTCCTCGGGCTCAACCAGGCCGAGAGCCTTCATGTAGAAGAGGTAGTGCTCCATCCAGTGAATCTGCTCCTGAGTCATGCCGCGGCGCTGCAGGTCGACGGTGAGGCCGGCGAGGTGCGAGGAGGCGGTATCGCCCTCGGCCGGAGCCGCATTGCGATTGTGCCGGCGGAGTTTCTTCTGAATCTTGACCGTACGCACCGCGGAATTCACCTGAATCTGTTCGTGGAAGCGATGGTAGTAAGCTTGCGAAAGGTCCTGCACGAAGTCACGGGTCCAGGGACGGCAGTAACGGCGCGAAGGATCGAGGCGCGGATCAAAGCGCAAGGACTCACCCGCGAGGATGGGCTGGAGGGATCCACTGGCTTTCAGCGCTTCCAGTTCGTCGTCGTCCTGAATGCGAGGCAATTCCAGGCGGTCGACTTCCGCGTTCTGCAACAAAAGAGATTCGTGGGACGGCCGGAACATAGGATGCCAGCGCGTCCAGTGCAGCCAGTGATGCCGGGCAGCATGGCGGACCGGCTTGTGCAGGCTGGTGGCGGCCACCGCAAAAAGCGGGCTGCACAGGCAAGCCAGTAAGGGAAGAATGAGTTGAGGCTGTCGTTTTAATCTCAAGAATGAGTTCCGTAGTCTTCCGTACGCCTAGTCCGCAACCGTTCGGACATTCTAAGCCATGCTGTCAAGAGGTCCAACCATCGATTGCAGGCCGGCTGTTACCGGCGTTACACGACCCCAATCAAAGTACTGATTACCCATGGTTACCAGCCCAATTCAGAAGCGACGAGCCAATGCTAGAGGGGCACGCAGAGGGCCGTTGCGCAAGGTGCTGAGGGGCCAGCTTATGTACGCCTTGAGCAACGAGTTAGGGATGTCCAAGACCAGACAGGGCGGCACCATAGTGGCAGGAGTGACAAAATTCAGCGCCGGAAAAGGTCACCGATGGCTTGCTTCATGACCGCGCCGCCAACTTCGGCAATTGCCGTTGTCAATGGAATGTCCTTGGGACAGATCTCGACGCAGTTCTGCGCGTAGCCGCACTCCTGGATGCCACCGTCGCCCATCATAGCCGTCAGACGCTCGCGTTGCAACGATTTGCCCGTAGGATGCGTATTGAACAATCGCACCTGCGCGATGGTGGCCGCGCCCACGAAGCCCGTATCTTCGTTGTATTGAGGGCAGGCTTCCATGCAGCAGCAACAGGAGATACAGCGGGAAATCGGATAGGCCGCTTCCTGCTCTTCCGTCGTCATGCGCGGACCGGGACCGAGGTCGTAGGTGCCGTCGATAGGAACCCACGCCTTGACAGCTTTGAGGTTCTCGAAGATCACGCTGCGGTCGACGGCCAGGTCGCGTACGACTGGGAATTTCGAGAAGGGTTCAAGCTTGACTGGCTGATCGAGATTGTCGATCAGCGCGGAGCAGGCCATGCGGGCGCGTCCATTGATGAGCATGGCGCAGGAGCCGCAGACTTCCTCCAGGCAATTCGAGTCGTAGGTGATGGGCGTGGTCGCCTTGCCTTCGCGGGTGACGGGGTTGGCGGCGATCTCCATCAGCGAGGAGATCACGTTCATGCCCGGATGGTAGGCGAGCTCGAACTCTTCCCAGTAGGACTTGGAGGTGGGAGTGTTCTGGCGCTTGATCTTGATGAGGACGGATTTATTGTTTGCCATCAGCTCTTAGCCTCTAGTACCAAAACGGACGCTGGAAGAACGATTGAATCGCAACAACAGAGGAACAATCCACGGCGCCGGAACCTCTTCCTAACTCCGATTTTCCGAAATGAAACCGCATTAGCGACGGAAGCCGCACATCTGCAGGCATCCTAGGTGGCACGAGTGGAACTCGTGCCCCTCCCGGTCTTTCCTTGCCCACCGGTCTATTTCGCGGCATCAGTACTTCCTCGCCCGCGGCGGAATCAGGGACGTATCCACCGCCTCGAACTCAAACTTCGGCTCATCCGCATCCGGCGCAAAATATGCTTTTGTCGTTTTCAGAAAGTTCTTATCGTCGCGCTCCGGGAAGTCCGGCTTGTAGTGCGCGCCGCGTGATTCGTCGCGCATGCGGGCTCCCTGAGCAACCACGCGAGACAGTTGCAGCATATTGTAAAGCTGGCGGGTAAAGACGACGGTGGTGTTCGCCCACTGCGTGCGGTCGCTGAGGTTGACCTTGCGGAAGCGCTCGATCATTTCGACCAGCTTCGCATCCGTGTGCTGCAAATTCTTGTTGTAGCGGATGACAGTGCAATCTTTCGTCATCAACTCGCCCAGTTCCCGCCACAGGCGGAACGGATTCTCCGTGCCCGAGTTATTCATGAGCAGGGCATTGCTCTCTTCCTGCTTTTTCTTCTCGGCCTCGAAGCATCCGTTGCCGTCCGACAGTGCTTGCAAGCCGCGGGCATACTTCACGGCGTTGGGGCCGGCAATGCTTCCGCCATAAATGCAGGAGACGAGCGAGTTCGCACCCAGGCGGTTCGCGCCGTGATACTGATATTCGCACTCTCCCGCGGCGAAGATGCCAAGGATGTTCGTGGCCTGCTTGAAGTCCACCCACAGCCCGCCCATGGTGTAATGCATCCCAGGGAAAATCTTCATGGGGGTGACGCGCGGATCGTCGCCCACAAACTTCTCGTAGATTTCGAGAATGCCTTCCAGCTTGCGGTCGAGAATCTTGCGGTCGATGTGCGTGAGGTCGAGGTAAACCATCGGCTTGCCGTCAATGCCGAGGTTGTACTCGAAGACAACTCTGAAGATCGCCCGCGTCGCCACGTCGCGCGGCACCAGGTTGCCGTACTTCGGATACCACTCTTCGAGAAAATACCAGCGGTCATTCTGCGGGATGGATTTCGGATCGCGCTTATCCCCGGCCGTCTTCGGAACCCACACGCGGCCACCTTCGCCGCGCGCCGATTCCGACATCAGGCGCAGCTTGTCGTTGCCGGGGATGCAAGTAGGATGGACCTGAATGAATTCGCCGTTGGCATAGTAGCAGCCCTGCTGGTAGAGCGCGGATTGCGCCGATCCGGTGCAGACCACGGAATTGGTCGACTTGCCAAAGATCGCGCCGATGCCGCCGGTGGCGATGATGATGGCGTCGGCGGGAAAAGTGCGGACTTCCATGCTGCGCAAATCCATGGCGCAGATGCCGCGGCAGACGCGGTTACCGTCGAGCACCGCGGAGAGAAATTCCCAGTGCTCGTACTTCTTTACTTTGCCTTCGGATTCGTAGCGGCGCACCTGCTCGTCGAGCGCGTAGAGAAGTTGCTGGCCGGTGGTAGCTCCGGCAAACGCGGTGCGGTTGTAGAGCGTTCCGCCGAAGCGGCGGAAGTCGAGCAGTCCTTCGGGCGTGCGGTTGAAGGGAACGCCCATGCGGTCGAGCAGGTCGATGATGCCGGGCGCGGCCTCGCACATATCCTTAACTGGCGGCTGGTTCGCTAGAAAGTCGCCGCCGTAAACGGTGTCGTCGAAGTGCTGCCACGTCGAATCGCCTTCGCCCTTCAGGTTCTTGGCGGCGTTGATGCCGCCCTGCGCGCACACCGAGTGCGATCGCTTTACCGGAACAATGGAGAAGAGATCGACGCTCGCGCCCATCTCGGCAATCTTGATGACAGCGGAGAGTCCGGCAAGTCCGCCGCCTATAACAATAATTGTCGGAGCTGCCATCTTTCAGTCTACCGGCTTTCCGTAAGTGCCTGATCCGTGGCTGGTATCTACGACCGTCCCACCCGCGGCGGGTTGCTGCGGGAATCGTTCCCGGAATGTATACAGGCTCGCCAAGCCGACCGCGCTCAGGACCACAAACAATCCCAGGCAGACCATCAGGAATCTCTGCCGCGCCTTTTCGCCGGAAGCGATTCCCCACTTGGCGGCGAACAGCCAAATACCGTAGGCAAAATGCCACGATGCGGCAATCAGCCCGACCACATAGAAGGCGAGTAGGGCGGGGTTAAACAATTCCGCCTGCACTTTGCCGAAGGAAGCGCCGGGATATGCGTGCAGGTCAATCCCGCTAAAGCGCATCGTCCAGGTGTGCCAAACGATGTAGGCGAAAGCGATGCCGCCAGTCCAGCGCTGCGCCGTGTACATCCAATTTCCGGCCCACGGATATTCGCCGGTGTTTCCCTCGCCGCGGTACCAGATGTAGAAACCGTAAAGCGCGTGGAATACGATCGGCAGCCAGATGCCAAACAACTCTAAAAAAAAGACGAGCGGAAGATTGCCTAGAAAGCTTACCTGCCGGGCGTAGGCGTCGGGGCCGCTGATCGCGGTGGAGTTGGAAATTAGAACGTGCTCGAACAAGAACGCGCCCACGGGGATGATGCCCGAAAGCGAATGCAGGCGACGCAAAAAAAAGGATATTCCTTGGCCGGCGCGCAGGGGCGCGACTCCGTGCTTGACATCGTCTTTTACCACGGGAGCAGTAGAACTGGCTGCTGACGCCACGAATCGCTCCTTATGAGTTCTACGGTTTGCTTCGCTTAAGAGTTCCGCTGGTTCGCTCTGCTTATTCGTCCAACAACGCTAAAAGAACTTTTTATTATCCGGCGGCGAGAGAAGCGAAGTCAAGAAAGCGCTTGTCAGCTGCTGGTCCAGTTGCCAGCAAGGTCAGGCATTTCCAGCGTGAATGTTCGAGGCGGCACAAATCGATTTCAAAGATTCCCACCAGCTTCATACCATCCCAGGAACTCACGAAACGCCGCACCACGGTGGCTGTATTTAGCCTTTTCTTCGGCCGTCAGTTCCGCAGATGTTCTGTTAATCTGCGGCAAGTAAAACAGGGGATCGTAGCCGAAGCCATTCGCACCCCGCGGAGCCTCAAGGATGATTCCTTCGGCTGTGCCGCGAAATGTGGCCAGAGTCTTGCCCTCGCGCGCGGCAGCCAGGACACAGACGAATCTGCCGCCGCGTTGGGCTAACGGAACGTCCTTCAGTTCGCGGAGAACGCGCGCGTTATTGGCCTCGTCATCGGTGTTGGCGCCAGCTTGGTAAGGTTCCTTGTTTAGGAGATCAGAATTTTGCGGATCAAGTGCGGCGTAGCGTGCGGAGTACACCCCGGGAGCGCCGTGCAGAGCGTCGATCTCCAAACCGGAGTCGTCGGCGACCACGGTTTCTCCGGGGACATATCTGCTGTAGACCTCGGCCTTCTTACGGGCATTGGCCTCGAAGGTGAGGCCATCCTCGACCACGGCTGGCCGGGACGATAAGTCGGGAACGCCCGCGATCTCGACTCCGTGGCGTCGAGCAGCGCCGGCGAAGTCGCGCAATTTGCCCGGGTTGGAAGTTGCAATGATAATTGTTCTCATCACGATTTCATTTCACGGATTCGATGAACAGTTTCGGACAGAGGATGGAGCCAAGAGACGCTTGCGCAGCAGCAGCAATACCAAAATCATCGCAAGCGTCGAGATCCACGCGCCCACCCTGCGATCCCAAGTCTGAATAAGAGTAACCTGCACGCGATTCGCGCCCGCATCTACGGGGATCAGCATCTGCCCGGCGCCGTCACGGGTACCGGGCTGCACCCTGCGTCCATTCACTTCGACGCGCCATGCCGGATAGTTGAGCAGCCGCAAAGCAAGGTTATCCGGCGCTGACATCTCGGCCGTAAAGAGTTTGAGCTCCGGGTTCCACTGGGAAACACGAATCGTGGCGCGAGCGGGTCCGTCCACGATCGCGCGGCGGGCGTCTTTATTGATGGACGACGGATCGGCCCTCACTGGCGTGTATTCATCGACGCCCTCGTAGCCCGCGCCGGTTGCCATGTTGTCCTGCATTTCGCGCAGGTCGGCGGCATTGTCCCACCAGGGCGACTGGAAGTGTTCCCATGCGAGAGCGAGCACGCACAGCATAGCCAGGTAGATTGCGCCACGCGCCGTCCACCGCCGCACTCCCAGCACGATCAGCAAAGTGAATGGAACGCCCAGGCACAGCAGCCATCGCCAGGGAAACTGCATGAAGCGCATCTTGGGCAGGATGCTCCATACCGGACTGGTGATGGATAGCATAAGGACTGCGCACGCTGCCGCCCAAACCACAAGCGAATACCACAGCTGGCGATTGCGGCTGCCCCAACGGCGTGCTGCCCAGGCCGCAAAAAACGTCGTCATGATCTCCGCGATTGCAACCCACGAAATCACGCGGTTAAAGGCATCGTGCTCCGCGTCGGCAGTGTGGATAAACAGAAAATTATCCAGCGGACGGGAGCCCGCGGAGACCGCTTCCGCAATGTTGACCCACTTCTGTTCGTAGACGGCAGGCAACAAATAGAAAGCGGCCAGGGCCGCGCCCAGAAGCACCGCGGCAGTTCCCGCCACTAAAATGCGTGGAGAGCGGCGCTGCCAGGCAATCACCACCATCAGCAACGCCAGAGAATAATGGATCATGAGCGCTGCGGGTGCATTAATCAGCCAAGCGGAGGCGAGCAGCAAGGCCAAAAAGATGGTCACACGGCGGCCCTTTTCGTCCGCCCGCAATAACACCAATAGCAGCAGGGGCAGTAACGAACTGGCCAACAGTTCGGCGCACGCACTCCGCCAATAGACGATCACAAGGTGATAGGGATTGATGGCGTACAACACGGCGGCGAAGATTGCGTCGCGGCGGTCAAGCCATTGGCGCGCCAGCAGGAACATGGACACGCCCGCTGCCACCAGCACAATCCAAATGTAGATGCTGGCGACCACGGTCCATGGAAAGATCGCGCTGAGGGCCGCTCCAAGCGTCCACGATGCAGGAGGATAGAAGATGAAGCGCGGCTCGCCATAGGCGAAGTGCGCCAGGGCTGCCCAACGCGGATAAGCAATGCCCTGCTTCCATTGCGACAGAACTTCCAGCCATGAGTACAAATGGAATTCGACATCGTGTCCGGAGGGCGTGCCGCGAAAAAAGAACGGAATTTCGACCGCGAAGGCCGCCGCGGCAATCGACATGAGCGGCGCCCAGGCCAGCCTGCTGCGCGGTGCGCCGAGTGCGCCCCCGGGCGACAGTGAACTGTCAGCCTGACCGGATTTTGTAATTGCGGCCAGCTTCGCTCCCAGCCTCCGCGCGGAGACGCTGTCTTAACGTTGGTGTATATGTTCGCACACGGGCGAGAACAGTGCATGGATGATCCTCCGCGCTTTCCAGCCCTTCAACGAACAGCCGCGGATATCCCTGGATTGTGCCGACCTGTGCTTAACTCCCTCTATTTAACTCCCTCTATTTAACCTAGATTTAACATTTCTGAAACCTCGACGCAACAGGGATGAGCTACCGTCCTCGCATTGGGGTGGAACAGACCTCGGAGAGTTAAAGGACCCGCGCGAGAGACGGGGCGCGGGTTCTTCGCCCTCCGGGAACATCTCGCCACCGCTGTCAGCCTTCGCCTGCCTTTAATTATGTCAGAAAGTCGTCCGGCCACCTGCAGCGCGAGGCTCCTGTCTAAAGTAAAGATTGAAGTCAAGAAAGATGGTGGAATATCCGGCAGAGAAGCCAGCGGTCAGGAAATGCAAGACTACGTCGCGACAGCCTCGCCTGCTCGCTGGCGGCGAAGTTCAGCCAGGAAGTCATCCTGTTGCTGCGCGGACCCTCGTCGCAGCAGTTCGAGCAAAGGGTCTGCCATGTCTTCTTCGATTTCGTCCGATGGCTCCGGCGCGCGCTCAAATTGGCTTAAGTCCGCCGTCAGAGCGCACGGGGTGACACTTAGTTCGATCATAGATTCAGGGCAATCCCGGAGAAAGTTGATCAGGTTGCCAACCTGGGCACGCTGTTCCGGCGTGCGGGAAGGGAATTCCACTCCCATGCCGTGATCCGGGTGCGTGACCCGCACCATGCCTTCGGTGTGGATTGCCATCTCTTGGGTGCGCAGGCAAAGATCGACCAACGCATGTTCCGGAAACGGCGAATCGCTTTCCACGTAGCAGCCCCCCAGACTCAGGTCGGTGAGCTTGCAGTGAGGAACTGTCTCCTCCGGTCCCACGCCCTGGATCACCGCCGCGGCATGCAGCCAGATTTGGAGGTAAGCCTTGGTCGGTTCGTCCAAGTCCAGAAAACGGACTCCCGTTTGACCGTTCGGATTCGCCCACGCTACTTGTCCCTGAGCGCGGACCTCAAAACTACCGTCAGGCAACTGAAAGCGGAAATTCAGCAGCGCTCCCGGAACCTGAGGTTCGGTAGTAAGAACGTCCATCCCAGTTTCGCTCAGGTCAAGAAGAATGCCCTCGGCTTTGCAAGTATCGGGCAGGCTGAGTTCCACCGGAGCTTGCACTGGAACGCGATAGGCGCGGCGACGTTCGCGATTTAACAGCGCGGCTACCGCGCGCAGGCCGGCTTTCGCTTTGTCGTCGGAGAGAGGCTTGTACAGCACGAAATGCGCGCCGCCGCGGAGAATGTCGCGCGTTTGGGCTCGCTCCGCAAGCAAAGCCACGGTGACGGGCGCGTTTCCCGAATTCAGCCTGCGGGCCTCTTCGAGCACCTCGGCAGCGGCCTTCGGGTCTTCGAAATCGATAATGAGCGCATCGAACCTTTGCTGCTGAAGGCGGCCGATAGCGGTAGTGAACTCACTGAAGCGCTCTACCGCGATCCCGGAGGCCGGCAGAACCCGGCCTAGGATCTCGGAAGCGGAATCGTCAGTGGAAACCAGTAATGCGAGAAGGGTCATAAGAGATTATGGCCAGCGAGGCGCCGTGGGCCGCACTCCCTTGGGCGCTGTGGCTCCCGACGTCGCCGCACCTGCCTTCGCCGCCATGGCATCGGGAAAGGACGAAGCCTCGTCGACTTCCGTCAAGACTGCATTATCTTCGTCATCATTTTCGGCGAGCAAGGGAGCCACTTCACGCAGCTTCTCCGCCGCCTGCTGGAGCATCTCGATCTGCTTTCCCAGGTGCGCGTACTTTGTCTGCTTCTGCCGCAATACCTCATGAATATCCTTCATAGAACCCCCTGTGGAGAATGTAAGGAGGCGCCCCGGTAAGGGTCAACGGTATTCCCGGCTTGAGCGTTACTGCGGTAATCGCGGGGGGCGGCAGGGAATGTGCGAATTGGCAGCGTGGCAAACGAGTGGCACAAAAAAGCCCCGCGATTAGCGGGGCTTTTGAGAAGCAGATCGCGTTGAATTAGGCTTTCAGTTTTCTGCGAACAACTCCAGCCAAGCCAACCAATCCAGTTCCGAGCAATCCGAGTGTGCCCGGCTCGGGAACCGTGGTGGTGATGATGGTGTCGCCGCTGCCCAGGCTCGACGAGCCCATAAACCCGTTCACGCCAGTGAAAACGTAGATTTGCGAAGTGGCGCCGGTTACGGTCTGCCCGTTGTACCAGGTGCCGGAGATAGCGCCTGAGAGCAGGTAAATCTTCGAACCGTTGGCCCCGATGGATTCCAAAGTCAAAGTAACTGGACCGGTGAATGAGCCGGTGAAGAGCACGCCGCTAGGAATGCCATCCGAGGCGGTGTTGGTGATCGTGAACAGTCCGCCACCGTTGAACGATGAAACGGCGCCCACTCCGCTGCCCACTGTCGATATAAACGAGCCCGTAGAAAAATTCACCACACCCAGGCTACCGATGACCGGGCCGAGTCCGCCGAAGCCGCTGACCTGAATCAGCTCAGAGCCGGTAAGAGTCAAGCCCGCGGAGCTTCCCGAAAGGGTGCCGCCGCTATTGCTGAAATCCACATTGCCGGCAAAAGCCGCCAGCGGCAAAGCCAGAGCCAGTAAAGCCATCAAAATTATCCGCTTCATGATCATGTCCTCCTGAACTTATGCCGGGAAACCCACTGCAAATCTCTTAAGAGACTTCAGGCCTCTCTGGCGGAGCCAAAGCTCCCACACTCCTGTAAGAGCACCCCGCGTGCCAAACTAGGAAAAAGTGTATCTTATTGATTTAGCTATTAGTTAGCTCGCATCCTAGGCGAGACGACCAATATGAAGCTGCAAAGCGATGCACACAAGTGCGGTCGTGTTGCGTCCCCCGCACCGGGAACTGCCATCCCCAACCCGATCGCGCCGTGCCAGAAGGGGCCGACAATCACCAAGCTCAGACCATCTGCCGAACATAGAATCCATTAGCCTCTCGTGCCATCGCATGGCACACAAGTGTAATTCACAAGCGGGATGGGGTGCAAGTAGTGTAGCCCTTGAGCAGTTCTGGGGGAGGGCTGTTCGGGCGTCCCGAGACTCGAAAGAGCCTCGGGACGCTTCTTAATTTTTGGACTGATCCCCTCTCGCCGCCTTGCCGGAAGAGCAGAAAATTCAACGGTTCAAACCTGGAGCCTGCCCGCTGGATCCAGACGTCACCAAATTCTCCGCGTGAGAGACCACTTTGAACACCACTTTGAAAAGATGGACGTTTCGGCACATTGGCCGGCGCTTCGGAACTAGGTCTCAATCAGATCCCTGAGACGGCGGGAGAGATTCGTGGCCAACGACCGGTAAAAGCGCGAGGCGAGGTGGGGGAATAACTCAAATAAACTCTGCAAGGTGGGCCGGTCGAGGTGATAGGCTTCCACGTCTCCCTCGGCGACAACGTTGGCGCTGGCGGGTGCGTCTTCCAGGAAGGACATCTCTCCACAGATCTCGCCGGGCCCGATCGCTCGAACTGTAGGTTGGGTGGTGACTTGCACTCGGGCGGTCCCTTCGAGCAAGAGGTAAACCCCATTCGCTCTCTTGCCCCGGTGAACGAGGACGTCGCCCCTCTTGAAATGGACGCGGCTGGCCTTGTCGCCGACCAGAGCCCAATCGTTAGCCGTCAGGTACACCAACCCGTGTTTTGACGACGACAGCACCGACACTTCCCGCTCGATTACCTTCGGCATGGCGCACGCGACCCGATTTCCGGAGAGAGCCTCCGGTCAATGTCCAGACATCATGATAGAAACAACCACGGCGGACCAAGCTTAGCAGAAAATGCAGCTCGCGTAACCCGTCCCGCACCACGTGAGACACCGAGGTACTCGGGCACTTCCATGCAGATCAGTTCCCGGGAGGGCCGCACACAGCGTACGGCAATTCGGGAAGAGGGGCAGGCGTGCTTGGTACAAGCAATTCTCAATGAGTGTAATCGCCCGGTTGTGTAAATTGAGAATTGTTTTCGAATTTAACTGCTGCGTAGAAGCGGCTATTGCAACTTCTTATATCCGACTTTGGCTTGCTTCAGGATGGGGAATCTGCTTGCGACCTGAGCAGCCTCGTTGGGGATGGCGTTCGGCCAGGAAAAATCGAACCGTGGTCCAGCCCCCCTCCGACTCAAAGACAGTTAGTGTTCGCAATTGTGCCGACATTGTAGTAGGAGTTGACGGACTGGGTACCATTTGCAACGCCATTCAGACCCGTCACTGTATCGATCAGAGTATTGGAATGTACGTTCAAGCCTTGTGCGCAGCCCATGTCAATCCCTACCGGGCTATTGGTAATGATGTTCTCGGTGACCGGTCCGCTGTTGGCGCCCAGGGCAATCCCTGCTTGGGCGACCCCGTAAAGCCTGTTCGACGTGACCGATTGTGCCCCTGAGACTTCGATTCCAAATCCATTGGAAATGTTCGTGATCGTATTATTGGATATGGAACCGGAGCTCCCCTCCACCGACTGAATCCCGACCGTCATGCCCATTACGAGATTGCCGCTTACCGTGCAGCTTTCTCCTGCGCCCAGGGAAATCCCGTCAATGAAAAGAACGTTGGAAACCACCGTATTATTCTTTATTGTCGCAGTGAGTTCGGGAGTGGCTGTGTGGGCCGTCTCTGCGGCAATCCCCAGGTAATCGAAATCGTGGATGCTGCTGTTTTCGATGGTGACGGAGGGATTCGAAGCGCCTCCCTCCAACCAGATACCGATTCCTCCGGTGTTGGTATTCTGATATCGGGTCGTGATGTGGTTTACAGTTCCTGCAGAGTTCTGATAGAGAACGCCGATGATGAACGCGGTTGGGTTCCCATTCCCGGTTGCATCTATCGTCAGGTCACTGATATTAACTGGGCCTGAAGCGCCGTTGACCCATACCTGAGCCGCGGCGGCTGATCCATTTTCGACCGTCGCATTTACGACCAGTCCGCCAGCAGGCGGGGCGATGATCGCTTGGCCGGAATTGCCGCTGGAAATGCCCGCCAGCGTGACGCCATAAGTGATCTCAACCTGCTCGTTGTAGGTACCGGGGCAAACCCTAATCGTGACGGGTGGGGGCACAGCCGCTAGGGCATCAGAGATGGAGTGGTAGCTGGGAAGACTGGGCAGGCAGGATCCTACGACGTAAGTGGTGGAAGTCGCCACTGCAAACGTGGCCGCCAGCAGCAAAAGCACACATAGCGTCGCGATGAAGCGGGAATGGGTCATAGTTCTCCTGTTCTCCTGTTTACGCCGGGTGAGGCGGAATCAAAGACCAAATCAACTGAATTGACTTGAGCAAACGGCCCGTGGACTCGCTCCCGGGAGCCGTCTCCGTGAGAAGCGCAACAACATTACACCAAGACCAAGGGAAATGCCAGGCACTACGCTCGCAAGCCACAGTTGGCGAAAAATCGCCATTACACTTGTTAAATAGCTTTCGACCTTTGCGCGGAGGTCTTAGGATTCGCAACAACCTGTGTCGGCAAGGGCTAGAGAAGCCCCGGACTCACTACAGTTTCCACTACAGTGCTTTTCGAGCGGAAAACTACGAAGCTGCAAGTGATTGAAAATATGGTGCGCCCTGAGAGATTCGAACTCCCGACCTTCTGGTTCGTAGCCAGACGCTCTATCCAGCTGAGCTAAGGGCGCAGGTTTTGCTTCGGTAGGAGAACGTGCTCAAGAATTATAGCGGAAGTCACCGGCCGCTGCGAACGCTGTGGCCAACATTGCTGCGAACGCGCTGCGAACAAAGTCAGGCCTGATCTCGGCTGCCGCTGCGCCGCCCCGTAAGGTCTTCCACTTACCACATCGCGCGGGACTATGCACAAATTCGGTCGTTCGACCTTTCCACAACCATTCCGCCTGTCAATTATTGCTTCGCGTTCCGCGTCCGAAGTAAATCTTTCCCGGCTCAGAGCAATTCCTACAAAGCCCGCAATAGGCGGGCCTGTATTTTGAATGGGTTACCGACGGCACGCCATGTGCTTACTTAAAACCAGACGAAGTGGCGCGCAACGGGGCGCTCCAAGGATGACTTCGGCCAGAGGTTTTCTTGGGCGCCCCTTGCATTTCGTTCGTCGCGCCTTCGCCAGCCCTCCCCCAACCCCTCTGCTTCGTCGGCTCTACGCCAGCGCCAAACGCTCCCGCACATCTACTCCAGCCTGACGCAAGAGTCGAGCCACGTCTTCCGCCTTGAGGCGCGAAGCGTCAAACTCCACTCGCACCGTGCGCTCCCGGTCGTTAAACTGCACCCGCCGTACTCCGTAAACTTCACGCATGCCGTCGATGGCCCGCAATTCGCCCTCGCCGGGCGCGGTGCCGTAGCGAAAAACGACGTCCAAGTAAGTCATAGGATAGTCCTTTGCTGCTTAGGAATTCCGGCGCCCAAGCTGTTTTGTCGGCCTGAATCCAATATAAAGCATTGTCCATCGAAGGATGTAGCGGACGTGGCATCCCACCCGCTAACCGTCACCCGTAGAAAGAGTGTAGTTTCCTCTTGCTCGGGGATTGGCAATAACGGGCTTGTTTTATTAAGGCCCGTGAGACCGAGCCAGCGCCTCATGTCCACGAAACCGTCGAACCCGGCATCCACGCTCGAACGGGACCCGGTCTGCGGAATGAATGTGAATCCCGCGACCGCCAAACATGCCTACCGGCACGACGGGAAGAATTACTACTTTTGCTGCGCGCCGTGTGTGGAAACATTCAAAGCAAACCCCGCGAAGTATCTGGGCGGGACCGTACCTGCGCGCCCGTCCGATTTGGTGATGCCGGGCGTCGCAGAGCCAGCCCTATCCTCGGCCCACCGGAACCACTTGGCACAGGTCACGTCCCAGAATCAGACCCCAGCCCGCCCGACCGAAGGCGCCGCCTACGTGTGCCCAATGTGCCCTGAGGTCCGCGAACGCAAACCGGGCGCTTGCCCTTCGTGCGGAATGGCGCTCGAAGCGGAAGTCCCCATCGCATCGACGCGCACCGAGTACACCTGTCCCATGCACCCGGAGATCGTACGGCCCGGGCCGGGTTCGTGTCCGATTTGCGGAATGGCGCTCGAACCCAGCACCGTCACCGCCGCGCAGGTAGAAAATCCCGAACTCCGCGACATGACCCGCCGCTTCTGGATCAGCCTCGCGCTCACCGCCCCGCTGATGGCGATCGCCATGGCCGCAATGTTCTGGGAGATGCCCTTGCGCCGCCTTTTGCCGGGCGCGGCGCTGCCCTGGCTGGAGCTCGTGCTGGCCACGCCAGTGGTGCTCTGGGGTGGCTGGCCATTCTTCCAGCGCTTCTGGACTTCGCTCGCCAATCGCAGTCCGAATATGTTCACGCTGATCGGCATGGGCACCGGCGCGGCCTACGGATACAGCGTCATCGCCACGCTCGCGCCGCAGATGTTTCCCGAATCGTTGCGCACCATGGCCGGCTATCCCGATGTTTATTTCGAAGCCGCCGCCGCCATCACCACGCTCGTCCTGCTCGGCCAGGTCATGGAACTGCGCGCCCGCAGCCGCACCAGCGCCGCCATTCGCGCCCTGCTCGATCTCAGTCCCAAGACCGCGCGCTTGCTGCAGCCCGACGGCAGCGAGAAAGATATTCCGCTCGATCAGGTCAAACCCGGCGACCGTCTGCGCGTACGTCCCGGCGAAAAAGTTCCGGTCGATGGCGTACTGCTCGATGGCCGCAGTGCAATCGACGAGTCGATGATCACCGGCGAGTCCATGCCCGTCGAGAAATCGCCGGAGAGCAAAGTCATCGGCGCAACCATCAACGGCGCCGGCTCGTTCGTGATGCGGGCCGAGCGCGTCGGCAGCGAAACCTTGCTGGCGCGCATCGTGCAACTCGTAGGCCAGGCCCAGCGCAGCCGCGCCCCCATCCAGCGCCTCGCCGACCGCGTAGCCAAATGGTTCGTCCCCATCGTGGTCGCGATCGCGGTGATTACTTTCCTCGCGTGGTGGTTGCTGGGTCCGCAACCGCGTTTCGCGCACGCGCTCGTGAATGCGGTCGCGGTGCTCATTATCACGTGCCCATGCGCGTTAGGGCTCGCGACCCCGATGGCGATCATGGTCGGAGTGGGCCGCGGCGCGCGCGCCGGCGTGCTCATCAAGAACGCCGAGGCGCTGGAGATTCTAGAAAAAGTCGACACGCTGGTCGTAGACAAGACTGGCACGCTTACCGAAGGCAAACCGCAACTGGTAAGCGTGTCCAAAGCGTTGGAAGACGATCCCGAACTGCTTCGCCTTGCCGCCAGCCTGGAGCGAGCCAGCGAGCATCCCTTGGGGACCGTAGTCGTCGCGGCCGCGGAAAAGCGCGGCCTGCAACTTTCCCAGCCCGAGGAGTTCCATTCCATTGCCGGAAAGGGTGTTCTCGGAGTCGTCGACGGAAGAAAAGTGGCGGTCGGCAGTCCCACTCTCATGGTCGAGGTAGGAGCTTTACAAAAACCTGCCGTCCTAGCCGGAATTCAGTCCGGCGGTACGGTCCTGTGCGTGGCCGTCGACGGCAAGTATGTTGGAAATGTTGGCGTCGCGGATCGCCTAAAGCCTTCCACTCTCGATACGATGCGCGTTCTCAGAAGCCAGGGCATTCGCGTCGTGATGCTCACTGGTGATAATCGCATCGTCGCGGCGGCGATTGCTCAGAAACTTGGCATCGAAGAATTCGAGGCCGAGGTCTTGCCGGCAGGGAAGTTGGAAATCATCCGCAAGCTGCAAGGGCAGGGAAGAGTGGTCGCTATGGCGGGCGACGGCATCAACGACGCGCCCGCATTGGCGCAGGCCGACGTCGGCATCGCCATGGGCACCGGCACCGACGTCGCCATGGAGAGCGGCGGCATCACGCTGGTCAAGGGCGATCTCGCCGGAATTCTGCGCGCCCGCAAGTTAAGCCAGGCCACCATGCGCAACATCCGGCAGAATCTATTCTTCGCTTTCGTCTACAACGCGATCGGCGTGCCGGTGGCCGCGGGAGTTCTCTATCCATTGTTCGGCCTGTTGCTTCGCGGGTCCATTCTCCCCACCTTCGCCGCGGCGGCGATGAGTTTCAGTTCGGTCTCGGTGATCACCAATGCCCTGCGGCTGCGAAACGCGAAATTGTGATGGAACCACTGAGGCAAGAAGGAAAGAAAATCAAGAATACCAAACGAAGAATACCAAACGAAGAACACCAAATGAAGAACACCAAATGAAGAACACCAGTGGTGAGACTTAAATCGCTAAAAATTTCCTCCGTCGCCGGGCCTGCCCTGAGCGCAGCCGCGGGGCGCCTCTCTGAGGTGAATTCAAAGCTTCCCCAGAAAATCGATAATCTCCGGCTCCGTCCAGTCCACCGGGCCAATGAACTTGCGGCGGATAATGCCCGTGCGGTCGATCACGTAGGTCTCGGGAATTTTGACCGTTCCGTACAAACCATTGCTTTTCTGGTCGGCGTCCCGCACCGAGAGCAGAGTCACATTGTGGTCTCGCAGGAACCGCCGGTAGCTATTCTCATCTTCGTCGATGCTGACTGCCAGTACCGTCACGCCTTTCGCTTTCATGTGCTGTTGCATCTGCACCAGCGACGGAACTTCTTCCACGCAGGGAGCGCAATAGGTCGCCCAGAAATTCAACACCAGTACCTGGCCCTTGAACTGACTCAGCGTGACCGTGCGATCGGAATCGCGCACCGTGAAATCCGGAGCGGCCAAGCCGATCCGCGACGGGCGCGACCCGCTGTAGCAGCCGGACAGCGCAAGCAGAATCGCAAGCAGAATCGCGAGCAGAACAAAGACCGGGGCAATCGCGCCGTTAAAACGAAGGATGCGTCGCACCCAGCTATAATAATGGATTCGCCGTTTCGTGACGAGGGAAACCAGCACTGTCGCATGCACCTCCGTCTCATCACATCTACCCCGCTGGATACCGTTCGCGGCAGTGGGACTTTCGCCGGCATCAGCACGCTCGCGAAGTTCCTCAGGATGTCCGGCGAAATCGTAGACCTGGTCACGCCAACCCTTCGGTTTCCGGTCTATACGGTGGAGCGGCTTGTGTTCAACGAAATGCTTCGCCTTGGCCACCGGGGCGGGATCGATGTCACGGTAGGCTTTGACATGGACGGGTACGCTTTGGCGGGAACTGGCCGGGGACTGCATATCGCATCGATCAAAGGGGTGATCGCTGACGAAATGCGCTTTGAAGCCGGTCTTACCAGGGCCACGATGCGCGTGCAGGCGCTCTGTGAGAAGCGTCATGTGCAGCGCGCGGACCTGGTGATCGCGACCAGTCGTTACGCTTCTGAGCGAATACAGGAGTTCTATGCAATCTCGAATAAACTGCGCATCGTTCCCGAACCAATCGATCTCACCCGCTGGCGCAGATTGCTCCAATTGAATCCAGCTCAACCGGCCGGGGACAAATTTATTGTGCTCTCCGTTTGCCGCTTCTATCCCCGAAAACGGCTGCATGTTCTGCTGGGTGCGGCTGACCGCTTGCGCGGCAAGATACCAGGACTCGAAGTTCGCATCGTGGGCGGCGGCCCGGAGGCTCCTCGCCTCAAGTCCATCTGCCGGAAGTTGGGTTTACAGGGAATCGTGACCTGGCTTGGAAATGTCTCGCAGGCCGAACTCGCCAGCGAATACAACCGGTGCCATATTTTTTGCCTGCCCAGCGTCCAGGAGGCGTTCGGCATCGTTTTCCTGGAAGCCATGGCCAGCGCCAAGCCGGTGATAGCCGCTCGTGCCGGCGCCGCACCCGAGGTGGTGCAGCACGGCATTCTCGTGGAGCCGGACGACGCCGGAGCATTGGTGGAAGGAATCGAGCGCCTGTATCACGCTCCAGAGTTGCGCGCGGCGCTTGCGGCCAAGGGATCAGAATGCGTAAAGCAGTTCGACGCCCCGCTGATTGCAGAAGCGTTCATGCAGGAAGTAGAGCACGCCGGCGGACTTCCGGCCACGGCCCGCAGTGCTTGAACTCGCGACTCAGATTTACGCGGCGAAGAATCGCAAGTATTCTGAGGAAGGACGTTTACTGGCCACTGGCCACTGGCAACTGTTCCTATGGTCTATCTCACGCGCAAAGCCGAATTTTCCGCATCGCACTTCTACCACAACCCGGACTTCACTCCGGAGGAGAACCGCCGCGTCTTCGGCAAGTGCAACAACCCGAACGGCCACGGCCACAACTACACCCTGGAAGTCACGGTAAAGGGCGAAGTCGACCCCCGCTCCGGTTTCGTAGTCGACCTGAAGCAACTAAAAGAGGTCATGCACCGCGAAGTGCTCGACGCCATGGACCACCGTTTCCTCAACAAAGAGGTTCCCGAGTTCCTCCATCAAATCCCCACCACGGAAAACATCGCGATTGCGATCTGGCAACGCCTGGCCGCCAAGCTCGAAAGCGCCAGGCTGCACCGGGTGCGCGTCTACGAAACCCCAGACCTATTCGTCGATTTCTACGGTGAACCATGAAGCGAAAAAGATCTACCCCGTGTACCCCTGTGTACCCTGTGGTAAAGATTTTGATTTTATGGGATCGTTCCAGATGAAAGCCCATCTCTCCCGCCGCTACCTCTTCTCCGCCTCCCACCGCCTGCACAGCGATGCCATGTCGGACGAAGAGAACCACTCTACCTACGGTAAATGCAACAACCCCTACGGCCACGGCCACAACTACACCGTCGAGGTCACCGTCAGTGGCCAGGTTGACCGGCAAACCGGCATGGTCTGCAACCTCGCCGACCTCGACGCCTTCATCGAAACGCAAGTCCTCGCCCGCTTCGGCCACGAGAATCTAAATACCCTGCGAGAATTCGCCCAGGAAGTCCCGACCACCGAAAATCTCTGTATTCAGATCTACGAAATAGTGCAGCGTGGCTTCCACTTCGCGCATCTGGAAAGAGTACGGCTGGAAGAAACCATGATGAATTCGTTTGAATACGCAGGCCGCGAAGCATGATAAAGCCAACCACAGAATCGCCCACCCTCACCAGCGCCAGCTTCGAGGACCTCATCCAGGAAATGCTCGTCCGCCTGGGCGAAGATCCGCAACGCGAAGGCCTCCAGCTCACTCCCCAACGGGTTCGGAAGTCCCTTCAATTTCTTACTCGGGGCTACACCGAAGATCCCGAGGCTCTCCTCAAGGGCGCACTCTTCACCGTCACCTATGACGAGATGGTCATCGTCAAGGACATCGAAATGTTCAGCCTCTGCGAACACCACATGCTGCCCTTCTTCGGCAAAGTGCACGTAGCCTACATCCCCAACGGCAAGGTGATCGGCCTCAGCAAGGTCCCGCGGCTGGTGGAACTCTTTTCCCGCCGCCTGCAGATTCAGGAGCGCCTTACCACCCAGATCGCCGAGACCATTCAGAAGGTCATCGAACCGCAAGGCGTCGGCGTGGTCATTGAGGCCCGCCACCTGTGCATGATGATGCGCGGGGTCGAAAAGCAACGCTCCGCCGCGGTAACGTCTTCCATGCTGGGCTGCTTCCGCAACGAGCAGGAGACGCGCTCGGAATTTCTCTCGCTGATCAGCCAGCGCTCGAACGGAATGTAGTCGCCCCGCGACCGTGTGGGACGGACACTCCTGTCCGTCGCTTTTGACTTTGCCTTTTCTTTTGATTTTGCCTTTGACTCCGCGTGCGACTGTCCCATGCACTTGTTGTAAGATGGCAACTCAAAGCGGAGCCATTTTCCTTTGTCCCGACCGACTTCCGGCAAATCGACTTCCGGCAAATCACACTCACTGCGCGGCCACGTCGCCCTCGTTACCGGCTCCACGCGAGGCATCGGACTGGCCATCGCCCGCGCCCTGGCCGCCAAGGGTTGCGATCTGGTTCTAACGGGGCGCGACCACTCCGCCCTGCGCCGCGTCAGCAGGGAACTGGCGTCGACAAAAAGTAAAATCCTCCCCCACCCTTGTGACCTGCGCGACCCGCAATCGATCGACGACCTGTTCCGCGCCATCCGCCAAAAATTCAAGCGTCTCGATATTCTCGTCAACAACGCCGGCATCGCCCATGCCAATCTCACGGTCGATAAGCTGCCTCTGCCTCTTTGGAAGGACGTCCTCGAGACGAACCTGACCGGCATGTTCCTGGTGACCCAGGCCGCGCTGGCCATCATGAAGCGTGGCGGCACCATCGTGAACAATCTGTCCATCGCGGCCACCCGCGTTTTCGTGGGATCGGCCGCCTACGCCGCCTCGAAACACGGCGCGCTGGGCTTCACCAATACGCTGCGCGAAGAATTGCGCCCCCAGGGAATTCGCGTCATCGCTCTGCTGCCCGGAGCCACCAACACCGCCATCTGGAACACTTTCTGGCCACAAGCCCCGCGCAAGAAGATGATGTCGCCCGCCACCGTCGCCCAAGCCGTCGTCAACGCGATTGTCCTGTCCCCGAACGCAACCGTCGAAACCCTGGAGATTCTTCCCACTGCCGGAACCTTGTAAACCATTTTACGTGCGCCACATTTCCAGCTAAGATACTTCCGACCGAAAAAGTCTCGGAGGAATCAGTCATGAACAAGGCGCCTTTTCTCACTGCGACAATGTTGGCCGTAGCGATTCTTAGTTTTCCCGCCCACGCGCAAGATGCCCAGAAGCAGATGGCCATAAAAGCGGCCGACAGTCCTTCCCAGGCCGTGCTCGAATCCTGGAACGACATTGCCCGCAAGCTCATCGCCATGGCCGAAGACTTCCCCGAGGACAAATACGACTTCAAGCCCACTCCCGCCCAGCGCAGCTTCGCCCAGCAATTGCTGCACGCCGCCGGCGCAAGTTATTTCTTCGTCAATCCTGTCATGAATGAGAAGATGCTGACGGAAGAAGATCCCAAGCGCGAGCAATACAAAACCAAGGCCGACGTGGTTGCCTTCATGAAGAAGGCTTTTGCCGACGGCGCCGCCGCCATCCAGGCCAAGGGCGACAAAGGCATGTCCGACCTGGTCGTCGATCCCTTCGCCCGCCAGCAGGTCCGCATCTCCGACCTGGCCTACGGTTTCATCGAGCATTCCGGCGAACACTACGGCCAGCTCGTTGTCTACTATCGTCTCTCGGGATTGGTACCCCCGGAGTCGCGTCCCAAAAAATAGTTTCGCTGGCAATGCAATTCAAACCAGGAGGGCTCATGTGGAGACAGCCGCCCTCGGCTGTCGGTCGAGCGAAGCTCGACTCACCGTGGGTCAATGCCGGACAATTTCATGCTGCCCTCACCGGGCCCCATACGGATATCTCAGCCCGCGCTCGCCGAAAACTTTCACCAGCAGCGCTCCCGAGACGAATCCGCCCACGTGCGCCCAGAACGCTACTCCTCCAATGTT
Source organism: Acidobacteriaceae bacterium (assembly GCA_003131585.1). GTDB lineage: Bacteria > Acidobacteriota > Terriglobia > Terriglobales > Acidobacteriaceae > Sulfotelmatobacter. The sequence goes on from PKVW01000024.1 coordinate 40,291, forward strand.
TTGGCCCTGCACGGCGAGTGCGGTCGCGGTCCCGCTCAGGAAATTCAAAACAAACCAGTAGCCCAGGATGATCCAGGCCGGCACCCATAGCACAAACACGAAGAACCAGGTCAGCACGCGGGCTTTCGGATACAGGATGAAATAGGCCCCCAGCACGCCGGCAATGGCTCCGCTGGCTCCCACCGCGGGCACGGTCGAATGCGGACCAACCGCCACCTGCGTGCCCATGGCAAGCAATCCGGTGAGAAGATAAAACACCAGGTACTTGAAGTGCCCCAGATAGTCCTCGACATTGTCGCCAAAAATGTAGAGAAACCACATGTTGCCGAGCACGTGCATCCATGACACGTGCAGGAACATCGACGTGAAGAAGGGAAGCACAATCGCCGGCAGCGCGTACTTGGGCGAGCCTGCCAGAAACAGCGCCAGATGCGACGGCACCACGCCGAACTGACCCAGCAGCAGATCCCGGCTCCGGGGAGCCAGTGCCGCCTCGAAGAAAAAAATCGCCACGTTCAGCCCGATTAAGAAGTAGTTGAGCCACGGAGTGCTATATCGAGGCTGGTCGTCGCGAATGGGAAGCATGGGAAATCTGGTAACTTAGTAATCGGGTAATCGTACTAGAATCGCTCCTCCGAAGTGTTTTGGGAAAGGCAAGGCTTCCACCGAAGTGCTTTGGAAAAGGCGAGGCTTCCACAGGCTCCCGCGGATTCTCGCGAGATTCGTATCGGGGCATGCCTTCAGGCATGCCGCAGGTTCCGTGTTATGAATGCGCCTTTANNCACGGCGCAAGCCGTGGGTAGAAAGTGGGGAAGGAACAAGCCCCAGCGGGGCGAAAGAGTAGTTATGACACAGACTCCGTAGGGATCTTCACCTTCCGCAAATTACCCGATTGCTCATCCGTCAAGTTACAAAACCTCCTCCATGAATGGCGTCATCATCGTCGATAAGCCCGCCGGGTTCACCTCTCACGACGTGGTCAACCGCATGCGCCATGTTCTGCAGCAGCGCTCCGTCGGCCATCTCGGCACGCTGGATCCTCTCGCCACCGGCGTGCTCCCGCTCGTCACCGGAGGTCTCACGCGCCTGGCGCAGTTCTACACCGCCTCGGAGAAAACCTACGAAGGCGTGATCCGCTTCGGCTTCGCCACCAATACGTATGACGCCGACGGCGAGCCGGTGGGCGAGGCTGTCCCGGTCACTCTCAACCTCGATCCCATCCGGAAACTCGCTGCCGGATTTCTCGGCCTCATCGACCAGGTGCCGCCCCCGTTCTCCGCCAAGAAAATCCACGGTGTCCCAGCCTACAAACTGGCGCGAAAACAACAGGAGGTAGTCCTCAAGCCGGTTCAAGTCGAGATCAAAGAATTCGTGATCCTCGCAGTCGAGGGCGACCGCGCCCGCTTCCGGGCTCGCGTCGCTTCGGGAACCTACATGCGGGCGGTCGCGCACGAAATGGGCCAGCGTCTCGGTGCCGGAGCGCATCTCGAATCTCTGCGCCGCACCGCCGTGGCCGAGTTCGAAATCAGCCACGCCCACACCCTCGAAGAAATCGAAGGTCAGATAAATAATTGTCATCCCCACCCCACAACAAATTGTCATCCCGACCGGAGCTTTCCGCTCCCGCAGGGAGCGGGAAGCGAAGTGGAGGGACCTGCTGTTTCCTTCCCGCCGCCCCGACCGGTGCTTGAATCGCTCTTCGTGCATCCCCGCGAACTCTTGCCGCAGTTTCCTTCCGTCACCGCGGACGAGGCCACCGCCGCCCGCATCCGCAGCGGCCGCCCCGTCAACCTTCCCGAGCTCTCCCGCGCCCACCAGGTCAAAGTCTTCTACGGCCAAAGGGAACTGATCGCCATCGCCACCCGCGTAGCCGGAACCCTCTTCCATCCCAAAATCGTCTTCCTCAGCGAATAATCTTCTGTGCTCATGTGGGGACAGCCGCCCGAGACTGTAAATACGACGGGGCCAAATAACTTAGACGCTCCAAGACGACACCGATCACTACAGGCTTCTAGCCAACGTCAGACCGCCATAGGGGCCCGCACCGCCGGGTATTTCGGAAAGGGCCGGAAAGGCTTCGACCGTTTCTACCTGGCCGTTCCATCTCACGCCGGCCATGGCGCCGAAGTTTGGATCTATACGGTACAGGATTGGCCACCAGAGAGTTGGTCGTCGCATCGATCACCGCATCCGCGTTTCCATGTTCGTCGGATACGAAGACTCGCTTCGCACCGGGAGAGTAGGCGATGCCGTCCGGATATTTGATTGGTCCAGTCTTGGCGATGATCTTCAGGGTTTGCATATCGACGACGGTTACTTTGTGTTCCCCTGTGGCCGATGCGTAAACCCTGCCTAGCTCCGGAACCGCCCAAACACCGTGCACATTGGGAAAGCCGTCGAGGGTCGCCACAACCTCACGCTTCTTCGTGTCGAAAACGACGAGCTGATCGGCGTTCATGTGAGCAATGTAAAGGCGGTCATGAGAGGCATCGAGACTCTGATAATCGAAGCGGACTGCAGGGCCCGGCAGAGGCACGTCCGCAACTTGCTTCGGTGGCGCCGCCGCTGGCTTGTCGGGGGGAGTCGCGGTTGCGCTGTAAACAAATATCGAAATCAATATTGCTAACGCCCCAATAGGAGCGAATCAGCGCCAAAGTTTAGGCATGACAAGCCTCCCAGTCAATCCGCATTCACCTGGTCTTCAGGTAGAAACAGTATATTGTTTCGATGCCATGGCGCATGAGTGCCCAGGCCAGACAACCCAACTGTGGTGTAGCCTTCTCTTGAAACCTTTAGAGTGGCTTAGAAGCGAGGAGGCATCGGAACTGTGAATTACGGAGCTCTCTTTCGATCCGCGTTGATAGCGCTGCTCAGAAACAAGATGCGAAGCGTTCTGACAGTTCTGGGGATCACTATCGGGATTGCCGCAGTGATTTGTGTCGTGGCTATCGGCAATGCTGGTCAGGCGCGAGTCCAGCAACAACTGAACAACCTCGGAGACAACTTCGTCTGGATTGAAGCGGGCGGCCGGGCGGTCAACGGCGTCCGCACCGGCACACATGACACGAAAACTTTGGTTATGGCCGATGCCGTCGCGATCAAGAACCAGATTTCTCTCATCAAGGGCGTTTCGCCGAATGTGGATGATCCAGTCCAGGTCGTCTACGGTAATCAGAATTGGCACACTTCCTACCGCGGCGTTTCGCCCGAATATTTCGAGATAAAGCGCTGGTACGTGGATCAGGGGGCCCTATTCTCACAGGATGATACGGATCGAGCAGCCGATGTTTGCGTGATTGGGCGAACCGTTCGGGAGCAACTCTTCGGCGTCGAAAATCCAGTTGGTAAAGTCATCCGAGTGAGTGGCCTTCCGTGCAAGGTGGTGGCTACGCTTCATCCCAAGGGACTCTCCCTTTCCGGGCAAGACCAGGATGACACGATCATCCTGCCCTACACTACGGCTCAGAAGAAGATCAAGGGCATTACGTGGTTGGACGACATTCTGTGTTCAGCGGTATCACCGGACGTAGTTAAGATGGCCGGACAGGAGGCAACCGCTGTGCTCCGCGATCGACACCACCTGCGTCCTGAAGAAGAGGACGACTTTAATATTCGCAATCCTGAGGACATCATTCAGGCCCAGCTTGACGCCAGCAAGACCCTGACAATCCTGCTGATTGCAATCGCCTCCGTTTCCCTGATCGTGGGGGGAATAGGGATCATGAACGTAATGCTTGTTTCCGTAACCGAGCGTACGCGAGAAATCGGAGTCCGAGTGGCCGTCGGAGCTACCGAAGCGGCCATTCAGCTTCAGTTCTTGGGAGAATCGATCATGCTCAGCCTCGTGGGAGGTGCCGCGGGAGTGCTCTTTGGAGTCTTCGGGTCCTATTTGGTCGGACAGACGCTGGGTTGGCCTATGGAGATGTCTATTGAAGCCATCGTGGTGGCCGCATTGTTCTCGGTCGCCGTCGGAGTGTTCTTCGGATACTACCCGGCGCGTAAAGCTTCTCGACTCGATCCGATCGAAGCGCTGCGATACGAGTAAAGGGTTGTTGACTATCGGGACCGGAGATAAATGACAAAACGCAAGTGGCTCATCTTAGCGGTCGTTGTGGTCGTGGCTGGATTGTTCGTCGCTTTGGGGCTGAACCGTGACACTCAAGCCCAGCATTTTACCGCAAAGGTGGAACGAGGTGACATCCATGACGTTGTGGAAGCCACTGGAACCATTAACTCGGTAATCACCGTCCAAGTGGGATCGCAGGTGTCCGGGTCCATCGCAAAACTTAATGCCGACTTCAATTCCCGCGTGCATAAGGGGGACATCGTCGCGCTGATTGATCCTGCATTGTTCAAGGGCGCCCTGCTGCAGGCAACCGCTGATTTGAAAAATTCAGAGGCCAACTTGGAAGCGGCCCGAGCCAACCTCAAAAAAGCGAAAGCCGCTTTGGTACAGACTAAGGCTGACTATGATCGTACCGTCGGCCTGGCCAAAGATGGCGTCATGAGCAAGCAGCAACTGGACCTTGCCAAGTCGAACTATGACGCAGCCACCGCATCCGTGGACGCCGCAGCAGCCAACATCACGCAAGCCGAGGCCCAAATCAGTCAGAAAGATGCCGCGGTCGCAGTCGCCCAAACCAATCTCGATTACACCGTGATTCGCTCTCCGATCGATGGCACTGTGGTGGCGCGAAATGTGGATGTGGGGCAAACCGTGGCCGCGTCATTGCAGGCGCCAACCATTTTTACAATCGCGCAGGATCTCACGAAGATGTGGGTGTATGCCAAGACTGACGAGTCGGACGTAGACAACATTAAAGTCGGCAAGGTGGTCACATTCAAAGTGGATGCCCTCCCCAAGCAGACGTTTCAGGGAGTTGTCAGCCAGATCCGGATGAACCCGACGACGGTGCAAAGCGTCGTCACGTACGACACCATCATCGAATTTGCGAACCCTGAGTTAAAACTGTTCCCCGGCATGACGGCATACGTGACCATTCCCGTGGCTACGGCGCAGAACGCATTGAAACTGCCAAACACTGCCCTTCGGTACAAACCTCCGATGGCACCCGAGGAGATTTTAACCTTGTACAAGCGCTATGGGATCGAGGCAGTCCAGGGCGAACAAGGCGCCGATCACTCTGCCGCGGGGGAGGGTGGGATGCCTGCTAGCACTGGCGCGCAGAATCTGCCCTGCGCACCCAAAGCGGAGACTGCCGTCGTTTGGAAGCTTCATCCAGATAAAACGATGGAACCGGTGAAGGTTTCTCTTGGAATCACAGACCATGCGTACACGGAGGTTAGTTCAGTTCTCAAAGGTGAACTGAAGGAAGGAGACGACATGATCATTCGATCAATAGCTCCTAAAACCCAAGCTCTAGGAGGTTTACGGCGCTAGGACCGGAGGTCGGACCACCCAATGGAAACGATACCCGCTGTCAACCAACTCGAAAGCACGGCAGCCGTCTCTGCTAGCGCCGTCATTCGTGTCGAAGATGCGCACAAGTATTACGAACTGGGAGAGACTCGGGTCCACGCCCTCCGTGGAGTGAACATGGAAATTCACCGGGGTGAATTCGTAGCGATCATGGGGGCGAGCGGCAGCGGCAAATCAACCTTCATGAACATTCTTGGCTGTCTCGACCGCCTCAGCTCCGGACGATACTTGCTTGAAGAGATCGATGTTTCCGAGCACAACAAGAAGGCCCTGGCACTCATTCGGAACGAAAAAATTGGTTTTGTTTTCCAGGGCTTCAATCTCCTGGCTCGGACGACGGCGCTTGAAAATACGGAGCTACCGACGCTATACGCGAAAATCGATAAAACAGAGCGCCGAAAACGTGCCGCCGATGCCTTGACAATGGTTGGTCTTGTCGACCGGGCACGGCATTTTCCGTCGCAGATGTCCGGAGGACAGCAACAACGGGTCGCCATAGCACGAGCGCTGGTGAATCGTCCTTCCATCCTGTTGGCAGACGAGCCCACCGGCAATCTCGACAGCCGTACTTCAGTCGAGATCATGGATATCTTCCAGAACCTAAACGACAAGGGATTAACTATCGTACTGGTCACTCACGAGCACGACATCGCACAGTTTGCCAGGCGTGTGCTGGTCTTCCGGGATGGGAAAATTCGCAAGGACGATCCGGTTCTCGGTCGACCCCGAGCCAGTGAGGTGCTGAAGACCTTGCCGACGCTCGAAGACTGAACAAATTCGATTTCGTGCCCAATTGCTTCAATTTCCCCCGAGCTATTCCTGCCAGGAATCCTGCGATCCTGAAGAGCGGACCAAAGCGGCAGCTTGGCCAGACATCCATTTGCGGGAAGCGGGCGCGAGCCCGGTCCACGAAGTATGAGTTAGGGTTGACCGGCCGAACCTCGATACAGACGGTAAGGAGCATCGGGGAGTCGAGAAAATAGGGGGACACGGGAACGCTCCCCAGTTTTTCCGTCGGGATTGCAAGGTCCGATAAGAAGTATTATGTTAAGTGATCGCCGCCCCTCCCTGAGCGCTTCCTCGGACCATCTCAGCGGGAGGAACCTTGCGGCTGCTGCCTAAGCTCCGCTTGACACGGCTGTTAGAAGCGCTGGATGCCAGCTCGCATCCATGCCTTTTCCCGTCGCATTCTCACCCGGTTAGTCGCTGCCGAAGCCCAAGAAATCGATCCGTGGTTTCGCGACGATCTGCGAATCGCGCGACTGACGGTAGCTTATGCCGCGCGTGGAGATGCCGTCCTCTGCTCGCCGGACGTGCTCGCGAGCTACATGGTTCTCGGCCTTCACCCGGAAAAAGTTTGGCCCGCGATTCTGGCGCGTCGCAAGACGCTGCTAGGGCCAGTAGAAGTTTTAGGCGTGCCCAAAAAGCCGCCGCAAGCAGTCAAGCTCTGGTCTGAAAAAACGATTGGCGCGAGAGCGGTAAACTCTCGCGCCAGTGAAATGGTCCTCCGCGGACCTCGATCACTGCCTATGGCGACAGCATCGATAGCTGCACTATACCCCAACTCGGGCGCTCCTTCTAGCGCAAAAAAAAGCTCTTACACGTACCAGGAAATGCTCGCCATTGTTAAGTTCTCGGGCGCGCCCCACTCTGTCCGTCACGCCACCCTGAATGCACTCAGCGCGCGCGGGCGGTGGCCAAACGAAGATGGCCCGGCGAATGGAATTATCTGCGTCTCTCTCGATGGCATGATGCTGGGCAACGAAGACGGAGCGGGAAACTGCGTGCGGAGCACGGCGCGCTGGCGGGCGCGTCAGGCCGTCAAGCACCGCTACTGGCGGCAATTGCGAAAGGCAAACTCCTGGTCGAATTGTCGCAAGTGCGGCGCGGATCGCCAGACTGGGAAATGCGAGAAGTGCGGCTATGTGGGCCGATCTAAGACTCCGGGGGGTAAGGCGAACTTCGACGAGTTCTGCCGCCCCTACATGTACGAAATCGACATCGAGAAGTTCCGGACGGCGGAGCGCGCCAAAGGAATCCGGCACTTCGATGCGCGCACTTACGCCGAACACAAAGAAGCGGCGAAGCGAGGCGAACACCCGAACGTCACCGAGATGCCCGCGCGCAAACCCGCGCCGCCCGAACCCTCTCCGCTTCCCCCAGCTCCGGCCGCGCCGCTTCCCGTGCGAGAAAAGCCAGCGGCCGAGTACGCGCACCGCAACCCCGTCCGCGCGAATTCCGTAGTGGGAGGGACCGCCATCTCCGATCACGCCACGAAAGCGGCCCAGTTGCTGATGGAGATGTGCGGACTGGCGGACATTGGGGCGCTCCCGCAGATCGCGATCTCGATCACGGCGGAAGCCAAGTACCGCGGAGTCGAAATCGAGGAAGCGGCGAAGTCCATCGCCGAGCGCGCCGTGCGGGATCAGAAAAAAGGCATCGCGCTGACGCGGTTTTATTTCCGCGACATGAAATGGAGGTCGAACGATGGAGGACAGCAAGCTAGTGCCGCGCAGCAACGGTTTGAGCAGAATCGCCGAGCGATCGGTGAAGGCATCCTCTCAAACTATCGCGATGCAGATGGTGCTGACGGCGGCGAATTCAAAGGCGACAGTTGATTCACTGCTGGCGGCTGAGTTTGATCGCGTCTTTTCGGACGAGCCTGCGCAAGCGATTGAATGGGCCTTCCGAAAGTGGCGCGAGCAGTGCAACTTCTTTCCGACGATTTATGACATCCGCGTTCAGATCGAGCGCTGGCAGCGCAACCAACGCGAAAAGGCGGACACTGACTCTGCGCGCCGGGAGCGGGAAGCCATCGAACAAGCCCGCAAGGAAGGCAAGCTGCTGGAGTTCGGGTACATCGTAAAGCAGATGCGCGAAATTCTGAATTCGCAGCCGGAGCCGGAGCATGTGAAACGAGAGCGTGAATTCAGACTGCGGATGCAGCGGAGCAATACCGAGCACGCCCCGGAGAACGGCGAGGAGCGAGGGACATGAGCGAAGGTAGTCTGGAATTTTAGAAGGGAGCAAACGTGATGGCAAAAAAGGAAGAAGACACAATTCGTATGAGCGAGCAGTCTCCGCTGAAGTGGGCGGACGGACAGGAACGCACGCTGATTGACCGCCGCAAACCAAAAAACGGCTGGAAGAAAACTTTCCGGCAGTACACCGAGCGGCTGACGAAACAGTTGCAGATTCTCGGGATGGCGGAGGCAACGATCTCCTTCAACCAATCGCCGATGGACCGCCAGGACCCCGGCGTCGCGCTCTATTTCTCGGCTCCGCAGACGGAAGACTATTCCTGGCAGGCCGCGCTCGGCATCGACAGCCCCATGCCCACAGAAGCCGAGATTGATAAGGCTTTCAAAGCGAAGGCCATGAAACATCACCCCGACATGGTCAAACAGAGCGGCGGGGACGTAAAACTTTGGTACATCTACGACGCGCACCGGAAAAAAGCGCTGGCCTGGGTGAAAGGAACCTATAAGACCGATCAGGAATACGTGATCGCCTGCGACCGCTGCACCGAGCCGCGCTGGAATCTGGAAGCGATCCGCAGGATTCTCATGGCGGTCGCCGTGATGGACGAATACGGCAATCCCGGAACGCTCGAGCGCACCTTCCGCGGGTTCCGCGTCGCGCTGCCGGCGCACACCAGTTCGGAGGAAAAGCGTTCGGAGGAAAAACATGGCGCAACGGTTGCTTGAGGGCGAATACGAAAACGTCATCGACGTGAGCGAGAAGGCGAGCGCCGAAGAACTGCGCCAGTTGCGGCAGGAGAACCGGAAGCTCGATGAAACCCTGAGAGGGGTTCGCAATGAACTCGGGCAGGCGCTCGCGGATAAAAAAAATATCGAGCGCTCGATCCGCGCGTTGCGGACGCAACTGGCTCCGCTACACAGATATCTGCGCGCGCTCTTCGGAGAGATCGAGCTGGCCGTGGGTGAAGAAGACGCGGTTCCCGCCCCATCAGCAACGGGAGCCGCAACCGCCGCCGCCTCGAACGGAAACGATCCGCGCTGGGAATCGTACAAAAACGGCTTCCCCGGTGTGGCCGCGAAAATCATTGACGCGCTCTTGGCTCACGACGAAATGAACTACGTGCAACTGAGCGCACTGCTGAAGCACAGCTACGACACGATCAAGGGCGCGGCCGCAAAACTTCTGAAAGCGGGCGCTCTCTCGAAAAATGGAAAAGCCGTTCGTCTGAATCGCTGACAAGGTTTGAAGGAGAACACCATGGCTTCAACCGCAACCACGCGCGGTAACTACAACGACTCGTACGCTCCCACACTCTCGCTCGAAGTGCGGCAGGAGCGCAGTCCCTGCCGGAAGATTCCAATTCCGAAGCTGCAACTGGCGCGGGCCATCCTCGATTTGTACCGGATGGGACTTATCGAGGAAGTGGTGGACGAGAAAGGCGTGCCTCGATTCCGGCCTACGGAGAAACTTCTGTGACCTTGCTGCCTGAGAATCCCGCACCGATCTCCTCAGTCGGCATGGAGGGAGAGGGAGGCGGCGACGTTGAGCACACCGTCGCCGTCCTCGATCCCTGGGTGCAGGAGATGCGCTACTGCGAACGTTGCGGCGGCTGGGAGATTTGCATCTTCGCGTGGGAGTGCGCCGAAGGAAGAATCGGCTGTTGTCTGGGATGTGGAAGGCCAAGGGCGGAAGCCTTCACGCGGATGAACTCGGAGGCGGCCTGATGCGACGTCGACCACAAGGCGAGATCCTCTGGTGCCCGAACGATAAGAACGTCGAGAAGCGTGCGGGCTGGTCCTTCCCTCCCGTCGTTGAAGCGAAAATGCGCGATATCTGTGGCGCGGGCAGCGTGGTGCATCTTTTCGGCGGCCGCGCCACATTCGGAACCCGGCTTGACGTGGATATTGCGACGGATCCGCACGTAATCGGCGACGCCTGGCTGCCGCCGTTTGCGATGGCCAGCTTCGACACGGTGATCGTGGACCCGCCGTACTTCACGATGGACCGGGAGATGCTTGGGCAACTTGCGGCGGCCGCAGCTTATGTCGCGCGTTTTCAGGTTCTCTGGCTGCATCAGCTTTGGGCGCCCTCGCAATTCGGGCTGAGGCTTCAGTATTACTGGATGATCCGCGTCGGAGATAACCATTACGTGCGCGTGCTTCAGCAATTCCTCCGCACGAGCCGTGTCGTCACGCCGCTGAAACACTTCACGCGAGGTCCGGCCATGAAATACAACCGCTGGCTCGCGGGAGAAATGCCGCTTCCCTTTCCGAAGTGGCCATCGCAAACCGAACCGATCGCGCAAACGGATATCGCGGAAAGGAGCGCCTGAGATGCACTCCGAACTCTTCAACCTCTGGCGCTTCGTCCTGGCAATCGCCAAAGTTCTGCTGATGACCGGGCTGGGGCCGGGAATTGTGCTCGTGTTTTCTTTGGAGGTAATTTATGCCGCAAATTTTGCTTCACAAACAGCCGCTAACCGCAGAACAGATCGCGAAGCTCGACGCTCAAGGCGTGATCGCCATTCACACGCAGAGGCCGGAGGATTTTCAGTTTTTGGATTTGCGCGTCCCGCAGATAGAAATAAACGACATGGTTTGGGCGCTGCTGGATGCGGCCAACACGGAAAACACTTATTCGACCGAAGTGCGGCGCAAGTTTGTGGCGAATCTCGCTACACTGGCGGAAGAGAAGCGGGCGAAGAATTCAGAAATACCAGTTCCGGGGGCGGGCAGTTAGCCCCTGTACTCGAATTTGATTCCAGTGAAGTCAGATTCGGGGCAACAAGCCCGCCCCGGAAAGAACAAACGTGGAGGACAGCATGAAAGCACGAGACATAAAGGGTACGAAGTCAGAGAAGATCGTCAGGGTGCGGGGGAATCTTTTACCGAAGCGGGTGTTCGTTAAGTGGGACTTTGGGAACAATGAAGACCCGTGGCTCACTTCGGCGGAAGGCGTGGAGGAGCTGGCGGAGAAGGGCGAAACTGTCTACATCGGCGAATATCGACTGGTGCAAGTCCGCAAGGTCGAACTGGAATTGAAGCTGCGGGACGTGTAGGGGAAGCCCGGCCCGGAAAGTCAGGCAAAGGAGGACAGCATGAGCAAGAGAATTGAACTGGAGACGGATACAGGCAATACGCAGACCGTCGAAGATGATCGACCGATTCGCGTTTGGCAGATCGGCCCGGACGGAACCGAGTACTACGCCGCGCATTCCGAAGAGGAGATGAAGCGGTACTACCGCAATGTGTTGGGACCGCGTGACCGAGAGACCGCCGAAGACGATTTGATTCATCACTTCGAGGAGGTCGAAAACCTCGACGAAGAATTCGAGTTCGACGATGACGGCGAAAAGGCGACGACCACATGGCGGAAATTAGCGGAATCCGGAGCGGCTCTGCCATGCCAAATTTCTACGGGGTACAACTGAAGCCCGCCCCGGAAAGTGAGGAGAGCGTGAGCCGGTTGAATTGGACGCCGATTAAGCAAAGGGCGGTCAAGGCTGCTGAGTCGCTCGGCCATAAACTCGGCCCCTTTGAGCGCGGTTATCTCAGCTACACCGGGCAACTCAAAATGGCGTCATGTGAGCGTTGTTTCGGTTGCTGCTGGGTTGCCATCTCTCAGAGGGGATTCGTCGCGGGCGGGCGTCTCCTGAAGTTTCGCTGCGGAACTCCTGAAGCTGCCGGACTAATTGGCGACGACGTGAGGGCTGCATGACCGAGCACTTCACCCGCAACACGATATCCGCAACCTTCTACTGCAACAAGTGCGGGAAGCCGACGCCGCACCGCATCGACGACCGCCGCAAAGGGCCGTGTCTGGAGTGCATCGCTAGACTGGAGCGGCAGCACGGCGAATTGGTGAAACCGGAAGTGGAGCGGCAGTGGAGTTTGTTCGCATGAGCGCCGACTTCGCACTCGATTTTTCCGGCGATCCAGTTCCCTGCGACTTCCCCGGTTGCGTCCTCGATTTGTTCCATGACGGCGATCACGTTATCGGTGTCGAAGTTGTCGAGAAACATTTCCGCGAAGCTGGAATTTCCACGAAGCGCAAGAACGGCGACCTCTACGTCCGGTGCACTGATGCGACGTTTGCATATCTGACCGGGCCGCGTCCGCAGATTCTAGCTCCCGTCGCTTGCACCTGCGCCCAACGTCCTTACCCGCACGAGTTGAGCGTGCATAACGCCATCCGATTTGAAAGCCGCGCTATGCGCTGGCCGTGGAGCCTGCGCTTCGCGCCGAACATGGAGGCACCATGACAGAGTTTCTGATCGCACAGAACGACGACCCGGAATTGCTGGAATGGCTTGCGGCAGCGGATGAGTATGGCGGCGGCTTCGTGAGAGCGATTGCCCGCGCCGGGTTAGTCGCAGACTTGGAGAACTACCCGCTGATCCGTCCACTGCTGATCCAGATGCGTGCGAAGTATCTAGTCTACGAGCCGAGCGACGAAGTGAAGCGCGAAATTCGGGAGAGAGAGCGATGAACTCCCGCGACTTGATCTCCGATCTCCCGCTCGGCCCCGGCGACCGCCGCGCAGCCTTGTTGCAAGCCCGGCTCATCTTCCGCTATCTGGCCGACCACGTCGAGGAAGCGCGCCTCGGCGAGAGACAGCGGCTCTGCGACGCCACCGATTTCAAAGCCTGGCTGCGGGAACTGGCCGAGGAAGTGCGCAAGATCGGCAACTTGTCTCAAGATGTCACAACCGGACTGAAGGTGTTCCCGCCCGCCCCACAGAAACGCTACGGCGAAGCGGACTGGTGCCCCGACTGCGGCCACATTCATGCCGACGACGAGGAGTGCGGCTTCCCGATCGGCGGGGGACGGAAGTGCCGGTGCGAAAGGGCGGTGGTGGCGTGAACCCGGAACAGTTGATTAAATCGTGGGCCGATGATTCCGCTTACCATGCGATTGTCTGGGCGCATGATTGGAACCCGTTTTCGCGTGGAGTGCGATGCCAGTGTGAAGCGTGTGGCAGAGCATGTTCCGTCTGGCCTGTCGTCGCCAATAAGAGGGCTGCGAATCCCCGGTTGCACATTCTGTGCCGCGCGAAGTGCATGGCGATCTCGCTTAAAGTTAACGGGCCAATACCTTTCGGTGGCCCGATCAAAAACAACGTGCTGCCCGAGAAGCTCGAAAAGTTTGGAGGCTGAGTGAGCTACCGCGAAGAGAACGGGCAGGTGGTACTGACCATGAGCCGGCAAGATTACGAAATGATCTTGATGGCTCTCGGTTCCTTTACCGCGATGATCTGGAAAAACGGCGGCGAACACGTGAAAGTTGTTTCGCTACTGAACCGTCTCAACGAGGGCAACCCGAACTACACTCCGTACCAGGTAGAGCAGAAGAAGTGAAAGGCGTCGATTCAATGAAGGCAAGTTTCATGGAAGCCGAAAAGGATTTCCTCGATTTCCGAAAGACGCGGGAATGGAGTCCCGAGAAGGAGCGCTTGTTCTCCTGTGTCATCGGCGCGGCGATAGCTTGGGGATGCGAAATCGGCCTGAGTGTTTACCGAGAAAATGCGTCCCGCGATATTCTTCGTCAGGCAGCGGCGCTCGGAAAAATCCCGCCTAGCCCTTCGCTGAATTGCACACCCAGTGCGCCGCCCTGTTCCAATCCTGACCGTCCTTAACGATCCGGTCGTCCCGCCACGCTGCTCCCATGCCTCTACGTCGCTGATGTTCAAAGGTGGCATGGTTTAGGGCCAATTTCTTCCCGCAGAGGCTGCAGTGGCCTCCCTGACGCTCTAGCATCACCTTTACGCGGCGTTTGTATTCCCTCCATCCCGCTAGAGAATCCACGCAGACTTCCCTTCCGTCCGGGTAGACACGCACGGACCCGGCGAGGATGGCGGTGTAGCGCAGGGAGGATTCGGGATAGTCATGGGAGCGCGGGATGGGCCTTCGTCGAAAGGTCACGGTTTGATTCTTCCCTCGACGCGGATGTAGACGTAGGGCTTGTCTCGGAATTCTTTCAGGAAGCGGTCTACATCGCCGTCCTGCATCAACAGTTCGTCGATCTCCCCGATTGCCCCTTTCGCTTTCATCTCTGAGGCGATGTGCCGGACCGTCGCAATGGCAAAACTGCGAGTGCAGGACGCCTTCACGCCATAACTGCTTTTCTCGTCTGCGGAATCGAACACCTTGTCGTCTTTGTGGTAGCGGAAGCGGTAATTGATCTGGTACTTTTTCTCCGGCTCGGTTTCGCTCACCCCGCACATCCAATCGCAATCGTCGGTGAGAGCGAGGAACCAGATGCCGACCGTCTTTTCGTCAATATTCAGCAGTGCCATGACTCCTCCTTCCTCGGGAGCGCGGGATGGGGCGGCGGCGGATCAAAATTGAATCTCGACACCGTTTTTCTTCAGAACTTCCTCGATCTTTTCGGCCATCTCCTTCGCTAGGTCGGTGGCGGCGTTCCCGTGCTGGTAGCTCTTGATGCAGTGTCGCGCCGCTTCGAGAACCTTCAGTAGGTCGCCGTTAGCCTGACACGCGCGTTCGATTTTTTCGGTGCGATGCTTCAATCCGTCCAGAGCGGGCCGTCGAGCGAGAACTTCGTCGATTGTCTGGAGTTCCATATTCGCTAAGTCCAATTTCAGCGCCAAGTCCTGCAAAAGTTCGTTCTGCTCCATGTTGGTCTCCTCAGTGCCGAGCCTCACTCGGCAGACCGGATATAAGGAAATTGTTATACCCGGTTTCGACCTGATTTTCGATGGCCCTTTCCTCCCTCGGGCCTTCGGGTTTGTTCTCGGTGTCGCAAGCAGACGGAGGGCCGAGAAGATGAAAGGCTAGAACGGCAACTCCCACTCCTCCGATTCGCCCCGGTCGTACTCGGCGATGCAGTCGTGCATCTGGATCAGCACCGTGTCTTTTGAGGTCATGTCGTGGACCGCGATTTTCTCGTAGGCGTGCAGGATGCGGAGGCCGCGCTCCAGTTGTTCGACGGGCAGCGCGTCTGCGGCTTCCTTCGACTTCACTCCGAAGATCAGTTCCGAGATGGCGATCCGCACTTGCTTGTCCTCTTTGCCCTGTCCGGCGAAGTGAAGATCGAGACAGCCTTTGATCTCGGCCGACATCACTTCCCGGCGCTGGCGCTTGGCGTAGAACTCGCCGTTGCCCTCGTTGTCGATCATGGCTTCCGAGTTTGCGGTGGTGTCGAGCGTGGTGAATCCCATCGTCTCCTGGACGGCGGCGAAGTGTCCGCGAAGGCTCTGCCAGACTTGCGCGTAGCCGCCCGGTTTGTAGCCTGCTTTGTCGGACCAGCGGAACTCTTTTCCGTTCAAGGCCCAAGTCCGATCCTTGAGCACATAGGCGACGTGGTTCATACGGCCTTCGCCATCGGTGATCTTCCCGTCCTTGCGGCGCGGCTTGATTTCGAGCTTCATCCGCAAGACCAAGTGGGGCTCGTACCCGAAGTTATTGGACCCGCCGGCCTTCATCTTTTCGCCCGTCTTGACTTTCGTGATCGCGCCTTTTTCGTCGATCAGATCATCGGTCACGTCCCCAACGCGGCCCAAGCCGATGCAGTGCAGTTTCGAGTTAAGGAAGTGGGCCACGTAGTCGGTCCACATGGCGTTCAGTTCGTTGCCCCAATTGTTCGGCGATTTCTTGCGGACGGTTTTCAGCAGCTCGATCCAGATTTTCTGCAACTCGACCATCCAGACACAAGCCCCGGCGCGTTCGGCGTCCCGCAGATCGGTCATCATCCCTTGAAACGTGGGCACGGTGCGAATCTGGAAGTCGATCTTCTCCGGCGCGAAGATGGTGCGCCTGGGGAACTGCATCCCCAGCTCAGGATCGGTGCCCCAGACCGGAGCGCCGCCGTAGAACTCTTTCGAGATTGCCGCGGCGTAGAGGCAGGCGGTCGCGGTTTTCCCCACTCCCTGTTCGCCGAAGATGGCGAGTTTGGTAGGGATGATCTGGATGGGCTTCTTCTCTAGGTTGTGAATCAAGTGCGGTTGAACACTAGGCTGCGTTGGATTGGTGATCGGTTGTGCTTGCGCTGACATGTTGATTCTCCTTTTTCTGAGTTTGGGATTTGTGGAATGCGGTGATGCGTTCGTCGGCCTCGCGGTACATCGTGAGGGCTTCGAGTAAAGTTCGGACGGCGGACGGGACTTCTTTCAGGTTGAGGAAGGCCAGAGCGACAGTTGCCGCGCCGACCACTCCATAGGCGGCATGGTCACGGTCGCGGCAGAGGAGAGAGAATTCGGAGGGAGTGTTTCTCATTTCACTTCCCCCGGCTCCGTGATCAGGACGTTGCCCACAACTTCGTCGCCCGGAATGCCTCCCGCTTCGACTAGCAGCTTCGTCGCTTTCTCGTTGACGATGAGAAGTCCGCCTTGCAGCTTGCCTTCCTCGTCCATCCACATCGTGCGTCCATCGGCGAGAGCGATCGCCTGTACCGTTTTGCAGCCGATGATGGCGTAAAGTTCGCTGAGACTGAATCCTCGCTGAGGAATTCGCGGTTGCACTGTGGACTGGTCTCCGTTTGCATGAATGAGTTCAGCCACGGCTCACCTCCCGCCAGTGCCGGGCGCAGTAGTCCATTTCGCGGGCTACGTCATGCACGCGGGCGATTTCTAGGCAGGGCTGGCCGTCGCACGCGCCCCAGACGGATTCCGGGGACTCGTAGCAGCAGAGAGAAAGAGTTTGTTCGGGAACCACCTGTGGAAATTGCGGGTGGGGGAGAACTGGTAGAGTGCTGTGAGCCATGCGGCCTCCCATTTAGGTCGTTTCGGTTAGGGCGGATCGGGTGCTACTAACACTCGGTCTGCCCGTTTACACCATGTATTCTCTCACCTTGCTTGCAAGCTGTCAAGCACTAAAATAGAAAGTTCTTGTGTTCTTGCCTGCAAGGTGGTACCTTGCCTACATGGAAGTCAGCGAAATGGCTCGGCTCGGTGGATTGGCCCGTGCAGAGGGTCTTACGGCGAAGCGGCGACAAGAAATCGCAAAGAAAGCTGCAAAGGCCGCTGCTGCCGCCCGCACGAAACGGGCCAAACAGAAGAAGGTGAAATAAGTGGCTAGCGATTCGCCGGCTTCGGCGGGTGCCGAATTCGGCTTCGGGGCGGCGATGGCGATGATGCGGCGTGAGTACCTACTTATGAGAAAAGCGCAACGCGTTACCCTCATTCTCTATTTCTTTATGCTCGCGTACTGCTGTGCCTGGATTCCTTGGAAGGGGACAAACGATCTTGGTGGTCAGCGCATGGGTTATGGTTGGGTTTGGGCTGGGCCTCGGTACCCTAAACCGCCTGCCCCACTTGCCGTTCCTACTACAACGCCAGAGAAAGCCGATCAACCTGTGGCTTCATACGAATCTTGGGAGGTGGAGGAAGGTGATCCTGTGGGAGACCAGCACCGCGAATGGGATTCCATGTCGCGATTTGCCATTCCAGACCTGACGTTGTTTTCGTTCCGTATTATCGCCGCCAGCGCTCTGGCCGGAGCCGCTTTTATCGCAAGCCTCCCCAAGCCCGCCGCTGGTCCAAGGTGAAGAAGGTGAAGACATGAAACGGCTGCTCTGCCTATTGCTGGCAATCTTGGGGATGGTGGGGATGGGTTGGGGACAGGATGCGATAGGCTTTGTCCCGCGCTGTCCACAAGATAATGTATGTCTCTGGCAAGACCCCGAAGGCCGCTGGCACCTTGAAGATAACGCGGGCGACTTTCTCGTTGACCTAAAGAAGTTGCTCGCACCGTCCGAGCCGATAGACGTACCGGCAATCAAGGGGGAGCCTTCCGACCTTAAGATTATCGCCGCCGACCACGCGCAGTGTCCTGCGGGATATGAGGCCGATTGGAACTACAACCGGGACGCGTGCCTGTACTCCCCTGACCAGAGCTTGTGTTACGCAGAACTGATGTGCTACCCGTTAAAACAACGATGGACTTGCACCGACAAATCCCGCATCCTACTCACCGCCGAGGACGGGAAGCACTGGTGCCACAAACCGCAGAACTAGCCTCCTGTTTACTTCCCTGATTCCCCCGCCCTTGCTCCCTCCCTCCCCTAGATGTATCTGTGAGGGAGAACCACTAGGAGGCCACACTCATGTTCGACGTTAACCTGAAAGTCCCACTCTCAACCGTCACCACCACCCTCTCCCGCTATGCCAAACGCGCGACCACGGCGACGGAAAAGAAGTACCTCTACGAGATCGCCGAGGCCTTGGGGACGGCCATTCCCAATGGGTCACCCGGCTTCCATGAAGAATTCTTGAAGGAGTGTGGGATCAGCCCAAGCTGGGCGAACGTCGCCGCCTAGAAAGCGGGCGTCAGACACGCGCGTGCTAGTAGCGGAAGGCCCGCTCAACCGGGGCGGGCCTTCCGACTCATCGCGGCCACCCAAGCGGCCATTCAAGACCCACCCTCTTCCCTGTTTCAAAAATGTTCAAAAGTGCACAGATTCCAGTGCACCAGAAGGCGCATTCTTTCTTTAACCTCGGGGGAGGTGTAGCGTGGCCGCTTTTAACGACTGGAAGCAACGTCTTCTCGATTCCGCCGGGTCGGTCGCCGCCGCCGCGCCCGTGCGTCGCCTCGGGGACTTCGTACTCGAACTCTTCTGGAAAGACGGCTGCGAACCGACCATGAGCGGTCTGCTCGAATATGCCGAGGCCGGATTGTGCCGCCGCTACAACATCGTCGCCTCCGCAACGCGCCCGTCGTTTCTGTCTCCGTCTCCGTCTCCGCCTTCCCCCTCGGAACCTGCCTCCGCCTCCGAGCGCTCAGCCTCAGAATTCTAACGATACGGCCCATCGGTAACTTCGCTTCCCTGCCCGTTTGCCCTACAGTGGTTCCGGATACGAACCCCATGCTCTTTCCCCAAGAGCGCGGCAACTGCATACCCGGTCGATGCCCGGCGCTTTTCAAAGATCCTTCCTTAGCGGGGACAAGTGCGCCCCAAATCCTTCCCATCATGGCTGCA
This sequence comes from Acidobacteriaceae bacterium, assembly GCA_003131585.1. Taxonomy (GTDB): domain Bacteria; phylum Acidobacteriota; class Terriglobia; order Terriglobales; family Acidobacteriaceae; genus Sulfotelmatobacter. Next base: position 59,644 of record PKVW01000024.1, read on the forward strand.
ACTGATCTAGTTCCCTGCTTCTACACAGGGCAGGATTTTCGCTGGGAGCGTCCGACTGAATTCCGCCCGCGCGCCGAACTCCACCGGCTCAAAACATTGAAACTCGGCAGGTTCGACCAGCACGGGAAAATCTTCCTGTTTTTCAAAGCGATTACACAGAAGATGCAGCGGTTCTTCGACGGGCCCCTCGGGACGGGCAACGTGCTTCCCTTCGCCAAAGTCCACAACTACGGGGACAAACTCCACTACCAGATCCCCATGGCGGGCGATAAAACGGCATTTGCCCGGAGCCGATCGCGCAACATCCAAGTTTCCTCCCGCGTCCTGTTTTCCCAGCCCGGGATGCAGTGGCGGAATTACATCCGACCCGCCATCGCCTGATGTGCACTTCATCAAGCCTTTAATCTCACGCATCGACTCCATGCACAACGCCATAGACCACGCCAAAGCCGTCGGCACCTACAACGCGATGGACCGGTCCCGGCAGTATGAATCGGTCGACAACTCCGAACTGGTGCGTGCGGTCAACGAGAGTTGGACCCGGATCCGGCGCCACGAGCGGGCCATGGGCTTGAAAGATAAAGAAATCGACAGCTTGACGAAGGCCGTCAGTCGGTACCGCATCGCCAACATCGCCCTCACCTCGATCCTGACCGGCCTGGCCTGGGAAGGCGCAAAGGCTCTGGTTACCTACCTGGCGTACCGATGAAAGACGGATGGGATGGCTAAAGCCTTAGTGGCGCTGAATCCCGAGGAAGTGTATGTGATCGGCGCGGCCGGGTTCTGGCTGAAGCAGGCGCAACGAGCGGCCAGCGAGCGAAGAATCTTCGCCGCCTTGGAGCGCAAGTTCAGGGAGTGGACCGAGAGCGACGGGGACGTGAATAGCCTGGCGAGCTAGGCTGCGCGTGCAACTCTACTAAAAACCTTTTGCCTTGGAAATATATCTCCGACGAGGCGGCAGCATGAACGTCGCCCTCTATGCCCGCGTTTCCACCGACAAATGTGAGATCTGCGGCAAGAATCCCTCCTCGCACCACGAAGCCGGCGGACACCAGTTCCGCGGCCAGGATCCAGAAGTGCAGTTGCTGGAGCTGCGAGCCTGGTGCGTAGCCCAGAAGCACACCATCATCCGCGAGTACGTGGACCGCGGCGTTTCCGGCACCAAAGCCTCCCGTCCCCAGCTCGATGAATTGATGGCGGATGCGACCAAGGGCTTGCGCGATATCCAGGCGGTCGCCGTCCTGCGCCTCGATCGTTTCGGTCGCAGCGTGCAGCACCTGCACAAGACCGTCGGCGACCTGCTCTCGGCCAAGGTGGATTTCGTTAGCGTCAAAGACAACTTCGATCTCACCACTCCCATGGGAAAGCTTTTGTTCGGCATCCTGGCGGTGTTCGCCGAGTTCGAGCGCAACGTCATCGCCGAGCGCACCAAGGATGGCCTGAAGAAAGCCCGCACCGAGGGCCATATCCCGGGCCGCAAGATCGATCCGGTGAAAGGTCCTTCGAAGACGACGCTGTGGCGCCAGCATGTCGGCGCCCGAGCCCTGGCGGCGGTCCTGGCCTGCGCCGTGATCATCGTGAGGCTCGGAAAGCTGCTCGGATGAGGTTCCCAACCCATACCTTTGGAAACCCGCATCGCTCTGGCCGTTTCCATTCGGTCGTAAGGAAACATCAACGACTTACGAGGCATTGGAAACACCGTAAAGTCTTGAAAACACACGCCGAGTCAGCGCAAGTCGTTGGTTTCATAAGGGGTTAAGCGATGAGGGAACGAATCTTAATCTGGCTTGCATGGCGGATGCCGAGGGGGCTGGTCTACTGGTGCGCCATCCGCCTCATGGCTCATGCGACGGTGGGACGCTATTCCAACCAAGTAGTTCCGGAACTGACGGCGCTCGAAGCACTGAAGCGTTGGGACGACAACGATCCCGTCATGTGGAACCCCTACAACAAATGCGTTCAAGATCACCGCGACGGCACGATCCACCAAGAGCGCACCAACGCAGAACGCGAGTTGCGCGGCCTGCCGACGCCATGGAGTCCCGCTCTTGCGGATGGCGAGATGCGACAACCGCCGCAATTCTGATGACCCGCTTCTTCGACAACCGTCCCGCCTGGGGGCCTCTCTTGTTCGCCGCCCTTCTCCTCGCCGCCTCCATTCTGACCGCGAGGAACGGATGAACCCAGAAAGCCTCAACCCGGAGCATATCGAACTGCGCCGCAAGCTCTACCACAACCACGGCGCACCCATCGTGTCGCGGCTGGCCCGCGCGCTTCCTCTCGCTACGCGCCGCGAACGGCGGAAACTGCTGCGACAAATTCAGAAACAAACGCCGCAAGCCGCGCCCGTGGCGGCTTCCACGCCAGTTGCATCATCCACTGAGCAAAATGCTGCGCAAATTCCCGCATAACTTCCGCTTGGCGGTTTTGGCCCTCTGCGGGCTTCTAACCCCGCAAATCTGCGCTCAGGTCGTCCCCGGTCCCGGATCCTCAGCCGGCCCTTCGAGTGTCATCTTGGGGCAGGTGCAGACGGCGACCGGCGGCCCGGTCAACTACGGCGCGTTAACTTTCAGTCTCAGCCAGCCCGCCATCATCGCGGGAACCGCGACCATCGCCACCGAGCAAAGCGCCTGCTACACCAGCGCCCAGGGCAACGTGGTGGGGGTTCCTGACGCCCTTGCGAGTCCCGTCCTTTCCCTCGGCTACAGCAGCGCCGGGACGCTTGCGGCCGGCACCTACTACGTCGTTCTCTACTACATCGGAGCCGGCGGAGTGGGCGCGGTCTCGCCGGAGGCCAAGATCAACCTCAGCGGCATGGGCACGGTCTACGTCAATGCGCCCGGGGTGCAGCCGAATTCCGCCACGGGTTACGGAGTGGCCATCAGCACCACCTCGGGCGGGGAAACCATCCAAGGCACGGTGACCGGCTGGACGCAGTACGCGCAAAGCGTGCCGCTCGTGACCGGAGCGACGCCGCAAGCCCTCAATACTAGCTTCTGCTCGGTTTATCTCAGCGACCAGCTCGTACCCACCGGAACTTATTACACCGTTAACTTGGTCAACAAGAACGGCAGCCAAATCTCCGGCTTCCCGCAGACTTGGTGTATGTATGGCGGGGCTGCGGCCACGATCAACATCTCAAACGGTGCGCCCACCGGGAACTGTTCGACCAGTGGCGTCTTCTACCCGACTCCGATTTTCACCAACCCCCCGAACACTTTGGTGCAGTCGATCGCAAGCGGGCTGAATATCGGCGGGACACTGAATGTGCAGGGCAACGCCACCTTCAACGGCAACGCCAACTTCCTCGGGGGCACCGGCTTTTTCCTTTTCATTAATTCTGGTTCCATTGTCTCTACCGCCGCGAACCCAGCCGCCAGCGGCTTCCTGCGGCTGGCGCAAACCGATCAACTCAACTGGCGGAACGTCGCCCACAGCGCGGATGAAGGCTTCAGCGTGGATTTCTCCGACCGGCTGAATATCTCCCATGCCGGGGGCGTGGTGTTGACGGGAGCGAGTCCCAATCTTTTGTTCGGCGGCGTCACTAGCGGTTATACCGGTTTGTTTGGTTCCGGAACTCAGTTAAACCTCAAACTGGCCGACCAGAGCGCGCCTGCAACCTTGGGACTTGGAGCACTGTCTTTCACGGAAACCTCGGCTCCCCCTCCTTTCGTCGCGACCGATATCATCTACGGATCGCCCAATGATTTCATGTTGCATCAAGGGCTGCACGCGTTCTCGGGGGTGCAGCAGATCCCGGTCACGATTGCCGTCAGTCCCACTTACACGAACGCGACCACATCGTTCTCAAACATTCCTCCGGTGTTCTTTTACGCTGCCGCCTCGAACACCTACACGCTGACGTGTCAAATCACGTGGCAGGCATCTGCAGCAACGGCTGGCCCTCAGTTCAAGGTGCTAGTGCCCGCGGGCGCGACCGTCAGTCTCAACATGACCAGCGCAGTCACGGCGACCACAGGAACCTGGAAGTCCAGCGTCGGGACTGGTTCTCAGTCGGTCGCTAACACGGGCACGGTTACCGCCGCGACCGACTTTCCAGCCATTGTCACTGCCGGTGTGACGACGTCCACTACCGCTGGCAGCGTAGTGCTGCAAGCCGCCGCGAATGGTGCGGGCACTCTCACCGCCGAGCGCAACAGTTTTTGCGTCTATCAGTGATGGTCAAATCAGCGACGATCAGGGTCCAATGGATTTCCGTCGCGTTTCTTCCGTTCGCACTGTGCAACTAGATTCCGGAATTCATTACTTCCAACTCAGGAGCAAACACCCAATGAAACCACGTCGGATCGTAACCTCACTGCTGGCGCTCGTCATCGTACTCTCGACGGCTCTGGCATTCTCGCAAAGCGGCGGCGGCTACAACGCGAACTCGAGCGCCGGAAACTACGGGCTAAGCGCGTGGGCCATCGACAACCAGCGCGTCGCCAGCCAGTTCAACTACAACATCCCTTCCACCTTCAATTCGGGAATGGGCGGGACTTACACCTTCCCGGCGGAAGCCTGCTTCGAGGCGGTCCATGCCGGAGTGCGCGGCGTCCAGCCGTTCAACGCCAATGCCAGCGTCAACATCATCGATGCAGTTTCGGCGAACACGGAAACCGTGACTGAGACGGCGCCGACCCTCACCAGCTCAACCTGCACCATCAACATGAGCCCGGCGAACTCGCACTACAGCTTCAATCTGCGTTCCGGCACGTGCGGACTGCGCGAGGCGTTGAACGATCTCGGCGGAAAAGCGGGCACGGTGATCGTTGACCAAAAGTTCTATGACGATGGCTGCACCGCTGCGACCATCACGACGGCGGCCACTGTGGGCGGCACGCTGCAAGCCAACCAGCTCATTAACGATATTTCAGGGACTGGCCCAGCGTGGTATAACCTGCAGCCCTCGACGCTCACGGCTTTGGCCGTACCGACGGCCAGCGCGAACCTGACTTGCGCCGCGACCGCAGGCTTGGTTTGTCAGTCGGCCACCACCGGCGGCACCTGGCCGAACAGCGCGGAGGTTGCAGGCGACATCTACATCGACGCGCTCGGCGGTTGGAGTGTGGCTTCCGTTACTCACACCCTGACTCCCAGCGCTTCCGGCACCAACGTGCTGCAGTACAACTCGCCAGCAGCTTCGACCGGCGCCTATGGGTGGCTCCCTTGGGGAGGGTTGACCTACAACAGCGCCGCCTATGTCCTGCCAGTAACGGCTTCAAACTGCACGCTCTCGACCACCTTCACCGCCTATCCGGTTTGCGCGATTGGATCCGCGGCCACCATGTTGGGCCCGGTGACTACGACCTCGCTGATCCCCCAATCTGGCGGAATCGCGGCGGCCTACAATCCCAACCCGCAAAGCCACACCACCTTTGCCTATCGACCGAGCCAGCGGCCAGGCTATGGGTTTCAGTTGAACTACGGGCCGTTTACGGCGACTCCCGCCTTGACTGCTGGGCAGCTTGGCGTAGTAGGAACCGTGCAGTTGCCCACTGGCTTCCTGCAGAACCTGGGAATCGGCGGCACCGTCCGCTTCTCCTTCGACGTGACGGCCACACCTTCGACGGGCGGCACCGCTACCGGCATCGACGTGGAAATCGGCGACATCACCGACTTCTCTACCGGAACGCCTTTGATCATCTGCAAACTTGCCGGCGACATCACCGCCACTGGCACGGCTGCGATCAAGTACCACGAGGAATGCGACTGGACCGTAAACGCCATTGGCACAACCGGCACCATCATGCCGGGCGGCTTTGGCATTGAGCAGGTGAGCGCTCAGGGGACCATCGGCAACCCCTACATCGAAGGCTCGACCGCAGCCATCACCGCGGACGTGCTCGATCAGGACGCTGTGTTCTTCGTATTCCTGCAGACCAGCGGCGCTGAAAGCACGACCCCACCGCAAATGCAGGATCTGAAAATCGAAGTGCTCAACAACTAGCTTCAATCACTAACAAGCAGGCTTTCCTTTGGGCCACGGGAAGAGCTGGAGTGCGGGGCCGGCTCCAGCCAGTTTGCCTTTAGCGCCGATTTCCGCGACCCCTTTCGGCGTGAGATGGCGCTGTGGTCCAAAGCGGCCCCACTCCCTTTCCTTCATGTCAAAAGAAGTTCACGCCGTCGATCTGGACTGCACTCTGGCCCACTACCAAACGGGTGACCTGGAGAAGTATGGCCCGCAGAAGATCGGCTCTGCCGTCGAGGAGATGGTCAAGAAAGTGAAAGCCTGGCGCGCGGCGGGCGAGGAAGTCTTCATCTTTACGGCGCGGGTCAATCCGGGCGATGACACTTTCAAGGAAGGGATGAACGCCACGCTGTCCTATCTCGCGATCGCGGCCTGGTGTAAGGCGCATTTGGGGGAAATCCTCCCCATCACCCACGAGAAGAGTAAACGCTTCAGCGTCATCCACGACGACCGCGCCGACCAAGTGATTCCGAACACCGGAGTGTCGGTGACTGAACTGATGGGAGCCACGAAATGAGCCCAATCGGAAAGTATTTCAAAGGCAAGGGCCGCGAGGTCATGCAAAAGATGCAGGACCACTACGGCGAGAAAAAAGGCGAATCCGTGTTCCACGCCACCGCCAACAAGAATCCCGACATGTTGCCCACGGGCGAAGCGCCGCCGAAGCGGAAGTCGATTGGCCAGCGCATCGCGGAGAGGGGGTAGGGGAAATGGCGCAACGCGAACGTTTGATCGCGCTCAACGGCAATGCTGGAGCGTTTGTCACCATCGCAGCCACCGGGCCGACTCGAGGCATAGAGTTCATGGAAGACGAAGGCACCGCGCCCCAAGGCATCCAGTTTTCGAGCTTTGTGGACAACTTCGTCGCTTTGAACACAGTGTCGTTTGGCTCGGAGCCGATTCAGATCCCGAACTTCCACAGGGTAGGGGATCGCGGGCCGCTGCTCGGAATGAATGCCCAGAATACGGTGGGCACGCCCAACTACCGGGCGGCCGACAACCTGATCAAAGCCCGCTCGAACACCGCCACCGCAACCACGTTGCGCTTCATCGAGTACGACTAAATATGAGACCCAGGCTCCTTATTGCCGTCTTCCTGTTGCTCACGCTGGCTGCCTTCAGCCAGTCCAGTAATGGCTCCCGCGGCTCGATTACCGTACAAAACAACGGCAGCGCCGTAGGCACAGCCAGCGGCGGAGTGACGCTCAATCTGGTCTCGGGATGCACCGCCACGCAGAGTGGCAGTATTTTCGCCCTCACCTGTACCGGCGCGGGTTCTGGTAGCAACGTGACCGTAGCCGGAGGCAGCAATCTGGCGACGGCGAATTTCAACGCCGCTACTCCGGCCGCGCAATCGAACTTTCTGAATTGCACTTTCCAGACCTCGACCACGAATGTCAGTCTGGAATGCCCCAGTGGGACCAGCAGCTCGACGTTCGCTCTGGGCAATGTCCTTGCGAATTTAAGCAGCGATTGCACGGCGACGTCCGCGGGCGTCATCACCTGCACCAAGATCGGGGGCACGACTCCGGGCGGGACGTGTACGAATCAGGCCGTGACCGCAGTGAGCGCTTCGGCGGTTCCCACCTGCACGACAATCACCTCGGCGTATGTGGATTCGTCGATTGCGCCCGTGGCTTCGCCTGGACTGACTGGCACCCCGACCGCGCCGACCGCGGCGGCGAACACTAACACGACGCAAGTCGCAACCACGGCATTTGTTCTCGGGCAAACATTACCGCAGAATCTCTACGCCGCCGATACCGGGGCGGTCAACGCCTACGTCGTTACCTTAGCGCCGCCCATGACCGGCCCAGCCACCGGGAGCTATGGCTGCTTCAAGGCTTCCGCTGCAAGCACGACCACAAACCCCACCGTGAACTTTAGCGGGTTGGGTGCGAAAACGATTGTTCGGTTCGCTGGCGGCCTTATCGCTCCGGGAGACATCGGGACCAACGAACCCGCCTGCATGATTTATGACGGGGCGAATTTCGACCTACTGAATCCGCAGGCCATTACCGGCACCGGAAGAATCCCCTTGCAAACCGCCCCGACATTCCTAACCTCAATCACAACTCCGGCGCTCTTAACGACTACAAATTGTTCCAGCAGCGCCTCTCCCGCCGTGTGTGCGGCGGCGGCAGCAGGTAGCGTGGCCCTGCCAACCGGAACCAATCCGACATTGGTAGTCAACACGACCGCAGTCACGGCCAACAGTCAGATCCTGTTAAGCGTGGATGAGAGTCTAGGAACGAAATTAAGCGTCACCTGTAACACCACACTTTCCACGCTCCTGAATCCAGTGGTCACGGCGCGAACCGGGGGGACGTCTTTCACCTTCACCATCGGCGCGGTCATTGCGAGCAATCCGGCCTGCGTGAGCTACTTCATCGTCAACTAACTTCGCAAAACTCCATGGACTTGCGTCTCATGTTTCGCTCCGACCACGAAGAGATGGTGGCGGAGCTGCGCGAGCAGATCGTGGAGTTGAAAACGCGGCTTCATCCGCCGGCGCCACCAGAAGCGCAACCACAACCCGAAAGACCTGTGCCTTCCCTCGATGAGTTCGAAGCCGCAAGGGCCGCAACCAAAGCCAGATTGCGCTCAGTCATGCGTACTCGTCCCTCCTTACTGGGACGGGAAATGCAGCGGGTGAAAGTCGAAGACGAGATGGAGAAGCGGAGACGGGCGCACGGCACCCACCCGGCGCAGGTGATGTTTGAGGCGGCGAAGCAAGGGGTTTCCTAGATTGAAGTTTCGTAAAAAGCCCGTCGTCGTCGAGGCCGTTCAATTGACTTGGGCGACATGGAATGAGATTTGCGATTTCGTTCCGAAGCCGTGGTTCGTGCGAGGCGTGTGGCTGGATGGGGACGGCCTCCCGCTGCCAGAAAACAAGACGAACATGATCGCGGGAGGTAACTCCGGACTCGGGCTGCTCATGCACACGCTAGAGAGTGAAGAGTTTCTCGCGCGAGGAGACGACTGGATCATCAAGGGTGTGAACGGCGAATTCTATCCCTGCAAGCCGGACATCTTCGCGGCGACTTACGAAGCGGTAACGACTTAACTTCATGGCCACCGCTCCCACCCAACACCTCGGGCAAGCCCCCGCTGTAGGCCAGGCCCCGCCGATTCCTGGCCAGGACTCCACGCTCTCTGCCGTGGTCACGCCGCCGAAGACTCCACCCTCGGAAGAACCGAATCCACAGTCTCCCGCCGAGCCAGATGACGAAATGGAAGCCTTGCTGCAAAAGTGGGGCAAGCGGCTGATCGATGTGGTCACCGAGAAGCGAACGCAATGGGAATGGAAGCGCCGTCCGAAAATCCTGACCATCCTCAAAAACAAGGAGATGCTGAAGGGCAACCACAACATCGGGGTGCTGCCCGGCACCTATCAAACTTTCGACGCCTTCGAGGAATACTGGAACTACATGGGGGCGTCGGACGACCGCAATGCCGATCAGACCATGGACAAGCGGCCGCACAACTTCTACCAGATGCTCGAAAAGGCTTTTGTAGCGGCCTTGAGCGCGCAGATTCCGAAATCGCGGTGGCTGCCCGTGAATCCGAACGTCGAAGAGGACCGGGCCACGGCGTTGGTTGCGAGCCGGGTCGAAACCATCATCGAGCGGGCGAACGACCCCGACATTCTGCTGCTCATCGAGTTGATGGAGCTTTTCACCTCTGGGTGTTATTTCAAATTCACCCGCTACGTGGTGGACAAAGACCGCACCGGAACCCACAAGCAGACCGTCCTCCGACTGCTGAAGACCGACATTCTGCCCGCGCGCTATACCTGCTTTCACTGCGGAGCAACTACGCCAGAGGACGCACTGGCCGGCCAAACCAGTTTCGCTTGCCCCAATTGCGGCAGTCCGTTCGGGCCGCAGAACTTCTTTGAGCCCCACACCGAAACCGTCCCGGTTGCCGACGAGCGTGCCGATGTGCCGAACGGTATGGTGCTGCAAACCGTCTACGGGCCGATGCACGTCGACGTCGATCCCGATGCGCCCGATCTACTGAATACCTGCCTGCTGAATGTGGCTGAGGAAGTATCGCTCGGTTGGTTGCGCCGGACCTTCAACGAGAAGTGGGAGCAATTACAGTCTGGGGAATCCGGCGGATCGAGCGCGACTACGCTCGAACGGCAGTGGCGGGACATGTTAACGGCGGCTCCGCAGGGCTCGGCGTATTTTGCCTTCTCGAACCAGTCGAAGCCCACCTACAACCGCACCTGGATTCAGCCGATGCTCTTTGCAGAGGCAGATGGCATCACGAAAGCGGAGTGCGACGAACTGAGTAAAGCCTTCCCCGATGGCTGTATGTTGGCCTGGGTCAACGAGCTCCCGTTGCAGATTCGCGCTTGTAAGCTCACCGACGAGTGGACCTGGAACGGCACGGAAGTGGCGGGATTTGGCCTGATGCCAGAACCCGCGGGGAATCCTGCCGTGCCGGTGCAGGAGCGGTTGAATGACTGCATCTCGAAGATCGACGAATATATGGACCGGCTGGCCTGTGGGCTGCTGTTGATCAATGCGGAGTATCTCGACGCCCAGGCGATGAACAACAAGCCCATCCTGCCGGGCATCCTAAACGAGATCCACCTGCGCAAAGGCGCGCCGCTCTCGAACATTCAGGAACTCGTTTTTCAGGTGCGGGCCGAGATCGACGCCATGATCTTCCAGTACGCCGCGAGCCTCAAGTCGGACATGGAACTGCTGGTGGGAACGCCGCCGCAGGTTTTTGGCGCCGGAACCCAGGAAGGCATCGAAACCGCCTCCGGACAGGCGCAACAGTTGAACACCGGCATGGTGAAGCTCGGGCTGCACTGGCTGACGATCCGCAAAGAGCACGCGAGGGCCGCCGAGAACGCCATCAAATGCGCCGCCAAAAATATGACCGAAGACTGGCAGTTGACGGTCGCCGACGAGGCCAAAGAGTTCTACGCGGAATACGTCCATCTCGACCAGATGAAAGGCAGCGTGCACGCGGAGCCAGAGACCGATCAAGGCTTCCCTATGACCTACGCCGACATCAAGGGGTGGTATCAGCAGCTTTTCCAGAGCGCCAACACCGAAATGGTGCAGTGGCTGATGGCGGAGCCGGAGAACATGGACAACGCCATCCGCTACATCGGCGTGCCAGGGCTGGTGGCGCCCGGCGCTTCTATGCGCGAGAAGATGTTGCAGGTGATCAACATCCTGGTCAAATCGCCCGCGACCGAGCAGCCCGACCCCATGAAGCCGGGCGAGACGGTGATGATCCCGGCCGTGCAGCCGAACAAATATCTCGACGATCTCGCAGCCTCGCAGAAGATTTTGGAATCCTGGACGCAGGCGCACTGGGACAAAGTGAAAGACAACCAGCCCGCGCTCGACTCGCTCGTCGCTTACTACAAACTCTGTGTGGTGTACCAGAAGGAACTCGCAGCGGAACGGCAGTTGACGGGTGGAGCGCCAGCGGGACCGGGAGCGCAACCCCAGGCAGCGGGAGCGTCGGCGTGAGCGGAGTGAAGGAGTTGCGTGCCTTTCTTTTTATTCTATTGCTCTGGATCGCCGTCGAAGTGTTCGCCGCGCCGGGAAAACCTTCAGAGCCTCTTTGAATTCCATGCACCGATCTTACTTCAGGAGAACCCCATGAACGTCAACGAAGTCGTAGTCTACCTCGATGCCAAAGGCGTGCCCCACAACGCACTGGTGAAATCGCTCAACCAATTGCACGACGGCTTCGTCTCCGTCTCCTATCAGGACGCCGAGGGGCGCACCATCGACGTGTACGACGTGCCCCACATGGACCACGAATCGCGGCAGGAACCGAACCCCGATCTTCCCACCTTCCACATCAACTGCTGGAAGTACCCGGACGAAGATCACAACGTCGCGCCGAAAGATCATCCCATGTTCGATCATCGGTTCGCGCCGCCGACGAAAGACAACGACGGGCGAATCGTGCCCAAGCCGCGGCCTCTGCTGGACGCTGTAGTCGCGGAGCATCTGGACGCGGGAGCCAGGAAGCCCGTCGAGACGAAACTGCCCGGCGCTGGGACGAGTGGACTGAGAATCGAGACTAAGCGGTACACCGACGGATCAAACGCGACTGGCCCTGCGCCGCTGCCCGATCAATCGCCCGCACAACAAGACACCGCGAAAGCCGCGCCAGAGCCGGATGTGACAACCCTGCTCGACCAAGCTCCGGCCGCGCCCCAAGCCGCATCCGAGCCGGAACCAGCCGAGTAAACACGCGATCACGAGGGAAGCCCCTAACCGGGCTTCTCTCATATTTCCTGAGCTCACTCAAGAGGAGATTCCATGCCAGCCGAACTAGCAGCCCCGGCCTCAGCGCCGGCACCCGCAGCCCCTAGCGCACCCGCACCAGCGGCAACGCCCGCTCCTGCGACGGCGCCCGCACCGTCGTCATCGCCAGCGCCATCGTCTTCGCCTGCTCCCGCTTCTGGAACACCCGGAGCTGCTCCAGATTCCGGCCTCGCGCCTGCCGCTCCCAAAGAACCAACCACATTACGCGAGAAGATCGAACAAGGCTGGAAAGAAGTCGTTTCCAAAACGCCGGAGGAACTGGAAGCGGAAGCCGCGGAAGCTGCTGGAGCGGGAGCGCCGAAACCCGGAGACGCGCCTGCGGAAGTTCCCGCTGCGGCCGTCGACGAGGCAAAACCCGGAGAAGCCAAGCCCGGGGACGCAAAGCCTGCCGACGCTGTGCCCGCCGAAGCTGTACAGGAACTCGATCTGGGTGGCGGCCCTGTCTTCGGTCCCAAGGAATTCAACGACGCCATCACCAAAGACGCGGCGGCGAAAGCCTACTACGACACACACCCCGAAGAGAAGCACGCCATCTCGGCGGCTCTCCGTCGAAGCGGAGACGCGCTAAAGATCGCCGAGCACGGCATCTACCCTGACAACGCCCCCACCATCGCGAAAGCCGCAGCGACGTTCCAGTCCATCGACAATCACTTCCTCTCCGCGGCGAACGATGACGGCACTCCGAACCCCGACGGCGCGAGAGCCTTCCTGGGTTCCTGGGTGAAAGAAGCGATGATGGTCGGCGACGACGGCAAGCCGCTGATGGACGCGAACGGAAAGTACCAACTCCATCCCGCGATCTACTCCATCTTCGACACCATCTACGGCAACAAGCAGGACGTGTATTTGCAGCAGATGACGCAGGGCGGAAAACTGCCCGCGCCCCTGCAGAAAACCCTTTCCAGTATTCTCGATTTCTTTACCACCACCGCGAAAGCCCAAGGTGAAGACGGCGAGCGGCTCTTAGCTGGCGTGAACATTCTCCGAGAGGTAAGTGCGCTGTCCTCTCCAGCGTCAGGAGAAATACCCGACCAGTTGAAGCCCCTTGCGGATTCTCTCAAGGCGAGAGAGACGGCAGCGAACGATCGCGACGCCGCGGCTGCCCGCCAGCAGCAGGAATCCACACGCACCGCCCACCTGCAGTCAATCGAGCGGGCCGAGTCCAAAGCAGCGGACAACGCCCAAGCCCAATTGAAACCCGCATTCGACAAGGCCGGACTCAGCGAGTTCGAGGCCACCGCCGCGATGTCGCGGATCGGCGACCTGATCGATCAGAAACTCGGAGTTAAGAACGAAGATGGAACTTGGACTCAAGCCACGGATTCCCGTGCGCCCCTGTTCCAGTCGGTTTACGACAGCATTCTTCGTCAAGCTCCGAGCGAGAAGAGAGAGCAGGCGCTGACCAAACACATCCTGACCTACACCAACGAAATCCTCGGCCCGGTCGCCGGGGAAGTGTTGCGTATGGCCAAGGGCGGGGCGCTCGAACGCCAGAACTCCCGGCAAGCCACCGTGGACGCGCAGACCCGCGCCAGCCGCACCGAGCCGCATGGAACCTCCGTCAACCCCAGTGGGCCGCAGACCAAATCTGTAAGCCAGCAACGGGAAGACATTCAGGCGGAGTACGCCAAGACCCACGACGGGCGGAAGATGCCCCTCACCGAGCTTTTGGCGGAACAGTTCAAGCGCGCGAACGCGCCGCCCGAGCGTATCTGATTTTGTTAAGCGGCGTTCACGGCACCTCATAGGAGAGGATCATGCCCGCAGGTACAGCATTATCGAATCTGCCCCTCCAGCTCGAAACCTTTGCCCCCACAATCGCCGACGCGGTTGAGAGTGAAGGGATTTTCGCCAAGGAGATCGGCAGTGGCTCAGACGGAGGGGCGGTGCGCGCGTCGTTGCGCAGCTTCCGCGCCCAACTGCTCTACGCCTACGCCAGCGCACCGACCTTCATCGGTCTCGACACCGGGACCATGCCGTCGGGCGTTGCCAACCAGTACAACCAGTTCCTGCTTTCTCCAGTCTCCTGGTGCCTGCCCGTGCAGTACAGCCAGTTGATGCAGCTCACCGGCGAAGGCAAGGACATTTCCGTCACCAATCCGGTGACCCAGACCCTCGCCAAGATCGTCACCGAGTGTACCCGCACCCGCGACATCTTCCTGCAAACCCCCGGCGACGGTTCGCTCGGGTCTATTGATTCGTTTACGGGCGCTAACTTCATCAACCTCCGTTCGGCCACGACCGCGGTCATCGACGGCCGCGCCGCCCACCTGATGCAGGAACAGCAACCCGTGCAAGTCATGTCCCCCGGCTACGTGCTCCGGGGAACCTGCAACATCGTCAACGTCTACAAGAGTCTCGGCATCACCCAGCAGATCCAAGTAGACCAGGTTCCTCCCGGCTCGGTCGCCGGAGACTTGGTGATCGCCGCGGGTTTGCCCGCTGGCGCCCCCCAGGGAATCAACGGCATTCCGGTGTTCGTGAACACCCAGACTCTCGGCAACCTCTACGGCTTAGCCCGCAGCTTGCCCTACGTGTTCGCGAACGGCGTGAATCTGTCGAACACCGCCCAGGTCACGAAGCCCGTCTTTGTGATCGCGGAAAACCAAATCATGCAGCGCCTGGGAATGCAGGCGTTGAATGACGACTACTTCTGGCACACCCACCTGGCGCAGGTGCAGTCGCTCGACGAACTCGCGTTCAACGATCAACTGCTGCCTCTGGCCGGCGGAAGCGTGGCGAAGTACGACCCGTTCATCAAGACCAAGTCGATCAACGGCCGGCGCATCATGATCAATCCCCATGCCGACTACACCCGCTGGGACTTCCTCAGGAAGAAGTCCTGGAACCACATCAAGTGGGGTCCGGGGATGTTCTGGTTCAAGAACCGGGGCGGGCAGATGGTGTTTCAGATGACCGACCCGACCACCGGCACGCCCACCGCGATGGAGTTGATGTACTTCGTGGTGGCGGAGCAGACCTGGATCGACAACCCAATCTGCCAGGGCGGAGCCACGCAAGCAAAAGTTCCCCAAGGGAATTGAGCCTGTGAGTTAAACTGAAGATGGGGCTGGCCCTCAGCGGCTGGCCCACATCGTTTTTCAGAAAGCGAAACCGACTATGAATTCTCCCGACCCAGCCCTGATCATGGGCATCGCCAAGAAACTCGACAAAGAGATTGCCGAGTTGCCGCTGAACTCGCAGGTGATGCTGGCGAACATCCTCTTGCAGTGCGTGCAGTACCGCACCACGCAGGAAGTGGAGAACGCGCAGAAAGAGCAGGAGCGCATGGCAGCGGAAAGTAAATTCAGTCCACACAAGATCGAGAGACCGTCATGAACGAAACCGCAGAACGCACCAAGACATCCGTCGAGCTGGCGCTGGAGAAAACCTCCGACCTTCCAGCCGCCGAGCAACCGTTGGCGAAAAACCTTGCCTTCCCGCACGCTTTCGAGCGCAAGCGCGTCACTGAAGAAGAAGCCCTCGCCATCACCCGCGAAATCTTCGAGCCGGGGACCAACGCCCTGCGCGAAGGCACCACGTTCATTGCCATCGGAGACCGTTTGCTGGTCCGCCGAGTTCCCGAGGCCGAATACTCGAAGCATGGAATCTTCCTGCGCGAGACCGACCGCGACCAGCCGAACGCCGGAGTCGTCCTCAGTTGCGGACAGGGGCGGATTACCGAAGAAGGCCGCTTGATTCCCTTGCGCATCCCCGTCGGGTGCGTCGTCCTGTTCGGCAAGTATGCCGGCTCCGAAGCTCCGCTGGGCGCGATCAACGACGAGCCACAACTGATTCTGCACGAAGATGAAGTGTTGGGGATCGTCGCCACGAAAGAACAAGCGGCCATTATAGAGGCGAACGCGAAGCCGCCGGTTACCGCGGCGCAGGTGGGGTGAGCCACGTAGCTGCATCTCGAATGGTGGTCTGTGATTGCTGCTGCGACTATTCGTACCGTACCGGCGACGATCCGGGAACTTGTTCGGTGTGTCAAGACACAGACGTACCTCACGACGGAAAGATGCGGTGGGCAACTCCAGAAGAACAGTGCAATGCCTGCTGTAATCCCCATCTGAATGGAATCCCGCATACTTGCGGCAAGCTGGGATGAGCTGGTTTCGTGAGCTTCGCTGCTGGTTTTTGTTTCGTCACTCCATGGAACCGCTGGGAGCACTCACCGCCGGAACGGGCGACAAGGCCGTGATGTTTCAGTGCTGCATCTGCGCCAAAACAATTTCCGTCAGCCAGAAAGATATGCGCTGGTTCTAAGGTGCCGCATGAGCAACCTCGCCGCAATCCCGCTTCCCATGCTCGTGCAGCGCAGTGCTCACTGCCACCCAGAATTCTCGGACGAAGGGCGGGAGTATGGCAGCGGGCTGGTGGATTATTTTCTTTCGCACTTTCGGCCGGGCTACGCCGAGCGAACGATTCGTATTCCCGAGTTTACCCGATGAGATTCCGCCGCACCGGCCTCCGCGCGGGAATGCCCTTCGTTCCGCGCTCGCTCAAATCGCATCTGCTGCGCACCGGCGGTGTCAATCCGTTCGGCGAACCCTTGTTCCGCGTCGCGCGCGCTGACTTCAGAACTATCCGCTGTGCCGGAGAGTGGGCCATCTGGGCGGAGAATCTAACGACTGACGAACGCGGCAGCTTGGGAATCTCCGCCGCGATGAAGATGGCCACGAAAGGCCGCCCCGTACCGGAGATTATGGAGTATCTGGGCGGAGTGATGAAGGTTTCCCCAGAGCACATGATTCGAGGCTTCATCGACCGACCGAAGTACGGGCTCACGGGCTGGATCGTCGAGAAGTGGCAACCGGCAGCTACTTGGGGATCGCCCGCCGACTGGAATATGTACCACTGGGAAGGCAAATCCGCGCTCGGGCCTTACCCGCGCTACGGAGATTATGAAATCGTCGCCGGACCGAGCCCCTACTTGCCCTCGATCTCGGACGTGAAGCAGGCGATTCAAACGAACTTCCGTGACATCGACCGGCGACCGATGTCTGCCGCCGTCAGGTTGCAGCAGATGATCGACGCGGAAGCGAACGTCGCCGCCGAGAAACAACGGGCTTTAGTCGCGCGTCTCGATGCGCAGGTGCAGGACAGCCCGGTCACCGTCTGCGGAAACAGGTTGTCGCTCGGGGCGCGGCGGGTGATGAACCAGTTGCAGGAGAAGATCGGAATTCGCAGTCAGTATCACGCCTAGAGATCGGTGAGGACGATGTCTCCGGCTTTCATGCCTGCCTGCGCGGGTTCGTTGAGCTCGATGAGCTTCGAGAATCCAGAGACGAAAGGGTGGCGCGAGAGTCCCATGAATGACCCGGTGGGATCGTAAAAGCTAGAGTCGTGGAGTTTGGCGAAGCCGCTCTCGGGGTCGTATTCCCAGATCCAGTTGGTTAGGTTTCCATTCTTGTCGTAGTCGGCAAACAAGGTTTGACCGCCAAAGTCGGGATATTTGATCTCCTTCGGAAAGCTGAACGCTCGGAACGGACACTCCCGCACCGCAGCGGCAGCCGCAACGCCACCGATCAGAGCCGATAGGAATTTGCGACGGTCCATCACAGCCTCGTTGAGAAGGTTAGATTTTCAATCGATTATTAACGAAGTCGTCCAATATGGCAATGACGGTTTTTCGGGTTGCAGCTTTGAGTTCATCTTTGATCGAGCCTCGCACTTCGCCGGAAATAGCATCAGCAACGTGATTGCAGGCGTTGGCTAATATCCGTAGGACGGCATCCTGAATCGGAGTTTTGTTCGCAGAAGCGGTGGCATCGTTCATTGCCGTCGTTAGTTTTTCGGCAGCCGTTTTCACGATGGACTCAATCTCGACCCACGGTATTTCTAGTTCCGCCTTCGCCATCACACGATTTTAACAGCACCCAGTCAACGAGTCCCCGGCCTAAGCGCCCCCCCCCCAAAGAATATGAACTTCGATCTCTGTAAAGTGTGCCGCCAAGAGCGCGAATGCGTGGTCAGTGTGAACGGCGAGTACGAACCGTTCTGCTACCCGCACGCCAAAGCTGAATTGAAGCGGCAAGGGGCCGATCTAAGTGGCCCACCGTGGAACTACATCCCTGACGTTGCGGCCTAAGCGCCGAACCAACTCACAACCTCAACTTACGAACCCGCCGCCTCAGCGCGGCCAGGAGAACAAACCAGCCATGCCCGCCAACACACCCGTCGTTCCCTATCAAGGACCGCCCGCGAGTCCGAACACCTTCGCGCAAGCTTTCCCTGAAATTGCGACCGCCATCGAAGGCAAAGCCAAGCGCAGGGTTACCTATCTTGATCCCCTCTCGCTCAAGCGGCTCGACGATCTGCGCCGCCAGATGATGTCTTCCCCGCCGCCCCACGCGACTGTCATTAATCTGCTGCCTTGGGAGCTTTCCTTTACCAGTGGAATGCCTCTGTTGCGCGGCTTGCAGGTTCCCGCCTGCCATCCCGGAATGCCCTACGCCTACTACCACGTCCGCTCCTGGCGCACCGAGCGCACGCTGATGTCGGACGACGAAGGCTCGTGGAGTTTCTCCGCCATCACGCCCATCATGCAGGCCGGGCAATTCGTCCGCGAGTTCCTGAACAAAGACAACATGGGCTGCGGCGTCATCATCTACGAAGGCGGCCAGCATCCCGACAAAATCAAGGAAGTGGAAACCTACGACGCCCAGGGCAACCCCACCGTCACCGAAAAACATGGCGTGATGTACGACGAAGAACAGCGGGAAATTCCCTCGGTGATTCAGACGCCGGTCCGGGCCGACCTGCACAAGATGATCAAGCAGCACCGCGAGCGCCGCAACGATATTTTCTTCAAGCGCGTGGAAGAAGCCGAAGGCTGGTATCGGGTCGAGAAGTACCGCCACCAGGTCACCAACAACCATCACCTGATGGCCGACGTACTGGTGTCGGAAGGCATCATCCCCGTCACCCCGTTCGGAGTGGTGAGTTCGCGCATCAAGCAGGGCCTCTCGGAAGACAACTGCTCAGCCTGCGGACAAATCGTAAAGGCCAACGCCTATCACTGCGAGCACTGCGGCAACATCATCGACCCCTTCAAGGCCTACATGGATTCCTTCATCAAGATCGACCACGCCAAGATGGAGAAGCTCACCGCTGAACAGTGGGGAGAAGTTGGAACCGAAGAAACGCGGCGCAAAAAGGTGAGGGCGGCCCGCGCCAAGGCACTGAAAGAAGCGAAGGAAGAGGAATAACTCTCTGCAACTCTCTGACATCACCAAGCGCGTCCAGGCGAAGCACGATGACCCCGACGGGACTTACGTCACCCCGGAGTACGTGACCGGCTTCGCCCAGGACACCTATGAATGGCTTTTCGGCAAGCTCCGTCTGGTGGGCTGGGATAACACGG
Organism: Acidobacteriaceae bacterium; assembly: GCA_003131585.1. GTDB lineage: Bacteria > Acidobacteriota > Terriglobia > Terriglobales > Acidobacteriaceae > Sulfotelmatobacter. The sequence goes on from PKVW01000024.1 coordinate 79,298, forward strand.
AAGAGATTCTTGTGCTTCCCGCCGTCCCCGCCGGACTGCCGAACCTCGATCAATATCAGGCTAACGGCCAGCCGCTTGCGATGATCGTTGCACCCCGCATGATCCGCTGGAAACTCCCAGGGCAAGACCCAACCTACTGGCAAGAGGCGGCTTTTCTCGACGTGCCGAACACGATTCCCGATGGAGCCGACTATCTCGATTCCTGGGCCTGGCTGCGCTACTCAATCAAGCTGGCGAATTATTCCGCCGCGCTCGATCTGGAAGTCACGGGAGAATTTCTTTTCGACCCGCTCACCTCGCAGGAAAGCCAGATACAAATTTCGCTTGCCGCCAACCGCTGCCTGGCCTCGAAGATCGCCTGCGAAGCCGCCAAGGCCCGGAGAATCCCGGACTGGGTGACCCAATACGGCAACGATGCCGACGAAGCCTACGACGATTTAGCCATCGCCATGACCAAAGCCAATCAGGGCAAGTCGCGGCGGCTGGGGCGTATGAGTCGCCGATCCTCTTGCGGGAGCGGCGGCACGATTCCAACTTTTTCAGGAAGTTAAGGAGCTATTACTTATGCCAAACCAACTCACCATCGTCCAGGCGGCCAACGTCTGGAAGCAAAAGAAGGTGCGCTACAACGTGGATCTGAGCGGGAACTACGGGCAGGCCGCCGGCGTAGCGCCCGAAGTCTTAAACCTCAACGGGGCGACCGGCAATTACGATCCCGATCAGTACTGGGGCTACCAAGGGCCGAAGTTCGTGTCCATCACGAATCTACCCGCCGGTTACAACTGCCAGATCGTGCCCGGAGCCGACGCCTTGCATCCCATCCTTAAAGTTTTCAGTTCCGAGGGGGTGGAGTTGGCTGCGGGAGCGTATCCAGCGGCGCTGGCCGCCGAACTGAACTTCTTCATCGAAGCCTGGGGCGCGGACTTCAAATAGTCAGCCGTTGCTTCGCTCGCGGAGTCGAACCTGGCTCCGCGAGTCCTCTCCTCTTTTCCTTTCCCTGTCATGTATCTCGCCGGCCTGCCTCACGAAATCACGCGCTGGAGTTCATTGGTTGAGCAGGATGACCCGACCAATCTTCCTCTCGGCGTTCTTGCCGTGGCGAAGAACTCGCGCTTTCATTTGACCAGCGTGCGCACCCGCGACGGCATCCAAAGTCAGTTCGGCTTCGTTCTGCCGGATGGCGGCGCCGTGACCGGATTGGTTAGCTCCAAATTGAGCGGGAACCCCGACGTGCAGATCCCGGTGGCCTTTAGTGGTTTGGGGCATCTGTATCAGGAACAACCCGTGGGCTCGGGCGTCCTGAAGCTGATCTCCAGCCCGCAGGTGCCGCCGGCCGCCGGGGCCAGTATGCAGGTCGCCTCCGCCTACCAGAAGGATTATCTGGCCTTCGGCAACCTCGTGAACTCTTTGGCTGCACCCGCCGTCTTCAACCTCCAGACTGGTTTCCTTGATCCGCTCTCCATGAAGCCCGTGGGGATGGGTTGGCTCGCCGCCACTCCATACAACGTCGGGGAAGTAGTGACGCCGGCGGCGCCTGTGGGAGGCAACGGGCACACCTACATCTGCACGGTGGCGGGAATCAGTGGAGCGAACCAGCCGGTATTTCCCCTCACCGCCGGTGGCACGGTCGCAGATGGCGGAGTGACTTGGAAGGAGCAGACTGCGATCATGGCGCAGGCTCTGCCCGAGCCCGCGATCCCAACCGTGGCCCGCAACTCCGGCGCTGGAACATTCGCTGCCAACCGCGACGTGTACCTGATGGTCACGCTGGTGAATGGAGTCGGCGAAACCGACGCGCAACTGATTCTCGCCTACAAATACACCAACACCACACTCAACGATCAGTTCACGGTCACCGCGCCCGTGCTTCCGGCCTGGGTGCAGGCGCTGGCCGCTCCCTATAAGCCCATCGGCTACAACGTTTACGAGGCGGACGTGACCACTGGCAATCCGGCGCCGGCGCTTTCGAGTTACGCCCTGGTGAACCTCGCGCCGGCAGGGCTCGCCGCCCCGACTAACGTCAACACCACGGGAACCGGGGCCGCGCCTCCGGTGTCGAATGGGGCGTTGGTTGCGCCCGCGGGAAATATTTGTGCCGGGCTGCGCTACATGGTCGTGCTGTTCTTGAACCGGAATGGCTACATCTCCGGCATGACGCAGGCCTCGGTCATCGTCTACAACTCGCCGACCAACGGCTATCAGCTCTATGTCGCGAATCTTCCCATCGGGCCTTCGAATACGCAGGCGCGGATCTGCGCCTTCACTCCCGCCGGGCAGTTGAGCCAGACCGCAGGCTACGGCATCTCGAATGCGGGGCCGTACTTCTGGATCGAGCCGAACATTCCGACCGCCGCCTTCAATCTCAACAACCCCAACATCTTCAGTTTGATTCCCGGCGGCGTGACCATCGCGGACGTGGTGAACGGCGTCGAAGAGACTTCGACGCTGATCAACGACAACACCACCACCAGCGCCTTCTTCAACTTCGACGACACCTACCTGAAAGCCACGCTGAACGACGTGAGTGGCAATTTCCAGAATATCCAGGTGCCTCCGGTGTCCGACGTGTATTACTCACCCACCTTGGACCGCATGATCTACGCCCCGGATTCGTTGCCGAGCGGTTGGTATGTGTCGGAGCAGGGCGATCCCGAGACTGTCTACGGAGACAGTGGCTTGGTCCAGGTCGCGCAAAATAACGGTGAGCGTCGAGTCGCGGTGCGGGAGTATCAGGGCATCGTCTATCTGATGAAAGAACGCTCCGGCTATCAACTCGCTCCCTCGGCGACGGAACCGAACACCTGGGACGCAGCGCCGCAATGGAACGGCTCCGGCCCCTGCGGACCGCGGGCGGTCGATGTCTGCACCCGCTTCATGGCCTATGTGCATCGTTCCGGGCTTTATATTTTTCAAGGCACGCTTCCCGTCCGTATCTCGAAAGAAGTTCCGATCACTTGGGGCCAGATCAACTGGGCGGCGGCGCAGACGATCTGGGTGATGATCGACGACGAGACCCAGGAGATTCGCATCGGCGTGCCGCTCGGCCAGAGCACGGTCCCCAACAAAGTGCTCAAGGTGAACTACGAGGAGTCGCCCGACTTCGCGCCGCCCATCCACTTCTCGCCCTACATCGGAAAAGAGATTGCGACCGGGGAATGCTACAAGTGGTCGGTCGATGACATCGCCGCGAACCTGGCGATCCGCGCCTATCGTCCGCTGGTGAATCCGCCGGCGACAATGGACCCCGGCACCACGCAGTCGCAGATTCTTTACGCTTCCTCGAACCCGGACGGAGAGGTCAACGCGGTCATTCCTTACGTCTTCGACGACAACGGGGAAGGCATCGACTGGGTGGTCGAAAGCGTCTGCCCCAACGACAGCCCGCAGGACAACCTGCTGAAGCCGAGCCAACTCGGAGGAGTGCAGGTCAATCTGAACGGCAACGGGCAACTGGGCTGCGAGGTTTTAGCGTTACGAGGAAAAGACCCCAAGGATGGTGGGCCGCCGCTGGCCGGAACCGCCAAAGCGAATGTCGGGATGGTGAAGCGGCTGCCGAAGCCGATCATCGCCGGCGTGCCTTACTCCTGCGCGGCCCGGATGCAGAACGAGAAATTCCGCATCCGCATCACCAACGACAAGAAGCCGGGACAGTGGGGCGATCTGTTCTGGGCGTGCATTTATGCGACGCCACTATCGAGCGCGAGGCCGGGCCGGTGAAGGCTGCTCTGACGATGACACGATGAGCACCGCTTTGGCGCGTTACGCCGGGGGCTTCAAGAGTGGCGACCCGCAGCAGATGTTCCAAGGCTGGAATGCGTTAGTCGCGGAGATCAACGCATTGCAGGCGGCGGCCGGAACGAGTGATCTTGCGCCCGCAGGCAATCCCTCGACCGTCGCGCCTCCGCAGACGGCGCAGTTCACCGTGGTCGGCATCGACGGGAAGTTCGTCGTCTTCGTCACCAACCCGCAGAGCGTTGTGCCGGTGAGCGTCTCGATCTTGCGGGCCCGGATTCAAGCCGGATCGAACAGCACCCACACGCCGATTCTCCATCATCTCCAGTCGGCCACGACGCTCAACTTCGACCAGAGTTCCAACCTGAAAGATTACGGCATCAGTTCGCAACTGGTGTGGACCGATCAAGACCCGAACATCACCCGCTTCTTCCGGCTGCAAAGCTCCTATGACGGAGAGACCTGGAACGACTGGCAGTTTTTCTCGAGTCCCGAGCAGTGTGGCCCGGTGGGAGTCTGGTCCGGGCTGCTCAGAACGGCTGCACTGACCCAGGTAAACGCCGCCTATACTCCGACCACGCAGCCACTCACAGCCTCGACCGGGGCGGGGGTGAATCAAGCCACCATCAACGTGGCCTCTTTCCAGGTGCAATACCCCAGCTCGATTTCGCCCGCCACTCTTGGGCTGGTGAACTATAACAGCGGCGCCATCACGCCGTTGCTCGATTCGACGGTTTACTACGTCTACTGCCTCGATGCGAGGTATGCGGGCGGCGCACAAACTTACTTCGCCACCACCGCCAACCCGCAAGTAACTGGAAACGAAGCCACAGTATTCCTAGGGACAATTACGACGCCGGCCTATGGCGGAGGCGGGACAGGCGGGGGCGGAGGCGGAAATGGGCCATGCTTCAGCGGGAACACTCGCGTCATCACGCGGGACGGAATCAAAAAGATTTCCGACGTGATCGGCGGCCACGATGAAGTCCTGACCCAGCGCGGCTGGCGACAAGTGCGGCGATTGATTGAGCACGATTACGACGGCCCGATGCGGGACATGGGCAACGAGGAGCAAGTGACGCCACCGCATCGTTTCTGGGCGCAACGCGATTGGGTACAGGCGTTGCATATTTTTCTCACGATCATCTCGCGCTTGGTCGGTTCCGTCTTCAACCTCGAAATTGACGGAGACGGCTCCGATGAGGAGCAGTGCTACACCCTGGCGAACGGCTGGATTGCGCACAACTTGCGCAAATAACCATGGCCCACTTATCGGCGATCGTGAATGTGTCGGAGCCGGCGGACGGCATTCTCGCGGTGACCGTGCGCTGCTGCGGGGATGAGAAAACCGATTCCGTAGTGACGATCCACGAACTGCATCGCTCCCCGGAAGAACTGGACCGGGAGGTGAAAGCCCACCAGTCAAGAGTGGAGACGCTGCATGCTCAGAAGCAAGCGGCGAAGGGCCATATTCTGCGGCTGGCGGGATTGAAAGATCGAGGCTGCGGCTGTAAATGAAGTGGCGCGCGGCGACCGCGGAAGACTATCCCGGCATTCAACAATGCCATCACTCACTCGAAGCGGAACTCGGGCTGGAGTTGGACCTGCCAGCCTTCGACGCGCCTGCCATCCTGAGTTGGCTGGTCGCGGACCGGGCGGGCGAGATCGTGCAGTTTGCGGCACTGGAGCGGCTGGTCGAATTCCGCATGGCAGGTTGCGACCGCGAGGCTCTGAAAGAACTGATGACACTGGCTCCGGAGATCATGCGCAACACCAAGGCCGCCGGGGTTCGCTTCATTCATGTCTGCGTCCCGCCGGAAGTCGAAAAGCGCATCGCCCGCAAGTTGAAGAAGGTCGGGATTCACCGCAGCACAAGCGTTCTCTACGCCGCCGATCTGCGTTAAGAAAAGCGTAAAAGCGTAATCGAGTAACCCTCCTCATGCGCATCAAGACACGTATCGAAGGTATCTGGATTGACGGAAAGCCAGTCGTGCTGCGCGAGGAAGGCTTCGACTACTCCGGGCCACTCGCGCTCTGTGACCGTTCCACCAGCGGCAAGATTGCCAATCAAAGCATCGCCAACTCGCAACAAGACCAGGCGAACGCCACCACCGCGTTGTCGGGCACAAACTCGGCGCTCTCGAAGTATTCCACCAACCTCGACAACTTCATGAAATTCGGCCGCTCGACCTATGGGGCGAACGGCGAGTTCATGAAAGACCAGAACACGCTCGCCAACACCACGGCGGCGGCGGGAGAGACCAACCTTAAAGGCAACCTTGCGCTGAATGCCCTGAAGACGGGAGCGAACACCGCAGGCTACGCCGACACGGCGGCGGAGTCCGAACGCCAAGGCGAAGAGGCGGTCACCAGCCAGTTGGCGGGCGCGGACGCCTCGCGTCTGGCGCAACTGACGGCGGTGAACCAGTACGGCGTGCAAGCCTCGGCGCTGCCGGCCGAAGTGCAGGCGGGCTTGTATGGAACCAGCGTAGGCGCATCGAATTCGGCCCTTGGGGTCGCAAGTTCCGCGTCGGCGGCCGACCCGAGTTTTGCGGACACATTGCCGGGCGATCTGACCGCAGCCATCGGGGCGGCTGGGCAAGTGGCCAAGGGCTTTACTCCGCACGGTTGATGGCTGACAGTGAAGCTGCTGCTGTAGATGCAGAAGGCGGTGAATCAGTGATAGACCGGAAACACAATTCACTACCCCCGATGACTGGTTTTGGGCCCGGTTGCATGTTGAAGCGGATTCAATTGCGACTTGGAGTGCCGTCTGCCATCGACCACTTACTAGACAATGCGACTCTACCCGAGGAGCGCTTCGCTATAGTAGCGGCGTTGCTTTCGGATGCCGACGACCATCTTTTGCTGTACGGACCCGTTCCTTTTGGCCCCGCCGACAATTCTGCCCTTTACGCTGCTCACTCAATTATCGAATGGGCGCGGGGTATGGCTATAAAGCAACTTCGTTTGATGCGCGACAACGGCGGACAGGTAACGGCTGAAAGATAACCATGCCAGACCAAGAAGACGACGAGCAAGTCCCACAACCCGAAGACGAGAACCTGCTACAGCAGGCGCTCGCGGGTGCGGCGCAGTTCGATACGGGAGCGGCGGCGAATCCGGCGATGTCGCCTAGTGCGGCCACACCTGCTCCTGTTCCCTCCGCTCCATCGGTAGGAGCGCAGCCGCTTGGACGCCGCATGGCTCCCCCTGTGCCCGTTGCCCAGTCGCCAGCAACAGATTCGAATGCTCCCCCTGATGTCAAGATTCCCTTCGACGCGAGCAAGATGCCGCCCGGTTTACTTGCTCTTGCACCCACGACCCCGAATTCCATCCCTGCACCGCCGACCGGATCGAATAATCCCAAACTCGCAGATCTGGCGAGAGAGCAGGCCATGTATGGTAAGCCCCTCGACCCTTCAGCGGTTGACCCGGCGACCGGGAAGCCCACCTACAAGATGGGAACTAAAGGTAAAATCCTCGGCAGCCTCGTCAACTTCGCCAGCGGCTTCGGACGCAACCCCGGCAACCCCATCTACGTCGGCCCCGGAGCCACCAACGCCCGCTATTCCCGCGACGAATCCATGCGGGAAGGAAACCTAGCGAACGTCAACACGCAGATCGGCACCCAAAAAACTCTCGACACCGAAAACGAAAAGCAGTACGAAGACGCCACCAGACAGGCGTATGAAGGGCAACTGGGAGAGGCGCGCACGAAGACGGCAGAAGCGGCGGAATCCCGGGCGGCGACGGCGGGCGAACTCGCGGATACGAAGTCGCAACTGGTGAAGTCGCAACAGGATTTGAACGAGGCGCGCGCCAACCGAGCCAACCAGGACAAAACTCCGACCAGCGAATTCTCCGGCTGGTATTCGTCCTTCAAACAAGAGAATAAGCGCAACCCCACGGCGAAAGAAATCCAGCAGTACGAATTGGACAAGGCCCGCGCCGGGAAAGACACCACGGCGGCGGACACTCAGAGAGCGATTCAGGTTTCCGAATACAAAAGGCGGCAACTGGAAGCCATCGACCGCCAGAAGGAAGCCGAGCGCACCAAGCGCTACGCGGAAATCGACAAGGATGTCACCACGAAATATGACCCAGAGAAACTGGGCGCAGCCAAGAAGCAAGTAGACGACGCTCTTGAATCGAAGTACGCGCCCAAAGTGCAGCAGATGTCGGACGAAGCCGACAAAATGCTGGGCCTCACGAAGGCGGGAGCGAAGTTGCAGGCCTCTTCTTCACCCTCGAAACCGAACACAACTCCGAATGCCGCTCCGAAAGCCCCGCCGAAAGCCGGGGACACAATCATGGTCGCAGGTAAGCCGCGCAAAGTTTTAGGATTCAACGCGACCACAAAGAAGCCAATCGTCGCACCCGCAGGGCAGTAACAGTTCATGTCGTCCTACGCACTCAGCGAAGTCGAAGAAGCCCCGAGTTACTCGGCGGACCAGGTAGAGGAAGCGCCCACGACGCAGCAATCTTCGGCTGCGCTCGATCAGGTGGCGCGTCCGCAGTCCCCTGCCCCGGTAGCGCCTGTGTCTCCGCGTCTTTCTCTCGGCCCGACTCCGCCCGCACCGCGTCCGGTCGCTGAAGGTTTAATCACCGAGCAAGAAGAACGCCGCGCAAGAATGCCGCTCACGATCCAGCCCACGAGTGGAAGTCTAGAGAATCCGCATCCCGAACAAGTAGTCGCCACGCCGCGGCCGAATCGAACGTTGGCCGCGCCCGCGCAGCCGAACGTCAACGTAGAGGAGCCGGGGGCCGTTCCCGTGCCTGTGGGTCCAAAATTCACAAACCCAGGCAAGGCTACGCCGCAAGAAGCCGCCTACGATCTTAGTTTCAGTGATCCCCTTCTGCGCCCTTATCGCGGTGCCGCTGAACTCTACCACGGAGTGAAGGACCTTCCGCCCGATCCCAGGAAACCTGGAACCTACCAGGAGCAAGCAGAACGAGGCACAACGGAGATTCTGAGAGGAGCGACGGATGTCGCAACCCCGGTGATGATCGCGGGGGCGGTCGCACAGCCGGAACTCGCCCTCCTCGCGGGTGCTGGCGCTGAGGCAGGAAGTTACGGCGCGGGAAAGCTGGCCGACGCGGTAAAAGCCTCACCCGACACCAAGGCACTGCTGCAAGAGGTCGGTGGCATCGCCGGAGGGTTTGCTGGCGGTTTTGCTCACGGCGGGTTGCGATCTGCGGCCAGTCCCGAAGACGCGCTCACCGATCTGCTGTGGAAGCGCGGCTACATCCGGGACGCCCAGCGCAACCCGGTCTCGTTCGCATCCGAAGCCGAGGCCCGGTATGCGGCACGAGAGATACTCCGCCAGAATCCACCAGGGATAATCGACTCCCTACGTCAGAAAGGTGCTTACAAAAGAGCAGGCGCGGAACTGCCGCAGGTTTCTCCCGCAGAAGCCGCCAGACGAGCCTCCGCAACTGCCGAGTTCAACGCCCGCGCCCGAGCAGCAACCAGCCATGCCGACGATGTAGTGGCGGACATATCGAAGCTGACTCGCCCCCAACTCGCCGAATACATGGCGAAGTCGGCATCCCCGGACAAGCCTCTCGGCGATCCCGACGTAGCCAAAGCGATGTATGTAGCCGACCGCGAAGCCGCGCAGACACCGGCGCCCGCGCCGCCAGAAGCCCCCGTAGAAGCTCCCCGACCTTCACCCGCTCCAGCAGTCGCCCAGCCTCCCGGAGTCTCGCCTCAGGCCTTCACCTACGAGAATGCAAAAGCGGCCGTCGAAGACTTCTTAGACCAGCATGGGCGTGTGTCGCCGACCGTCCTCCAGCGCAACCTGAAACTGGGCTACGAGAATGCAAAGGCCGTTCTGAATCGCATGGTTGGCGAGGGGGTGCTTCAGACCGATAGCAAGGGGATTGTCTTCACACGGCCCACAGAAACGCAAGCAGCAGCTATTCCTGAGTTCCGAGCGGACGAAGTGGAAGAAGCCGCGCCTGCGGTAGAATCGAGGGGTGAAACTGCCCCAGCAGTATCGAACGCTCCCGCCGCGGCACTGGCCGCTGCCCGACCGACAGGCCCAAGCGGAGGCACTGAATCAGTTGCTCGACCAAGCCCCGCCCCAACTCCTCAATCAGTTGCTCCAGCAAGTGCTCCGGAGGGTGAAAAAGAGTCTTCGTTCCAAAAAGGTGACTCCGTAACCCTTCCCGACGGCCGCTCGGGAGAAGTGAAGTACGTTTCTCCCCAAGGAAAATCTCCCGTGGTCACGGTCACGGTAGATGGCAAGACGGAAAGGTTTGTGGGTGCGAAGGAAGTTCAAGGGCTGAAGGCGGTAGAATCAGCCAATGCAGGCGCAGATAACGCTCCATCTGAACCGGAATCTGTCGCGGCGCAGACGAACCAGGCTCCGGCGTCTCCTGCTGCAAATGGTGAGCGCGTTACTGAAACAACTCCCGCCGAGAAGTACAAGTTCGGTTCCACCCAAGCCAATATCCCCGACGAATCTCCCGCCGCGAAAGCCCTCTCGACTGCCCGTGCGCGGATCTCGAAAGAAGACCTCGCCGGAGACGGCATCGACGTAGGCGGCAACCACGTCACCGTCCGCTACGGGATCAAGGGTGAAGACGTTGAAGGAGTAAAGAAGTATCTCGCATCGCTCGCTCCGTTTGAAGCCTCTCTTGGACCAACGGAAACTTTCCCGCCCAGCGAACACTCCGACGGCGCCGCCGTGATCCACGCCCCCATCGTTGCCCCGGAGTTGCACCAGATCAACGCGGAACTGGAAAAGCACGGCGACTTCAGCGAGCCGAACTTCGACTACAAGCCGCACGCAACTGTCGCCTACGTGAAGCCGGAGAAAGCCAGCCGTTATGTGGGGATGAGTGTGACGTCCGGGCAGAAGTTCCCGGTGTCGGAAATTGCCATCACGGATAGACAAGGCAATCAGCAGGTGGTGAAGCTCGAAGGGAAAGGTGAGACGACCGCTGCGGCTCCGGCATTGCCACGCGACCTTGCAGGAGCAAAACCGCGTTACGGCTATCAGGACAAATTATTCCAGTTGCAGTTTGAAGACCCGCGCGATCTAGCCCTCTATACCGTGGCCCAGAGTACGCCGAACAAAGCGCACGGTCGCTACATGGAATGGCTGCGTGGACAATTCCCGAAACTCAGCGACGAAGACATTGTTCGTGGCGGTCGTTCCATCCGGGAACAAATCAAGCCTCTCGCTCGTGAAGGCAACCCAGCGGCCGGCCCACTCGTAATTCCGTCGCGGCAGGGGGAACCGGCATCGAAACCGGCCAGCGAGACACAAGCGCCACAAGCTGAGACGATTGCGGCCAAAGGTGAGACGAAGCCTGTCCGTGAATTTGCCGCACATGAAGTCGAGGAAGCGCCAGCCGCAAAGAAGTCTCTCGCCCCCGAGCCAACGAAGCCCGAGCGCGAACGCCAGACCTTAGGGCTTCCGCCCGAACCGGGCCGCGTGGGAGAGATGAACATCCGCGACCTGAAAGTCGCGCCGAACAAATTCCAGTACAAACTCTCGACCGATGCCGAAGGCGTAGGCACGTTGCTCAAGGAAACGAAGGTCTGGAATCCCGATCTGGCCGGGATGGTCTCGGTGTGGCGCGATCTCTCCGACGGCAAGACCTACGTGGTGAATGGGCATCACCGCTACGAACTGGCGAAGCGTTTGGGAGTGAAGACTCTGGTCGTCCGGCATATCGTTGCTCCGACCGCCAACGCCGCCCGCGCCATCGGAGCGGAACAAAACATTGCAGACGGGCGCGGCACGGCTCTCGACGCGGCGAAGTTCTTCCGCGATTCCGCCATTACCCCCGCTGACTTGAAAGAGAAGGGCATCTCGCTCGGCGAAGCCACGGTCGCCAAGGGAGTCGCACTGGCAAATCTCAGCGAACCCATCTTCAACCAGGTGGTGCAGGGTGATCTCACGCAAGGCCGCGCCGTCGTCATCGGAGAAGCAACCAGCGACCCGGCAGAACAAAAAGCGGTTCTCGATTTAGTCGAACGCAAAGAGCGTTCAGGAAAGAAAGTCTCCGACGACACACTCTCGGAATTGATTCGCCTGGTGAAAGGCTCCGGGCAAACGACCGAGACCACCGCTGATCTTTTCGGAACCCAGCAGATCAACCGCTCGCTCGCCTTAGAGAAGGCGGAGATCTCCGCCCACATCAAACAGCAATTGGCGAAAGATAAGAAACTCTTCGGCTTCGTCTCGAAGGGCGACCGGGCCTCGGAACTGGAACGCGGCGGCAACAAGATTGACGTGGAGAAATCGAAACAACTTTCAACTGGCGCAGCGCAAGCGGAAGAAGTCTATAATCGCCTGAGCGCGCGCGGAGGGCCAATTGCAAACATCCTCGATGAATCCGCCCGGCAACTCGCCGACGGCGACAACGCCGCAAGCGTCAAATCCGAAGCCTACAGCCGCATCCGCGCCGAAGTATCCAAAACTCTCGGCGGCGGAGAAGGAAGCGGTACTGAACGACATGAAGGAACACCAGAGCCTCCAGAAGGCGTTACACACTCCCCCAAGCCCGACGATTCAGTAGACCTCTTCTCCGGTGCCCAGCCCGTCTTCCACGAACCGCTTCCACTGTCTGCGCGCACCGCCAAAGACATCAACTTTGACCTGATCGAGACCAGGGCTGGGATCGCGCCATATTTGCGCGTGAATGACGCTGCGGCAAAAGCCATCAGCCACTCGCTGGGACACGCTTTTCTCGGTGTAAACATCGACAAGGCCAGTGTCGGGCGGGCGTCCGCGGCGCTGCGAAGCGCTGCCTCATCGGCGGAGGCGAATAAGGTTGACGCAAAAGCAATCCGTCAGCTAAGAGGGCTGGCGGATGCGCTCGATGAGGCACTCGACCGCGACCCGAACGCGGGCGTCAATCTGGTACGCCAAGGCCCTAGAGAAATTGGGACGGCTCACGAAGAACTCATCCACTCCGCGCAACGCCGCGCCGGAAAAGGAAATATCGGGTTCGGCGTACCGTGGCAAGAGAGTCTAAAAATGCCCGCGTTTGCCGAACTCGGGGCCAATTCCATCGTTCCGCAGTTGCGCGCCGCTGGGCTTCCGGCCCCCGCGTCCACAATCGTGGCTGAGGGCATCGTGGACATCATGCGCGGTGAGGCAGCGCTTGAGGGCGTCAGCATCACTGACGCCTTGGAAGCCGCCAAGGTATATTTTGAATCCGCGTTGGCACACTATGGCATCGAACACCTGAACGAACTACAGGCGATTCAGGATTATGCTAACGACACCGAGAGAGAAACCAATGTCACCCATCACCCAGAAGTTCTGGCCATCCGGCGAGCCGGGGAAGCGGCTCTCGCCCGAACAATTGCTCGAGGGACTGGAAAAGCATTGGGACGAACTGGAGCAACAGTACAAAGCGAAGCCCAGCTCGGAACTGAAGAACGAAATCGTGCACCTGGTGCAAAGGATAGCGGCCCACCGGACGACACAGGGAAAGCCGATAAAGGACCTTCTTCCACGACTAAAGGCCCTGCCTACTCCACCCAGCCCATCGGCCTCACCGACGAAGAGTTAGAGGACTGGTCGAAATCGAGAGGCTTCCGCGTCGAACCGGCGGGAGAACAACTCGACATCTTCGGCGGCAATCAATCCGTGATGCGCGTCTTCCGCGCCGGACGCGGCGGCAAAGAGCAAAAGGGCCTCGTCTATCAGAGTCAGCTCGATCAACTGAGTCAACCCAAGCCCGAACCGACAGAACCGTTCGCGCTCACCGGCGGCGAAACTCGCGAGCAGCAGCCCACGCTCTTTGGCGCGGGCGACCTCGGAGAGATCGTCGGCAATCCCAAAGCAGAGCGCGGCATTCAACTTCCTTCGCAGCAGCGTGACCGAGGGACTTCGCTATTTAAGCCGGAACACCGGAAGGAAGACCGCGAGTCTCTTCTCACCGGCGAATCCGGCACCCTCACCCCTTCCCTCTCCGCCGCCAAAGCCGTCTACGCGAAATTCATCAACCGCATCATCGACCGGAACCTCGACCTGGGCGACAAATACAAGCGAGTCGCCGAGCACGACCCCGCCATCGCAACGATGCTGAAAGAGAAAGACAACGCCCCGCGCTACTTCCACGCCAAAGCGGAATCGAACGTGGAGCAGGTGGCCAAGGGACTGAATGAGTCGCAAGTCCGGCTCGCCGCGATGATGGCCGACTCCGACTCCCGAGAATTCTTAGAGGAGAATCACCCGGAGCAGTTCCAGGAAGCGCAGGACGATCCGGCTGTGATGGACGCCGTGAAGCAGTTCAAGCAGTACCAGGACGAGTTGGCGGCGATCCGCATCTCGCTCGGCTGGCACGTTCGCCGCGACCTCTCGACGCTTGAAGATGAAAACGGAGACTGGTCGGTGGTGGACCGCGACGGCAACGAAGTGGAGACCTTCGGCAAATCGCAAAAAGACGCACAGGAATACGCCGAAGAAGTGGGCGAAGTGCTCGACCATCTGAAGCGCACCTACCCCGAGCACAAGCGCGAACCGCTGATGGGACGCACCGACGAAGGCCCCTCGCTGGGCGCATCTTACGGTGGAATCAAAGCCCCCCGCCCCGACAAGAAACAGCGCATCGCCACCGCACAATACTTCTACGAGCACGGCGCGAAGGACTTCTCCGGCTACGTCAAGAGCTTCACCCAGGCCTACCACGCCGCGCTGAACCAGAAGATTTACGACTCGCTCACCGACGAAGCAACGAAGTGGAAGGAAGGCACCGCCCAGCCGCCGCAGATCGAGTACCGGGGCCAGACCTACTACTCTCCCGACGTCGCCAAGTCGATGAAGCTGGCGAAGCCGGAGAACCGCCCCAAGAAGATTCTCGAATACCGCGCTTACGACCCCGCCAAAGACGACAAGGTGATGATCCGGGATTTCGAGAACGGCTGGAGCACGACGACCACCGGCAGGCCGGGGATCAGCGCCCTGGACCGCTACCTCGCGCCAAAAGACGTGGTGGACGCTTTAGAGCACTACGACATGACGCGGGGAGCGGAAGAGGGCAACTCCATCCGGCGCTTCTTCCAGGATCAGATCGTGGGCTTGTTTGGCCCCAACATCCACGTCTTGAACATCATGCGGCGATTGGCTACGACGGTGGGAGCCGGAGCCTGGGACCCGCGCGTATGGCCCTACTACCAGAGGCTTTTCTTCTCGAAGGAACTGCGGGAGCGCATGGCCGAAGGGCTGGCCGACGACGCCATCGACACGCTCTCGAAGTGGGGCACCTACACCAACACCAAAGATATTGGCAGCCTGCACGACTACGTTCTCGGCAATATGGACCCGAGGAATTGGGCGCGCTGGACCATCGGCAAGTTCTCGAAAGGCGTTTTGTTCGATCCGAAGTTCCTCAGAGGCTTCGGCGGGCTCGACCAAAAAGCCCGTGTGCTGGCCTACGACTTCCTGCATGCCCGCGCCGGGATGAACGAAGAGGAAGCCGCCAAGAACGTCGAGGACGGCTTCGGCAACTACAACAAAGCCAACTGGACCGAGCGCATGAAACGTTGGGGGCGGGCACTTCTCTTCCCCGGCTGGGACTTCTCCAGCTTGAAATGGTTCCTGCGTCACCCCATCAAGACGGCGCTCCCTGCGCTGGTTGTTATGGGCGCAAACCTCGCGCTCAACAAAGCGGGCAAGAACCGCGACTCCGACAAATACGACTACAGCTATCTGCACTACGGCGACCGCAAGTACCGCACGGGGTTAATCACCGAGCCGATGGCGCTGCATCTGGTCGAACCTATCCTTGCGGCCGGACGAGCCGCACTCGAAGGCGGCGACACGCGAGACATTGCAGGTGCGGCAGGACAAGGCATGCTGCGCGGCGGCGGCGGACTGGCGGGCGATCTGCGTCCGGATATCGGCGTTGCTACTGAACTACTCTCAAACCGTCAGTACTTAGGCGGAGAAAAAGAAATCTGGCGACCGGAAGATGCGAACATTCCCGGTACGGTGCTGCCTACGCGTAAGCTAGAAAAGATGCTGGCCTTCTCCGTGGTCAAAGCCCTGCCCGCCGTGAGCCGCTTCCTTGATACGAGTTTCGAGAGCCTAGACCGGGCCACTGTCGCGGGCAGCGTCATCGGCGTCACGAATTACAAATCCGGCGCGGAAGAAAGATTAAAAGCGAACGAAGCGAAGGCGATGGGATATTCACAGACCTTGAGTACGCTGGCGGAGCGCGAACCGGACGCGGCTGAGAGATTCGTCCAGGAACCGGCGAAGGCTCCGTATCTGATGTTCAACAAGGACCTTGCGGAGCTCGGGAAAGACCTCAAGAGTATCGACACCGAAATGGAGCGGGTGAAGATCGCCGAGATCCCGTATGCTGACCGGAAGCGGGCGCTCGAAGACCTCAGAACCTCACGCTCGCAACTCTTGCAATCGGCGGACGCGCTCGATGAGGAACTCACGACCGCGAAGCTGCAGATGAAGAAGGCGGCGGGTCAGTGAGCGCTTGGCGCGGGGCAGGGATAGGCGGCAGTAAATGCAGCACGGATACCCCGGACCTTCGATTCGTGCAGAATGGTCGGATGCTCATCAAAGTACCTGATGACGACCTGTTTCAGCTCTCCCGCGCGAAAGCCGTCAGGCAGGCAAAAGGCTTGCCCATCGAGCGCATCTGCTACCCCTACCACATAGCCGAGACTGGTGCTTGCATCGACGGCTCCTTGAGCGCGGGCGGCTACCGAATCGTTTGAAGATTGACTATCGTATGCGGTGAGATGGATTTTGAACTGGTAGCAATCGTCGTTGATGAAGGATTGCCCAAAGAGCGGAAGCGTGAGTAACGAGACCAGCAACCAGCGTTTCATGGAACTCCCCCTTTTCCCGCCCAACAGGATGCTCTGCCTGACTACTTTTACGCAAGTGGACGGTGGACCAGGAGCAAAAACACCCTAGCTATGAGCGCTTTTCCTCAACTCGATCCCTTCGCGCAAGCCCACGAAGACGGAAAGAAGGCCGTGGCCACCTTTCTGCCGAGCCTTGTCACGCCGAAGATGCCCCCGCAAGCACCGCCGAAAGCCTTGCCCCACAGCGATCTTCGCGATGCCGTCCGAGCCATGAGTTTAGCGAATCACGTCGAGCAGATGTCGAGCCGCGTCGCCAACGGATTGCCGCCCAGCCCGCCCCAGCCCACGCCGGAAGAAACGTTCGGCAACCAGCTCGACGCCGTGCATACCCGCGCCATCGCCAGCGCCATTGCCGCGCATCCAGAAACCCAGAGAGCGCGCTTGATTTCCGAAGCCCACGACTCGGCCTCGAAGTGGATCATGTCGCACAACGGCAAGGTGATCGTTCACGGCAAGGTGGAGCTTGCCCACGATCCCAAATCGGCGCAGACTCTAGCAGCCAAGATCGTCAACGGCACAGTGGAAGACCATGACGCAAGAGAAGAAGCGAAAGCAGAGTCGCTCGATAATCCTCGGGGCACCCAAGGGGATGATCGTCAATCCGTTGGCAATGCCGGGGGGAACCGTACAGAAAGTCGGCAGCCGATACCTCCTGCTGCCACGGCACAAGAGCGTTCACCAACCGCTGTTCGTCCCGGCGCTTCAGTCGGAACGTCTGATCCGCAAAGCGGCCGCGTCGTCACCCACTCCTCCGCTGATCTGGCACGGGCTCAAGCGACAGCTACCGCCCAAGCCCCGAAATTCCGCCGTCTGCTCGAAGCCGGAACCACAGGGGTAAAGGGGGCGAGAGTCGCCGGAGTCCGTTCGAAGAAAGAAGCCAGCCGCGCGCGGCAAAAAGCGCAGACCGAAGGCAAAGCCCCGAACACCCAGACCGATCTCCTCGCCGGGCGCATCGCCGTCGATTCCCCGGAAGCGAAAGATCAAGTCGTTCAAAACCTGAAAGACCAGGCTCCGGTGATTGACGAATCCGACCGTTTCCAAAACGGCGATCCCGACTACGGATTCCGCTCTCACACCCTGCAGACACAAGTCTCTCCCGAGACCAGCGCGGAAGTGCAGGTCATTCCCCAAGACATCGACGACGTGGACGACACGACGCACCAGACCTATGAGCAGGGCCGCGAAGCGGAAGCGACGGGAAACGACGAGACCGCAGAGCAAGCGATGGCCGACAACAAATCGGCGCACGACGATGCGATGGACAAGTTCAACGCGCGCAACGAATCCCGCAACCAACCGGGCAAGCAGGGCCGTTCCCAGAAGATCAAAGACATTCTCGCCGCCGCCGGAGTGAAGGGCGCGGGTGAGCCGATCAAACTCGGAGGACACTTCTTCCTCCCCATTCAGGACGATGCCGAAGAAGCCAGCTAAGAAGTCTCAGCCGAAGAAGGCAGGCCCCAAGAAAAAGACTGGCCCCAAGGGTCCGCGCAAACAGCCGACCTGGACGCCGAAGGAACTGGCCTTCGTTGAGGCGTTCAAAGGCAATCAAAGCAAAGCCGCCAAAATCGCCTACCCGAAATCGAACAACCCTTCCGTGCTGGGCTCGGAGTTGATGGCGAAGCCGCACATCCGCGAAGCCTGCGAGAAGAAGCTGGCCGCGATGATCGACGAATCGGGCAAACGCCTGGCGCGGGTGGTGGATATTGGGAGAAACGAAATCATCATGTTGAACGCCGACATCGCCCGAAAGGGCGACAGCGACTCAGCTCGCGTGGCGGCCTTGCGGGAACTGAAGGATATTTTCGGCCTCAGCGCCAAAAATGATCGAGACACAGACATGTTCGCCGGTTGGAGCGAAGAGGAACTTCGGGAGTTCGCCGACACGGGATTTGTTCCGAAGTCAGTTGCAGCCCGAGTTTTATCGGGCCACGGCGCGCCTCCGGCTCAGCCAGATTCAGCGAAGTAAGCCTTCGCAAGAACTGGCGGAACGCGCTAGGGAAGCCACGCGTGACGCCTACGCTTGGGTCACTCAATACACCAAGACTTACAACGAGCAGTGGGTCAAACAAGGCAGATCGAGTCCTTACGAATCCTTCCCCTCGGCGGCGGAGCGCCCCGATTTTCCGGCCATCTTCGAACTGCTGGCTTCGAGCGAGCCGGTTTTATGGTTCGAGAAATCCCGCACTATGATGGAGTCCTGGGCCATCGTCGCCTATCTCACGATCAATGCGATGACCGTCGCCATGCGCGGCGTGGTGCTGCAGTGCCAGAAGGAAGAGAAAGCCCGTCAGCTCATCAAGTACGTCAAATGTTTGTATTCGCAGCAGCCGCAGTGGCTGCAGGGTGCTTACCCGTTATCGAAGCCGCTGCACTCGCAATCCGATCTCTCTTGCCAGTGGGCGGCTGGAGGCTATGTCGTCGGCATTCCCGGCGGAGCCGACCAGATGCGCTCCTATCACCCCTGGGCAGTGATGAGCGACGAGAGTTCGTTCCAGCCGGATGCGGGCGAGTGCTACAACGAATATCTTGCGGCGGGCCCCGAGAAAATCATTTTCAACTCCTCGGCCGGTCCCGGCTGGTTTGCCGACGCGCGTCACGACATCGTGGTGAATTGTGAGTAGCAAAGTCGCCGCAGCTCTGGAGCGGACCAAGAAGATGCCGCCGCAGACGCAGGTGGAGATTGTGCGCGGGATTACGTTGCGCCGCACCAAGGGCGGCATCCCGGTGATTCGTCATCACTACTCCGCCGATCCCGCGCGCGATCCGGACATTAACCCGGAGTGGAAGCTGCAGGAGCGGCGCAAATATACCTCGCAGGCGTCATGGGATCGCGAGCAGGAAATTATAGACAACGCGGGCGGCGGCGAGCTGGTGTTGGCCGACACCCTGGTCACGCACTGGAAGAAAATCGTCATCGAAGACCCGCGCTGGCAGCCCGATCCGAAGTGGAGAGTGGAAGCAGGGTTTGACCACGGACGCGCGAATCCCACGTCGATGGAACGGGTCTACTGCGACTACGAAGGCAACTTGTTTTTCTGCGGCGAATATTACCAGCCGGGGCGGGAAATCTGGGAGCACGCCATTACGCTGAAACAGATGGCCGACATCCGCCGCATCTCGGTTTGTTATGCCGACCCATCGATCTTCCCGTTGAACGCCCAAGCCAACGTACCCACGCGAAAAGACGAGCGGGCGAAATCGCTGAACGAGATTTACGTAGAGAACGGCATCGAGATTTTTTCTCCCTTTCACGGCGACCACTCCGACATCAGCTTCGGAGAACGTGTGTTGATGCACTGGCGCGACCTCGAACACCGGCAGCCGACATTGAAAATCGTGTGTCGCAACTTCTCCGAGAGTCCGCAGCCCGGCCTGCACAACTGGGATTGCCCGAACCTGCTGTGGGAGATGATGCGGATGCGGCGGGTGAAGCTGACGGCACAGCAACTCCTGAGCCGGAACACCTCCGAAGCCATTGTCCAGAAAGACAACCACGCACTCGATGCCGGTAAGTATCTAGTCATGTCGCACCCCGAGCCAGCCTACAAGAGCGCCAAAGAGACGGCCGCCGAAGCCGTCGCGCCACTGGTGGAACAAGGCGATTTGACCTCGGCCAACATTCGCTACGCCCAGACGCTTTCCCGTCTCGACCAATCAAAACGCAAGCCGATCAGGATCGGCCGCCACTAACTCAACCCACAAACTTAAACAGTGAATCCCATGAAACGCATTCTCTTGCTCGTGGCGCTGGCGCTCGCGTGGTCCTCTCCTCTCGTGGCGCAGGTGCAATCTTTTCAGGGCGTGGCCGAACTCAACCCAGGAGGGGGGCTGCTGCACGTCGTCCCGTTCGCCCCGGTGGTCTTTTGCAACGCCCCCGCCACGGGCGGAACGCCTTGCACTAATCTCGCCACCACCTACAACTCGATGACCGGTAGCCAGGCGTGCGCTCCAGGCCAGGGCACGATTCCGACGACGAACATTTGCTCCTCAGTTGCCGACGTGAACGGCAACTTCGGGGTCTACGCGGCCCCGGGGAATTACACCTACTACTTTCAGGCCAATGGCGTGTGGCGCGGCCCCTACAACGCCTCGTTGGGCGGCAGCGGCGCCGGCAACCCTAACCTGACCTTCTCGGGAACGAATTCCACCTTCTCCGGCCCAGTCAACCTGAACGGCGGCCCCCTGACGGTCTACGAGCCTACCACGTCCGTAATCGGCTTCGACCCCGACCCCTTCTGCGCTTACGTGTTTCCCGAAGGCTTTGGCCTTGACCAGATGTGCGATCTCAACGGGACGCTGTTCTGGAATCCCTTTGGCCTTACCGGGCAGGGGCAGGCGGTGCTTACGGCACGCTACCAGCCAGCGAACCCCGCGAATGGGCAGTTCTACGTGTGGAACAATGGAATCGGCCACGTCGATCTGGAACTCCCGCCGAACACCCTCATCGACCCCATTACGGGAGCGCTTCAGGCTACGTTCGTCGGCCCGACCGCCAACAACAACCCGGCCTGCAATGTGAATGGGGTCACCTACTCGACTCTGGCGGGCTGCGTCGGATATTTCGCAACCAACAATAGCGGCGGGCGCATCGACCACAACCTCGGGGCTGAAGACATTACCGTGAACCCGTTTCAGCTCGGGATGGGCGCGGAAGTCAAACTGGGCAAGGGAATTCACAGTGGAGGGGCGAACCATCCCTGTGGCACGGCGAACTTGAATTGTTATGTGGCGGAAGTGCCCCTGATTCTCCCCAACGGAACGCGGGTACGAGGATCCGGCTTGGTGCAGCAAGAACACGACCCTTCCGAAGGCACGATGATCACCTACGGGACCAGCTTTCCCTCCCCGCTCGGGTCACCTGTGGTGCCCACGCCCACGCAAAGCGCCTCGGGGGGAAGTTTATCGGACGGCACGGTGTATTTCGTCACCAGCGAAGTCAACAACCTGCAAACCAACTCCTCCTATACGGCCGCTCAAGGCACACCCGGAGTCGGGCTGCACAGTTCGGAGTTCTCAATCACCCTCAATGGCGGAGGTTCGTCGGAATCCATTACCGTTCCCGCGCCCACAGTGCTTGGCAGCGGCAGCTTTGTGGCTTCGGAATACTACGTCTACGCCACTTCCGGATTTACCGGGACGGTGACCACTTCGGCGGGAGTGCTTGGAGCCTGTCCCGCTAACTGTGTGCAGGTCACCGCGGGGAGCAACTTCTCCCAAAACGAAGATGTCAGCCTGATTGCGGGGACTCCGATTGTCATCAATTCCGTCACTTATTACTTATTACAGATTTATAGCCCCACGATTGCCAGCCTGATGAGTTCCCCGGGCACGCAATCCGGCGTGACCTACACCAGTTCGCTTGCGGCCTGGCAGCAAGTGTTGATTGGAACGAACGGCACCTGCGCTTCCAGCCGCATCGGGCTGATGGACCCCACCGGCTGCCTGCTGACGGCGGCAACCACGGTGACAACGCTTGCGGGGACGGGCGAGCCGCCGCTGCCGGTCGATGTCAGCAATCCGCTGATCGTTATCGGCGACCAGAACGGAACCAAACTTGAATTCTCCGTTTCGCTCGAGGACGTTTCGCTCAACCTGACCAACGGAAGCTCGGCGACCACGGCGGTGCCCACGGCGAACGCCCCGGCGACGGTGATTTATGTGAACTCGGCGCAAGAAGGCAGCTACATGAAGACGGTGGATATCACCGGAGCCAGCCAGCAATCTTATGCCGTATTTTCCAACGATGCCCCTAATTTCGCCTTTACCGACTCGATCACCGGCGGCGGACCCAATGGCTATTCCGGGACGCTGAACTGCACCTCGGCGACGCCAGCGGTCTGCACGGTTGCGAGCGGCAATCCGGTCGGCAACTGGTGGGGCGCAACTATCAAGATTACGGGGTCTTCCTGCGCCTCTAGTATTTGCCAGGTGCAAAGCGTGAACAGCGCGACTTCGATCACTCTGACCACGGCCACAGGATCTCTGACCGGAGCGGCCTATTGCATGGGGACCACCGGAGCGTGCTCCGCCTCAACCACCGGAGGCAATTTCATCGACTATGTGATTGACGGCACCTTGAATCCGAGCGCGATCGCAAACGGAACCCTGCGAGAATTCCGCAACGTGTCGGTGTCTTCCAAAGGTGGAGTGGGGGTGTTCAGCGAGGCGCTGGTGCGAGGACAGAAGGCGGCGCCGGTATTTACCGACAGCCACTTTGAGCAGAACGCATCGAGCGGCAACGATTGCGTCACCACCACGGCCAAGGCCAGCGCCATCCTGATCGGAGACAAACACCAGTGCTATACCGCGGTACTGCACATGACGGCGACGGCTTCGGCCACGAGCGGGGCAGTTTTGAACGCGGAAAACATCGGCACCGGATTCCTCACCGAAAACGACAACATCGCCGCCGGGACGGGCAACTGCCTGGGCACGAATTCCGATTGCAACAATCCCGGCGCGAACGTGTTTGGAACGACGATCAATGGGGCACACATGGGCGGATCGACCTCAATCTCCGGGGCCGTGACGCTCGGCACAGCCCCGGTGGGTTGCACGCCCCTGACCAGCACGCTATGCGGCGTGGGCAGCATCGGTAGTGGAGTCTCGACCAATACCGACCTCAACGGCGAACTTACGATGTCGGGCGGAACAAAATCGTACACCTTCCTGAATACCAACTACGCGGTGCACCCGACCTGCGTGGGGTCGGATGAAACTGCCATTGCCGCGGTCGAAGTCACCTACACCGCTGGAACCAGCGTCACCTTCACCACCAGCGGAGCAACCGATGTGGTGAGCTATTCCTGCGACATTCGAAAATGAAGCGAGTCTTCCTATTCGCGTTGCTGGCGTCGTCGCTGCCCCTGCCCGCATGGGCCGCCGGCGGAAGTTGTAACGCCATCCCGGTTCCCACGGGAATCACAAGCTGCTTTTACGTCTCGACCTCGGGCGCGGACACGAACGCCGGCACTTCGGAGGCTGCGGCCTTCGCCCATATTCCGGGACAGAGCGGGTGCGCGAGCACTTGCGCCTCCACTACTCCAACCGCAGGTGAGGCGTTCGTACTAAAGGGCGGCGACTCCTGGACGCTTTCCGCGAAAATTGCATTCGCGTTCAGCGGCACCAGCTCGAATACTATCGGGCTTGGCGCTTACGACTCCACCTGGGGGTCAGGCCGCGCCATTCTTACGGGCGGCGGAACTTTCCCCGGCGCAACCAACCCGGCAGAGTTTCTAGATCTCGTAACCGGGACGCAGAACTATATCGACGTGGGCTTTGTCGAATTTACCGGCCTGAATTGGAGCGCGGCGCTCACAAACCAGGTGTCCTATATCGCGTTCGGCAATGCCAGTGGGATCGTCATCCACGACAACTACTGCCACGGCTGGACGCATTCGGCGGCGATTGCCGAGAATAATAATGCCGCTTGCTTCGCAGGTTCGGGCACGGCAAGTACGGCCTCGAACCTGTTCTACAACAACGTCTGCGACGGCGCCGATACCGATGAGCAAAGCATGATGTGCATCGGCGGCGGAGGTTTTGGCGACGTCTACCAGAACTACATTGCGAACCTCGAATACGCGCTGAATGGCAGCATCCGGCTATTCCACGACAACACTTTGGTGAACGTTGGCGCGGTGGTATACACCGGCGGCGTTTCCCACACCGGAGAGATGATCTCAAACATCGACGCCACGGACACGTCGATTCTCTATAACAACGTGGCCTCGCTGAACGGCAATGGCGGGGTGACCTTCTGGCAGACGCCGAACCTAACGAAGACCGCCTACGCCTTCAACAACGTGCTGATCAATAGCGGCACTGGAGTGGCCACGCCGATGCTGATGTGCGGCGAGTATTTCAACGCTAGTTCGCTCGGCGGCGGAACTTGTAACTGGTTCAATAACACGGAAGAATGCGGCCCGGACTCCGGCCCCACCAACCAATGCAACAAGATCGGCACCGGACAGCCCGGAGTGCTGATTGCCGGAGTCACCGAAACCAACTTTCACACCATCTACAACAGCGGCGGCGGACTCAACTACGTCTCGCCGGAATGCGCGAGCGCCTGCCCGGTCACGACCGCGAACATCGTGAATCAAACCCTGGCTACGGCGAACGCCCAAGGATACACGCTGGGTGAAACCTATTCTTTTTCTCCGCAATTTCTCGGCAATGCGACCGTGGGCGTTGGGGCAAACCAAGCCAGCGTTTGCACCGCAATCACCGCGCTCAATGCGGCGGCCGGCGCAGCTTGCGGAAAAGATACGACGTATGGGGTCACCTACAACGCCACACCACACACCGTCTCTTATCCGGCTCGGGTTGCGGTAGCTCGCCCGGTCGTCGGGGCTTGGGATGTAGGGGCGTACCAGGTGACTCCCGTGGCGGCGGGCGGTGGAGCGGGCGTGGTGATGTCGCCTGGACTCACACTTCCCAGGGGCTTGGTGATTCCATGAAAAAAGCATTCCTACTTTCCCTCGCAGTTTTCGCGCTCTCGACAAGCGCCTTGGGCCAGTCGCTCCCCGCCGTCAGCTTCGGCGGACCTGCGACCCCGACCACCGGGATTTTCGTCAATTCGGCGACCAGTCCGCCAGGGCTTACCGTGCAATTTATCGCGCAGGCTGTCTTGGGCGGGCCGCTGGCAAACCCCATCACCAATCAGTGCGTGTGGGCCAGTTCAAATACTGGCGTGGCTACGATCAACGCGAACGGCCTGGCGACGGCGGTGAGTGCTGGTTCCGCGAATATCACTTGCAGTTCCGGCGGGCTGGTCGGGACCGGCGCATTCGTAGTGGGCCCTGGGGGGGGGATTGCCATCACCGCCCCGAACTGCGGCACCCCGCCTTGCCCTCTGGCGGTCGGGACCAATGGCATTGCGTACTCCTATACCCTTACAGCCCTGGGCGGAGTTTTGCCTTACACTTGGACGGTTTCGACCGGATCATTACCGGGCTGGGCGTCGCTGAATGCCGGGACCGGGGCCATTACCGGCACGGCGGCGACCGGAACCACGAATTTCTCGGTCACCGTGACCGACTCAACCCCCGTCACGCCCCTGACGGCGACCCTGGCGGTCACTTTGACGGTGGGTTCGAGCGGCCCCACCTGCGGACCACCGACCTATAGCTGCACTCCGACCATTTCTACGCAGCCGGGAGCCTTTGCGCCCGTCGTGGTGCCTTTCAGTGGACAAGGGACAGCGGGTTCCGGAGTCGACAATACCCTGGTCAACGATCCTGAACCCGTGGGATCCGGGAATACCAGCGGCCTCTATCACAATCCCTGGGTGCGGATTACCAACGTATTTTCAGGTTGCGGAAACCAGACCGAACCGGCGTGTCCCAGCACCAAGCAGAACACTTCCTTTTTTGCGGATGGCGGGGGAAGCGGAGACGTGAACCACTGGAGCACGGATTCGACGCTCTTCGATATTTGCGATGCGGGCGGCACCAGTTATTTTTACGCTTTCAACCCCAGCACCATGCAGGCGACCTTCAAGTACTCGAACTATTTCAACGCGCTGAAGATGGGCGGCGGGTGCGCCATCTCGTTTTCCCGCTCGGCGGGGACCAATAGCACCGTGTACGTCCCCACCAACTCGACAGGGACCACTTCGGGAACGTTCCTGAATAAGTACGATGTCAGCGTCAACTACCCCACCCTGCCAACCCCCGTCCTGGTTTACAACTTCACCACCAGCCCCAACTGCCTGCCAAATACGGTGACCAACTCGACCGACCCGCCGAACGTGGGCGTGAACGGCGGCGCGGACACGGTTTTCATCGACGGCTTTTCGACCTCCGGCTCGCAGAACACGGGCCGCTATATCGCTTCCTACAAAGTGGGTTCCGGTTGCTCGGTGTGGAACACGCAGACCAACACGATTACCGGGGACTGGGGCACGACTGGCACAGCGGTTTGCCGGAACTGCGTGGTTTCAACGGCATCGTCTTCGGTCAGCGTGAATGTCCCCACTAGTGGCCACCCGGAATTTGCCACCTTTGTGGTCACGTCAAGCCTTGGCTTTAATGTCGGCGACTCGGTTTTGGTTGCAGGCAATAGCAACAGCGCGCTCAATGGGACGTTTCCGGTCTTGCTCGTTACCGATTCCACCCATATCCAGCTCACCACGTCGGGACTTGCGGGGCAGACCGGCACCGGCGGCACCCTCACCGACACCACGCCCTCTCCCGGCACCTTCACGCTGCATAACACCAAGGCGTCGCTTGACGGGGTTTGGGCCATCGTGTCGATTGGAATATGTGACGTCGGCAGCGTGTGCGGTAATGGAACCTCGCCTTACTTTTGGCAGGTGGGCACCACCAACGTCTACACCAAGTGTCCGAATACGTGCAGTGGGCACTTCACCACGGGGTATGGAACGTTCGTCAATCAATACAACACGCCGTTCTGGGGGGCCACCACCTTCGCCTCTCCGCTCACTTCCACCATCTTCCCGGCGACCTATTGCGCCAGCTACTCGCAGATTTACGACACCCATCCGGGATGGAACAACGACGATCCGGCCGACGATCACGCCTTTTTCACCGCCACCAGTTCGGAAACGGTGCTGCCCGATTACTCGAAATGCGCGGTCAACGAAATCCTGGGAATCTTTGGCCCGGCGGCTGGGGCTTTAGCCGGTACGGTATCCCGTCAGGGGCATACCTACGGCGTCCCCACGCCCTGCTTCGCCGTGCAAATTACGGTGACCAGCATCTCCCAAGACGGCCGGTTTGTGCTGTTGAGCAGCCCCATGAACGCTTCTCTCGGTTGCATGGATGGAACCACGTCCTGCGCGGTCTCCGCGTCGGGAGCTTGCACTTCCTCCCACAACGCGCCGCGCGGGGACGTGTTCGTGATGAAGCTGCAATAAGCCAATGAATAGCCAACAGCGTACTTTTCTCGATCTCGCGACGGCCGCGGCGGCGAAGGCGAACCATCCCTTCCCTCAGATGGCCGCCTGCGAAGCCGCTCTCGAATCCACTTGGGGGCACAGCCAGCTCGCGCGCGAAGACAATAATCTTTTTGGGATGAAACAGCACGCGCACCCGGTGTTTGGCACGATGACGCTGCCCACCGAGGAATGTCTCGACGGCAAGTGGGTGGCGTGCAGCGCGAACTGGGTGAAGTACCCCGACTGGCGCGCCTGTTTCGCCGACCGCCTGGCGACCCTCGAACGGCTCTCGAACGCCTACCCGCATTATGCGGCGGCGTTGCGGGCCACCGACGCGCGGAGCTTCGTTGAGGAAGTGTCAAAGAGCTGGGCCACCGATCCGAACCGCGCGCTCAAAGTTCTCGGAGTCTACGAGGAATATGTCGCTGCTCCGCCCGCCGCAGCGCCGCCGTCTGTGCCCCAAAGCTAATAGCTAATCGTTTTTATCCAATCTGGGTTCTGGTAGTAGGTAGAAAAGGAAAACACTCACTATGAAACTTCCCTCTTGGTTGAACTGGCACACCGTCGCGCAGGCGGCGGCCACGGCAATTCAGATCGGCAACCTCGCCGGAAAAGTCGTCCCCGCAAAATATCAGCCGGCCGTTCTCGTCGTCGTTTCCTTTGCGCAGTGGGCGATGGGTACGATTGCGCACTACCAGCAGCCACCGCAGTAATTTATGGGCCTCATCGACTTTCCCGATCCGGTCTCGATGTTCGAGGGGGCGAAGAATGCTGGCCTCGAACGCGAGGTCATCAACGCTCTGATGAGCGCCGCCTACAGCGCCTGGATCACGTTTGTGTGGCGCTCGGGCACATCGAAAGCTGCGCTCTGGTTCGGTGAAGGGCAGGCGCTGAAAGATGCAGCCACCACCGCATATTTGTCCCTGAGTGAACTCGAAAAGAAAAACTTTCTGACTCTCACCGTGCCGAAGGACTTGCTCGACGCGGACAACCTAAGCCGATTCCAAACTGAGGAGAAAACAAAATGAGCTTCAAATCGTGGCTGACTAAAGTGGGGGAAGATTTCAAGAAGGGGTTGGATTTCATCCTGCCCTGGGCGCAAGGCGCGGGCGAAGTGGCGGTTTCCGTGTTTGCGCCTCAATTGGGTCCGCTTTTCAATTCGACGGTAACAGCCGTCGCCACGGCGGAGCAGAACTTCGCCGCGCTGGGCAAACAAAGCGGCACCGGGGCCTCGAAACTGTCGGCGGTCCTCTCGATTGCGGGCGGACTCATCAAGCAAGGGTTGGCGGATGCGGGCCGAGCGAGTGACGACGCCGCGGTACAAAAATATATCGATAGCGTAGTCACGATTCTGAATGCGGCTCCCGCCCTGGCTGCGGCTCCCCCGGAGCCATGACCCAGTGCGGCGATTGCGGATCGTGGGGACACCGCGCTCAAAGTCCGCGCTGTCCCTACCGGGAGACGTTGAAGCGGCAAGATCCTTTTGGGTTGAATCCGCCGCGGCCGGCGTCTTCTCGAAACTCGGAAGCGGTTCTTGACCCGGCGATCTCCGAAGCGAATGAGCGCACGGTGTTTCTGCCGGGTGCGCGTTAGCTCGCCAGCCGTTTTTCGGGCGGCACGAACTCTCCCTCACTCCGCTCGAGCGTCGCGGGAAGCGCCACGGCTTTACGGAACTCGGTCCAGGCCTTCAGTACTTTGGGTTCGATCATAGTGGGGACGCTGAGTCCGCACTCTTTCCGCAATTGCAGCCAGCTCAGAAGCGAGAAGCTGGGATCGCCGCTGATAATTTCTCGCGCCCCTTCGTAGACGATGAAGTTCAGCGGTTGCGTTCGTTCCGGTGGCGCATCTCCTTTGGCGATCAGTTCGGCGCAGGTGACACAGAACGATACCGACCTCTGCGCCGACCTCACAGCGTCTTCAAAGCCGACCACGCGCAACCGGATATCGGCCACAATGGCGGCCACGTTGATGTCGATCATGTCTCCGCAACGGAGACATGGAGCGGCTTGACGAGCGGGCATATTCCCTCCTGGAAAACGCGCGTTTTGGAAACCGTTTTGGAAACGCGAACTCCCCCACTCTACCAGACCTGGGTACCGAGGGAATCTAGCTGGTACACAGAGGGCGCGAATAAGCTCACTTGTGATGCCCACCGCCGCCGCCAAAACTGAAACCGCTCTCGTGACCAAGGACGAGCTCGTCGAGCTTGCCGACTGGGAGCGCAAGTACGCCGACGCGAAAAAGAAAGTTTCGACCGCCGAGAAAGAGTTGGAATTCCGCCGGCAGCAGCTCGCGGAAAAAGTTCTGGGCGTGAAGTCGAAAGACGAACTCAAGGCGCTCTCGCCGGAGCAGGTCTCGAAACGTTTCGCGAAGCGGTTTGAAGCGGGCGACTGGAAACCGGAGCGCGGCGCACCGGAATTTCAATTTGAAAAATCATCCTCTGGACGCTATCCCGCCTGGAGAAAACTCTTCGTCGAAGAACTGGGTGAAACCGCCGCCGCTCGAATCGCGGCAGAAACCCCATTAACCTACTCGTATCGCGTTGAAGTGATCCCGGCCTAAGTTTTTGCAGTTTTCTTCTTTTCCCTTTTCCCGCTGTGAGTCGTGGTGTATTATCTCGCCCGATGCCCTACAGCGACCCGCGAAAACGCCGCGCTTGCCAACGCCGTTACCGGAGTAGACACGCCGCGAAAATTCGGGAAAAAGACCGGGACCGGCGCGTAAGGAATCGGGATCTGCGGCGAGAATATGACCGCGAATGGCGGCGAAAACATCCCGACCGGGCACGCGATCTCTCTCGACGCGGTAACCGAAAACAGTACACTAAACTGAAAAATTTGAATAACCGCCTATCTGAAGTTCCGTCCACGTCTCTCCCTTCTCCTGATTTTTGATTCCTACTCGGTCGAAGTCTCCCTGCCGTAGATTTTCCCTTCCAGCTTTTCCGCCCCGTTCCCGTTTTCCTGTTTTTGCTTTGGCCCTTGGGTTGCTTTGCCGCTTCGACAGGCAAGGGGTTGGGGTTGCACGTCCAAAATTGCTTTAGATTGTGGGGTTAGATCGCGCGCCGGGGTTGGGCGCGCCTCCGCAGTGCTTCTCTTACCATGATAACTACTCTTAATAACCCTAAGATCTAAACCTTTTGGGGTGCAATTTCCTACTTGTAGCAATTGTGAACAGGTAGCAAGTTGCAGCAGGTAGCAAATTCCTACGGGTAGTAATGGTCATACCGCTGGCCAGCGCGAACCACGGAAGGCAGCTTTTCCACAGAGGTTCACAGATTTTGCTTGCTATGAGCCTTAGCAAGATGTAAAAGTCATCCTCATGGCGACGCAACCTAAAGAAATCACACGCGAACTTTTTGAGGAATCAGGCAGACGCGGCGGCAAGGCCCGCTTGACGAAAATGACCGCCGAAGAGCGCACGCGAATCGCGCGGCTGGCGGCCCAGACACGCTGGGCAAAGAAGGCAGACGCCCCCGATCCGACCGACCCGAAGGGGCCGAAACGGGATCAGCAACCGGAGGGAAGAAGTATTATGTAAAGTCCTAATCGAGTCTCACCCAACAACCTCGACCGATCCCGTGGGCGCCAACTGCAGAATCCTCCGGTCCAGCGTGGCAAGCTTGCCCCGGTTATGAATCGCCAAGGCGACAAGGTAGGCGGCCGTGATCTGCTGGTGGCCGGTCAAAACCGTTGGCATCCGCTCCATGGCCTCGCGGAGATCAATCGAATCGCTCCAGAAGTGGTGACCAGGAAGCTCCACATTGCGGCTGAGAACCTGCAGCGCCTTCGAGGGTGTTAGCGCGCGCTCCGAAAACGCCGGATTCGACAAAACTCTCACCAGCGCTCCCTGCGTGATTGGACAAGTCGCCCAGCCCTCCCGCGCATGACGGGCGAACCATCGCCCGGCTCGCTCATGCCCGGAATGCTCCGGCCACGCCAGCGCGATGAGCACGTTCGCATCGAGCAAATAGCCCGGCACTAAATCTCATCCTCTAACAGGTGCCGGACCTGCTCGGTGGTGATCTTGTTGCCCCCCTTCGGCAGGACCACAGTGCAGAAACCGTTCACCATCTGCATCCGCACCGGCGCATCCGCTCCGAGCCGGACTAATTCTGAGGCAGCCTTGCCCAGGGCCAGCGAGCGCGTGTGCGAGTATTCCCGCAAAAGTTTCAGGGCGTCGTCATCGAGATTCAGCGTGGTGCGCACAGTAACAATACGATGCCACTAGCGATGCTGTGATGTCAAATTGTATAGCGCGGCATCAAGGATGCGCAATTGATGCCCACCCCGGGCGGGGTGGCGGCCGCCTACATCTTGTACTTCCCCAGGTCCTCGTCGTTCAGCCCTTCCAGATACTTGCGCAGCTCCTCCGCGGTCACGCGATCCGACATGTTCGCCGCCTGCTTCGAGTTCTTCAGCACGACTTCATCCACAAATATCGGACAGTCCACCCGCAGCGCCAGCGCCAGCGCATCCGACGGCCGCGAGTCAATGCTGATCGCCTCTCCGCTGCGTTCCAGCCAGATCACCGCATAGAAAGTATCCTCGCGCAGTTCCGTAACCACAACCTTGTGCACCTGCGCCTCCAGGCCAGTCAGCACGTTCTTGATCAGGTCGTGCGTCATGGGCCGCGGCGTGCTCACCTTCTCCATCTCCAGCGCAATCGCGTTCGCCTCGTAAACTCCCACCCAGATGGGCAGCACACTCTCCCCCGCCACGTCCTTGAGAATCACGATCGGCATATTCGACACCGGATCCATCAATAGACCGCGGATTGTCATTTCTACTTCCATTGTCGGACTCCTTCAATCGGCGGCGTTCTTCGCTTTTTATAGCACCAATTCTCCGAGAAGACTGTTTGGGAAACTGACCGTCGCTCGCACTGGGACGTACGTTCCCACCTTGGGCGCGGCCTGCTCCGGCGCGGTAAAATTCAGTGTCTTGTTCTGCGAGGTGCGCCCGATCCACTGTGCACGAGCTTCGTTTCTGCCTTCAACCATTACTTCGGAAATTGTTCCTATGTATTTCTTATAGCGAGTTATCTGTATCTCTCTTTGTCGTGCCATCAGGATCTCGAGCCGCCGCGCTTTTTCCTGATCCGGAATGGCGTCCTCAAGAGCCAGCGACGGAGTGTTCGGGCGCGGAGAGTACTTGAACGAAAACACGGCGTCGTAGCCGACTTCCTCCAGCAACGATAGCGTCTCCGCGAAGTCTTCTTCCGTCTCTCCCGGAAACCCCACAATAATATCGCTGGTAATGCTGATCTCGCGCTTCGCCGACTTCATCCACGCGATGCGCTCGAGATATTGCTCGCGACTGTAGAGGCGCTGCATGGCGTTGAGCACGCGGTCCGATCCGCTCTGCACGGGCAGATGGACGTGGTCGCAGAGCGTGGGCACGGCGTCGATGGCCTCGACAATGTCGCGTCCAAAATCGCGCGGATGCGAAGTGGTGAAGCGCACTCTCCGAATCCCCGGAACTTCGCCCACCGCCGCCAGCAATTCCGCGAACGTTTTCTTGTCCCCTGACTTTCCTGGTCGATCTCCTGCCGGATCTTTGTACGAATTCACGTTCTGGCCGAGCAACTGGATCTCCGTGTAGCCGAGATCGGCCATCTGGCGGGCTTCGGCGAGCACCGACTCCGAAGTGCGGCTGCGCTCTTTTCCACGCGTGAACGGCACCACACAGTAAGAGCAGAACTTGTCGCAGCCTTCGATGATGGTGATGTAGCCGCGATGCGGGTTGCTGCGGGCGGTGAATTCGGTCTCGAAGCAGTCTTCAGTTTCGCGGTCGTCGAGTCCGGTGACGCGAATCGGGCTTCGGGCTTCGGGCTTCGGGGCTTCGGACTTCCCTGCCTCAAGCTTTCCTGTTTCGAGCTGTATCAGCATCTGCGGCAGGTTGCGGTACGACGCCGATCCGCAGACCAGCGACACGTAGGGCGCGCGCTCGAAAATCTTCTCGCCTTCCTGCTGGGCCACGCAGCCGAGCACGCCAAACTTCTTGCCCTGCTTCTGGTACTTCTTGTAGTCGTTGAGGCGATTGAAGACCTTCTGCTCCGTCTTGTCGCGGATGGAGCAGGTGTTGTAGAGCACCAGGCCGGCCTCTTCCACCGTCTGCACCTGCCGGTAGCCTTCGTGCAGCAGCGTGCCAATGACCTTTTCGGAGTCATGGACGTTCATCTGGCAGCCGAAGGTTTCGAGGTAGAAGGTCTTGTGGGGGTCGGCGGACATGGATAAATTCAGTATAAGCGATGCTCGTGTGGGTCGGACACTATTGTCCGACGCTTTTGGGGTTGGGCTGGGGGGGCGCTCCGCTTGACAGGTCGTGATCGTCGCTAGAATGCTATGCCCGTTAGGCTG
Organism: Acidobacteriaceae bacterium; assembly: GCA_003131585.1. Taxonomy (GTDB): domain Bacteria; phylum Acidobacteriota; class Terriglobia; order Terriglobales; family Acidobacteriaceae; genus Sulfotelmatobacter. Next base: position 113,156 of record PKVW01000024.1, read on the forward strand.
GCTTACGGGCCGAAGGAACCTTTGGGGAAGGCCTGAATCGTACCCTAGAAAAGCACCCTGGTGCAAATGGGGGCAACACAAAAGGTCAAGAGCGTCGGACAGGAGTGTCCGACCCACACGGGCAACTGCAACGGCAAGGGCAACTTCAAGATCAAGGGCAAGGGGCAACACCAAGATCAACCCCGATCAACCCCAAGGTCAAAGGCGTCGGACAGGAGTGTCCCACCCACACGGGATGCCTTACTTCCCTGCTGCTTGGTGGACCCACAGCCAGTTATAGTCTTCCGGCTTCGTGACCAACCCTCTTCGCACGGGGTTCTGCCGCAGGTACTCCAGTTTCTTTTCTAAGCTCTCCTGCGATCGCAGGACGTGGTCGAAGGATTCTTCCTGCCAGACTGGGCCGCAGGAGCCCATGAGCTTATTGATACTTCGGGCCGACGTGCCTTTAAGCAGTTTCAGGATGACAGGCAGAGAGTGCGGCCAACCCTTTTCATCTCGCAGAGGGGTTAGCAGGAGGTGCACGTGATCTGGCATGACGACCGCTGCGTGAAGTTCGTAGCGTTTGCCGTGATCGTGTAAACAGTGCTGGAGGACGGCGTCTCGGGCTTCCGGAGTGAAGGCAATTCGGTTGCCTTTGCAGAATGTGACGAATAAGGCTCGTCCTGCCTTCTGGTAGTGCGGGAGCATGCGGCGATAGTCGTACTTTTTGTCGAGTGTGCGATTGGGCATGTGAGTGTCAAAGGCAAGGTCAAGAGCAAGGTCAAAAGCAAAGTCAAAAGCGTCGGACAAGAGCAAGGTCAAAAGCAAAGTCAAAAGCGTCGGACAAGAGTGTCCGACCCACACGAGCATTACATTCCACATAAGCATTGCGGAACCTGCGATTTCTGTCTGTGACGAATGAACTTAGCCGCGCTGGGGGCAGAGGGGGCAGCGGATGCCGAGGTGTTTGCTGCGGCAGCGGGCGGGGAAGCCTTTGCGGAGGCGGACTTTGCGGCAGGAATCGAGGAGGCACCACGCTTCGCGGTATTTTTCGAAGATGGCGTGGGATTGGCGGCGGGTGTGAGGATAGAAGCGGATGCCTTTGCGCCGGCCGATGGCCTGGACGGGGATGACGTACCAGATATTTTCGGGGACTAGGTAGGCGACGAAGAAATCGATTTCGGCGGCGGTGTAGACGAGGCCGCTGGCTCCAGTGGTTTTGACGCGGTAACGAGTCTCGGCGTAGCGGGTGGCGGATTTGACCTGAACGCGAAGGAATCCGCGGTCGAGTTCGACGACGGAGTCGTAGCGATCGCTGTCTCCCCAGGGGATGCAGACGCTGAAGCCGAGATGAGTGGCGCGGGCGAGGAAGGCGGCTTCGGCGGCTTCTCCGCGACGCTTGCGGGTGGGCTGGGCGAGGGCGTGGAGGGTGATGGCGGTTGGGGCGGGCTGCTGTTTCTCCGAATTGTTGGTTTTCTTCGACATAACAGAAAAGGCGCAGCCGGTGGGCTGCGCCTGAGGGACGCTCCTTAGTGTGATGTGGGTGTGATGTGTCGGGCTGAGAATATCCGGCCCGGAATGCCGCGAAACACAAACGGCGCAGACTGGAAGGCTGCGCCGCTGTTTCGACTCTATACTTAATTATATCACGCTGCAAAGGGCAAATGGGACAGGTTAGCCATATTTATTTCTCGCGGCGAATCAACAACTTAGTCCAAAAACATCGCCCTCAGGGTCTTGACAAGATTTCAGAGGTTGCGTTCCACCTGCCCGTTTTTCTCAAGGGGCGTCGGGGAACGCGTGCTCGCGAAGTCGTAGAATCTGCGATCGGCGATCTTTGTCTGTGACGAGGATCTGTGTCTGTGACCAATGAACCATGCAACGGGGGCCATTCAAAACCCGGTATGGATCGTTGCAGGCTGAGCCGGTCAGGAGTACATTAGCGGTCTGCCGGGAAGTCCAAACGCAATTCCGGCTAGGAGGCTCACATGTTTGCCCGCATCGTTTCCCTGGACTTGAAGCCCAACACGCACAAACAATTTTCCGAGCTTTTCGAGAAGCAAATTCTGCCGGCCCTGCGCAAACAGCAGGGCTTTAAGGACGAGATATTGTTGGTGGATCCGGGCGCGCCGAAAGTGGTTGCGATCAGCCTGTGGGACGCGAAAGAAAGCGCGGACGCGTATAACAGCAAGGCCTACCCGGAAGCGGTGAAGAGTTTGGCGGCCGTGCTCGAAGGCGCTCCCGAAGTAAAGACCTATCAGCTAGCGTATTCGACTTTCTACAAAATCGCAGCCGGCGTGGCGGCACACCAATCGTCCATCACCAATCCAATTCCCGGCGTAGGCGGGTAGATGGGCGGGCGGCTCAGGCCAGCCCGCTAGCGAAACGCTGTGGTCCGAATGCCAGGCGGAGCGCGCGGGGGATGGAAGCAGGCGGCCATCCCTCTTCCCTGCCCGCGCTTCCCTGCCGACTCTTTCCTGCCGGGTCTTCCCTGCCGATTAAAGCCAGAAAAAGATGCGCCATTTCTGGCGCCGGATTTGAATCTTACTTGATGTATAATGTAAGCCATGCTGCGTCAGATCACGACAGTAAGCACAAAAGGCCAGTTCGTCATTCCTTCCGAAATGAGGGCCTCCCTGGGCATTGCACCGGGCACACGCATTGCAGTGACTCAAGACGGATCGCGAATCGTCCTGGAACCGGTATCGGAAGAGCTGGTGGATAAGACACGCGGGCTTTTTCCCGGCAAGCCTTCTCTTTCCGGGGCACTCAAGCGCGAGCGGCGGCGGCGGCGGCGGCAGAAGGATCGATGGTGACGTACGTCCTCGATTCGAGCGCGATTCTGCGCTACCTGGATGACGAGGCCGGGGCGGCGCGGGTAGCGGAAATCATCAAGTCTCATTTGGCGGGAAGGTGCGAGGCCATCCTTTCGGCGCTCCATTGGGGCGAGGTGGCTGGCGTCACGCGCAAGGCCCATGGCAGCGCCGCCATGGAGCTGGTGCTTTCGCGTCTGAGTGCGTTTGGGCTTCGGGTCGTAGCGGCGGATGCCGACCGGGCCGTCCGCGCGTCGCTGATCAAGCTCAAGAGAGACATTCCCTACGTCGATGCTTTTGGCATAGAACTGGCGGCCGATTCGCGACATCGCGTTTTTGTGACTGCGGACTTCGATTTCAAACCGGCGAGCCGCGATGTGACGATTGAGTTTTTGCCGGCGAAGTAATTTTAGCTTCTGTACCGTTCCATCAAAGCCAGGAATGCCCGATGCACCCGCGTGTCTTCGGAAAGCTCGGGATGGAAGGTTGCGGCCATCACTTTTCCCTGCCGAACGGCGACTGGGGCATTCTCTTTGCCTTCGGTGGCGATGACTTCGACGCCGGAGCCGACGCGTTCGATCCTGGGCGCGCGGATGAAGACCATTTCCAGCGCCGAGCCCGGCCTATCGTGAAGCGAGCTTTGCAGAAGCCGGCCCTCGCGGATGGAGCTGTCGATCTGGCGTCCGTAGGCGTTGCGGCGGATGCGGATGTCGATCGCGCCCAGGCCGGCCTGTTTAGGATTCTCTACTTCGCTGGCCAGGAGGATGGCGCCGGCGCAGGTGCCGAAGGTTGGCTTCAGGCGCACGAACTGTTTCAGCTTTTCGAAGCCTTCCTGTCCCAGCAATTTGAGGAACGTGCCGGACTCGCCGCCGGGGATGACGAGACCGTCGATTGCGTCGAGTTGTTCGGGCTTTTTGACCAGCACAACTTCGGCGCCCAGCTCCTCGAGCCGGCGGCGGTGGGCGTCGAAATCGCCTTGCAGGGCTAGGACACCGATGGTCATTTTTGGTCGTCGGTTGGTCGGTCGTTGGTTGGTCGGTCGTTGGCCATTAATCGTTGGCTATCGGTCGTTGGCCATCCGGTACGCCATTCTCTTCCCATTTGATTTTAATGGATGCAGGCGCAAGGGGCCGGGAGCAAAGTGCCCATTTGTGCAAAGAACGCTAGCGAACACAGAGGAACACAGAGGTTCCATCTTTCTCAGTGTTCCCCGCGTCCTCTGTGGTTATGGAGCCCTTGGACACTACCATTCGGTGCGATTGACTGGAACGGGGCTTGGAGGTACGATGGCTGCCGTTCCTGGGCTAGGGAAGCCATTCCGCATCGGAGGACGAATCATGACGAACCTCATTCTGAGGCGCTTTTGTCTGATGCTGCTTGCTATTGTTTCGGCGGCATCATTGGTAGTGGCACAGTCGGAGCCGGCCACGACACCCACAATCAAATCGGTCAGTAAGATTACGACTGCCAAACATCAGACCATTACGATCACCGGCACCGGCTTTGGCACCCATGCTCGCTATATCGGTGACTCTGTCTACATCAGCTTCTACGATGAAACCAAGAAGTGGGAAGCCGGATACGAACCGGACAATGATACCGTTACTCTCATTGTGAACAGCTGGACAAATACGAAGATCACGCTGGGGGGATTTGCCGGGGCCTGGGGCACCAGTGGTTGGACGCTCGCCGTAGGCAATAAGGAAGAAATCAGGCTTTGGAACGCCCAAGGAGCGGGTGGTTCCTTTGGCCTCGGTTGCAGCACTGGCTGTGTGAAGAAAACAGTTACCATCGCCGCTGCTAATACCTCAAGTGAACTCCGCTCTTCTCCGAATCCATCGGTTTATGCCGAGCCTGTCACCTTTACGGCTGTCGTCACCTCCGGTGATGGCACGCCGCCGGATGGAGAAACCGTCTGGTTTATGAAAGGGACAACAGTGTTGGGGACGGGAACGTTGATTGACGGCTCGGCTAGCTTTACGACCTCGACGCTGGAAGGTGGCAGCCACTCGATCACGGCGGTGTATGGCGGGGATTCCAACTTCGCCAAAAGCACCAGCTGGGACGACGATGCGGCTCCGCTGACACAGACAGTGAATTAGAGAGAGACGGATCGGTGGCCCGGTCTAACCGCTCTTCCCTTCCCGAGGGTGCGGGTGCCCCATAGCCTGCCCTGAGCGGAGTCGAAGGGTCTCGCCGCTTTTGCGAGACATGGGAGTCGCCACCCCGATCCTCGATGTTCACATGTCACAGACGTAACACCACCCGCCCGATCCAAGCCCCGTAGGGGCGTCAGATGATAGCCCGGCACGGCAGTGCCGGGTAGAAATGGGAGAGAGGAACGAGTCCCGTAGGGACGATACAGCTGCCACGCACTTCAGCCCTGCGAAGTCGAATCGTTTCTGGCAGGCACGGTTTTATGACTTTAATGTCTGGACTGAGAAGAAGCGGATTGAGAAGCTGCGCGACATTCATCGCAACCTCGTAGCGCGGGGACTAGAGGAATCGCCGGAACGGTGGCAATGGACCAGCTTTCGCTGGTATTCCTCGGGCGAAATGGGAGCAGTCCGGATTAACGACACGGACATTTTGGTGATGACGATTCGCCCGCCAGCGGCGTGATCGGATCGTGCCTACTTGCCGGTCGTATCTGAGATGTTTGAAATAGCTGAATCAGATGGGATGCCCCATGTCTCTCGCCGTTTTTGCAAGACATGGGAATTCGTGGCTTGGGACCTGAGCCACCCGCCAGAGACTGTCAATGATTGACAACGGGGGTCAGAGACGACCTCTCCAATATCCTGGCCGGCGATGGCCGTGGGCAATCGCCAGAATCTGAACTGCCGACTCTTTCTCTCGATAGATGACTGCGTAGGGAAACTTTTGGAGAACGAATTTTCTCGTACCGTGTAGATGGGCGGGCCATGTTTGCGGCCAGCGGGCGATGTCTTCCAGCGCGTCGTAAATAGCAGCCACGAACCTGATGCTGGTTTCGGGACTTTGCTGGCGATACCAGTTATCGGCAGTTTCGAATTCCTGCCACGCCTCCGGGTGGAAGTGATATGGCTTAGCGGGCGGCATCGGACAGCCGGGCTGCAAGGCGCCGCCGCACTTCCTCGTAGGGAATCATCTGAACCTTGCCCGAATCAATCTCCTCGATGCGGCGCTTGATCTCTTCGGACCAGGCGGCTTCGACGCCTTCGTCGGCTGGAGCGTCGTTGAGGCTTTCGAGCAGCGATCCGGCAATGGCGGCCCGTGCTTCGGGTGGCAGAGCTAAAGCCTTTTTCAAAATGTCGGTAACTTCTGTGGCCATGAGTACATTTTACGCCGAGATGCAAGCTGTGGGCTGACTCGGTTCAGGAAACGTGAAATTGGGAACGTCCCGTCTGCCCCCGGTATTTGTCCTGAGGTTCCCGCAGTTTTATGAGCGCTGTTCCTCACCGCGCAGCTTGGATCAAGCATGCGTACCTCAGCGGCTTCTATGAGA
>PKVW01000042.1:0-14921 GCA_003131585.1 Acidobacteriaceae bacterium
CAGCAGGTCGCGCATCTCCTGCACGCCAACCATCTTCAGCAATCCGTCGACGATCTCGTAGATCTGCTCTTCGTTCAATTCCCTGGTTTCGCGCAGGGGAAACGCCACATTCTCGCCCACCGTGAGGGAATCGAACAGCGCTCCGTTCTGAAAGACCATGGTAACCTTCTTGCGGATGGCTTCCAGTTGCTCTTCAGAAAAGTCGGTGATGTCTTCCCCGGCGACGATCACCCGGCCGGAGTCCGCCCTGAGAAAACCCATGAGCAGTTGCAGCGAGACCGATTTGCCCACACCGCTGCGCCCCAGGATGCAGACCGTCTCGCCGGGCATGACGTCGAAGCTGACGCGATCGAGCACGACGTTCTCGCCGAAAGCTTTGGAGACCTCGCGGAACTCGATGTAGGGGCGCTGGATGGTATCGGGCATCGGTTGGCTCTGGAATCTCGGGTTCCACTTCAACGGCCGTCAGGCTCTTCGCTTCCCTGCCTGCAATTCCCCGGGCGTGTTCAGGTTGCGGTAGAGGGCGAATGAAAATCCGGCGCCTTCCCACTCTTCTTCTTCGATCACTCGAGTTCGAACCGTGTCGAACAATCGGTCGATCCTATTTCGTCCGGCACGCAAGGCGTTTTCAGCCGCATCGGCGAACTCGCGGCGGTAAATGGCGCAGAGCGGCTGCCAGCCTTGGTTACCGCGTGGCACCACGACGGCCGCCTCGGGCGTGCTCCGCGCATGGCCGATCAAATACTGCAAAAACGACGACGATACAAATGGAGCGTCCACGGCCAGCATCACGTTAAGTTCCGTCAACGAAGCCCGCAACGCCGCATGAATTCCGCCCAAGGGGCCGCGGTGGCGGAATACATCTTCCACCACCGGAGCAAACGGCGCAAACTTCTCCTGACCGCCCACGATGTACACGTCGCAGGTGACGGAGCGCGCCAAGTCCAGTGCCCGCGCCAGCAGCGTGCGGCCATCGAATTCCACAAAGGCCTTGTCCATGCCCATGCGCGCGCTCTTGCCACCGGCCAGGATGAATGCGGTAACCGCGCATGCAGAGGCATTTCCCATGCCGCGATCATACACTTTGCGCACGGGCACTTCGCCGGCACGGGCACTTCGTCGGCACGGGCATTTCGTCGGCACGGGCATGGACTTCCGGTAACCTATCTTCCTGCTTCATAAAACTTTCCACAGCGTAACTAACTGCATCAACTCGGTTTGCCCGCGAGTTCGCGCCGTAACCGACCCGAAGGTAACCTACCCAAGAGTCCCACTCCGGGAGATGATGAGAATGCGGGAGATTCCAGACCCGGCAGTAACCATCATGCCGCAAAAAATCATGGACGTTCTTATGCTCGGGCGTTGCTCCCACGAGTTCTCCTGGCCACGGCGCGGCCCTGAGGGAGATTACTATCAAGTGTGTCTGTTGTGCGCCGCCGAGTACCAGTATGACTGGACCACCATGCGGCGCACCCAGCGCGTGGAGCATGAGAAGCCCGACACCCTCATCCGGCGCAGTCATACGCGGGAGAAGCGGCCGTCCTGGACACCGCGCGCGCGCCGCCTGAAGCTGGACGTGGCGCTTCGCTATCGCGTAAATAACACCAGCACGTGGTATGAGGGCACAATCGAAAACCTCAGCCAGACCGGGCTGCTGTTTCATGGGCCGCACCAACTTCCGGTGAACGCTTTGATCGAGATGGTATTTGAGATGCCGGAAGAAATTTCCGGCCAGAAGAACCGCAATGTGCTCTGTCAGGGTCGCGTAATCCGCTCCAGAGACAAGCAAGGGAAAGAAACGCAAGATCAAGATCAAGAAACGCAAGCTCAGGCTCAAGATCAAGATCAGGATAAAGATACGGAAGCCGGCACCGCCCTTTTGGCCGCCTCGATCGTCGACTACAAGTTCATCCGCTAGAGCGTTGGAGCGCGCCGGTGACCGACTGGCGTGCGAACAATCCTCGACATTCCTACATCGACCGGTTCCTTCCGGTAAGGGAATCTCTCCCCGCAGTTTCGGCTTTCCGAACACGCGAGCCGATTCCTGGTGCTCGCGCGCGATCAGAAACGTCTCTGGAAATCAGGTCGTATCGGTAAGAAAAATCTAATGTTCCCGATGCTCACCCGGGCGCGATCTGTTCTAATTCCGTAACACCCAACAAATTTTTGTTGCGCCGCAACGCGTGTGGGTTAGAAAGCCCAGCACTGATTTCGGACGGCCCTGCACCTACACTGTCCGGATTCAGTTGTACGTCTCAGCGCCATTAGCTTTCTGAGTAGTGAACAAGTCCGAAAGGAGGAGCCTTGCTCCTCTCGATGAGTGGACTCCCCGGCAGGGGAGGCAAGACCCATTTCCTCCACATGCTCCCCGGGATATCGGTCCCCGGGCGTTTCAACCCGGGTTCCCAAGTGGTGGCCCAGGACAAACCAGGAGAAGACACGTTACTCAAGGAGGAGTCGTGACCAAGACAGCGAAACTCGCGTCAGTTTTATCTTTGGCGGTGCTGTTCCTCGGCGGAATAGCATTTGCTCAGACCGACCCTGGAGTTCAGAGTGGCAACCGCGGCACCGGCGGCGCGTTCTCTTCGGTGTTGGCGAACAGCCCCTCTGGGATCCTGGCCTTTTTCACTGACGGTCAAAATCGCTTCCAGGCCGTGGAGGCCGTTTCCAACAGCCCGGCCGGCAACAACGGTCTGGGACCGCGGTTTAACTCGAATAGCTGCAGTTCATGTCACGGGCAACCCGCGGTCGGCGGCACGGGTGCTGCCGTCAATCCTGAGTTCAGTTTCGCCAGCAATGGCGTCGCGCCGGGCAGCACCACCCCGAACTTCATTACGGCCAACGGCCCAACCCGTGAGGCCCGGTTCCCGTTCTTCTTCAATAGCAACGGATCGGCCAACCTCAACTCGCCCAATGGCGGAGTGGAAGACCTGTTCACGGTCACAGGCCGCTCCGATGCCGGCACCTGCAGCCTGCAGCAGCCGAGTTTTAATGCCGCGGAGGCGGCGAACAACATCATCTTCCGGATTCCCACGCCAACCTTTGGCACGGGCCTGATCGAAAACCTGGACGACTCAACCCTGTTGAACAACCAGTTGGCCAATAACAATAACAACCTTGGCATTTCCGGCTCTTTCAATCACAACGGCAACGATGGCACCATCACTCGCTTCGGTTGGAAGGCACAGAACAAGTCGCTGCACATCTTTACCGGTGAGGCTTACAACGTGGAGATGGGCATCAGCAACGAACTGTTCCCGCAAGATCGTCCGCTGCCGGGGGAAGACGGCAATGGCGGCAGCGGCCTCACGGGGCTGCCGTCGAACTGCCTGAACCTTAGCGGAACGGGTTACCCGGAGGATACGTCTAACCCGGCGGCGACCCCGAACGCAGCCGTTCTAGATGACGTTTCGGCATTTGCGAACTTCATGCGGTTGCTGGCTCCGCCTCCGACCGGCGGGGTTGTGCTCAATGGACAGCAGGTCTCCACCAGTACGATCTCCGCCGGCAGCGCTTTGTTTAGTTCGATCGGCTGCGCGAACTGCCACAATCCGACGCCCGGCACGACGCAAGTGTCGAACTTCACTGGATCGTTGAGCAAAGCTCCGGTGAATGCCTTCTCAGATATTGAGATCCATCACATGGGCACTGGACTGGCGGACAATGTGTCGCAGGGCAACGCGGGCGGCGACCAGTTCCGCACGGCTCCCCTGTGGGGCTTGGGACAGCGGATTTTCCTGCTGCACGATGGCCGCACCACGAACCTGCTCACGGCGATTGACGCCCACGAGGGCAACGGCAGCGAAGCCACCACCGTGGAGCAGAATTTCGATAACCTCAACTCCACCCAGCAGCAGGAACTGTTGGACTTCCTGCGCTCGCTGTAATCGCTTTACGGCACCCTTCCNNGAAAGTGTCTCGCCAGATCTTTCCAAGTTAGAAAATGATCCGCGACTGAGGGGCCGAGCCCGCCGGGCCGAAATTGCCTGGATTCGCAGGAACAATATGCACTCTCGATTTTTGTGTTCCTTGGCCGTTCTCGCTTTATCCGCATCGTTGCCAGGTTGGGGCCAGGGTGCCAGACCGCAAAACACCCCCAGGAACGGCGGCGATTTTTCCGACAACATCCAGCCCGCGACGAAGGTGCCAACCGGAGTCATCCTGGTAAAGGGCGCCTGGTCGAGCGCGAGTGATTCCGTGACTCCCCTGCCGGAAGGCGGGAACGTGACCAACAATGTCTTCAGCGACCAGTATTTTGGAATGGCCTACTCTCTGCCCCCGGAGTGGGCCGAGAAATACAAAGGGCCACCTCCGTCAGAGAGCGGTCGCTATGTGCTGGCCCAGATCAGTCCTGCGGAAACATTCAAAGGACCGGCTCGAGGCAGTATCTTGATCACCGCCCAGGACATGTTCTTCACACCGCTGCCGGCGGCCAACGCGCTGGATCTCGTCAATTACTCGAAAGACCATTTGCAGGCCGACTACACCGTAGAAATGCCGCCTACTCAGACCAAGATTGCCGGCCGCTCTTTTACCTTTTTTGCGTATTGGTCTCCCGCAGCACAACTGCATTGGTATGTTATCGCCACCGAAATCCGCTGCCACGCGGTGCAAATAGTGCTAACCAGCCGTGACACCAAACTATTGGAGAGCTTGATCCTGGACATGAACAAGATGAAATTGCCCGCGGAAGCGAGTCCCACGGCAGGGACCGGCGGAGGGGCTGTCCCCGTGTGCATCAAGGATTACGCCAGGGACGAAAACGTGATTGCGCGGGTTGATCCGGTCTTTACCGAGCACAGGTTCAACGCTGTTCCCGTCCGAATCATCATCGATAGAGAAGGCAAAGTAAAACATATTCACTTTCTCAGCGCATTTCCCGATCAGGCAAAAACCATCACCGACGCCTTGGGGCGATGGAAGTTCAGGCGGTACCTGCGGGACGGGCATCCGGTAGAGGTGGAAACCGGCCTCATGTTCGGGCGCGCGACCTATCGGACGATATCCCCGGCGAGCAACCCGACGACCGAATGATCCATAGAGGAGGATTTGTCCGTAAGGGTGCGGGGCCTCCCGCATCTTTTTCTATTTCCGCATTCGCCCCTATGATTGGCTCCGTCGTACACTCTGAAGGCACGGTGTTTCCTTCCCCTCATGCCTCCAATCACGGCATTGTTGCACACCACGAACGATGCCTTGCGACTGGGGCGGGCGCTCGAAACGCTTCTTCCCTGCGGTGAAATCCTGATTGTGGACCATCACTCCGTTGACGCCACCCGGCGCGTCGCGCGCGAATACGGAGCGCACATCCTGGCCGCAGACAGCGCCACTGCGAATCACTATCTCGATCTGGCGCGCTTCGACTGGATTTTCTGCATGGAGCCCAGGGAGTCCATCACCGAAGGTTTGCAAGCAAGTCTATTTGAATGGAGTGCGCTGCCGGCCCACGGTATTATGGGCGGCGTTGCCCGCGGGCCCGCCTTTTCCGTGTTCGCGCGGGAGCAAACCGGCGAAAGTTGGCTGGAGCTTCCTGCGCCAGAAACCCGCCTCATCCCTCGTAACTGGACTCTGTGGCACGGACGGCTCCCCGCTCATGAACCCTCCGCCATCGCGCTGGAAGGAGAGTTATTACGTTTTGCTTTGCCCTGAGAGGAAGCGCTCAGGTCAGAGGTCACAAGCTTTTGTAATCTCAATAGCCTGCCAACCATCGTCCGTTCGGACAGTGACTTCAGTACCTTAGTCCTCCCTGCCTTCGTCGCCTTATAATTCACTCAAGGACCGGCAATACCTGCGTTCTCAGGAAGATATGCGCGCCGCAACGTGACCGCACTTTCCGGAAGGACGCCAAGAAACTCAGTGGACCCGCTTTATGCATCGGCGATTTTTCTCCTCGGGCTGGCCTTTGGCAGCTTTCTGAACGTGTGCATCTATCGCCTGCCCCTGGATTTATCGGTGGTGACGCCGCGTTCGGCGTGCCCCGGCTGTAAGCGCCCCATCGCCTTCTATGACAACTTGCCCGTCGTCAGTTGGCTGTTTCTTCGCGGCCGCTGCCGTCACTGCGCAGCCAGAATTTCGGCGCGCTACCTGTTCGTCGAGCTGCTCACCGCCGGTCTCTTTCTCGGCTGTTACGCGTATTGCGGACTCACCCTGGCTACGTTGAAATACTGCGTCTTCGGATTCCTCCTGCTTGGTCTCATCTTCACCGACGCCGAAACCAAGCTGCTGCCTGACAAGCTGACGCTTCCCGGCCTCGCCCTTGGCCTGCTTTTCAGCTTGCTGGTTCCGGTGCGTGATCTGGCCTCGCAGTTTCTGCCGGGGATATTGAATCTGCCGCTCAGCGCGGACTTCGCCGCTCGCCTGCTCTCCCTCGTCGATTCTCTGCTGGGTGCTGCCTTGGGCGCTTCGTTCATTTATGGGGCGGGCGCGGTCTACTTGCGCTGGCGCGGAGCGGAAGGTATGGGCTTCGGAGATGTGAAATTGATGGCTATGGTGGGCGCCTTTCTCGGTATAAAGCTCACCATTTTCACGATCTTTGCCGCTTCTCTGGCGGGATCGCTGTTTGGCCTGACTACCGTGCTTGCGGTGTGGATCAAGCGCACCCACCGCTTCAAGCGCCGCTTCGCCAACCTGCAGGCGGCGCGCCGCCGGGGATGGCAATCCGCGCAAATGGTCTACCGCCATTATCAAATGCCTTTCGGAGTTTTCCTGGGCAGCATGGCTCTCCTCGCGTTATTCGTCGGCAACCAGTTCTTGCATTGGTATGAAAGGCTATGGTGATACGGCTGCTAACCAATCCGCTCGTTCTGCGCGCCGCGCTGGTGCTAGTCGCGGCTGGCGGTGCCTTTGTGTTCGCGATCTGGCTGATGCGCAGCGTACGCCGAAACATTGCCGCCGAGGCCGATCTCGACTCCGCGGCCGCGCCCAAGCTGGAAGGTCTGCCCCTCCATCTCTACAATACCGTTATCCAGCAACTGAAACAGCAAAAGCACGAGTTACAGGTGCAGACTCTGGCCGAACAACGACGCGCCCGCACCACAGAAAATTTCAGTCAGGCCGTGCTCTCCAACCTTTCCTCCGGTGTGCTGGTGTTTGGCCTCAACGGCCTGGTGAAACAGGCCAATCCCGCCGCCAAGGAAATTCTCGGCTTCCATTCCCCTTCGGGCATGAGCGCGGAGGACATCTTTCGCAGCGCTGTGGTCTGCTCGCCAGACTCTTCCGCCCTTCATTTCGGGCTGGGAGACTCACCCGCGCGGCTCACCGAAGAAGTCCATGCCGTGCTTCGCGAGGGCAGCAAGTGCCGGCAACTCGAGGCCGATTACACCACTCCCGCGGGCGAGACGCTTCGCATCGCGGTCACGGTTTCGCCGGTGCCCTCTGTCGACGGCAGCCTGCTCGGAGCCGCTTGTCTGATCGGCGACCGCAGCGAATTTGAACGGATCCGCCACCAGCAGCAGTTGCATGGTGAGATTTCCGCCGAAATGGCGCTGGAGCTGCGCACCTCTCTGACCACGATCGCCGGATACGCGCAGCAGTTGGCGCGGAATCGCGATCCCGGCCTGGCTCCGCAATTGGCCGCCGACATCGCCAGCGAAGCGGCTTGTCTCGACCGCCGCATCGGAGGATTCCTGGCAACCAAACGCACCCCTGCCGGCACCGCGACCCTTGCCCGCGCGGCAGGTCACGACAGCTAAAGGCCGGCACTGGAAGAACGACAGCTAACGAATCCGCCGCAAGCGGTAACGCAAGTAAAAGTAGAGGATCAACCTATGAAGCGCAACACATACATCGGATTTGTATTCGCGTTGTCCACGGTCCTGCTGGGCTCTTTGGCGGAAGCGCAGACCTCATCGCCGGCACAGGATCAATCGTCGCTTGGCAGCTATGCCCGTAAACACAAAGACCCGGGTGCCGCCAAGGCCAAGCCCAAAGTCTATGACAACGACAATCTTCCGAAAGACGACAAGCTCTCCATCGTCGGTCAGCCGCCACCCGCGACTGTCAGCGCCGCCAGCGCTGACGCCAACGAGAAATCTGCTACCGCTGACAGCAAGGACGTTGCCGGGGCGAAACCCGCCGCTTCACCAGAAGACGAGCAGGCCAAAAAACAAGCGGCCTGGAAAGCCTGGCAGGATAAGCTGATCGCGCAGAAGGATCAGATTGACCTGGCCAGCCGCGAACTCGACGTGCTGCAGCGCGAATACCAGCTTCGTGCCGCCGCCATGTACGCGGACGTGGGCAACCGCCTGCGCAACGAGGCCCCGTGGGACAAGCAGGACGCGGAATACAAACAGAAGATCGCCGACAAGCAAAAGGCTGTCGACGACGCCAGGCAGAAACTCGCGGATATGCAGGAAGAAGCCCGCAAGGCCGGCGTTCCGTCCTCCATGCGCGAGTAACAATCGAGTAGAGGCGCCTGCCTCGGTTCAGTCGATGTGCCGCGTGCCTTCACGGAGCCGGAAGAGCTGCTTCTCGCGATGCCGCCCAATGCACCAGGTGAAACTTCCTCCACTGCCTGTCCGCCGCCCACCACTTGTCCGCGGGATGCCAGTTCAATTGTTCCCTGAACATGCCTTCCGCCGCCGACTCCACAGCTTAACTCTTCGAGGCGGAATCCATCGCAGCGTTCTCGCGTTTCCGCGCGCTTCAGGTAGAATGTTGCGCGACCACTAAACCCCAGTAAAATACCCCAGTTATCGCAGGAAGGTCGCCATGAATATGCGGGACTTTGTACAGCCGGAGACCGCCGCCGCAGTCCTTGAAGATGGAACCCGGAGAATGGTTCTCCGCGCTGGGCGCGCCCCAGCCAGGACGATTGTCGCGGCCGCCCTCCTAGTGATTCTCGCGCTGCTTGCGGGCTGCGACTCCAACACCGCAAAGCCGCCCCAGGCCAAGCCGGAACCCAAGCCTCCCGAACTCCTCACCGGGCGCGGGGCCTTTCAGAAGGTCTATATCGCCGCGCGCAACTACGCCGCGGACGTAAAACCCTTCCGTATTGAGTCTACGCCCTCAACCGACGGCAATGGCCAGGATGGGAAATCGGCGATCTGGCGCGCCAGCTTCGCCTCCGCCGCACAACACGGCGTCAAGCCTTTCCTCTGGTCCGGCAGCAACGCGCCCGACGCTCCCTCCCGCGGCGTCTCGCCCGGCAACGAAGACACCTACAACCCCGGCAACGCGTCGACGCAGATCTTTGACGTAGCCTTCCTCAAGGTGGACTCCGACCAGGCTTTTGCCGAGGCGCAAAAACACGGCGGTGACAAAGTGTTGGAAAAGGATCCCATCACCTCCGTGCTCTACGTCTGCGAGTGGAATCACAACACCAACGAACTAACCTGGCATGTCATCTACGGCGCTTCTCGCGAGACCGCCAAGCTGACGGTTACCGTGAACGCGTCGACCGGTGAGTTCCTTCGGGTGGAGAAATAGATTTGGGGTGGCCGGTTTCTGAGGAGGATGTCGAAAAGAGAATCGTTACAACGCAGGTTTATTCTCGCCGTTCAGCCTGCTTCAGTTGGACTTCGATGGAGGCAAAGAAGCGGCTCCGGGCTCCAGCGGAGGCGATAGCCCCCTTCAGAGCAGGGCGTTCCCCAAAGGAAACAATGTCCGCGACAGAATATTGCAGGCGGAGGCGGTCCGCGGCACATTGTGCGCTCAATAGTTCCACTTTTGCCGCACGGAGATCGTGGATTAGGCGGGCGATCCCTGCCTTCCTTTTGGATTCATCGTCTAACATCTACACTCCTCGTTTCGGATTGCGACTTGGCGCGTGCCTGCCGGAACCTTGTGGGGAATGCTGTTAGAAATGTAGCTCCGGCAGGACGCAGCCAGCAAAGGACTGGCACGGTCGCTCGTATGGTTAGATTGTACGCTGTTAGTTGAACATCGTTCAAGTTATTCGGGCCCTGCGGTGATCCCGGCGGCACGGAGGCGGGCCATTGCCCAGACAAGCGGATCCTCAACTCGAACAGCGTATCCTCGACGCCGCCTGCCGGCTGTGGTCCCGCGGCGGCGAAAAGGCGCTCACCATGCGCGGCGTCGCCAAGGCGGCCGGCACCACTACCCCTACCCTCTACGAACGTTACCGCGACCGCGACGACATTCTCCGCGCTCTGCGCATCCAGACCCGCACCGAGCTCTTTGCCGCCCTGAGCCGGACCCAATCCCTCACCCACGGCTGCGAGCGCTATCTCGAGTATGCGCTCGATCATCCTCACGCCTACGAAGTGCTCTTCGACGGATTCGCCCAGCCTCCCTCCCTGCACGAACCCTGGCCCTCCTTCAATCTTTTGCGCTTTCGTCTGGCGCAGCGCCTGGGAGGAACTCCCCGTAAACACACTCGTCTTATGCTTTCGGTGTGGTCGCTGCTGCATGGCACCGCCATGCTCCTGATCCGCGGTGATGTTGCAGGTCCACTACGCGCACAAATGTTCCACGCCTGTCTGGACGCTGTCGAGGCGATCATCGCGGACGCCGCCCGCTCGAAGAGCAGGACCCGCTCGGGGCCGAAGTGGCCCGCAACCCTGGTGCTCGGCGAAGCCGGCGAAAGCAAAGTCGCCTACAGCAAGGCTGATTCCCAATCGAAGCCCGCCATAGCAAAAGGGGGCAATCACTCGACACCAGGGCCCGCAAACCGGCTCCGCGGCGTCCGTTCCACCCGATGACTGGGCGACGACGACGGGGCGACGATGACGGGGCGACGCCACGCCTACCGCTATTTTGTTTCTCCTGTCTTAGCCTTCGGCGCCTTCAACCGGTCGATCGCCTTCTGAGCTTCTTCGGACTGCGGGCCGTGCGGCAGAATCCTCAAATAGCTCTCGTACTCGGCACGGGCATCGTCCAATTCGCCCAGCTTTTCCAGGCTCACCGCCAACCGGATCGTCGCTAATGCGTCGTTGTCTTTGTAGCGCAGGGCCTCCCGGTAGCGATCCTGGGCCGCCCGGTAGTTCTTGCGCCTGAAGTAGAAGTCGCCCACCTCGACGCTCTTCGCGGCCTTGTGCGGATCCCAGGTATGGAACTCCGTGATTCCGCCACTGGTCAAAGCTTTAGTCTCTGCCTCAGCCACGGCCGCCGAACTCTGCGGGTGCGCCTTGACATCGTCTTTGGGAGCGCTCAAATCTGTCTGGGTATCTTTGCTCGAGCTCTCTCCAATGCCCGGGCCGAGATCGTCAACCTGCACGCGATCCGAGCGCGGTGGCGCCATAATCGCAGCGCGCTTCTTCGCTGCATCGTTCTTAGCCGGATCGTCCTTAGCGGAATCGTTCGCTGGAGCGGATTTCGCAGCGGGATCATCCCCCGGAAAAGTCGTGTCACGGCTCAACCCCGAAGCGTCCCGCTCGGAAGAAGGAGAAGAAGAAGAAGCCGGCGGCGTTTGCGCAGGCGGCTGCTGCGCCCACACCACACCGCTCAACCCCAGTAGCAAACCCAACCACCACCAATGTTGCATAACCTTTATTTTACCGTTGTAACCAGGCTCTTTGGAAACTCGCACTCTCTTTAGTAGGGGCAACTGGTAGCTGGCAGCCAGCAGCTCGGAGCAAAAAATACAGGCCGCTCAGGGGGAGGCTTGAGCGGCCTGCTTGGTAAAGTCCTCCGGGGAGGGAGGAGAAAATATTCGTCCGACTACATCGATGACGGGTTATTCTGACCGGTCGTCGTTGGCGTTGTCATTGGCTGGGTCGTGTCACCCACCGTGTTGGTCATCAATCGGACATCGACGCGGCGGTTGTCGGCACGGCCTTCTCTTGTCTTGTTCGTCTCCAGCGGCTTGTCCTTACCCAGCCCGATCACGTAAATCTTGTGGGCCGGCACGTTGTACTTCGAAGCCAAATACTGGATCACCGCGTTCGCGCGACGCTGGCTGAGATCATAGTTGTACTCGGCCGAACCAACGGAATCCGTGCTGCCTTCCAGCGCGACGATATAGCCTTTGGTGCTCGAAATACTCCCGGCCAACTGGTCAAGCGCGTCTTTGGCCTGGGTCGTCAGATTGTCTTTGTTAAAGCCGAACTTCACTGACGTCTCCGCCACCGGGCGATAGTTATCCAGGTTCGCGACCGTGTTGGTCAGCGCGCCCACTCGGTTGTTGGCTGCGTCGGCCATCTGCTGCGCCGATGCCGCGCTCTGGCCGGCGGCCTGCGCTTTCTGTTCCACATCTACAGTCTTGGCATTCACGGCCTGGATGCCGGCTTGGGCCCGGGCATCGACGTCCTTGATGTCCTTGCTGTTCTTCGCCGTCATGTCATCCAGTTCGTTAGTCTTGTTGATCAGCGGAGTGGTCTGTTGTTTCACGTAGTTCTTGCTGGTGCAGCCGACCGTCGCCGCCATGCTGACTGCCAGGAAAATCGTTAACGAAGTGCGGGTCATATGGAAGAGGCTCCTTAGATTTCTTGTCTCACGCGCGACCGGTTCTCCCGCGCGCGGAATTCTGCGGTCTTGCAGGCCCTGGGAAATCATTATTGCTTACAAGTCCCGTCCCTATACTTTTGCACGGGACGGGCCAAGTGTTCCCACGGGGGAACACCATTTATAAGTATATACGTTTTCAATCATTTGCGGGCAACCTACGACGAATGCCGCTGTTACTATTCAGCCTCCGGGCAACGCAAACCCCACATGGGTCATGGAAAATTTATATAGTGAGCTTGACGGCGTAGTGAGGATAAAGCTCGCTCATGCGGATGAGGCATAGGTCAGCCAGGTCCGGCTTGCGATCGGCATTGCGTTTCGCCAGACTCCGCAGTTGTTCCTTCAGCCGGCTCTTCTCCGACTCAGTCGCTGACACGATGGCTCGGCTCTCCATCGACTAAAATAAAAGTAACCGCCCCCCCATGGACCTTCTTCAGAAAATCCGCACTATCCCCGCCGAGCCCGGCGTGTATCTCTACAAGAACGCCGAAGGCGAGGTCATCTATGTGGGCAAGGCGAAGAACCTGCGCAGCCGCGTGGCCAGCTACTTCCACGAAGGCCGCTGGGAGGACTCGAAGACTGGCACTCTGGTGCGCGAGGCCGTCGATGTCGACTACATCGTCGTCGCTAACAACAAAGAGGCGCTGGCGCTCGAAAACAATCTCATCAAGCAGCGCAAGCCGCGCTTCAACATTCTGCTGCGCGACGACAAGACCTACCCCTACGTGAAACTCACTCTGGGCGAGCGCTGGCCCCGGGTTTACGTCACGCGCCGCCTGCGCAAGGACGGCAGCGCCTACTACGGTCCCTACTTCCCCGCCAATCTGGCTTACCGCATCGTCGATCTGATTCACCGTAATTTCCTGATTCCGTCGTGCAAGGTG
Organism: Acidobacteriaceae bacterium; assembly: GCA_003131585.1. Classification (GTDB taxonomy): domain Bacteria; phylum Acidobacteriota; class Terriglobia; order Terriglobales; family Acidobacteriaceae; genus Sulfotelmatobacter. Next base: position 13,290 of record PKVW01000042.1, read on the forward strand.
GACCTTACGCGTTTTCACCCGCGTCCCTGCCTGCAGTTCTACATAAAGCGCTGCCTTGGTCCGTGCGTGAAGGATTTGACCACGGCTGACGCCTATCAGGAAGCGGTTCGCGATGTGAAGCTGTTTCTGGAAGGGCGTCCCACAGATTTAAGTCGCTCGCTGCACACGCGCATGGATCAGGCGGCGGCGGCGCAGGAGTATGAGCGCGCAGCCCGATATCGCGACCTGATTTCGACCGTCGAGCAGTTGCAGGAGCGCCAGCGCATCGCCGCCGCCGAAGGCGATGACGCCGACGTCTTCGGCTATCACTACGAAAATGGGATGCTCGCGGTAAATTTATTTCACATGCGCGACGGCCGCGTCGTCGACCGCCGCGAATTCTTCTGGGAGGATCTGCCGGAGCTCTCGTCGCTCTCAGATGCGGAACCCGCCGTTGGCCATGTGGGAACAACCGCCCCCGGCTGTCCGGCCGAGCAAACGTCGGCTGCTCGTGCTGCGGTAAGCGCATTCCATCCCGGCGAATTCTTCTCCGCTCTCTTGAAGCAGCTCTACATCGGCCAGCCCTATGTGCCGCGCAACCTCTATGTTCCGGTCGATTTCGAAGATCGTGAAGCGTTGGAAGATCTGCTCTCCGACCAGCTTGCGGGCGAAGGCGCCCGCGCCGCACGCGCGCATATTCTGGCTCCGCAGCGCGGCGACAAGCGCGCACTCATCGATCTTGCCGGCACCAACGCCAAACAATCCTACGATCAGCGTTTTCGCGTGCTCAAGCCCAGCGCCAGGGCCATCCAGGAAGAGCTGCAGGAAGCGCTCAGCCTGCCCGAACTGCCCAAGCGCATTGAGTGCTTCGACATTTCGCACATTCAAGGCGCGGAGACTGTGGCTTCGATGGTGGTATGGGAAGACGGGAGGATGAAGAAATCGGACTACCGCAAATTCATCATCCGCACGGTCGAGGGCGTCGACGATTTCGCATCCATGCGCGAGGTAGTCACGCGCCGCTACAAACGCCTGCTGCAAGAACAAGAAAGGGAAAAGAAGCCCATGCCCAGCCTGGTGCTCATCGACGGCGGCCTCGGCCAGTTACACGCCGCGGCCGAGGCGCTCGAATCGCTGGAGATCATTAACCAGCCGCTCGCGGCCATTGCCAAGCGCGAGGAGATTCTCTACGTCTATGGGCAGGAGAAAGATCCGATCGCACTCGATCATCATTCGCCGGTATTGCATCTGATTCAACTGATTCGCGATGAAGCTCACCGCTTCGCCGTAACCTTCCATCGCAAACGCCGCCAGATGCGCGACCGCTCCACCGAACTGCTCGAGATCCCAGGGGTAGGCCAGAGTACGACCCGGCGTCTTCTCGAACACTTCGGCAGCCTGCAGGCGGTCAAGCAGGCGGACGCTGCGGCATTGTCGGCGGTCGTGACCCGGGTGCAGGCCGAAGCGATCAGCAATCACTTTCGGAAATAGTTGATTTCGAAGGGAGTGTATTTTCGCCGGGTCCCTTAGGACTTCGCTTTCTTCGAAGGTTTCGACTTGCCAGAACTGTTGAGGGCGACCGCTTGGCGAACGAGCGCCTTGAAGGCGGACTCGTCAACTTCTTCTCCTTCGTGGATGTCGATCGCGCGGCGT
>PKVW01000042.1:14975-23174 GCA_003131585.1 Acidobacteriaceae bacterium
CCTTGATGAGCTTGCGCATTCTGCTGAGGGTTTCCCCGCGCCAGTCCCCGAGTTCGGCGATTCTTTTCGAGATGAGCTCCGATGCCGACTGGCCTTGGCTCGCGCCCGACTTTTTCATGTTCTCATCCTAGCAGTTCCAGATAAATTTCATTCGCAAGGCACTGGTGACCAGCCTGTTTCTTTTGGTCCAAACGTAATGTCAGTTTACGCTGGCCATTTGATTCCAAAGTACTGCGATTTTCTTGCGTCACTTTGATTTGGTTTCATGATTCCTCCTCCGTGTTCCCCTGTGCCCTCTGTGGCTAAGATTCCGAACCCTTTGCTACACTAGCGGGCATCCCAATGAAGCGAGCGTTCTTGTTCCTTCTAACGATTGCGGCAATCGGCTTTGGCCTTCTGGCCGTGGTTTCGGCTCAGACCGCGAACTCGCCCGATCTGGCCACGCCACAAGAGAAGCACCTGCGCAATGTGCGCCAACTCACGTTTGGCGGACAGAATGCCGAAGCCTATTTCTCCGCGGATGGCGCAAAACTGATCTTCCAGTCGTCTCACGGCGACGTGAAGTGCGATCAGATCTTCACCATGAATATAGACGGCAGCGATCAGCACATGGTCTCGACCGGCAAGGGACGCACCACGTGCGGCTATTTCTATCCCGATGGCAAGAAGATTCTGTTTTCTTCCACTCACCTGGCCAGCCCGGAGTGTCCGCCGCGACCCGATTTCTCCAAGGGCTATGTGTGGGGCGTATATGCGGGATATGACATCTTTACCGCGAACCCGGACGGTTCCGACCTGAAGCGACTCACCACCACGCCGGGCTATGACGCGGAAGCGACCATTTCGGTCGACGGCAAGAAGATCGTCTTCACGTCCCTGCGCCACGGCGATCTCGACATCTATTCCATGGACCCCGACGGCAAGCACGTCAGGCAACTTACGCACGAACTGGGCTACGACGGCGGCCCGTTTTACTCGCCCGACCGCAAGTGGATTGTTTACCGGGCCTATCATCCCCAGACCGAAAAGGAAATCGGCGACTACAAAGAATTGCTGAAGCAGAACCTGATCCGTCCGACGTCGCTGGAACTGTGGATTATGAAAGCCGACGGCAGCGGCAAGCGGCAGATCACGAATCTGAGCGCGGCCAGCTTTGGGCCATCGTTCCTCGGGGACGGTAAGCGGATTATCTTTTCCTCGAATTACGATCCGGTGACGCATTCGACTGGCGGCATGGGTAATTTCGAGCTTTGGCTGATCCACTCCGATGGCAGCGGCCTGGAGCGCGTCACTTACAGCGATGGCTTTGACGGCTTTCCCATGTTCAGCCCGGATGGAAAACATCTCGTGTGGGCCTCGAACCGCAATGCCAAGGCGCCGCACGAGACAAACATCTTCATTGCGGATTGGGTGCCGTAGGGAAGGGTTGATTGCCGATTGCCGATTGCTGACTTGGAAGAGCGGTCAGTGGCGCCGAACGCCACAGGTGTTCATACATACGTACGACTAGCCACCGACCACCTAGCCACTGACCACCGGTCCAGGCGGACTACTTCATTTCCGATTTCGCCATGGCCTACTTGCCTTTTAGCTCGACCAAGATTAGCTCCATCGCATGGTCGCCGGTGTTCTCCGGCAAGTGCGTATCGGCCGGGGTAAAGAGCGTCTGCCCTGCTTTGAAGGTAGCGTTGTCCTTCTTCCCGTCCGGATGGCTGAACTGCACGGTGGAATCGTTGAGGAACACCGCAACCGCATCGGGATGGCTGTGCATGACCGACTTCTCGTGCGCGCCATAGTGGACCTTGAGGATTCGCACCTTGCTGTTCTCGCTGACTACCGTGTAATGCTGGGGATCGACTTTGACCGCGTCTTGCGCCGATAGTACGGGAACCAAAAAGAAACACAGCACAATCGAAGGTAGCGCCAGTGGCACTCGCATTTTTGTTCTCCTTACGTACTTGTAGGATGGTTGCAAACGCGCCCTACCCTATGCTCTCGGATTGCCGATGTCAATCAGACTTCGAGTTTCGATTCCCGTCACGCATCGGACTGAATCGGGCGATTCACGCACCTGTCTGTCTGGTGGATGCGTCAAGCTTTCGGTCTGGCCGCCGGACTTTGCGCGCCATTTGCAGCGCGCCCGCCACCGGCTCGACGGTCTGCGGGTTCGCCTCCAGGCGCGGATCGAGCTTGCGAACCTCGTCGCAGAAATGATCGCGCACGCGGGGCGAATGACGAAAGACGCCGCCCGCCACGGCCATCGGGATGATGGACAAGTCCATATAATTTTCCGCGAAAAGCCGGCGCGCGACGATCCCTGCGAGCTGGGCGAGTTCCACAGACGCTTGCGCGAGGACCTGTTGTGCCAGAGCGTCCCCGGCGTGGGCAGCGGCCAGCACTGCGGGAAACAAGGCCGCGAAGCCTGGATTGGAGTTGGCAGCACGCGCCAACTCGCCGAGCGAGTCCAGGTTCCAGGCCGCTTTCAGTTCGCGGAAGAGCGGCGAGGCTTCCGCTGCGCCTAGAGCATCCTTTCCTTGATCAATCCCAGGGTCGATCCCCTGGTCAATCGCGCGCAACAAGCTGCTGACCGCGGCGCGGCCGGTCCAGTGCGCCGAGCCTTCATCGGAAATGGCGAAGCCCCAGCCTCCGGCCCGAGCGGTTTTTCCTCGCGCATCGCGACCGTAGGCAATCGAACCGGTGCCGGCGATAACGATCACACCAGGTCCTTCGCCAAATGCCGCTGCCAGCGCAATCTGCATGTCGCCCACGACTTCAAGCTCCCCGGGAATTATCTCTGCAACGATCTTGCGTACCGCTCCTGCAACGTCCTCGCCCCCGGCGCCAGCGACGCCAATGCAGGCACGCTGCACTTGCCGCGGATCGATTCTCGCGGCGGCGCAAGCCTGGCGCACAGCCTCGCGCAGCGATTCGCGGGCACGAGCTTCTCCCACGCGAGTGATGTTGCTGGGACCACCGACCGCCGAGGCTAACAGCGAAACCTCGTCCCCCACGGCGCAGGTTGTTTTGCTGCCGCCGCCGTCAATGCCCAGATAATAGGCCACGGGTTAGTTCTACCACAGCGTTGTGCCGCCGATTTTCTGCCCGCAAGAACAGAGGTCGCCAAACATATTTCCGAGAAAGGTTCATAGAATCTCACTCGCGGGAAAGCGGAACTGCGGCCATAATGACTCAGTCGACGCGGCATCTGCCCACGAGGGAACACTTGAAACGGAAGATTCGAATCGTTGAACTCGGCAACACCGGCGACACGCGCGGTTTTAGCTTTACCGCGCCTGCTGAGGCACTCGACTTCGTGGGGCGCGTTGCGGACCTGCACCTTGCCTCCACCGCTCCCGGTGCCGTGCGCGGGAACCACTATCACTTGCGCAAGCGCGAGGCCATCATCCTGCTGCCGGGCACAGCCTGGTCGCTGCACTGGGACGAAGACGAGGGCACGCCGGTGCAGCACCGCCGCTTTGATGGCAGCAGCGCGGTGATGGTGCTGGTTTCGCCGAGCGTCTCGCATGCTGTACGCAACGACGGGGAAACGCCGTTGTGGCTCGTAGCATGTTCCTCCGAACCCTACGATCCCACGCAAACTGTGGCGCGGAAAGTGGTGTACCGGAGCGTATAGCGGCGCAACCCATGGGCCTCGACAAACTCGATCTCGCGATTATCGCGCTGTATCTAGTGGGGATCACTCTGTTCGGGCTGCGCTTCCGCAAGCGGCAGCAATCGTTGCGCGACTACTTTCTTGCCGGGCGGGATATTCCCTGGTGGGCGATCGGGCTTTCCATCGTTGCGGCCGAGACCAGCACACTCACGATCATCAGCATTCCCGGACTCGCCTATGACACCAACCTTACCTTCCTGCAGGTGGTGATGGGCTACGTGGTGGGAAGGCTGGTCATCAGCTTTGTGCTGTTGCCGCATTATTTTCGCGGCGATCTGTACACCGCCTACGAGCTGATTGAACGGCGCTTTGGGCGCGGGTTGCGCTCCCTGACGGCCGGACTGTTCCTGTTGACGCGGACGGCGGCGGAGGGCGTGCGCGTCTATGCCGTGTCGATTGTAGTGTCGATCGCGCTGGGAACGGGCGAAGTGGCCTCGATCGCCATTATTACTGTATTGACGCTCATCTATACGTTCGAGGGCGGCCTGGCGGCGGTGATCTGGACCGACGTAGTGCAGACCGTGATCTATGTCGGCGGGACGCTGGTTGGCCTGTGGACGATCTTGCATCTGGTGCCGGGAGGATGGAGCGCAATTCATGCGGCGGCCGCCGGCGCGGGCAAGCTGCAAGTGTTCGACTTCACGCCGAGCTTCTGGATTCCTTATACGTTTTGGGCGGGCGTGATCGGCGGAACGTTTCTGACTACAGCCAGCCATGGTACCGATCAACTCATCGTGCAGCGGTTGCTGGCCGCTAGAAGCCGAAAGCAGTCAGTGACGGCGCTGCTTGCGAGCGGCGTGGCCGTCCTGTTTCAGTTTGCGCTGTTCCTGCTGGTGGGAATCATGTTGTGGGCGTACTATCGCGTGCCCTCGGCGGCGTTTGGGAAGCCGGACCGGATCTACCCTACGTTCATTGTCAGCCGGATGCCCCATGGAATTTCCGGGCTGCTGATTGCCGCGATTCTGGCCGCGGCGATGTCGAACCTGAGCGCGGCGCTGAATGCCCTGTCGTCGAGCTCCATCATGGATTTTTATGTGCGCTTCCGTCCGCATGCCGACGAGCGGACCAGAATGCGGCTGTCGCGGCTTTCGACATTGGTGTGGGCGCTGCTGCTGTTTGCGCTGGCGGTCCTTTCTCTGCACAAAGTTGGGCGGGTCATCGAAGTGGGGTTGCAGATTGCGTCCGTGGCTTACGGCGCGCTGCTCGGAGTGTTTCTGCTCGGCGTTTTGACGCGAAAGGCCAACCAGCGCGGCGCAATGGTGGGGATGCTGTTTGGGTTCAGCGTGGAATTGTATTTGTGGGGAACGCACGTCCCGTGGACATGGTGGGTGATGATCGGAACGATAGTGACGTTCGCCGTGGGATACGCAGCAAGCTCTCTGACGCACGAGTAGTCCTTCTTCGCTCACTTCGCGGCTTGATCTTTGCGAGCTTTGCGGTTAAGAGTTCTTTATCGCTCCCGCGATCCCTCCCGCGATCCTTTCCGCAAAAGACCGACGCCGTCTCTGACGTATACTGGCACACTCCGATCATGCCCGAACCGATCCAGGTAACGACCACTCGTCCCGAGCTGGCGCGCGATCTCGGCGGCAGCCATGCCGCGGCGGTGGTCGTAGGAACGATCATCGGCAGCGGGATTTTTCTTGTTCCTGCGGAGATGATGCAGGCGGTGGGTTCGGCCAAGCTGGTGTATCTGGCGTGGCTGGTGGGCGGGCTGCTGTCTTTCTTCGGCGCGCTCACCTACGCCGAACTGGGCGCCATGAAGCCGCAAGCGGGCGGCGAATATGTTTACGTCCGCGACGCCTACGGACCACTGGGCGGTTTTCTCTATGCCTGGACGTGGTTCGTCATCGCCAAACCGGCCTCGGTAGCCACCATCGCAACCGGGCTGGTGCGTATCTTGGGCACGTTCCCGATCTTTTCGTTCTTCCCCGCAAACGTTATCTCCTTTCCTTTCGCCATAACCTGGGGCCAGATTGTGGCTATCGCCGCAGCCATCCTCATTTCCCTTCTCAATTACATTGGCGTGAAGAAGGCGGGTGAGTTCCAGCTCGTGTTCACGGTGCTGAAAGTGGCAATCATTCTGGGCATCGTGGTCGTCTGCTTCAGCGGAGTTGGGACCGCAACTGGACGCGGCTGGAGCAACTTTGCCGGAACGTTTGCTGGCGCCAAGGGCGGGATCGCCGGCTTCATGGCGGCGCTGGTGGCGGCTCTGTGGGCTTATGACGGATGGAATGATCTGAACATGGTTGCCGGCGAAGTGAAGAAGCCGGAGCGAAATATTCCGATTGCCCTGATCGCGGGCGTGGCCACGGTCGGTGTGCTGTATGTGCTGATGAATGCCGCCGTGCAGTATGTGCTACCGGCGAATGTGATTGCGGCGTCGCCGCGGCCCGCATCCGATGCGGTCGCCTTGATTATGGGACGCGTGGGCGCGAGCATCGTGTCGGCGGGCATGGCGATCTCCATGCTGGTCACGCTGAATGGCACGATCATGAGCGGCGCTCGCGTACCCTTCGCCGTGGCGCGGGATGGATATTTCTTTTCTGCGCTGGCCGAGGTGCATCCGCGCTTTCGCACTCCATCGGTTGCCATCGTGTTGCAGGCGGTGTTGTCGATCATACTTCTGCTGCTGGGAGGGAACTTCCGGCAACTCTTTTCCCTCGCCATCTTCGCCGAATGGCTCTTCTATATGATTGCCGGCAGCACCGTGTTCGTCTTCCGCTGGCGCGATCCCGATGCTGAGCGGCCTTACCGCATGTTCGGTTACCCGTTCGTCCCCGCCGTGTTCATTGCGGTGGCGGCCGCTCTTCTTTACTACACCTTCCGCAGCGACTGGCCGAACTCTTTCTATGGGGTGCTGGTCATTCTGGCGGGGGTGCCGGTGTTCGCGTGGTTTCGATCAAAAAAATTACGGACCGGATCCGATTAAATCTTTAGAATCAATAACTTACGTCGGGTCGATCTCGGGGTAATCTGGCTAAAATATTGATTCTAAATGGCTTGTCTGCAAAATATTGCGGACAAAGGAGTTAGCTGCATCGGTCTCGCGTAAGTCCTATAGAATCAGCGCGACGATTTCTGTCGCGACTGAAAACAGCCGGACTTGGGAGCCAAAAGCTCTGTGCGGAAAGGACTTAGCCACGCGGTATTCAGTTTTCAATGAGCTGTTTCCTTCTGCCTTTGCTGGGGCAATGATGAACGAATTTGAAATGAGGCGCAAGGTCAGATGTCACAGGGCTGGCCTGTGAAAAATTCGAGAAGATCAGGTTCCTCGCTTCTTCGCAAAGGAACGCGAAAGATGGGGCCCTTTGAAAATGTCTTCTGTGTGGAGTATGCTGTGGAATGGATTCCACATATGGAAATCGTTCAAATCGTGCTGGATAAGAAGCTGTTACACGCCGCCGACCAAGCCGCGAAGCGCACCCGGCGAAACCGGTCCGCTTTGGTGCGCGACGCCCTGCGGGAACATCTCCGACGGTTGGAACTGCGAGCCAGTGAAGAGCGCGACCGCCAGGGCCACTCGCGACAGTCGCAAGGCGACGCGGAAGCGCGGGGTTGGGAATCGGAGGCCACGTGGCCGGAAGAATAGCCCGAGGCCAGATAGCCCGAGGTGAGGTTCGGTTCTACCAGTTTGCCCCGCCCGACAAGAAACGACCTGCGCTCGTGCTCACCCGCAACAGCGCGATCGGCTATTTGTCCACGGTCACGGTTGCGCCTGTCACTTCCACGATTCGCGGCGTGCCATCGGAAGTCGTTCTGAATGAGGAGGACGGCATGAAGTCCCCGTGCGCGGTGAACCTGCACCATGCAGTCACGGTGTCGCAACACCGCCTGGGGAAACGTGTGGCCCAGCTTAGTTCCGCGCGCATGAATGAGGTGTGTGCCGCTCTGCGCTTCTCTCTGGGTTGCGATACAAGCTAGTTACTGGGAACGTTCGATTTGTGTCCGAATTTCTCCTGTCCAGCTCTGAGTGGGCCATCCGTCCTTTCTTGTTCTCCCGAATTGGTACAGTTTCCCAAATATTTATGACCACACAGTTCGTCCGCGAGGAAGTGCCCATAAAATGTTGGACGGTGGACGAATCGTTTAGGAGGGTATTGCCAGTGGGTACTGGACGGCGTTTGCCAAATGTCGAGTGGCTTTGCAGCCATTAGGGTTCAACTCCCTTGCCCTCCTCGGGTTACTCGACAATAAAATTTGTTGACAATCGCCTCAGCTTATTTATGATTATGGGTGTTTGGCAAACGCCGTTTAGTATCTCAAAGCCCCGAGCGATACTCGGGGCTTTGGCTTTTTGAAAGCGTTTCGTCTGTCCCTACATTCCAAATGAGGACGGCATGAAGTCCCCGTGCGCGTGAACCTGCACCATGCAGTTACGGTGTCGCAACAGCGCTTGGGGAAACGCGTGGCCCAGCTTAGTTCCGCACGAATGAAAGAGATGTGTGCCGCTCTGCGCTTCTTCTCTCTGGGCTGCGACTCAACCTAGCCACTGGGAACGTGGCGTCTGTATGAATGCATAAGTG
>PKVW01000053.1 GCA_003131585.1 Acidobacteriaceae bacterium
GTCTCATCCCATCTAAAGCCGCAATTCTTTCTTCGCCCCTTACGGCGCGCCTTGAAGGCGCGCCCTTTCAAAACCTCACGCACGCTGGGCCCGGAGCCGAGAATCAGGATTTTCGAGATGTCAGTGCGTTTGGGCATTTAGTCAACGCTCACACTCAACCACCACTCAACATTTCCTTCATCGTCGACCAGGATTCCCTGTTGAGAGCAATCGGTTGCGAACTGCTTTTCAGGGCGAAAGATGATTGGCACCCGAAACACGGTTCCATTCCATTCTCCTTTCACCCAATAGGGGCCGGGGGCGGCGCCTCGAAACTTAAACCGGCCTCTTTTATTCGAATCCGCCGCGCCTATGAGTTCCAAGTTAGCGCAGCAGGGTATCCCGTCTTTTGCTTTGTACAACTCCAGCGCAACCGCTTTGAGCGGCCTTCTCTCCGAGTAGGTATAAGCGTTGTCGCCAACCTTGATTCTCTTCGCATAATCTAGCCGTCCGCAGGCATTATTCACTTCCCGAGGAGTGTCTTCATGAACCGGCGGTCCCTGCGCTAGCAGAATCCAGGCAGAGGCAACCAGTAAGAACGCAGAACTCACCCTTTCCACTCCTCCATCATCTTCACGAAATCCTTGAACAGATAATGCGAGTCATGCGGCCCCGGCGCGGCTTCCGGGTGATACTGCACGCTGAATAGCGGTAAATTCCGGTGCCGCAAGCCTTCCAAAGTCGAGTCGTTCAGGTCGATGTGCGTCAGTTCAACCTCGCTCTCTGGCAACGAATCCGGATCCACCGCAAAGTTATGGTTGTGCGCCGTGATCTCAATCTTCCCCGTGGCCAGCTGCTTCACCGGATGATTGCCGCCATGATGTCCAAACTTCAGCTTGAAAGTTTTTCCGCCGAGCGCAATGCCGGTGAGTTGATGTCCCAGACAGATGCCAAAGATTGGCATTCTTCCCATCAGCCGCCGAATGCTATCCACCGCGTACGTGCACGGCTCGGGATCGCCCGGACCATTCGACAGAAACACTCCATTGGGCTTCAACGCCAGCACATCTTCCGCCAGGGTCTGGGCCGGAACCACCGTCACCCAGCAACCTTCGCCGCGTAACTTACGTAGAATGTTTTGCTTAATGCCGAAATCATAAGCCACCACATGAAAGCGTGCGGGCTCATCCTTTACGCCCACCATGGCCACCGGTTCGTGCGAGCGCTCGCCGACCTCCCAAACGTATGGCCCCTTGGTGCTCACCACCTTCGCTAAGTCTGTCCCGTCCATCTTCGGAATCGAGTTCGCCTTCGCCACCAGCTTCTCCGCGTCGTTCTCGATCGTCGAGACCACGCCGCGCATCACGCCATGGTCGCGCAGATGCCGCACCAGCGCCCGCGTGTCGATATCCGATAGCACTGGCACCTTGAACTGCTCCAGGTACTCGTCGGCTACCTGCTGTGATCGCCAGTTCGAGCTCACCTTCGAGAACTCGCGCACGATGAGCCCTTCGATCCACGGACGCGTGGCTTCGTTGTCTTCCTGGTTGGTGCCGTAGTTGCCGATCTGGGGATTGGTCAGGACAACGATCTGCCCAGAGTAGGATGGATCGGTGAAGATTTCCTGATATCCGGTGATGGAAGTATTAAAAACGACTTCGCCGTAGCATTCGCCTTTGGCGCCGTAGCCTTTGCCTCGGAAGACTCGCCCGTCTTCCAGCGCAAGGATTGCTTGCATTCTCGCTCCGGGGAGTGGATTTTAGAGATTTTATCAGGGATTGAGCCGCTGGCCAAGCACGGAACGCGGTCTCGATGTGGAAATCTCGCGGCTCAAAGATGGCACCGTCAGAAAACGAACGGAACAAACCGTTTCGTCCGGCGCATGTACTCCTGGTAGCGGCTGCCAAGATTCGCCTGCAGCGCCTGCTCTTCCACTCTCACCCGGTACAGATACGCCGCCCCTCCCGCAATAGTGATGATCAATGCGCTCATCCAGTTGGTCAGTGCCAAGCCCGTCCCAAGATACATAAGCATGCCGCCGGAATAAGAAGGATGCCGCACCCAGCGGTACACCCCTTCCTCAATCACCGGCTGATCCGCCGATGCCTTCACGTCGCCGGTGAAGTGTTTCCCCAGCATGCGCCAGCAATGGCGCCGCAACAAGCGGCCACCCAGCAATGCCGCCAGGCCAGCCACAAACCAGGTCTTTTGGCCGATCGTGATCATGAAAGCCGGAATCCCGGCAACCATAAAAGCTCCCACCATGCCGATCCATCCCGCCAACATGATCACCATCATCGATCCGCGATCAGCCTTTTCGCCCTGCGCCGGTCGCGAGCGCGCGACCAACCCAAACTCCGGCACGTAGGCAAACAAGAACACAGCCCAGAAAAACCAGGCGTAAGGCGACGTGTAAACCAGCGGTTTCATCGACAGGACTCGGCATCCCCAGCCACCAGGCCTGCGCCAACGTCAACGCGGATGGCGGCGCCTTGTGAAAATAGCGATCAACACTGCGAAGTCACACGAAAAGACCATGCGAAGCAGTAGCGGCCGGCCGTCTAGCGTACTCTGCCTAGCTTATCCATCGGCCAATATCCAAACACGGCCTTGCCGTAGATATAACTCTGGTTCACCGGACCGAAGTCGCGGCTGTCGTTCGACATCGACCGGTGATCGCCCAGCACCAGATAGCACTGCGGCGGCACCACCGTCTCTGGATACGAACGCGAATCGGCATAGGCGGGCGGAACGTAATCCTCATCCAGCGCCACGCCGTTCACATACACTTGCCCGCCGTCGATGCGGATGCGGTCCCCGGCCACGCCAATCACGCGCTTGATATAACTCTTCGACGGATCGCGCGGATATCGAAACACTACAACGTCCCCGCGCGAAATCGGTTCCAGGCGGTACACAAATTTGTTGACGAAGATTCGCTCCTGGTCCGCGAGCGACGGCATCATGCTCGTGCCCTCCACCTTCACCGGCTGGTAAATAAACACGATGATGAACGCCGAGATCGCCAGCGAGACAATCAAATCGCGCAGCCACACTCCTAAAGCCGGACGCAGGCGTACCCCGGAGTTTGACGCTGCCAGCCCCGGCCGCGGCAGCGGCGGCACCTGCCTGTTCCCTGCTTCCGTGCTTGACGTATCGGGCATGCGCCTTTCTATTGTATACAGGTCGCGCCCGCCCAGCAGCCAGTTGTATGGCCAACCTTCTTAAGTCCCTTTCGCGTACTTCCTCTTCCAGCCAGGCCGAAGGCGGTTTAGAATAGCTCAATCTAGGAGATCTCATGACGCCGAGCCGCCTGCCTCACAGCAAATACGTCTACCGCGCTCTAACCCTGATTTTTCTTTTAACGGTGACGCTGACCATGTCGGCTCAATGGTCCGCCCAGGAAGAAGAAGGAGGCATTCCCGCCTACAATGCCGGTCCGCCGGCCAAGGACACGAAACTCCCTCCCGTCCTGACCAAAGACCAACTCTGGGGAGCGGATGCTCAGTATTCCTACCAGACCCATGCCTATGACTTGGCGTCAAAGATTCCAACCGTGCTCCATCAGCAACCTTGCTATTGCTATTGCGACCGCATGGGCCACAACAGCCTGCATAGCTGCTTCGAAAACACGCACGGCGCCCGCTGCTCCACGTGTCTGAAGGAGCTCTACTATTCTTATCGGGAGCACAAGAAAGGCAAAACCGCGGCCCAGATTCGCGCCGGCATCATCAAGGGCGATTGGAAGCTGATCGATCTGGACACGGCCGCGACGATCAACTAGCGTCCAGTACCTAGTACCTGGTACCTAAGTACCGAGAAAGAGCGCTTTGCATTCATTCATAAACGTTTTGCTCGGTACCAGGTACTTGGTACTTGCAGCAATTGCCCTATACCCGCCCTTTGAGTGATACTTGGGTGTCGGTCCTTCGAGTTTGAAGGCCAAGGAGTCCCATTACGACGAGCACAGGAAAAATTCTCCACATGGCTCAGAAGGCTATCCCGAAGAAATCATCCATCGCGGACGACCCGCGCGTCATCCAAGCCCTGCAGAACTACGAAGCCGGGCTGCGTGCCTTGCAGGAACACAAGTTCGAGAAGGCAAAACCGCTGTTCCAGAAGGTGCTCGCCGGCGCCAGCAAGGAGCTGACGGACCGAGCTGCCGTTCATCTCAGCATCTGCAACCAACACCTCGAGCGCTCGACCACCGCGCAGTTCAAGAGCGTGGAAGAGCACTACGACTATGCCGTTTCTCTCATGAACGTCGGAGACTACGTCACCGCCCGCGAGCACATCGAAAAGCTGCTCAAGCAGTCGCCGAAGACTGATTTCGTCGTCTATGGCCTGGCCGCGCTCGACTGTCTCACCGGTCACGTGGAAGACTCTCTCAAGCATCTGGATGAGGCTCTTCACCTGAATTCCGGCTTGCGTTTCCAGGCGCGCAACGACTCCGATTTCCACAATCTGGCCGAAGACCCTCGCTTTACCGAGCTGTTGTACCCGGATCCGGCGGCCGACCTGGCTTCGCCGGAAAGCTCCTTCCGGGAAGACGAATCTTTTTAGATCGGCATCGGCATACGAGATTCTCGGATGGAAACCAGAATCGCTGATATCTTGTCCCGGGAGAAGGCCACGCGCGAGCGTGGCCTCAGCTTTGTCGCCATCGGCGGCGGCACCGGCCTTTCCACTCTTCTCAAAGGACTCAAACGCTTCGCTCTCACTCCGGCGGAGATAGACATCGCCCCGCCCGGTTCGCCCGTCATTCGGGACCTCTGCGCCGTGGTCACGGTCAGCGACGATGGCGGCTCCAGCGGACGCCTGCGCAAGGAATTGAACATGCTTCCTCCCGGCGATATCCGCAACTGTATCGTCGCCCTCAGCGAGGATGAAGCTCTGCTCTCGCAGCTCTTCCGCCACCGCTTCGAGAAAGGCTCCGGCCTCGAGGGTCACAGTTTCGGCAATCTGTTTCTGGCGGCGCTGACCTCCATCACCCATGACTTCTCCGAAGCGGTGCGGCTTTCTTCGGAAATTCTGGTCACGCGCGGCCACATTCATCCTGCCACCACTTCCAATATCGAACTGGAAGCGCTCATGGAAGACGGGACTCACGTCCGCGGAGAAACCAAGATCACGGCCAGCAAAGTCCGCATCCAGGAACTCTTCCTCGTTCCTGCAGACGTCGAGCCTCTGCCACAGACGCTCGACGCAATTGCCCGCGCCGATATCATCAGCATCGGTCCCGGCTCTCTATTCACGAGCCTCATCCCCAACCTTCTGGTGCACGGCATCGCCGATGCCATTGTCAACTCGCCCGCCACCAAGGTTTACATATGCAACCTGATGACCCAGGCCAATGAGAGTCTGGGCCTTACGGCCGCCGATCATATTCGCGCTCTCAATCGCCACGCGCACCAGCAGATCTTCGACTACGCGCTAATCAACCGTACGCCCGTTTCCAACGCTCTCAAGGCCAAATACGCGCTCGAGGGTGCATGCCAGATCGTTGCCGATCTCGATGCCATCGAAGCTCTTGGCGTGATCCCCGTTCTGGGAGATTACCTGGAAGAGGCCGGCGTCGCCCGCCACAACACCGCTCGTGTCGCGAGCGACCTGGTACACCTCACAACCCAAGCCAGGAGTGCAGAGCGCACGAGCGGTTCCGCCCGGAAGCTGTAACTCACACCGCCTCCACTTCTTCCTTTCCCACGCCCGTCCTACTCGCTAGAATGTCCAGATATGAAACCGGTAAAAATGAAGACGCAGACGTTTGCCTGCCTGCTACTGATTTTCGCACTTCTCGCTGTTGCGGCCGCGCAGCGGGACCAAAACACGGAACCTACCGCGATCTTGACTTTTATCGTTACCAAGGAAGACAACGGCAAACCGGTGCGCAGCGCTGCCGTAATCATGCACCCCGTAAATACGCACGGCAAGCAGAGCCGGGGCGGACTCGAACTCAAAACCGACGCCGACGGCAAGACTAGCTTTGACGGCATACCTTACGGCAAACTGCGCGTGCAGGTGCTGGCTTCCGGATTCCAGACTTTCGGCGAAGACTACGACGTGAACCAGGCCAGGATGGATTTCACCGTTAAGCTGAAGCGTCCGCAAGGCCAGTACTCGATTTACCAAGACCAGCCAGGGGAGAAGAAAGACGACAAGAAAGACGACCAGACGCCGTCCGCCGATCCAACCGCCAAACCGCAATAGCACGGTTCCGCTGTAGACTTTGTGTGCTTGGATGTGGAGTCCCAGCGAACGAGTAAAAGACGAGTAGAATCTTGCCGATGCCCTACCTTCTCAAGACCGAGCCTACCGTTTATTCCTTTGCCGATCTCCAGCGCGACGACACCACGATTTGGGACGGAGTCGCTAATCCAGTCGCGCTTAAACACCTGCGCAGCATGAAGCCGGGCGAACATTTGGTCATCTATCACACCGGAGATGAGAAAAGCGCAGTAGGAGCTGCGACCGTAGTCTCGGTGGACACCTCGGATGAAAAGAATCCTCAGGTGAGAATCAAGGTAGGCAAGCCGCTGGCCAAGCCAGTGACGCTGGCCGAGGTGAAGGCGAATAAACTATTTGCCGATTCTCCGCTGGTGCGCCAGGGACGACTGAGCGTCGTGCCTTTAACCGACGCGCAGCACAAGTTTCTCATCAGCCGGTGAAGTGCATTTCCGTGCCAGCCCTTCAGTGTGCGCGCGCGTCGCGCCGAATCAACGCGTGATCGACAAAGAAGCCAAGTCCTATCGCCAGCGGAATCACGCCAAACGTGGCCGCGATCATGGCGTCGGGCTCCACGCGTCCGATCAGGACGAAGGTCGCGATATAGCCGAGTGCCCCAGCCACCAGTAGAATGCCCGACCGCCGCGAACGCGCCGCCTCCGAGAGTTCCGGTTGCATCGGTACTTCTATCCCGCGCGCAATCGCCGCCAATCGCTCCTCGCTACGCAGCTTGCGCACCCGGAAGAAGGTGTACATGGCCGCCATTGGGATTCCAAAAATCATGATCACTGCCGCCAGTCCAACAAAGTTGCCGTCCATAAAGGCCTCCTGAGCTTCGATCCAGCGCCGGTTTGATCAGCCCTGTCCTCCATAGTTACGAACCACCGCGGAGAAAGTTCCCATAATCGCTCTTTGGCGCGGAAAAGTGCCGTTTCCCTTCACTCCAGATTCGGGTGAGCGCTGGGATAGAACTTGGCGATCATCCGCCCCGTCATCAGTCCCCCTTCATACTCTGGAATGATTACCTCGTCCGCGCCCGAATTGCGCATGGCCTGCGCATAGCGGGACTGCCCGGCCCGCGTAATGATGCGCGCCTTCGGGTTCAGCGCCTTCGCCGTCACCGTGATGTAAAGATTGTCGGCATCGTTGTCGATCACAATGCACACCCCGCGCGCGCGCTCAATGCCGGCGGACAGCAGCACGTCGTGCCTCTTGGCGTCGCCCTGAATGCTGAGCACTTTATCCTTCAACAACTCGCGGCACAGTCCCTCGTTCGTCTCGATCAGCACAAAAGGAATTTTAAGGCGGTTGAGCTGGTCCACCACCGTCCGGCCCACCTGCCCATAGCCGCAAATGATAAAGTGATCGCGCAGTTTTTCGATGCTGACATCGTTCAACATGGTTCTCCAGGCCTCCACCCCTTGCCGGTTGAAAATCGTGACCGCTACCCGCTCCGCCACCCAAATTTGAAACCCAAACACACCGATATATACAACGAGCGAGAATAACTTGGTCGCATTGTGTACGCGTTTCGCATCAATAGCGTGCGGTTGGATCATCCAGAACAACGCATCCTGCCAGCCCAGCCCCTCCAACCGCCGGTATACCAGCACACACATCAGGCTGAACCCTGCAAACACCACCAACGGCAGCCATAACCGGCGCAAAAACAACAACAGGATTCGGACCATGGGGCAGAGATATTACAGCAAGTCTACCCGCATAGCAACGGGAATGCAGGCGCGACAACCGATAGCCTGCATCGCTTTATTGAGTTCTTCCAGAAACAAGAACCCACCTCCGCGAGGATTATGCGAAAGGTGGGTGGATATTGAGCCGCAAGCAAGGGCTTGTCTTTCATCTCGCGGTAACCGCGCTAAGGAAATTTTCCCCTAGCGCGCCCGCACGCCACAAACTTCATTTGAATAGATTCAGAGTGTTGCTCACATCGTCCACGAAGTAGAGGCCCCGGCCCGCGACGGGCACCAATCCGAACAAGGCGCCCGCTCCCGGCGGGTTGCCAGTGTTGTCCAACAGTTTCTTGTTCATTTGGTCCCCGTTGGGCGTGGTTTCAATCAGGAAGCCATTGTTCCCGTTTACCGTCAGAATATTGCCGTCAAGCGAAACCGCCAGGCCAAGAGGATCGTCGAGGCTGCCACCTTGGGTGACGGAAGCGCCGATTCCAGCGGAGGTAACGCGAAATACTGGATCCGGAATGGCTGTGATGCGATTGTTTAGACTGTCGGACACGTAAAGCGTGTCCGCGTTACGATTGAGGCCCACGCCTGTCGGTCCGATCACGAGCGCCGCGGGATCGGTTCGCTCGGCGAAGCCGGAGCCTATCACGGTAATCGACTGCAAGTTGGGCATCGTCCCGTGCAGGCCAGTGAGCGTCAGGCGCGTTACGGTTCCGCCATGCACCACGTTCCCGCCGGCCGCCACGGTTCCGTTCAGGACATTGCTGACGAACAAATCCGCGCTGCTTCCCAAGTCCAAAGCGGTCATATCCCACGGACCATTAATCAGCGAACCATAGAATGTCTCCACAACATTGCCGTTACTGTCTAACACCAGCAGACAGCCTGCCTGCGCTGTCGCCGAGGTGCCGTCGGTGGTCGGCAAGCTGCCGACGACGACCCATCCACTGCGCAACACAGACAAGGCCGTAGTCAAGCCCACCCCGCCAGGGCAAGGACCGGGTAACTGGTTGGCGTCGATTTGGGCAAACAAGCTACCCGCGCCGTCCGGCGCAATCTGCACAATGGTTGTGCCAGTACCCTGAAGGTTGGCGCTGCTGTTGAAATTGCTGACCAGAATGTTTCCCGCGATCAGAGAACCTCTACTCTGGGGCACACGTGCGATGCCATACGGGTTCACATCGCCGTTCGCCGGAACCGTGGACGCGACCACGCTGATGCTGCCGCGGGCGCTGGCACGGTTTCCCTGCCCGTTGGCGCACAGTCCGCAAGCCGCGACGAGCGATGCAACGGTGGCATAACTCTTGACTTTGTCAAATAGCTTCATGAATGTCCTCCTGGAAGTGCGAGCTTTGGGCGAGCAGAACGGCGCGGGGACAACCGTAACTGCGCGAGGATAAGTGTGAGGTGGGTCCGACAGGGGATTGTCAAGAAATTGTCAATTCCGTGTCACTTCTCGCGCTTCTGCCTTGCCGGAGCCGCCGATTCGTGCGCTCAGCGAATCAACTGCCGTAACTCGCGCCGCAGAACCTTTCCCGAGGCCGTCTTGGGGACGACCTCCACAAAATGCACTTCGCGCGGCTGCTTGTAGCGCGTCAGCCGGTCGGCGACGAACGCGCACAACTCTTCTTCCATCTTCCGGCAGGTCTCGAACCCATCGCGCAGCGCAACGAACGCCACCGGAATCTCGCCCGCCGCCGCATCGGGCCGGCCCACCACGCCGCACTCCCGCACCGCCGGATGTTCCAGCAGCACCGCCTCCACCTCCGCCGGCGCCACCGGAAATCCTTTGTACTTGATCATTTCCTTGCGGCGGTCCACCACGCGGTAAAAACCCTCGCCGTCGCGTGTCACAATGTCGCCCGACCAATACCATCCGTCGCGTAACACCGCTGCCGTCGCCTCAGGCTCCTTCCAGTAACCTTGCATGAACTGCGGACCGCGCATCACCAGCTCTCCCGGCTCGCCCGCAGGAACCTCCACCGTACGATCAGCGGAAGCATCAAGATTCTCTAGTCCGATCACCCGGCACTCCGTCCGCGCCAGAGGATGCCCGATGGAATCCGGACGGTACAGTTCCGGCTCCAAATAACCTACGTGGGTTACCGGCGAAGCTTCCGTCATGCCATATCCCTGGCACACCAGAATGCCGGTCAGCGCCGTGAATCTTCGCGCCAGATCCGGCGCCAGCGGCGCTGCCCCGGACTTCACCCAGTACACTTGGTGATTCTTCGGAAACTGTCCAGCATCCGCCGCCAGGCACAGCGCGTTTATCGCCGGCGGCACCAGCGGCATCATGGTGATCGATTCCTTCGTCAGCAGCGCGGTCAGCTGATTAACGTTGAAGCGCGGCATCAGAACCAGCGTTGCCCCTAGAATCAGCGCCGGGTTGAGCATCACATTCAAGCCATAAATGTGATACAGCGGCAGAAAGCAAAGAATGTTGTCGTTGGAGTTGAGCGGAGTCGCGTGCGGCCCCAGAAACTGATACGCGTTTGCCACCAGATTGTAATGCGAAAGCATCACGCCCTTGGGCAGGCCAGTCGTGCCGCTCGAATAAGGCAGAGCCGCCAAGCTCTTCTCCGACCCTTGATCAGGACGGGGCAGCGTCGCGCCCACCGGCTTCAGCAGATCGGAAAACGGCTCGGCTCCCTTTCCCCACTCTCGCGTGCAAAACACCCGCCGCAAATTCGGCAGCCCCGCAAGACTGATGCCGTCGATATTCGTTCCATCGGCGATCAGCAACGCTGCGCCCGAATTCCCCAACTGATGCCGCACTTCCCGCTCGCGATACGTCGGATTCAGCAGCGTCGGAATTCCCCGGGCCAAGGTTGCAGCATGATAAGCAGCGCAGAATTCCCACGAATTGCACAGAAAAATAGCGACCACTTCTCCCCGCTTCAACCCGGCCGCAACCAGCCCGTGCGCCAGCCGTTCCACCGTCTCTCCATATTCGCCGTAGGTCAGCCGCCGCCCGCATGAAGCATCCACCAGCGCCGTCTTCTCCGCATGCCGCCGGCAGGATGCCAGAACCGCATCGTGTACAAACACGTTGCTGGGATTAGCGTAGAGTTGAGTACGCAACATGGCGGGATGATTGTAGCGGAAAGCGCCGGGATTCTGCTGTTTCGGGAGGGCTCAGCTCTCCAGCTTGCGCAGAAATTCCCGCTCGTCCATACGGTACTTGAAGGCTTTGCGCCCGTCGATGAATACGACCGGAACTTCGTCGTTGAACTGCCGCCGCAGTTCGCTGTCGCTATCCACATCCACTTCCTGCCACATGAACCCGCCGCGGCGGGAGAGTTTCGCAAGGCTCTCCTTCACCACCCCGCAAAGGTGGCAACCCTTGCGCGAGTAAACCACCACTTGGCGGGATTCCGGCACGCCGCGATTGTACCGTTGCCGCCGTACGTTTCTGCAAGAAAAAAGAAGCCAGAATCGGTCAACAAAATGTCTCTTCCCGGTTCAGGAGTAAAATCCGGAAATGGTCAATCCCGAGACTCGGCCTCTGCGCGGCAAGGCCTGCCTCATCACCGGCGGTGCCCGGCGTATGGGACGCGCCGCCGCCCTCGTTCTTGCCCAGGCTGGCGCCGATGTGGCCATCACTTTTCGCAATTCCGCCCGCGAGGCGCAGCACACAGTCGTCGATCTCTCCGGCTTTGGCGTGCGCGCCTTCGCACTGCATTGCGACGTCACCGACGAGGCCAGCGTCAAGTCCATGATGAAAGAAGCCGGACACGAACTGGGCCGCATCGACATCCTCGTCAACAACGCCGCCAACTACGCCACCGCCGATTTCGAGCGACTGACGCTGCGCCAGTGGGATGCGATGTTCGCCTCGAACACTCGTGGGCCATTCCTGGTCTCGCGCGAAGCTCTGAAGTGGATGCGGCGAAAACGAATCGGGTCGAAACGCTCAACAGAAGCCGCGGCAAAGATCATTCACATCGGTTCGCTCGGAGGCCTGCGTCCCTGGGCCACGCATGCGCATTACTGTTCCTCCAAAGCTGCCTTGCACATGCTCACCAAGGTCATGGCAAAAGCTCTGGCCCCCGAAATTGCCGTCAACGCGGTCGCGCCCGGCATGATCGATCTCGGCGAGAAGTCGGCCGCAGCGTTCATGAAGCGCATGGCCAAACAAACTCCCATGCAACGCAACGGTCGCGCCGATGAAATCGCCGCGGCGGTTCTGTTCTTTGCCACCGCACCGCAATTTATTACCGGACAAATCCTCGCCGTCGACGGAGGACTGGGACTCTAACGATTAACAACATCACGCTTCGGTCGACGTCGGGTCGATCATCCGCTTCACTTCCGACACGCGGTTCGCTGGAAAGCCGCCTGTTTTGCGTGTTGCCGCACAACCGCTTCATTGGCGCAATATAGACGCAGTAAATCTTGTCTTGGGTGACATAGCTTTCGACCCACTGAATCTTTGGCCCCAGGTTCTTCGGGACGCTGCAAGATTTCTGCGAAATCGCAAGAATCTGCTCTGGCGTTAAGCTCCCCGCCCCGGGGATCTCGCGCTCGATAACGTATTTTGGCATCTTTTCCCTCCTCTTGATTCGACGGTCTACTTCGGTTGAGGCGACCTTTCGTCGCAGGATTTTATTCCGCAGGACAGGAAATAGCCACTCGATCCGGAATCCGGCAGTTCTCTTCTATACTGTCCCTGCTCAAGGTATAGTGGGGCGAATGAAGAAATCCAGGAACCCTTCTTCGAAAACTTCTGCACCTGCTGCGCCCCGCGTCGCCGTCGCTATCATGGCGGCAGGCAAAGGCACACGGCTGAAGTCGCAGCTTCCCAAAGTTCTGCATGAAGTCGGCGGCAAGCCCCTGCTGGCGCACGTAATCGCCGCAGCCACCCGCGTCGTACCGCCAATCGACGTCTTCGCCATCATCGGTCACGAAGCCGTCCGCGTCCGCTCCGCCGTCATCGACACCGGAATCAATTTCGTCCTGCAATCCGAGCAGCGCGGCACCGGCCACGCCCTGATGGTCGCGCAGTCGGCACTCGCCACCTACGACCACGTCATTGTCCTCTCCGGCGACGCTCCGCAGATCAAGCCCCAGACCATCGCCCGCCTGCTCAACTTCCACCTCGACGAGCAGGCCGCCATGACCTTGCTCAGCACCGACCTTGACCACCCCGCCGGCTACGGCCGCGTCATTCGCAAGACATCTCGCAAGCATGCCGGCAGCGCCGAAGTCGAGGCCATCGTGGAAGAGAAATCCGCCAGCCCCGCCCAGAAAAAGATTCACGAGATCAACGCCGGCTTCTACGTCTTCGCCGTGCCGCAACTGTTCTCGCACATCGAGAAACTATCCACTGCCAACCCCCACGGCGAGTACTACCTCACCGACATGGCCGAGGTCCTGCGCCAAGCCAGACAGCGCGTTGTAGTCTGGAAGACGGAAAACTCCAGCGAAGTTCTCGGCGCCAACACCCGCGCCGAACTCGCGGCCATCGACCTACAAATCCGCATGACCAAGTGCCAGCAACTCATGGCCGACGGCGTCACCATCTTCTATCCCGCCACCTGCGTGATCGATAGCGACGTCGAAATTGCCCCCGACACCGTGATCGAACCTTTCGTCCAAATCCTGGGCAGATCGCGCATCGGCGCCTCCTGCCGCATTCGGTCTTACTGCGTGATTCGCGACTCCGAAATCGGCCCCGGCGTCCTCATTCGTCCCGGATGCATTCTGGAAGCAGCCCGCATCGGCCCCGGCGCCGTCCTCGGCCCCTATTCCCATCTACGCCCCGGCAGCGACATCGGGGAAGGCGCGCACGTCGGCAATTTCGTCGAGACCAAGAACATCAAGCTGGGCAAGGGATCCAAGGCCGGTCACCTTACTTATCTGGGAGACGCTGAAATCGGCGCGGGCGTGAACATCGGCGCCGGAACCATCACCTGCAACTACGACGGCGTTCACAAGCACACGACCACTATCGATGACGGCGCCTTCATCGGCAGCGACAGCACCCTGGTCGCCCCTGTGCGCGTGGGCAAAGGCGCTTACGTTGCTGCAGCGTCGTGCATCACCGGGGACGTCCCCGAAGACGCTCTGGCGATTGGCCGCGCACGCCAGATCGTGAAAGAAGGCTGGGCACGCGAGAGACGAGCGATCCGCAAGCCAACAGAGAAGAAACCAGGTAGGATCTTCTTGGAAGAGGTATAGGCGCAGGCACGAAGCGATGCCCATCTTAGAAAAAGAAAGGCACCGAGACCGGGCTTTTCTCCGTGTCTCGGTGCCGGACCTGCCCTGTTTTGCCGAAGCCCCGAGCGAAGCCGAGGGGGAAGCCGAAGGGTGGTGGATTGCCGGTCTTAGTGCGAAACTGCCGCGAACAACTCCGAGTGCATGAGCGACTGGAACTGCTTGTCGCTGGACTTGAAGTGGAACTGCACATTCGAGCCGTCGGAATCCACGCTGGTGTTATCCATGGCCATTTTCTCGGAAGCGGTGGCGCTCATCTTCTTGTAGAGCAGGCCCGCCTTCACCAGGGACGACAGCGTCGCCGCGCTGAGGGCATCGGAAGCGACCACGGTGAGATCGAAGTCCACGCCGCTGGAAAAGTTCATGGTGTAGCGCGAACCGAGAAGGCGCTTCTTGATGGTATCGTAGTCGGCGACCTTGGCGGCTTCGCCCAGGGCCGAGCGCATGACGTTCTGCGTGCCCTGCTGGTCCAGAATGCTCCACACCGGCGCCGAATCCACGCTCGACATCATGTCGGCCATGGTCGAGTTCGTGTCCAGGCTCAAGACCTCCCCATCGCGCGTATCCAGCGCCAGCTTCACCGCCGAAATCTCGCCGAACAGCAGCGTGCTGTCATCCAGAAAGCTCATCACCATTCCGCCATCCATCGGATAAATACTCGACGTGCGATACTTCGCCGGCTTAATCTTTCGCACCGTCATCTTCTTCAGCACGGCCTTCATGGCAAACGGTCCCGCGGCCACGCCAACGGCCTTGGTTCCCTGCTTCGCCGTACGAAACGAGGCAAACGTCAGCGTGTCTACATCCTTGTCAGGATCGATCCCAATCCCCTTCAGGGCTGTCTCAAACTCTTTCAGATTATCGGGCAGCACCTGCTGCTTCAACTGCATCGCGGTCGCCGAGTCCTTCAGCGCCCGGTAATCCACTGAAATCAGCTGCTGCAGATCTGCGGGAACCACCGCGCGCGCCGAGGAATTCAGCGGCATGGCATTCGCGATGCCCACGAAAAGCACGGTCAGCACTACAGAGGTTAGACAAGCCTTGACGGTTTTCATAACGGTCCTCATAAACGTTTTCCTGAACACTGAACTCATAAACAGCGAACGGGATGCCGCCGGCACCTTGCAAATTAGATGCGCGCTCTGGCCTTCCCGTTACCTCGGTCGCCTCATTCTAAGCCAGCGAGCCGGTTCCCTGCTCGGCCAAAGGTGCTAGTCCTGTAACTAACTTGGGACGGTCCGTCTTCCCGCACCGAGGCATTGCGCTACCCAGCAGCGGCAAGTAGGCGTAAGATGCTCGCTGGCCTGCTAGGGCCATCGGCTCCCAAACAGCTTCCGCGGGGGCGCAACAGAGGGGGCTCTTGAAAATCCTACTATACAACCCCGACAACGGGGTCACGCGCAATTTCATGCCACATCTGTGGATGTTCCTTTTGCAATCTTTGACTCCACCAGGCCATGAGGTCGTGTTGATCGACGGCAATGCTCAACCGATGGACGAAGCCGGGATTGCCCGCTACGTCCGCGAACAGAAGATTGATCTGGTCGGCATCGGCGCCATGACCAGGATGATCGCCAAGGCCTATCGCATGGCGGACGCCGTGCGCGCCGTGGGCGTTCCCGTGGTAATGGGCGGCCCTCACGTCACGGAAATGGCGGACGAGGCCTTGGGCCGCGACGGCGGTGTCCGCCACGCCGACGCCGTGGCTCTCGGCGAGGCCGACGATACCTGGCCGCGCATTGTGGAAGACGCGGCGCACGGAGAGTTGAAAGATGTTTACGCGCCGGTCGATGCCGCGGGCAAAGAGCTTAAGCCGTCGCTCAAACAGTATCCCGTGATTCCGTGGGATACGATCGATCTCCACCAGTTCAATCTGGTGCCCAAGGCGGCTACCCGATGGCTGCAGAAGCTGGGCGAAGGCTGGG
The DNA here is from genome assembly GCA_003131585.1 of Acidobacteriaceae bacterium. GTDB lineage: Bacteria > Acidobacteriota > Terriglobia > Terriglobales > Acidobacteriaceae > Sulfotelmatobacter. The sequence goes on from PKVW01000053.1 coordinate 16,046, forward strand.
GAACATTCCGCATTGTTCCCGTCGAGTCGGGACGAGGTTGTCCCTACGGCTGCGAGTTCTGCACCGTAACCGGATTTTTCGGCGACTCCATCCGCTTTCGCACTAACGAAAGCGTCGTCAATGAGCTCCTGCTGCTGAAGGCGCGGGCCAGAAAAGAGCGCGGGCAGATTGCCGTCTTTTTTATCGACGACAACTTCGCCATCAACATCAAGCGCACCAAATCCTTGCTGCGCGACATTATTGCCGCCGGCGCCCAGGTGAATTGGGTGGCCCAGATCAGCGCCAACCTCTTGCGCGATCAGGAACTCGTCGACCTGATCGCCGCCTCCGGTGGAAAGTGGGTCTTTATCGGCATGGAGTCGATCGATCCCGCCAACTTGAAGGATGTGAACAAGGGATTCAACAAGCCGGAAGAGTATGCCGCCGTGCTGCAACGGCTGGCGCAGCGCAACGTCTATGCCATCACTTCCTTCATCTTCGGCATGGATAACGACACCGTGGGCGCGGCCGAGCGCACGCTCGAGCAGGTGCGGACCTGGCCGCCGGGGCTGCCGATTTTCGGTTTGCTCACTCCCTTGCCGGGGACTCCGCTTTACAAACGGCTCGACGTTGCGGGCCGCTTGACCCGGCCCAAGCACTGGCAGGAGTTCATTCCCTTCGCCATGGCGCACACCCCGCTGAAGATGACCATTGACGAGGCGCACGCCGAAGTGAAATACGGTTGGTCCCATGCCTACAGCCCGGCGGCCGTCGCTCAGGCGGTGGACTCGCTCGATGATCAGCCGCTCGGGTATCGCGTCAACATCTTGATCGCGCGCCTGTGCTTCCGCGGAATCTACTTCCCCATGCTGGGCCGCTTCGCATGGTGGAAGGTGATCTCTGAAAATCGGGGAACGATTTTCAAACTTGCACGGCAAGGGCTCGCGGCCTGGTGGGGATCTCGCTCCAGAACTGAGCCGGCTTCCGCGACCAGCGCGGGAGACTAGCACTACGCCGAAGCAGTTCGCCTCGTCCTCAGCTAGACCACTGTGCCGGCATAGTGGGGCCGGGCTGAACGAAGTATGGCGATGTTGCGTAGAGTGCTCAATGCACCAAGAAAATGCGGGTATCGGGATCTTTACATCTTTGAGACAGTCGTCGTCGTCTAACCGACCGCCCCCGATCCTCTGGTATAACGCAGAGTCCACAGAATCAAGGGGATTTGGAGCGGCAAACGAAGCCATTGCACCCAGCTTCGGCCAAAGATTCCAGGAAACGGCACATGGGCGACTGCGGTATAAATGTTGGCGGGAAAAACGACGAGAAGCAGCAATACCAAGCCCCAGGCAGCCGCGCGCCGGGTGATGGGCAGAAGCAGACCAAAGCCTCCAACGATCTCCGCAATTCCGCTTAGCAGAACCAACAGACCTGGCGCCGGCAAAGCCGGAGGCACAATGCGAACATAGGCCTCCGGAACCACGAAATGCATGACTCCAGCCCCAACAAAGAAGGCCGCCAAGAACACGCGGTCATGCATCGCTACGCAGCTTTCTTGACCTGTTGCGCCAGCTTGCTGGCCAGAACTTCCGCCTTCTCGATGCTCGGCGGTTTCGAGAAAAGATCGGACGCTCTCTCTCTGAGGGCGGCTGCGACGGCGCCTGACAAATGTGCTTGTCGGCCTGCCTCATCGGGAAAGGCGTCGAAAATGCCGAAGCTCGAAGGCCCAAGACGAATTCCGAACCACGCCACGGTTGACGGTTCCTCCTGAACCAGCGAAAGGCCCTGGCGAAGAAACCTTGCGACCTCGTCCTCTATGCCTAGCTTTGCTTCGAGTCGAACGAAAAGCGCTACCTTGATCATTTCTTTCTCCTCAAGAAATGAGGCTCTCTAATCGGGATCGTGCTTCAGAGCCTAGACTTGGCATCCGCAGCCTTTTCTTGAGCGTGCACTTCTTCCTCCATCTGGGACTGAAATTGAGCGGTAGCGCGCTTGGCTTGCGCTAGAGTCCGGCCCATGGTCTGCGCCATCTCGATTGTCTTCTTGGGACCAAATACGATCAGTCCCAGGAATAGAAGAAATGCCACTGCCGTAATCATGAGACCTTGTTCCCTGCCTCAGGTTTGTTGCTGTCGGGCGGTTTCTCTTCGCCGCTCATGGCCGCCTTGAACCCTCGAATCCCATCCCCCAATCCTTTCCCAAGCTCAGGGAGCTTCTTCGGGCCGAAAATGAGAAGTGCGATTCCGGCAATGATCAGCAGGTGCATCGGTTGAAACAGTCCTTCAATCATGAGTGTCTCCTGTCGCTCATTGCGAGCCGATTAAAAAGGCGAGGCCGACGCACGAAGAACGCCGGCCCTCACCTGGGTTATTGGCAAACGATGGTGCCGTTCATCCCATCGGGGTAGAACCCGCCGGAGCACTTTCCTCCAGCATAGACAATATTGAGCACCTGCGCCGTGGTCCGTGGAATACTCAGAGCATTCGCATTGACGTCGTATGGAGTCTGCATCGTGGGTGGGACGTCAAGGGAATCCACAGCCGGGCTGACGACGCCATTGTCAATGCACTCCAGCCGGACCGAGCCGGAGTGCTGTGCTTCGGTTGCCATAATCGCCGCTGCTTTGGCCAGGTAGATTTTGCTCTGGATCAGCGGAGCCGCTCCGAGGTAGGCACTTACTCCCACGTCCTCGAATTGTCTTGCCAGTTTCAAGAAATCATTAACGCTCGCGAATCCATAGCCGAGAGCATCAAGGTTGATCGCCGGTTTCTTCACTGCCGCTTTTGTACCCAGCACACTACGCAGGAAACGAACGTGGGTTTGTTCATCGGATGCCAAAGCGGTGGCCACGAATGCGACCGATGAGCCGCTGAAGTTAACCATGCTTCCACCTGTGGTAGGTCCCGTTACGGCGGAGGGAGGGATAATCCCCAGTTGCACCAGCGTCTGACCGGTAGTGGCCACGGAATAGAACTCGCCTTCCAGATATTCGAGGTTCAGAGCGAAATTGAGAATGTCAGCATCCGTGATGGTGGTTGCGGCTTCAATCTTGCCCAGGCTGCCTCCGAGCATGGTGGCTGCGGCAACACCGATTCCAGTTGCGCCCACCCGCTTCATGAACTTCCGGCGATCGCTTGGGCTGTTGACGATGCGTTCAAGTAATTCTGTCTTCATTGAAATTCTTCCTTTCGCGCACACTGGGTGCCCGCGGCATGTCCCAGCAGAATATTGTTAAGTTCACGCGAATGGAGCGGCATTCGCAATTCTTAAGCCGTTGTTCCGATGAGGGTCCCTCCAAAGAAATTGCCTGTTGCCGAAGGCAAACGCCCGCATCTTAAGCTTCTGTCTGTGTCTAGTACGAACCAGGGTGGAACTCGGATTGGTAAGAAGCGGGTTTTTTCGATCGCGAACCTACGCCGGATGGCTTTTTGCACTGTCCTTCCAGGAGAAAGCCGTCGGAGACCGAGCCGCCTGGATTGCAGCCGTCTGACGCGCTGTTGATCGAGGCGGCCAAGGAATCGAGCCACGCTTCTGGCGTCCCATCACAGCACGAGATTCTGCTGACTGGCGACTTAACGGGGCAGGAACGACCCAGGAACGGCCGCCAGCCTGCCAGCCCACGCTCGGTCCATCCAGGAATCAGAGTCCTGACGTGGCTTAATGTGACGTGGCGCCATGTAGGGATCTGCGGAAACCGTCCGGTCCGCGAGTTTATGGGGAATGACTACATCGCCGGAGTCTGGTCACGGCCGCTCTTTAAGATTAGCTGCTGGCCTCAGAAGCTTGTTTTGTCTGTCGCTCTCGCATGATGCCGACGGCAGTACCGCAAAAATCGGCGAAGCTCTGCAGCGCTTGAAGATCTTCTTTGTCGAACTTGCGGTCATCGTGGGAGGCGACCCACAAGGTACCCAGCGGTTTCTTCCCAACATAAACGGGGACCACCAACCCTTCGAATATCTGGTGAGGAGAATTGGTGAAGTACTCGAAGCAGCGACTTGGATTTGAAAAAAGCTGCGGGGTCCCGAAATCGAGGGTCGTGCCACAGGGACTCCACGTTCTTGGGGTCGTTCCCCCCTTTGCTCCGGCCAGCTGTCCCGCCAGGGCGTCCCATCGAAACACCTGCTCGTCCTCATATAACACACTGAAACCTGCGGTACCGGCGTCGCACAGTTCGAGCGCCGCACGAACCAATGCGTCAAGCAATTCCTGTTCACTCCCCGAGAGTCTCCCAGCCAGCTTGTCGAGTGCGGCGCCTACCCGGTCGCGGTCCTTCTTCCGGGTGGGACGAGCGGAGAGCTGGGGCGTGATGATTACACTGATGAGCTTAGCCCAATGCCTTCCACCGGCCTTCTCGCTGTGAACCCGGTTCAAAAAGTTGTTTCGTGCTTTCGAGGGAAGATGGTCCGAGTCGACTAAAGCAAGTTCGGCAATGACAGCGGAATACCCTTCAACCTCGGCTCGACAGGCAGAGCAAGAGGACAAATGCTCTTCATAGCTCCTTCTCTCCTGCGGAGAAAACTCTCCCAGGCAGTACAGAGCTGCTTGTTCGGCAGTCTCGTCCGTGGAAACAAGATGCGGTCTATCAAACCTGGCCGTTGCCATTTGTGTTTGCGCGATTGCAGTCGAGCTTCTTGCGAATAAAGTTTAACGCCAGCCGAATACGCGATTTTGTGGTTCCAAGAGGATCTCCCAGTCGTTCACTGATCTCGCTGTGCGTCAATCCCTGAATATAGGCCAATTCGAAAGTGACGCGCAATTTCTCGGGCATATCCTGCAGAAACGCGCTGACCTTGTCGGTGATCTGACTCAGGGCCGCGTCAGCCAATTGCGTTGCTTTGATGGGTACGATCAGGTTGTCAACGTCAACCTCTGCTTTGCGTTTCCGCAGCAGATCGATTGCTCGCCGCCGCGATACCACGGTCAGCCATGCCCCCAAACTGCCTTTTGCAGGCTCGAATGCGTCCGGTACCCGCCAGAGCTGGAGAAATACTTCTTGAAGAACATCCTCAGCTGCTCCTCGATCGCGCAAGACCCGATGAGCCACACCGTAGACTAGTGACGAATAGCGGTCATAGAGATCCGCTATGGCCTGCTCGTCGCCAAGTTTGAACCGACGCCATAAATCTGAGTCAGCCACCGGAGGCTGCTGCGCCATCTGCCTGTATTGCGAGGCGTAGCCCTCCCCGAAGGAGTTGCGCGAAGGATTCGTAGACATCCGAGGGCCTCCAGCCCAATAGGTGTTACGCGCCGGGCAGAACCGTGCGTTCCCAAGATAGACGGAAGAGAATCTGCAAGACTGAGCAATAATGCACACTTAACTCACGGGGGACAGAGAGGAGGAAAACGGTTTGTCCCTTTCGAATAGGGACAGGAATCTACTCGCGGCTGAAAGGCGTGGTCACTGGCATAGACGGGTCAGGCAGCTGTGCTGTAACGTGCTATGACCTCATATCGACGGGTAGACATCCGCAACCCGGACGAGCAGCACGCTGTGGGCACCTCGCCAGGAACTTCCTTTGCGCCACTCTTACGGTTCCGCGCCACTCTTACGCGCAGCCTTTCAATACCCTTCAGTCATCGTCAGGATCGGTGGGCGGACGCCTGTCGTTCAGGAAGTAGTCCGCGTTAAGCGGCGCAGCAATGGTCTGGAATGAGATCGGCGTCTGGTTAAGGTTGAAACAGTCGGAGAGATCGTCGGCGGGAGCATCAGCATAGCCCAGCGACGGCAAATTAAAGGTCGACTCAATAAACTTCAAGATGCTCCCAAAGTCATGCGTGACGTGTGAGACATAAGCCGGCTTGGCGTAGGGCGAGACCACAATCATCGGTACTCTGAATCCGTATTCATAGGAATTGAGAATCTGCGGTGCGACGTGGTCGTACCATCCTCCCCAGTCGTCCCACACAATAAAGATGGCGGTGTTCGACCAGTAGGCGCTGTTGCCGACAGCGTTGACCACCGAAGCCACCCAGGACGGCCCCGACCCATCGTTGCTAAGGGCGTGGTCCGATTCCAGGCCATTGGGAATCACCCAGCTCACAGTGGCAAGCTTGCCGCTGCTGATATCCGTCAACACCTGGGCGGGGTTTTGAGCGGTCGCAAGCACAACGTTATTGGTCCAATCCGCTCCCATGCATGCCGTGGCGTTCGGCGGGTTCGCATTGGGTCCGCACATGTGCTGAATCGCGTTGGGGGCGGTCCAGATCGATCCCGGGGAGGGCGCGTAATAGCGCCAGGTAACGTTGGCGGCCTTAAGCAAGTCGGTGAGCGTGGGATGGTCAAAGCACGGGTAAATCGGCGGGTTGCTCGACTCGCTGCCCGCGGGATCGATCACCGAAACCGTCACGGTGGGGGGCGCGATGCAACCCGCGGCCGTGCCGGTGCCGGTTCCCGAAGGGTTCTCGGCCACAAACAGATTGCTGCCCACCGCCGGCGCCGACGTCCCCGAAATAATGAATTGATGGGCCGGAAAGCTGGGGCCCTGGTTGGTCTGGAACATGCGATCGGCGAAAGTGTACTGCTCGGCCATTTGGAAGTAAGGCTGAACGTCAGCCGGATTCACATACATGAATTGCGGATTTGGGGGCGCACAACCAGTGACCCCCGGCCCACATCCCACGCTGATGAGGTCGGCGCCATCCATCGCACATACGTTGGTGGACGCGTTCGGGTCGCACATCTTCACGAACGCGCTGTGGGCGTGACTCAGATCGTAGTTATCCGGGTTGCTGCCATTTGTACCCAGGTCAATTTGCCCAAGCGGGATCGTTACGCCTTTCGAGTTCACTCCACTGCTGGCGATGTCCGCGCCCGCGTTGATTAGGTTTTGATCGTGAAACAGGTTGTCGGGCGTGCGGTTCTCCTGGAAGATGATCACCACGTGCTGGATCTTCGAGGCTGACGGTGGAACTGTGATTGTGGTCGTACTGCCTCCGCCGCACCCGTTCAGGCTCAGGAGGATTGCGGCGGTACAAAGCAGCAGGATCGAGACGGATAACAATGCCGGGCGAATCATGGTGCGATGCTCCCTTGCGCGAAGTGGCGCAGTTCTTCCAGACCTTGAGGCATGAACCCCGCCACGGAGCTTTCCACTCGCATTCGGTGTGGAATTACTGAATGGCATCAGGAGCAACACTCCATGCTGTAGAGACGCATCTTGCTACATCTTCCTACGGACGAGCGTTGCCCCAACGTCCTACTCACTCCCGGATTGGCCTTGGATGATGTCCACCCTCTTTCGCACTTCCGCCGCGAAAACCTCATCCTTCAGCGACGCCAGATTGATTTCCACATTAGCCAGCGCGCCGGTAACCGCCGCGCGCGCCAGTGCCTGCGCGGTCGTCAAGTCCGACTTCATGTTGGGATTGCTGATGGCGAACAGGCTCTGCGTGATCCGCTCCACTTCACGTGCCTTCTCCGCCACACTGAGCGGAACACTCGTCGCCTGTTTCAAGGCCGCCTCAATCGGCGCCTCGCCTTCTTTCTCGCTCACCGTCTTCGCCTGCTTGTACGCCTTCATGACCGCATCGTAAGCCTCCGCATCGGCATCGACGGAGGCCTTCAACTCCTCCCGCAGCGGCCCCAACCGGCCGATCGCCGCGCTGAGTTCCGGCCCATATTGCAGGTAGGCCTTCTTCTCTCGCGACATCGACGCCACCATTACCGCCAACCCCGCCGCCATCGCACCCGCCGCCGCCGCCGCGCTGCCGCCGCCTGGCGTCGCCGTCGGTGCCGCCAGTTGTTCGACGAAAGACTCCACTCCCGCCCGCAACCCTCCGATCGCCTTCTTCCCGCCCGTCACCGCGGCCAGCCGGTTTTCCAGAATTAAAGACGAATCGAAGTTCTCCACCTGCAGAAACCACTCCGCCGCCTGCTCCAGCGCCTTCTTCGGAATCAGCCCCACGATCTCGCTCGACACCGCCGTCACTCCATACCGCGCCGCCTCGCGCTTCACCATCTCAAACACGCGATGCACCGGAGTCTGCTCAAAATCCGTCAGATTCATCGAGACCTGCGCCAGCCCCCGCACCAGAAATCCCGCGCCCTTGACGAACCGCATGCCCCCACTCGAAAACCGCACCGCCTTCGCAATCTTCTTCGCCACCTCAACCTCGGGCGTATTGAGAAACACGTTGTAAGCGATCAGAAACTTTCGCGCCCCCACCGCCGTCGCGCCCGCCGTAGGATGCACCCGCGCCTCGCCAAAATCCGGACGTCGCGCCGCGCTCGTCGCCATCTCCGCCCGTATCCCCTCAAACTGCCCGCGCCGGATGTTCTCCAGATTCTGCCGCTCCGGCGTCGCCGCCGCCGCCTCGTATAAATACACCGGAATCCCATGCCGCTTCCAGATTTCTTCCCCCACGTGCCGCGCCATCGCCGCGCAATCTTCAATCGTCACGCCGTCAATCGGAATAAACGGCACCACATCCGCCGCCCCCATTCTCGGATGCGCCCCCGTATGCGCATTCAGATCGATCAACTCCGCGGCCTTCCCCACTCCGCGAATCGCCGCCTCCTGAATCGCCTCCCGCTCGCCCACCAGCGTAATCACGCACCGGTTGTGGTCCGCGTCCATCTCGCGATCCAGCAGGTAGACTCCATCCATCTTCATGGCGTCGACAATGGCATCTACTTTCACCTTGTCGCGCCCCTCCGAAAAATTCGGTACACACTCCACTAACGTAGACATAGGTCAAGAGAATAGCTGGCCCGGACTGACCGAAGCAAGGCTCGCTTCCCATCTTGACTCTCACGGTGCCGAGCGCCACTTTACTCTTTGGTTTCTTTCGCCACTAAGACTAGAATGTCGGCATCCAGCTAGCACTTCGTCCATGGCAGAAGAGATCAAGACGCCTCCTGGAGCTTCTTCTCAGGATGCCCTGACGGGCACCACCGTCGGCCGCTTCGTCATCTCCAGGCGGCTCGGCGCTGGCGGCATGGGACAGGTCTACGGCGCGGAAGACACCACGCTCAAGCGCTTTGTCGCCATCAAGCGCATGGCGCCGCAAGCCAGCTCCACCGACGCCGACCGCAAGCGCCTGCTCAAGGAAGCCCAGCGCGCCTCCGCCCTCAACCACCCCAACATCGGCGCCATGTACGACGTGGTCGAGCACGCCGGCGAACTCTGGCTGGTCATGGAGTACGTCGAAGGCGAAACCTTGCGCCACCGCCTGCGGCAACCCATTTCTACCGACGAATTCTTCGCCATCGCCACCCAGTGTTGCGAAGGCTTGCAGGCCGCCCATGAAAAAGGCATCATTCACGGCGACATCAAACCCGAAAACATTATGCTCGCCCCCGGCAACCGGGTGAAAATTCTCGACTTCGGCGTCGCCCGCCGCGCCTGGAACAGCAACCCCACCGACGCCACCAAGAGCATGGAGACCATGACCGCCACCGGCGGCACTCCCGCCTACATGGCCCCCGAAGTTCTGCTCCAGAAGCACGACGACGGCCGCTCCGACATCTTTTCCCTCGGCCTCGTCTTCTACGAAATGCTCGGCGGCGATCAGCCTTTCCAAAGCGACAGCCTCGCCACCACCGTCGCCCGCATCGTCCACGAAGAGCCGCCCTCGCTCAAGAATGTCCCCGGTCCTCTCGCTGGTGTCATCTCCCGGACCCTGGCCAAGGATCCCGACTCGCGCTACCCTAACACCGCGGCGCTCTTGGATGACCTGCGCCGCGTCGAGCAAGGGGGAAAGCCGAAGCGCGTTCCGTCCACTTCCACCTTCCATCAGCACCGCGCCCTTGCCGCGCTGGCGATCGTTCTCGTTGTCGTGGCCTTGCTCCTCGCCTACCGTCCCGTGCGCCACTTGTTCTTTCCGTCCGCCGCCAACAACGCCGCTCCCCAATCCAACACCGGCGGACTGCCCCAAACCAAAATCCTAGCCGTCCTTCCGTTCGCAGCCGCCGCCAACGCCGACCCTAAACTCACCGCTCTCGGCCAAGGCTTGGTCGAAAGCCTGGCCGCCAAACTCGGCAAGCTCACCGAAGACCGCGCCTTCGAAGTTGTCCCGCCCGGCAATCTGCAAGACAAGAAAATCTCCACCCTCCCCGACGCCGCCAAAATCTTCGGCGCTAACCTCGGCCTCGTCCTCACCCTCGAGCCCCAGTCCGCCGACCTGGTCAAGGTCACCTACTCTTTGCTCAATGCGCAAGGCGCGACGATTGGCGGTGCCTCCCTAACTGTCCCTACTGCTGATGCATTCTCGGTGGAACAAAACGTCACCGAAGGAACCGTCAAAGCTCTGCGCCTGCAGTTGCGCCCGGAAGATGAAGCCACGCTGAAATACCACGGCACCGACAAAGCTGCCGCCTATGAGTACTACCTGCAAGCGCAAGGCTACCTGCTGGATCACAGTAAAGCCGAAAATCTAGACAACGCCGCCTTGATGGCTCGCGAAGCCCTTAAGCTCGATCCCAACTTCGGCATGGCCAAAGCCGTCCTCGGCGAAAGCTATTGGCTCAAGTATTCCGGCACCAAGCAGAAGCAATGGATAGCGCCGGCCCAAACCGGCTGTACCGACGCCGTTAAACTCGGCAACGCCGGCGCCGCCGGCCACTCCTGTCTTGGCCGCATCGACAACGGCACCGGACATTACCCTGAAGCCGCCTCCGAGTTTCAGTTGGCCCTCGGTCTTGAACCCGCGAACGAAGACGCGGCACTCAGCCTGGCCCATGCCTACGAACGCGAAGGCAAGATCACCGAGGCCGAGAGGGCGTACCAGCAAGCCATTCAATCCCATCCCAACAGCCGCTTCAGCTACAACGATTTCGGCGCGTTCTACCAGGGACGCAACGAGTATGAGAAAGCGCTGCAAATGTACGCCAAGGTCACCCAAATTGCTCCGGAGTGGTACGCGGCCTATGTGAACATTGGATCCATCTACAACGACATGGGTCAGTACGACAAGGCCATCGATCCCTTAAAAAAATCCATCGGCATCCGGCCTAGCTATCCGGGATACGTCAACCTGGGCAACTCTTACACTGGCCTGAACAAGTTTGCCGATGCCGCCAGCGCCTACGAGGAAGCGAACAAGCTCGATCCGCAGCAATACGTAACCTGGGGCAACCTGGGGGATGCTTTCTATTACTCTGGCAAGAAGGATCAATCCATCGCGCCCTATCGCAAAGCCGCCGAACTTGCCTCCGCCGCGTTGAAGATCAATCCCCACGATCCGGACGTACTTAGCAGTCTTGCCAGCTACGAGTCCATGCTGGGTGACCGCAAGAACGCCCTCCTTTACCTGGGACAGGCCCTGCAGTATGGGCACAACGACAAAGACCTACTCCTGGACGCGGCTTCGGTGTATAACCATCTAGGCGAAACCGGCTTGGCTGTAGAATGGCTGGCCAAGGCCGTGCAGGCAGGTTACACGAAAGACAGGATTCGTAGCTTGCACGACTTCGACAACCTCGTCACTACGCCCGGCTACCAGCAGTTAATGAAATCGAAATGACTCCAGCAGATCGCGCTGGAACGGGCCCAGAACAAGCAGCAGGGGCGCTCTCTTACCAGTCAGGCATTGCGCCCTGAACCAGAAAACTTAAGCTACAGAACTCAAGACACAGAGAGGACTCTCATGACAAACGATAAAAGAAGTGATGACACACCACCACCAGCCGTTACGAATATTTGCAGCGGCTTCGAGGCAGAATTAGGGGCGCTGGTCACCTTCAACGGCGCTGCTAACGGTACAACGATCACCCAAATAGCTGGCCAGACGTGGCCCTTTTGCCATCAAGACGGCAGCGCCTACCCGACGATCACCTTCCCCATCATTAGCACCGTTAACTACGTATACATCAAGTCGAGTGGACTAACCCCGGAGCAGACCTACAATTACGATGTCAGTCAGGTGTGCACTACGGAGGTCACAAAGGGCGTGAAGATCGTCACCGGCGCGCGGCTGAAGAAGTCGGCCTAGGAAGTCCGAAGGACCGTTGGAGAAGGAGCCGTCGGATTTGGCATCCGGCGCGGGCAATCCTCTGCCGCCCGCGCCGGATGCGCTTAGGGAGCAGCTAGCCGCAGATAAGAAGGTTATCGTTCCAACAAAAACCCAACAAAAACCAAGGAGCGCCCATGCCCGCCGTCACGACCCACATCTGTAACAACTTCTCCGCCGCCGCCGGTGACGGCATCATCTGGACCAACGCTCCGGCCGGCTGCACCCTCACCCCAGAACCCGGCAGCCCCTGGCCCTTCACCGCCGGGCCTCCACTTGTTTTTCCCTTGCCCTCGAATCCGCCCGTCACGCTGAAGGAAGGATTGACGGTGGGGACCGCGTACTGTTTCCGTGCCAGCTGCTGCCCCAAGCCGATCTGCGTCACCATAGCGTAACGGCCGCCCCGGCACTGTCGAAGCGCGGCGCTTCAGCGGCCTGCCCTGAGCGAAGTCGAACGGGCCGCGAAAAGCCTCCCGAATCAATGCGCGCTTCAGCCCCGGCGGGACCGCTGCGTGCCAAGCCAAATCTTTCTTCGCCCTTACTTCCTCCAAAACTTCCCCACGCCCACCCGCACCTGCACCGTATTCAGACCCGGGTTATACATTCCCAGCCCCGCATTCGATATATGCAGATACCGCAACTCGACGCTCCAGTTATATCTCGCGCCCAGCACATGCGTCCCCAGCGCCGCCGCCGACGTAAAATTCACCGTGTTCGTATTCGACGGGACATTGTGATCGCTAAACAGCGTCCCCCCACTCAATTCCAAATACGGCGACAGCCGCCCCCGCCGCTCGAAATTCCACTTCAACCCCAGCGGATTGAATCCCACCCCATAAGCCGTATTCGCCGGCTGAAAAATCAAATACGCCGGCACCGCATCCACCGCATACTCAAATCGTCCCCGCAAAAATCCCGGCAGATGCGCCCCCGTAATCACCCACCCATAACGCAGCCCCGCATCAAAAATCCCCGTCCGCGAAGTTCCACCCGGCACCGAGTGTCCGCCCCCAACCCAGATCTGCACCTCACGCCCACCCTCCTCCGGCCCAGGCTCAGACTGTGCCCATCCCCTCGTCGTTACGAGAAATAAAAATCCCAGGAAAAAACTCAGCGCCACGCCGCCGCGCCATCTCGTTTGCATGATTAAAGAGGTTGCCCGACCCTCACCAATTTTGCAAGTGTCGCTCTACACTGTGGTCCCTTGTGTCCTCCGTGGTGAAGATTTTGGGCTGGTGACCGGTACACATTCGGTGTGTGCCCCAGATCGGGAAGGGCACGACCTTCAGTCGTGCCGGCAGACGTCAAGAAGATTATGGGCTTCAGCCCCTGAGGCAAGCCCGTCTGGGACGGACACTCCTCTCCGTCGCCTTTGACCTTTTTTGAGGTCGCGTCCGCGCTACGCGGGTAACGCCCGACTCCAGCCCCGGAGGGGCGGCATACGATAGCCCAGGACGGAAGTCCTGGGTAAGCCCCAAAAAAATGGACCCGCGTCCCGTAGGGCCTGCCCTGAGCGAAGCCGAAGGGGACGGCACGACTCTGAGCTAAGGCTTGCGTTTCAAAGACCGTGACGGTGTGGCTGGCGCGAGACTGCTATGATTCTCTGTCACTCCCATGCCAGAGACTCTTGAACCGAAGGTCAAGGAAACTCTTCGGGCATACCTGCGTGATGTCAAAACGCTTCACAACGAGGCCAACAAGACTGCTCGCTTCGCTGCGTTGATCGGGGAACTATTTCCCGATGCGGTTGCGCAATACTCACGAGATGTCGAGAAGCTGATCCGCATTGACCAGACGGCAGGCCAAAAGAAGGGACGGGCGGACGCTTACTACGGGAATGCGATCATCGAGTTCGAGAAGTCCCTTGCTGCGACCTTGGAGGAAGCCAAGCGCCAGCTGTGCGAATACGTTGCCGGAGTCTGGCAGAAAGAGAACCGGAAGTCCCTTCGCCCACTCTTAGCGGTTGCGTCGGACGGCATTCGTTGGATCAGCTATCGCCCCGTTCTTCCCGACGGCGAGGAACCGACGCCTGAGACTGTGGTACTGGATCAGCTAAGAGATTTCAAAGTCTCGGACGAAACGCTCGGAGAATTCTGGTTGTGGCTTTCAAGCCTGCTGTTCCGACCACAGCAAGTCGAGGCGACCGCCGAACAGTTCCAGTTCGAATTCGGGAGCTTGAGCTTCCAGTTCCGAGAGGGCATGGCGGCTCTCAAACGCGCTTGGGCGAAGGTTAGCGGAGGCTCTGAGGCGAAACTCGCGTTCGAGACGTGGCAACGATATTTGACCGTCACTTACGGTCGGCTGACAGAAGATACGACGGCTTTGCGAGACCGGGAAACCGCCCAAGAAATCTCAGAGCTCGAAAACCTGTTCCTGCGGCACACGTACCTTGCAAGCATCGCTCGGCTTTTGATCTGGGCTGCTTTGTCGCAAGGAAAAAACGCAAACAATCTGAGACAGGTCGCAAAAGACGTTCTCTCAGGCCGCTACTTCGAGTCGAAGCGGCTTGCGAATCTCGTCGATGATGACTTTTTCCACTGGATTCGCAGCACAGAAGCGGAGAAGATTCTAGCCCCGATGTGGGAACGCATCCTCTCGCATCTCACCGACTACGACCTGTCAGATATTCGGGAAGACGTGCTCAAGGGTGTCTACCAGCAGTTGATTGATCCTAAAGACCGACACGATCTCGGCGAGTACTACACACCAGACTGGCTCTGCGAACGGATTGTCAAAGAGCTTCTTCCGAAGCATGGATACAAGACTGTACTCGATCCGAGCTGTGGATCGGGAAGCTTTCTGCGGGCTGCGATTGACCATTTCCTGACGCACAATACGGACGGGAAACCCGAAGCCAGGCTCCGTCTTATTCTCGGCAATGTTCAAGGGATAGACATTCATCCCGTCGCAGTCACAATCGCGCGCGCAATTTACGTTCTCGCCCTCGGGAGGCTGATCAGTTCCGCCCGAAGCCCGGTCAACATACCAATCTATCTCGCCAACTCGCTCTTCCTGCCCCGTGAAGTCGAACAGAATCTCTATGAAAAGCTGAGCGGCGTGGAAATCAAGTTTGGTGGGAAGAAAAATGAAAAGCAGATTGTCATTCCAGACATGCTTATTCAATCGCCTGAGTTGTTTGACAGCGCGATTTCCGCCTGTACACGTGTTGCGGAAGAGCACGCCGACACGAACAAGGATACAAAGAAGGCGTTAGACAAATACCTCGCCGTCCACGTTCCCGAACTTCATAAGGTGCTGCAATACCCAGACATCCTCGATGTGCTCTGGTCGTTCGTCGAAAAGCTGGCCGACTTAATCCGGGAAAAGAACAACTCGATCTGGTCGTTCATCATTCGCAACAGTTACCGTCCTGCGATGTTGAAACAACAGTTCGACTTCATAATCGGCAACCCACCGTGGCTGTCCTATCGCTACATTTCGGACCCGGACTACCAAGACGAAATCAAACGGCGTGCAGTCTCGAAGTACAAGATTGCTCCAAAGTCGCAGAAACTCTTTACGCAGATGGAGCTGGCGACGGTTTTCTTGGCGCACAGCATGGCGACGTTCGCTAGGAAAGATGCACGCCTCGCTTTTGTGATGCCGAGGGGCGTTCTGAACTCGGACCAGCACCAGAATTTGATTCTTCGCAAATATTCGACCGACACGAAGCTGAAGCTCACGGGCTACTGGGATTTGTGGGATGTGAAGCCGCTTTTCAACGTTCCGGCGTGTGTTCTGTTCGCTACCAGATACCCACTCACCGGAAGTCCGAGGGACGTGCTCCCCGTGCTGGAATGGTCGGGAAACCTTCCCGCACGTGATGTGAATTGGCAGGCTGCCAAGACGCGATTACATTCGTCGGGAAAAGAAGGCAGGGTCATCTATCTAGGCGGTCGAGCAGCCCTTTCAACCGCACCCGGAGCCACTTCGCCAGCAAAGCCGAGCAAATACTTGGGGGTGTTTCATCAAGGAGCGACAATCGTTCCACGAACATTCTACTTCGTACGTGTGAACGACTTGAATGGAAAGCCGGAGAACGACGTGGCGTACTGGGCAGAGACCGACGCGGACCAAGCTGCGCTTGCGAAAAAGCCCTACGATGACGTTTCCCTCAGTGGACTTGTCGAAGGCAGGTTCGTCTATTCAACGGTTTTAGGGAGGCACATTTTACCTTACGCCATAGATACTCCAGCTAGGGTTGTGCTGCCCGTGCAGGAGAAGCACGGGGCGTTGGACGTAATCACCTCAGAGAAAATGAAGGCTCAAGGGTACCGGGAGTTTGCAAAGTGGATGTCCAATGCGGAACAGCTCTGGGCGACGAAGCGTGCCGACAAAGCGAGCAAACAGACTGCCTACCAACGCCTTGCTTACCAAGGCGGACTGAGTGCTCAGAACTTAACCCAAAGATACCTAGTGCTCTACAACGCAGAGGGGACGAATGTTGCCGCAGCATTTTTTGACCGCAGCATGCACGCTCTTCCGCTCATTGTTGAGCACACGGTCTATTGGGCTGCACTCGCCAGTCGAGAGGAAGCGGATTATCTGTGCGCCGTCCTGAACAGCGAGGGCGTGAACCTGGCTATCAAGCCATTTCAAGCGATGGGTTTGCTGGGAGAGCGCCACATCCAGAAGAAGCTGCTCGAGCTCCCTATTCCGACCTTTGATCACGAGGACCCGAAACATGTGAAGATTTCGGAACTTGGAGCCACGGCCCGACAGACAGTGGCCCTAGCGACCAAGTCCGGTGAATTTCCAATCGATTCCTCCGTCGCACGGCAGCGTGCCTTCATCCGCATCCACCTCAAATCCGAGATGGAGGAGATCGACAAGCTCGTCATAAAACTCCTGAGCAAATAGACTGACCTCCCCGGTTTGCCGGTTCGCGATGGGCCGCTGGTCACTCCGCTTCTTCTCCTCGATCTCTGTCTCTGCGCTGCGCAAGGCTCTGCTTCAATGCCGAGAGACGCACCCTCGCGATATTGATGTCCTTCTGAGGAGTCTCTGAGCCGACCACTCACCGCGCGGTTTCGACCGTAAGCTTTAACCCTATCGCCTTGGTCACCGCCACCAGCGTCGAAAGCCGTGGGTTCCCCCGCGCCGACAAAGCCCGATACAGGCTTTCGCGCTCAATGCCGGCGGCTTTGGCCACCTTCGCGATGCCTCCTCGGGCTTCCGCGATGCGGCGCAGGGCGATCAGCAGCACGGCGGGTTCCTCAGTGTCTTCCAAAGCGACTTTGAGGTATTCGATGGCGAATGCAGGATCCTCGCGCAACTCGCGAATCAGGCACTCGTCATTCGATACGCTTGTTATATCTTTGGTCTTGCGCTTCGCTTGGCTTTTCACTGTATGCGGGTCCTCTCCCGATAATCCTTCAAATACTCCCGTGCAAGCTGAATGTCGGCCGGCTGCTTTCGCTTGTCCCCGCCGCACAGCAGGAGCAGGCACGTTCGACCCACCATCGCGTAGTAAACCCTATAGCCGGGGCCCCAATCAATGCGAAGTTCGTAGAGCCCTCCGCCCAGCGGTTTGCAGTCGCCGAAGCTTTCCTGTTCAAGCCGGTCGAGCCGATCAGCGATTCTTGCTTTTGCATGTCTATCTGCCAGCCCGGCGAACCACTCGCTGAACACGCTTCTTCCGGCACGTGTTACGTAACGGCGAACTTCAATCACGACAGCCCCATCGTAACTTATAAATCACGCCAGCGCAATCCCCACCCAGCCGTCGCAACTGAGAACCGAGAACTGAGAACTGGCCCCTTGACAA
The DNA here is from genome assembly GCA_003131585.1 of Acidobacteriaceae bacterium. GTDB lineage: Bacteria > Acidobacteriota > Terriglobia > Terriglobales > Acidobacteriaceae > Sulfotelmatobacter. The sequence continues at coordinate 33,738 of PKVW01000053.1, forward strand.
CCGCCCACTCAGATCCCTATAATTAGCACTCAGTAGGCGAGACTGCTAACAGTCCGCCCTAACCCATAACAATTCATAGGTTTACGTAACGTCAACCTTACTGCCCAACCTTGAAAGGAGTCACACCCATGGCAAAATTCAGCCCACTACATGACCGCCTTCTGGTACGTCGCGTGGAAGAAGCTTCCACCACCCGAGGCGGCATCATTATCCCTGACAGCGCAAA
>PKVW01000061.1 GCA_003131585.1 Acidobacteriaceae bacterium
TCGACTCCCGCCGCCTCCACCACTATCTCCATTGTTGTAAATAAGCTACAAAGCCATAAAATTCATCCGGACAAATGCTCCTACAACATAGATGCTCGAGATTCGAGCGTATTTGGAAACGAGCTTTACGGAGCGTAAAACCACTTTTCAGAAGGTTAGGGCAGCGAGCGCTTTTATGCACAGATCGCTCGAGGTGCTCTAGCGCTCGCCTCATAGTCCGGTCCCGAATTTCCGCGGCTTCTTCTTCGTTCGAGCTGTTGTAAGTTTCAGCGCTCGGCCTTTGTGAATCGCGACGTGATCCGTCTTATCGCTCTTGATGACGTACTGAGGCTCCTCTTTCGAGGCATGATGCACATAACCTTCGAGCCGGACGTCAGAAACAACTTTCTTGACGATGACGCCACGAACTCTGCCGGCCTCTGAGTTCCACTCCACATGGTCGCCAAGTTTGAATGTTCTTGCCATCGCGATTTCGACTCCGTTATCAATGAATTGCCCGCAAAGAATCAATTATGGAATCGCTGGACATTCTGCTGCGCGATTCCGTATTGCGGTAAGGGAAACGCATCTTCGCAAACGTCATAACGAAGCTGCAGATCTATCGGCGGCTCCTGAGACCGACGGCGGGATATTCAACCCTCGGCGCCAGGTCCGTTTTTCCTCCGAGATGTGCGGCCGCGCGACAGGGGGAGGCGGCTGGCCTCGCTCATAGGGTACGTGATGCGATGGCTTCGCACCCGTCCAAAAGAAGTCAGAGAGTGCAACTGGGAACGACTTTTGCTCATGATGTCCTCGACGCGGATTCCGAGCACAGTAAGCGCATCCGCGATGAGCGAGCGGTGGCAACGCCAGGGCACCGCTTCCGCGCACATCAATGCGCTCCGTTTTTGCCGGCCCAGCTTGATCAACCGCTGTAATCCCGCGTCGAATTGCGCGGTCTGCATGTAATCGGCAAATCCACGAAACGAGGTATTGCGCCAGCCCATGTTAGGAGAATCGCGTCGCGCGTGGCGCAAGCCTCCGAGTTTTCGCAAGTGCACGTAGCCGATCCTCGCGCCCCGCAGCTTTGTGCGCAGGGTCTCACGGTTGAACTGCGGGTTGTGTCGTGAGCGGGGAATGCTGCGCACGTCTATGACGCGCTTGATGCCGTGTGCGCGCAGTAGTTCGAGAAAGACCTTCCACGTGCGCGTAGAGTGCCCGATCGTGAAAAGGATAAGCATCTTTGACTATGATCCTCGACTATGATCCTCGGCGCGTCTGCAAATCCAGAAATCGCGCGTTTACACAGTGGCTGCCGGTGAGTCGGCGACTCCTCCCGTCGGCAGGAAATCCGGCACGTCAAGGCGTGCCACGCCAATCCGCTTGTCGGCCATCCCATAATAAACATCGAAGCGGTCGGGTAAGCCAAGATCGTCGCGCCGGTCGATGCCGGTGGGGAACACGACGTTCGCGATGGTTCCTCGGCGTTCCTGCGGCAGCACCGGCGTCAACACCGGCTCCGGCGAACGATAGAGGATCACGCGCGGATGCTCATTCGAGAGCACCATCGCCCCGGCCGAGTAGCACAGGTCATGTCCGCCGTTGTTCCGCTCCGCCATTTCGCTCACGCCGTGGTACACGATCAACCAGCCGTGCCGGGTTAGGATGGGCGGAGTGCCACCGCCGATTTTGAGCCGTTCCCAGGGCGCCACGGGAGTCGCCAGCCGGTGATGAGAGGTAAACCGGCCGAGGCTATGTGATTCACGGACCTTCAGGGACATCTGGCAGTAGGAAATCCAGATGCTTTCCCGATCGAGATCCACCTCACGGGACGCGGGGTGGCGGGCGGTTTCCTCCGGACGAGTGCCGGGGAAAAGCGGGCGGTGGAGAATGGCCAGTTCCGGGTGTCCGGATGGATTAGGAATGGCAACCGGGAACAAGCTGGCATCTTTGTCATCCACGTCGCTGAATTCGATGTGGTGCCGCGGAGCAAAAGTCGCGAGCCCCAGCCGCCGCCAGTGGAACAGGTCCTTCGATTCCGCCAGGGCGATCCTTGGCCCTCGCGGCGAGAATGCCGTGTAAGTCATCAGGTAGCGCTGAAGCGGTTCCACGAACGTGATACGAGGATCCTCGCAGCCACCGCTGCCGTCGGGCCGCCGCTCATAGTCCGCTTCTGGCTCCAATGCGATGCCGAGCCGCTCGACCCCTGCCGGATCGCCGGCTTCATTGAACCGCACTCGTGCAATGCCGATGCGCGAGTAATTTCCCCGGGCGGTCAGCCGCGGGAACAGGTAGAGCTCACCATCCGGACCACGAGCGGCAGCCGGATTCAGGACGCCTTCGATCTCCTGGGGATTACCCGGCTCCGGTTCCATCAGCATTCCCAGCCGTTGCAACTTAAATCCGCTCATCGGATCCTTTTCACCGTGTCACGCTTTCCCATTGCGATCCGCTAAGCAAGCGATGATCGCTTGAATAACCCGTTTCGTCTGGTTGGGATCCTTCACTGGGATGGAAACGACACCTGCTTGTTCGGCGGGATAGTCGTTCCCTCCCACGTACAAGGCATCGCCTATGAAAATCATTTCTTTCAATGAAATGCCCAGGAGGTCTCGCAGTTTCCGGATGCCGTAGGCTTTATCAATGCCTGGCTTGGTGATATCGACGGATGTCGAGCCCCCGGTTCGGACAGAAAACTGGGGAATAGATTTGTCGAGTATCGCTTTGATCTTCTTCCGCTTGGTGAGATCGGGATCCCATTTGAGTTTTTCTTCTAAAGGCGCCTGCTGACCCAGGGCGGAAAATGTTATCTGGCTTCCCCGGTCCTCAATTTGCTCTCCCCAGAGCTTTTCGACCTTGAAGTCCGCGACTCCGATCGCCTTCTTAAGAGCACTGAGGATCTTCTCTCGTTCCTCGGCTGTGAAATCTTCGGAATAGATCTTTTTCCAATCTGCTGAGCCGTACCGGTAGAACTTTGTTCCACATGTTGGAAGGAGAGATAGATTCGCCAGGCGTTGGTCACGGGGAAGATTGGAGAGCAGTTGTTTTTCAAACTGCGGCCAATCGCCTCCGGAAATCACGGCCACTTTGACGATACCGAGAAGGTCATGCAGCAGTCCCGACATTTCGGCATCAAGAGACGATTTACTTTCGGCAAGTGTACCGTCCAGATCAAACACAATTAGCTTTTTCATTATGATTCCAGCCTCTTAATCCTTGCGATCTCAGGCAGCGCACTTCCCAACAGGCTCACTAGACCACGCGGCCGAAAGATACCTGCATCCCCTCCTGCAAAGGTTTTGAATCAGATCCCGGCCTCCTGACTGAAATATTGATAATCCTCCCGCCAACCGCCTTGGCCTTGGCCAATGGCTTTGTAGTCCTCGATGAACTCAATGGCGCGGATATATTTCACCATGGTGAAACCGAGCTGCGTTTCGACGCGAAGACGAAGCGGCGCTCCGTGCAAGACCGGCAGCGGCTGGCCGTTCATTTCGTAAGCCAGGATAGTCTGCGGATCGCCGGCCAACTCCATGCGAATCGTACCGTAGAAGTATCCCGGGCCCTGGGCATGCGGCTCCGACGTGGATTTGTTGTCGAACGCGTAGAAGAGAATGTAGCGGGCGGAGGGAAGCGGCTGGCAGAGTGCAACGATGTGATGCAGCGATACGCCACCCCACTCCGCAACGCCCGACCAGCCCTGGATGCAACAATGCTTGGTAATTTGGGTTTGTTTCGGCATGGCGCGCAGGTCCGCCAGCGTCAGGCACAGAGGCTTATCAACCAATCCGCTGACTTTCAGGTTGTAGTTTGCGAATTGATCGCGTGCCATTGCCAAATAACTTTCCTCTTTTGGCGGGCGGCCGTTCACCCAGAAGTAGGGCGAGATGTCCGCAGGTGAGTAGTGCTGCGCGGAGAGTTCATGGCCGAAAAGTAGCGTGCGCAGCGGGTCTGTGATCGACTGTGTGGCCTTTTGAACGAAGCGGGGGCGGCGACGCGAGCACACGGTGGTCACAACGTGGATCACGGCGATGCCCGTCAACCCGGCAAGCCAGACAATGAGAGCCAGATTCAGATGCGGATTGCGCGTCTGGCCCAGAACAATTAGCGCCAGCTCCCTCCGGAAACCATGCAGAGCCACGATCGTGACGTGTGCGATGAAGAATACGATGAAGGAGCAAAGAGCCAGGAAATGCAGGCTCCGGGCGCCCTGCCGTCCGTGAAAGATTTTGATATACCACGGGAAACGAGCGGC
>PKVW01000014.1 GCA_003131585.1 Acidobacteriaceae bacterium
ATGGACATTCAAAGCATAGTGGCACAACTTAGGCAGGAAGCTAGTCGTATCGAACACGCAATTGCAGCTCTCGCGGGACTAGGTTCCCGGCCCGCACGGCGTGGTCGTCCGCCTAAGAGGAGCCAGGCTAAGCCAGCGAGTACCAAGAAACGTCGCCGGATGAGCCCGGCAGCACGTGCCAGAATCGGGGCTGCAAAGAAGGCCTGGTGGGCAAAGCAGAAAGGCAAACCTGGGCGCAAAAAAGGTACGGCCGTCTCCAAGAAGACCACCGGTCGCAAGCCGATGAGTGCAGCCATGCGGAAGAAATTGTCGGCGATGATGAAGGCAAGGTGGGCGGAGAGGAAGAAGGCGTAGGTTATCGTCGTCTGTGCGAGGTCTAGAAACAAACCCGACAAATGGCGGGGCGGATTAATACGAATCCGTTTCGATGCTCGTAAGGCGAACCGCCACCACGACCCGCTGACAGTCTGAAAACTGACCACTTACGCCGTCTCCGTGTTTTGTTCTCTGCAAGTCTCTTGGCCTGGGCTGGGTGGTTGGCCATTCGGAAGGTTTCCTCCTCGGTCGCGATGTACCTCGCCTTCGCAAACGGCACCTTACGATCGACCTATAATTGTTTTCGTCAGGAGATCACTATGGAAGCGATTGCCGTCATCGTGAACGGTAAGCAACAGCGCATTACAGCGCCGCCGGACGAACCTTTGTTATGGGTTTTGCGTGACCAGTTGCAACTTACCGGAACCAAGTATGGCTGCGGCGAAGGGCAGTGCGGCGCCTGCACCGTGCTGCTGGCGGGCAGGCCTGTGCGCTCTTGCCGGACTTTGGTAAGCGCGACGCTGGGAAAGAAAATTACGACCATCGAAGGATTAGAGCAGAACGGCCGGCTTCATCCCGTGCAGGAGGCTTTTCTCCGTGTGGAGGCCTTCGAATGCGGCTACTGCACTTCGGGGATGATTCTGTCGGCGGTGGCCTTGCTGAATCAGAATCCGTCGCCGAGCGACGATCAAATCGGCGATTTCATGAATGGAAATGTCTGCCGCTGCTGTACCTATCCTCGAATTCTTGAGGCCGTGCAGCAAGCGGCCACCAGAGGCAAGGAGCACGCGCGATGAGCCCGCCCGCCAGCCCCGTCGATGCGGAAATCTTGCGCGAATTCGAGCTGGAAAGCCTGCGGCAGGCCTCCACCCCGAAACTCGGGTACGGCTTCGAATTGCAGCGGCGCGAGTTTTTCAAGCTGCTGGGCGGCGGCCTGCTGGTGGGGATGTGCGTATCCGCCTTGGCGCAAGAGTCGGGCGGCGGAGGGGGTCGCGAAAGCGAAGAGGATTTGCCCAAATCATTGGCGGCGTGGCTGCATGTTGCCGAGAATGGCGAAGTGACCGTGTACACGGGCAAGGTGGAGGTTGGCCAGAACATACGGACTTCGCTGAGCCAGCAAGTGGCCGAGGAGCTGCGCGTACCGATGGAATCGATTCAGTTGGTGATGGCCGACACCGCTCTCACTCCATTCGACATGGGCACATTCGGCAGCCGCACTACGCCCATCATGGGTCCGCAACTTCGCAACGTTGCCGCCACCGCGCGCGAAGCCCTCATCTCGCTCGCCGCCGCGCGCTGGCACATTGCTCCGGACACACTGGTTGCCGCCGAGGGCAAGATCACCGATTCGCGCACCAGGCGGTCCATCACTTACGGAGAACTCAGTCGAGGGCAAGAACTGCTGACGCTTATTGGCGAAGGCCCGTCTTTGCTTTCTCCGAAGGACTGGAAAATTGCGGGGACTTCAGCGCCCAAGGTCGATGGACGGGCTTTCGTGACCGGGCAGCATAAATATACCCCGGACATGGCGCGCCCCGGAATGCTCGTGGGCAAAGTCGTGCGGCCCGCGGCGTTCAAGGCTTCGCTGACTTCTTTTGACGCCGCGGAAGCGAAGAAAATTCCAGCGGTGACGGTGGTTCACGACGGTGATTTTGTCGGCGTTGCGGCCCCTGACGAGCCTACCGCCGCACGCGCGGTCAAAGCGCTTCAGGCCCAGTGGAAGGCGGCGCCGCAGACGTCGGATGCCACGTTATTCGCCGACCTGAGAAAGCCTCCGGCTGAATCAACTGAAACTCACGGGGACTCCGGCCATGTCGCCGGCTCGGTGGAACAGGGGCTAGCCTCCGCTGACAAGACGCTGGCGCAAACCTATACGGTCGCCTATATCGCCCACGCGCCCTTGGAACCGCGCGCCGCTCTAGCGGAATGGACGGATGGAAAGCTGACGGTGTGGACCGGTACGCAGCGTCCATTTGCGGTGCGCGATGAACTGGCGCAGGCTTTCCGGCTCCCTGCTGCCAGCGTCCGCGTGATCGTTCCCGACACTGGCTCGGCTTACGGCGGAAAGCACACCGGAGAGGCGGCGGTGGAAGCCGCGCGCCTGGCCAAAGCCGCCGGGAAGCCAGTGAAGCTAGTCTGGACACGCGAAGAAGAGTTTACGTGGGCCTACTTCCGTCCGGCGGGTGTGATTGATGTGAAGAGCGGTGTTTGCAAAGACGGCACCGTGGTTGCGTGGCAGTTCGACAATTACAACTCAGGCCCCTCGGCCATTCGCACACCCTATAACATCGCCAACCAGAAGATTGAATTTCACCCGTCGGATGCCCCTTTGCGGCAGGGTTCTTACCGCGGTCTGGCCGCGACTGCGAATCACTTTGCCCGCGAAACCCATATGGACGAACTGGCCCATCTGCTGGGCATGGACCCGCTGGAGTTCCGCCTGAAGAACATTGCCGATCCGCGATTGACCGCGGTCTTCCAGGCGGCCGCACAAAAATTCGGGTGGGGGCGTGAGAGGAACTCGGCCACCCGCGGCTGCGGCATTGCCGGGGGCGTGGAGAAGGGCGGCTACATCGCCGCTTGCGCCGAAGTAGAGATCGACCCGGGCAGCCGCGAGGTCGAAGTCAGGCGGATTGTCGCAGCCTTCGAATGCGGCGCAATCGTCAATCCGAATGGCTTGCGCAACCAGATCATGGGCTCCGTTGTGCAGGGACTGGGCGGCGCGCTGTTTGAAGCGGTCGGCTTCAACGACGGAAAAATTACCAACCCGCATTTCGCGCAATATCGGGTGCCGCGCTTTGCGGACACGCCGCGGGTCGAAGTGGAAATGCTCGACCGCAAGGATCTGCCGCCGGCAGGCGCGGGCGAAACTCCGATTGTTGGCGCCGCCCCGGCCGTAGGAAACGCCATCTTCGCGGCCACCGGAATCCGCTTGCGCTCCCTCCCGCTTGCACCCAATGGGGTTCCGAAAACGAGCTGAGGCGTTTCTTTTCGCGAAGACTACCCGTCAAGGGGCACAAGATGCGCCGAGATCCATTCGTGAAGCAGGGCGAAGCGGAACTTGCCTTCGGACATGTTTTTCATTATGAAGTCGAGGGCAGCTTTGCTGGTAACGTTCAGATCGAATCCGTTTACGAGGAGAAACGTGTGAGCGGCGGCAAAGCCGACGCGTTTGTTGCCGTCGAGAAAGGCGTGATTGTTGACCAGCGACTCCAGCAGCGCCCGCAGCCTCCTCGCTCAGGTCGTTGTAGTAACCCGTCTGAGGACGGAAAACCGCCGCCTCCAACGCGCCCCGATTAAGCATCCCGTGCTCGCCGCCGTATTCCTCAATCTGGTGATGGTGAATGGCGACGACTTCAGCCACCGTCAGGTAGGCGCGCTCGGCCATTACTTGGCTAGCCGCTTGTATAACTCACGATACTTTTCGTTGGAGCGGCGATAGGCGGCCATCACCTCCGGCCTTACCATGCGCTGCGAAGGGACTACGTTGTGCAGGTAATGCTCCAGCGCCCGTTCCAGCACAAACCGCTGCGACTGCCCGTTCTCCTTGGCCACGGAGACGAGTTCCGCATAAAGCTTGGCATCAATTTCCGGAGCGATCTTGACGGAACGCGGCATGGGTGCCTCTTGGATAGATTCTAGCTGCGTGGACTGGCGCGATCAAGATAAATCTAGAAATTGCTACAGCTCGAACTGGATTGGGACAGCCACGACGGTGACTTCGGTACTCTCGCAGTTGGTTCTCCACGGCAATACGCTAGCTCCAAGACAAGGAGGAATCGCATGAGTGGCGCCAAGCGGTTGATGGCAGCGATAGAGAGGAAGCGAGGGAAGGCCGTCGCCCTCGCCCTCAAGGCCCGTGTCTTGAAACGTTGCGAATACCACGAAGGGGTGTTCGAGGGTGACGAAGAAATCGTGGAAGCGTACAAGCTTGGGAACGCGAGGTTCGAGAAGGACTCGCTCGGCAAGATTTTCGACAGTCGCAGAGAAATGACCGACTACATCAAAGAGGGAGTAGAAGATGCGGCCTTAGAATGCGGGCAATGCGCGGAGATGCGGGACTAACGGAGGGCCGTGCGGGTGATCGCGCTCCCGGTGGGTAAGACGCCATATGAAGGCGTCATCAAGCCCGCAATCGGGCTTTTGGGCGAAGGAGGACGTTATGAAGAAGCTAATCATCATCCTCGGGCTGCTGATGGCGAGTGCGATTGGGCAGAATGGGTTTACTACCGTCATACCAGACCGACCTGTCAGCTTTTTTCAGGTCAACGACTCCTCTGCTTGGGTGAAAGGTCATTGGGTCGGCTCCGATATGACAGGGCCGTCAACGTCCTTAATCTTCTGCGAACATTCAACAAAGAAATGCACGGATAGCACCGCCAACATTTACGTCTCCGGGGATACATTCGCCCTGGATAGCAGTCAGGACGATTACACAGTCGAGCGTTGGGACAAACGAGAAATCGTTGCTAGCAACGTTGGCGGAATCTGCCGTGTCCGCGACGTCATCAAGTTCGATCGCGTACAGAAGCGAGTCTACTGGATGCAAACATTGTCTGAACCAATTGATGACCTCCCAAAGATTAATCAAGACATGTGCAAACTTGTTGGTATGCACCTCGAACTAAAAGACAGTACAGAATGGAGGAAAAGGTAGTCTCACCCCTGCAACAAGTCCACCGGCGCCGTCACATCGTGCACGCGGAAATACTTGGCCAGCGCCGGATACCTCCGGGCCACGGCCGGTTACAAATCCTCCGGCTTCAGTCCGGTGTACTTCGCAATCTTCTTCAACGCGACGGGCCCAAGTTCCTCGCCGTCATGCCATGCCCAGGTGTAGTTGAGATATCCGTCCCTTTGAAGTTGCACATGGGAGCCCTTTTTCTCCGTTCTCGGCTTCCAGTCGATACGGAGCAGGGCCCGGTAAACGCGGATTGCTTTGCTGCTTGGCCACGCATTCACAAAAAGCGGATGGCTTTCGGGGACTTTCTAATTTGCTCGGTTCGATCGGCAATGACTCGAAGCGCGAGAGCGGTGACGTTCACTTCAGCATCCTGCTCGGTCGTTCCATAAGCCATGACGCCGGGAAGCTCAGGCACCTCGGCCAGCCATCGACCATCATCTTCCCTTTCGAAAACGATGCTGAAGGATTCGCCATCGGGAGGGTGAGGGACGGTTGCCATGGAACCTCCTGCCGCATTCCGGAGAGATTAAATCGCCGAAGCGATTATTTGTCTCGCAAAGCTCCAAGTCAAGCTTATTGCGACGACGAGGGAAACAGCAAGTGTTGCGGAGATTACCTCTGCAGCAAATCCACCGGCGCCGTCACATCGTGCACGCGGAAATACTTGGCCAGCGCGGGATACCTCCGCGCCACGGCCTCATACATCGCATAGGCTACATTGCGGTAGGAAACATGGCCCGCCGGCGTGGTGCGCAGTTCGGAGATGTACACAGCCTCGGCAAAATCCATCTTGAACAGGGCGCGCTTGCGATAGGCCAGCGGAATCGCGTACTGTGAATTTTCTTCGGCTTCGGGCGCGTTGCGCGCGGCGAGCTTCTCAACCGCCGTTTGCGTGCGCCGCATGGCGGCATCGAAACGAGAACGCATGCCGGCATCATCCATGTCGAGCAGCATTTCGTAGCCGTGCTGCGTGGTGAATCCCTGCATCACCTGGATGCAGCGCCGGTGACGGTGCATGTCGCGGAAGCCGCCCGTATCCATCAAAATGTCGAAGCGGAACTGCTGTCCGGCGCGGAAGCCGCGCAGCATTTCGTCGTGCTTGCCGCGATGGCGCAGGCCAAGATCGATGATCTCGCGGCGGTATCGCTCGCCCGAAACCTGCAGCGCTTGCCGGACTTGTCTATAGGAGTGGTGGCAGTGCTCGTAAAGCAAAGTGGTCGCAATCTCAACTTCGAGCGGTTCCTCATCGAGCAGGTCTACGATTGCTTTCGACGGCGCAAGCTGCTCGCTCTTCATCAACTCGCGCGCAGCCTGCCGCAATTCGCGCCGTGTTTCCATCTCATACGAATTCGGATCGGCGTATTTCACCAGCGTAGGCGCGACTCGGACTTCGTGCAGCAATTCCTGCTCGGCCCGCGCGCCCAGTTCCGGACTCAGCTTCCGAATCTCCTCCACCAAGCCCCGCAAAGACTCGGCATTCACGTTGTACGCCGCCGTCGTTGCCGCCTTCTTCAACGACTCGCCGAGAACTCGAACTTCTTTATGCGTGTGCGAGAGCAGGTGCGCAACCTGGGTTTCAAGGGTCCGCGCGTTGACGATCTCTCCCAGCGAAGTATTTGTAGCCAGCGGCAACAGGTAGCGCGTGATGTCGAAGGCCCTGGCCTTCAGGGTGCGCTCGTATGCCTCCTGCTTCATCTCGGCAGGCTTGGGCGTGATGCTGATCAGGTGCTGCGTCATGTGCGCGGAGAGCGCGTCATATTCGGCAAACAGACTATCCAGCGTCTCCCGGTATAGTTTGCGGGCTTCATCGTCGGCACCGAAGTCGGGCGTATAGTAGCCGCTCTTCTTGAAGTCCTGATAGCGGGTCGAGCGCTCCTGGCCGTCCCAGCGTTGTTCGTCGGCTAGTTCGATGGCAGCCAGAATCGAGAGCCTCTCGACGGCCAGCGCGATATGCGCCAGGTCGGCAATCGAACGGTGACCGTACTGAAAATAGAAAGTGTTGAGAAATTTCTCCGCCTTCTGCGCGCTGATTTCGCGCAGCGACTCTTTCATCGAGAGCGAGGAACGCGAGTACTTAGCCATCGCATAGGCCTGGATCTCCGGCTCAACGCCGTAAACCGCGAAGACTTCGGTGGAAGGCACGTCGTCCCGGCGGTCGTCCCGCAGATCTTGCGGGGCCGAGGAGTTTTCGGCAGCGGAAGGCCTCTGGGGCGAACGGTGTCCGAGGCCGGCCGAAACCGAATCCGACGTGGATGAATTCTTGCTGGAAGGCTCGGGCATGGTGCTCACTTCGTTCGTCACCGTTTCAGGCATGGGAATGTCCGAATGTTAATCGGCGGACGAACAATGCGCAATCCGTTAGGGAAATGATACTGGCGCTGGTGTGGGACACGTTCGACAGCGCGCCGAATTGAAGCAGCGGCGGGTATAATTCCACGTTCTGATGTAAAGACTTCTTAATCGAGACTCAAGGAACTCGGGAGAAATCTCATGTCCCTTTCAGGGCGGGTGGCGTTCGTTACAGGCGCGTCGCAGGGCATTGGGCGAGGCTGCGCGCTGAAGCTCGCCACAACGGGCGCGGCAGTTGCCGTCGCCGCTCGCAATCAGGAGAAGCTGAACGAACTGGTGCACGAAATCACTGCCGCGGGCGGCAAGGCCGCAGCCTTCGCTCTGGACGTCACCGATGAGGAGCAGGTCAAATCCGCGATCAAGGCGGCCATCGCGCAGTTTGGCAAGATCGACATCCTCGTGAACAATGCCGGCATCACCCGTGACCAGCTCGTCCTGCGGATGAAGCGGGCCGACTGGGATGCCGTGCTGCAAACCAATCTCACCTCGGCGTATCTCTGCATCCAGCAGGTGACCAGTTCCATGCTCAAACAGCGCTGGGGACGCATCATCAACATCGCCAGCGTCTTCGGCCAGATGGGGCAGGCGGGGCAGGCGAACTACTCCGCGTCGAAAGCCGGGCTGATCGGACTGACGATGGCCATCGCCCGCGAGCTGGGATCGCGCAACATTACTTGCAACGCCGTGGCCCCGGGCTTCATCGAAACCGCCATGACGGAGACGCTCGGCGACGAGTTCAAGCAGACCGCCGCCAAACAGATTCCGCTCGGGCGCGTGGGGTCGCCCGGCGATGTGGCCGGTGCTGTGGCCTTTCTCGCTTCGGACGACGCTTCCTACATTACCGGTCACGTGCTGAATGTGAACGGCGGCATGCTGATGGGGTAGGCCGCAAGAGACTCAACCCCAGGGGGCACAGAGGGAACATGGAGACCGCGCAGAAACTACCGCCGAATTCCTCTGTGTCCTCTGTGGTAAAGGGTTTTGCGATCACTCAGGCCGAGTCGCCGGCGGAGATCGCGCAGGCGCGCGAATTATTTCTGGAGTACGGGCAGTCCCTCGGGTTCAGCCTCTGCTTTCAGAACTTCGACAAGGAACTCGCCGGACTGCCGGGCGACTATGCTCCGCCGGAGGGCCGCCTGTTGCTTGTAGAATGCGAGGGCCAACTCGCGGGCTGCATCGCGCTCCACAAGTTAGACTTCGCCATCTGCGAGATGAAGCGGCTGTACTTGCGTCCGCAGTTTCGCGGCCAGGGCCTGGGACGTAGACTGGCCGAGCGAATTATCGCGGAGGGGTGCCAGATCGGCTATCAACGAATGCGCCTTGACACCGTCGAGCCGGTAATGAAAGATGCGGTTGCAATGTATCGCAAGCTGGGGTTCAGGGAGATCGCGCCCTACCGGGCGAACCCAATTGCGGGCGCGATGTATATGGAGCTGGAATTGTGACTGCGGATTGTTCGTGCTTCCGCAACAGCCTCAGCTCGACAGGAGAAAGCCATGAAAAGAATCATCGTCGTTCTGTTCGCCACCTTGTTCACCGCCCTATTCGCTTCCGCCTGCTTCGCTGCCGATAGCAAAGCCGTCTCCTACAAGAGCGGCGACGAGACCGTGCAGGCCGTGCTCTACACCCCCGCCGGCAAGGGACCATTTCCCGCCCTCATCGTCATCCATGAGTGGTGGGGCCTGAACGACTGGGTCAAGGATCAAGCCTCGAAGCTGGCCGACCAGGGCTATGTGGCTCTAGCGATTGATTTATACCGCGGCAAGGTTGCGACCACGCCTGACATGGCCCATGAAATCATGCGTGGAGTCCCGGAAGACCGTGCCAAGCGCGACCTGCACGCGGCCTTGGAATTTCTCCAGGCGCAACCCAATGTCAGGAAGGAACGTATCGGCTCGATCGGATGGTGCATGGGCGGAGGCTACTCGCTGGATGTAGCGCTCCAGGAGCCGACTCTAGCCGCGACCGTTATTAATTACGGCCATCTTGCCACCGACACCGACACGCTCAAGAAAATCAACGCTCCTATCCTCGGACTGTTCGGCGGCCAGGATCATGGCATCACGCCCGACGACGTCCACAAATTCGAGGCGGCCGTGAAGCAGTTGGGCAAGAAGATCGACATTAAGATCTACGACGATGCCGGCCATGCCTTCGAAAATCCGAATAACAAAGACGGTTACCGCGCCGACGATGCCGCCGACGCGTGGAAACGCACCGTCAGCTTTCTTGCGGAGACCCTGAAAAAGTAGTACCGGGATTACCCAAAAGAACTAACGCGCCGAGCGCCGAGCCCTTGCGGACGCGCCGATTATTTCTTTCACGCTGTCCAAGCGGAACCAGGCCACGCCTTTTGTCAAGTCATGATAAGAAAGTAATTTCGGATATGGCACGAATTTCCACTTGCCAGAAAATGCCGATCTGGTTACTATGTCGCATCCTGAAATGCTCCCCCAGATCAACATCGGCCAGACCATCCGAGACTACCGGCTGCAGAGAGGCATGTCTCAGGGAGACATCGAGAAGCGCACCGGTCTGCTGCGCTGCTACTTGTCGCGCGTAGAGAATGGCGATACCATCCCCTCGCTCGACACGCTGTCGAAAATTGCCGGGGCCATGGAGATCGCGCTCTCGCAGTTCTTCTCCGAATCCGGCCACAGCAACGGCGCCAAGGGACTGCCGCAACTCTCCGATGACGAAGTCCGATTTCTCAGCCAGGTCCGCCGCTACGCCACCAACCTCAATGACAGTGACCGCAAACTGGTCCTGGCGATGGTCAAGAAGATGGCGGCGAATTCGGGGAAGTAGGCTCTTAGCCTTTAGCTAGTTCCCGCGCTTGGCGCCCGTTGGTATTTGCCCAGGCTCTTTATCTTTCTTTTCGTGCAAACGGTCAGCATGGCCGTTGCGATCCGCAAGTCCTTATGGGTTGAGCGAAAGGCTAAGAGCTAATAGCTGCCCGCCCCTTACTTTCGTACCATGACCTCCGGTGACCACCGGGCACCTCGCCCCCGCCGCTGCTTCTCAATACACTGTTGACTTGGAGATCCCCGAGTGACCACTGATGAAGAACTGAACGTGCTCGAGACGCAGCTGCGGCGGCTAAAGATCGACTACGAGGTCTACTTCAGCAATCCGACCAAACGGCCGCCCACCGACATCGAGTGGAAGGTGCTCTCGCTGCTGCGCAAGTTTTCCGACGGCGGGCGGATGAGCTTCTCCCAACGCTTCCGCTACAACGAAATGGCCCAGCGCTACGCCATCTACAGCGATTTGTGGCGCAAGAAGTCCCGCATCCGCGAGGAAGGTTACCGCCGGCCGCAGGATGCGCTTCTCGCCGTGCAGGGAGTTCGCCCGGAAGTTGAGGAACACAAGCCCCACCACAATCCCGTGTATGGTTTGAGCCGCGCCGCAGCCGCGGCGGCGTCATCGCCGCAGCCCTTCACCCTGCACAGTGTAGATTCAGCCGAGCGCGCACAAGTGGAGCGCCTGTTCAACACTCTGGTCGAGGCCAAAAAGAAGGCGGGAGAAAACGTCTCCGGCAGCCTCGATTCCTTCTCCACCTTCGTGCAGAAAAAGACCGAACAAATCCGCAAGCAGTACGGCTGCCAGGACGTCGAATACTCCGTCGAACTCACCGACGGGCATGTCAAGTTGAAGGCCAAGGCGAAAGCTTAAGAACCGTCGTTGGTCGTTCGCAACCCAGACCGCTGTTGGCGTAATCGTCTAGTAGCAAACAGTTACCAAATCCAACGCTATTCTGTATGCTTTAGCGGTTATGAGGATGAAGGAGCTTCGCTGGCTATTCCTAGCGGTTCTCGCGGTCGCTCTCTTATTGAGTTTTATGGCCGAACCCGTAACGTTTGGCATTTCGCAGCAGTGGACAAACGGCACGTACCGCTTTGCAGGTGGAACGCATCCAGTGGCATTGGCTTTTGCCCTCATCATCGTGGTGCTTTACCTGCTGCTCATGTTTGCCCCGCCAGCCACGCTCGGAAATCCTTTCCCCGGCGTCTTCCGTAGGCTCGTCGCGTTTTGGTTGGATTTTGTTCTTGCAATGATGGTCGTGGCCCCCTTTATGGGCGTCCTCCCAACCCTCACAGAGTGGAAGCGCACGGGACAGTTCGAATGGAATTTTGAGCGAACAACCCATGCGCCCGGTGATGGATGGCTAACCTTGGCGGGACTTACCATCTGTTTTGCTGGGTTAGTCTTCTATTATGCCTTTCCGCTAACCCGTTGCCGACCTTCACCGGGCGCTTGCATTGCTGGCTACCAAATTGTTCGTGACGATGGGGTCTCAATCAACGCGCGAACGGCGCTCCTGAGAACGCTCCTCGGCTTCCTTGCAGCCTGTGCAGCCTATCTAGCACCATTCGTTGCTCGCGACCGCAAGAAGGGTAAGTTTTGGCTCGACATGGTTTTTGGAACCAGAGCTTTGACGTTGCGGTAGGCACCTGGCGTGAAATCGCCATTTCACCAGCAGAGGCCGAATTGTTGGATGAATTGCCGCCCATCGACCAGTGACTGATTGCTGATAGAATCTTCGGTCGCTCCGCGCTCATCCTTCATATCCGAGGCCTCACATGTCCCGCAGCACCACCCGCATCCAGCGCGCCATCCTAAGCGTCACCGATAAGACCGGCCTCGTCGACTTCGCCCGCCAGCTCTCCAGCCTCGGCATCGAACTCATCTCCACCGGAGGCACGGCCAAGCTCTTGCGCGATGCCGGCATCGCGGTCAAAGACATCTCCGAACTCACCGGCTTTCCTGAAATGCTCGATGGCCGGGTCAAGACTCTGCATCCCAAGGTGCATGGCGGCATCCTGCACCGCCGCGATAATCCCGCCCACACCGCCGCCGTCGCCGAGCACGGCATTCAGCCGATTGACATGGTCGTCGTAAATCTTTACGCCTTTGAAAAAACCGCTGCCCGGCCCGGCGTAGCGTTCGAGGAGTTGATCGAGAACATCGACATCGGCGGGCCGTCCATGATCCGCTCCGCCGCCAAGAATTTTCACGATGTCGCCGTCGTCACATCCCCGGACGACTATCCTGCCATTGCCGAGGAACTCGCCCGCTCCGGCGGCGCGCTCTCGCTCGAAACCAAGTGGCGGCTGGCGCAGAAGGCCTTCGCTACAACGGCCGCTTATGACTCCGCCATCGCCTCGACGCTCGAACGCATCTCTATTCCGGCCGATTTTCATCTGCCGCCTGCGGACGAAGCCTTCCCGCAAACCCTGCGCTTGTCATTCCAGAAAGCTCTCGACCTGCGCTACGGCGAGAACCCGCACCAGAAGGCCGCGATGTATTCCGACGGCTCCGGCGTGGGGGTCGCCAATGCCCGCCAACTTCAGGGCAAAGAGCTTTCCTATAACAACATTGTGGACTTGCAAGCCGCCTGGGATCTCGTCCAGGAGTTCAACGAGCACGAATTCGACGAACCCGTCTGCGCCATCATCAAGCACACCAATCCCTGCGGCACGGCGACCGGTCAAACTCTTGCCGCGGCCTACAAACGAGCTCTGGAATGTGATCCCGTTTCCGCGTTCGGCGGTGTGATCGGCGTGAACCGTCCCATCGACGGCGACGCGGCAGAAGAGATGCACAAGCTCTTCCTCGAAGTGATCGCCGCCCCCCGGTTCGAGGAGGCCGCCAAAGCCCGCTTCGCCACCAAGAAGAATCTCCGCCTGGTCGAAGTCGCCGCCGCGCCGCAGAAATGGATTCTCAAACACGTTTCCGGCGGAATCCTCCTGCAGGACGCCGACTCTCGCACCTTGCGGGATGCCGACCTCAAAGTCGTCACCAAGCGGGCCCCGACGCCCGAAGAGACCCGCGGCCTGCTCTTCGCCTGGAAGGTCTGCAAGCATGTCAAATCAAACGCCATCGTCTACGCTCGCAATGGACAAACCGTCGGCGTCGGTGCCGGCCAGATGAGCCGAGTCGACTCGGCTAAACTCGGCGCCATGAAAGCGCAATTGCCGCTGAAAGGAACGGTCGCCGCCTCCGACGCATTCTTTCCATTTCCTGACGGAGTCGAGGAAATTGCCCGGGCCGGTGCGACTGCCATCATTCAACCCGGAGGATCACAGCGCGATCCCGAGGTCATCGAAGCGGCCGACCGCCTGGGACTCGCAATGCTGTTTACCGGTGTGCGGCATTTCCGCCACTAGCGACGGCCATTGGCTAAATGGTTTTTGAAAGGGCGCGGCTTCGAGCCGCGCCGCTATGGTTCCAATAGGAATGCGGGCTTTAGCCCATGAGGGTCTTCACGTTCTCTAATCAATAATTCCTGCCTTTACTAAACTTGACAATCGGCACTTCACGCCCCTCGGTACCTGTACTTCCGGGCATCGCCGCCCCTAGCGCGAGGCCGAGTGTTTCCCCCAATCCGGCCCGTGCCGGGTTAGAATTAAGGGCACACCATCCCCGGCGGTCTTGCATCCAATGGTTATGGTTTCGGGAAGTGCGCGCAGCGCTCTAACAGAATCAGACTGCAACAGAATCAAGTCTGAAAGAATCAAGTCCAGCGTCATCAGGTCTCGCATGAATAGAATTTTTCGCATTCTTCTAGCGTTCTCGTTCCTCGCAGCGGCCGCCGCCGCGCAAACCAACCCATCCCCGCCCGCGGACTCCAAAGCGGTTGCCTCCAAACCGCCTCAGGCTTCGCCGCGCAAAGTGGATCGCGCCGCCGCTTACTACCACTACACCGTCGCGCACATGTACGAAGAGCAGGTCACGGTCTACGGACGCAGCGAGTTGGCGAATAAGGCCATGGAAGAGTACCGCCTCGCCATCGAGGCCGACCCGTCTTCCGAGTTCCTCACTTCCGGCCTCGCCGAGCTCTATGTGAAGACCGGACGCATCCGCGATGCCGTGCTCCAGGCGCAGGACATCATCAAGCGCGACCCCAACAATCTGGAAGCCCGCAAGCTGCTGGGCCGCATTTATCTGCGGTCGCTGGGTGATATGCCGGGCAGCGGCAACGGCTCCGACAACGTGCTCAAGCTGGCCATCGAGCAGTACGAACAGATCGTCAAGATCGAACCCAACAACCTTGACGACCACCTTCTGCTGGGTCGCCTCTACCGCCTGAACAATGACCTGCAGAAGGCGGAAAATGAACTCAAGACCGCGGTGAAGCTCGATCCCGATTCGGAAGAAGCCGTCACCACTCTCTCCTTGCTTTACAGCGACGAAGGCGACACCTCTCACGCCCTGCAGGTGCTCAGTTCCGTGCCCGATACGGGGCGCTCCGCCAAGCTCTATGCCGCACTGGGCGCCACTTACGAGCAGCGCAAGGATTACAAGAGCGCGATCGACGCCTACAAACACGCCATCCAGTTGGATCGCGACAATCTCGACGCCATTCGTGGCCTGGCGGAAAACCTCTTAAACGATGGCCAGATCGACGCCGCCCTCGATCAGTACAAAGTCATCGCCGACGCCAATCCCGAGGACGCGCAGACCTACCTCCGCATCTCCGAGATCTACCGCCGCCAGGGCAAGTACGACGAATCTCTGGAAAGCCTGAAGAAGGCCGAGGCCATGGTCCCCGACGCGCTCGAGGTTCCTTACAACATCGCGGTGGTTTACCAGGCCCAGGCGCGCTACGACGAAGCCGTGCAGCTCTTGCAGGATCTGCTGAAGAAAACCGAGAAAGCCGACAACAGCTACTCTCAATCCGACCGCAACAATCGCGCCATATTTATCGAACGCCTCGGAATGGTGTACCGCGACCAGGAGAACTATGAGGCCGCGGTTGAAACCTTCCGCAAGATGATCCCGCTCGGGGACGACAACGCCCGCACCGGCTATCAGGACATCATCGACACCTACCGCGAAGCCAAGCAGTGGCCGCAAGCTACTGCCGCCGCCAAAGAAGCGGTGCAGAAACTACCCAACGACCGCGAACTGCGCATGGTGCTCGATGCTCAACTCGCCGACACCGGCGATGTCGACAAACCTCTCGCCGACGTGCGCTCGCTGCTCAAAGGCACGCCGGAAGATCGCGAGGTCTATCTTCGGCTGGCCATCATGTACACGCGATTGAAGCGCTGGAGCGATGCCGAAGAGGCTCTCAAGAAGGCGGAGCAGCTTTCCACCAAGCCCGAGGATAAAGAATACGTCTTCTTCCTGCGCGGATCCACTTACGAGCGCGAAAGGAAATACGACGAGGCCGAAGCGGAATTTAAGAAAGTGCTCGCCGCCAATCCGCAGAGCGCCGCGACCCTCAACTATCTCGGCTACATGAATGCCGATCGGGGCGTACAGCTCGAAGATTCGCTCAACTACCTCAAGCAGGCCGTGAGCCTGGAGCCTACCAACGGCGCCTATCTGGATTCCCTAGGATGGGCCTACTTCAAGCTCGGCAAGTACGACTCCGCTGAAGAGACCCTCGGCAAGGCGTCCCTGCGCATGGGTTCTGACCCAACGGTGCAGGATCACCTGGGAGATCTCTACCAGAAGACCGGCCGCCTGAAGCTGGCCGCTGCCCATTGGGAGCGCGCCGTCGAAGAGTGGAACAAGACCGTGGCCGCGGAGGTTGACACTGACCTGCTTGCCGCCACGCAGAAAAAACTTGACGCCGCCAAGGTGCGCCTGGCCAAGGAAGAATCGGGCAAGCAATAGTCAGTACCGAATCCCGAGTACTGCGTACCGAGCAAAGCGATCCGGGCCGCCGCAGTAAGTGTTTATGCTTTTCACTCACAACTCGGTGCCAGGTACTCGGTACTGGCAACTCTGTTAGACTTCCAGAATGCTGGCCGGCTACGCGGTGCAGGTGGAGCATTCCCGCGGACGCCGCTTCCCTGAGCCGCCTCATCCCTACCGCAACGACTTTCAGCGCGACCGCGATCGCGTCATCCACGCCCGCGCGTTTCGGCGTCTCGAAGACAAGACCCAGGTTTTCACCCGCCGCTATTCCGACCATTTCCGCAACCGGCTGACTCATACCATCGAAGTAGCGCAGATCACGCGAACCGTCGCCGGAGCGCTCGGGCTCAACGTGGACCTGGCCGAAGCGCTGGCCCTGGTGCATGACCTCGGACACCCTCCGTTCGGCCACTCCGGGGAAAAAGCGCTCGATGCCGCCATGCGCACCCATGGCCTCCTCTTCGACCATAACCTGCACGCCTTGCGCATCGTGGAAGACTTCGAACAGCGCTACGCCGCGTTTCGCGGCTTGAACCTGACCTTCGAAGTGCGCGAGGGCATCATCAAGCATTCGCAGGACTACGACGGGGCGAAGCATCCTGAACTGGCGGAATATCTGCTCGACCAGCGGCCTCCGCTCGAAGCCCAGCTTATCGACCTGACCGATGAGATTGGCTACAACACCGCCGACTTGGACGACGGCTACGAAGCCCATCTGCTGACGCTTGAACAAATTCGCGCCGGCGTGCCCGTCTTTGAACGCTTTTTCCGCGAGGTCGACCAGACTTATCCGGAAGCGCCCGACAAGCTGCAATTCAACGAGGCCCTCAAGGGCGTATTGAATCGTCTTGCTGGCGATCTGATCACCAACACACAGGCGCGGCTGCAGCGGACCGGGATCCAAACTCTGGCCGATGTCCGTCTGCGCGAAGAGCGGTTGGCCGCATTCAGCCCCGAAGTGGAGGCAGAACGCAAGCAAATCAAAGACTTCCTCTACGAGAATCTCTATTACAGCCCGTCCCTGGCGGGAGAAAAAGACGATGCCGAACGCATTGTCGGCGAACTGTTCGCCTTCTGGATGAAGACCCCCTCAGCGCTACCGCACAATTACCAGGAGAAAGCCGTGCAGGAGTCATTGCCGCGCGTGGTCTGCGACTACATCGCCGGCATGACGGATCACTTCATCATCGAACAGTACGAAAAGTATTGTGGCGGGAATTAATGCATCGGCCCGCGGAATCCTCACTTCCCCGCCACCGCCGCCACCACATCGAACAAAATCCTCGGCCCGCGCCGCACCTCCTCCACGCGAATCCGTTCGTCGTTGCCGTGCTCAGTGTTGCCTTCTTCTTCGGTGGCCGTGTACGGACTGAAACCGTAGGCATTAATACCTAGCGGCCGGTAGCGCTGATTCTCGGTGTAGCCGCTCGTGATGTGCGGCACCACCGGAGTGCCGGGGAAATACTTTGCGGAGACCTTGTGGATGGCATCGTATAGCGCGGTATGGGTGGGCGAGTAGTTGGCCTCGCGGAACTCCGCATTCAGCGGTTCGATGGTGACGTTCGGATCATCCACGACTTGCCGGATCTGCTCCAGCAACGCCTTCGGATCTCCTCCCGGTAGAATCCGCACATCCAGATTCGCCCACGCTTCCGGCGGGATCACGTTCGTTTGTTCGGACCCACCCATCATGGTGAGCGAAATGGTGTCGCGCAGCAGGAAATTCAGCGACTCGTCTTTCTCCACATCCTGCTGAAACTTCTTGTCTTCGATGGCGTTGCGGATGTCGCGATACTCTCGCGCCTGCTCCGGCGGCTCGTAGGGCGCCATGTCGCGCAGAAACTCCTCGACCACCGGCAGCACTTTCAGCGGCGTCCGGTAGGCCAGGATGCGGTCCAGGGCGCGGACCAGGCGATTCGGCGCCGAATCCAGGATCGGCCGGGACGCATGCCCCGGACGCCCGTGAGCCACCACGTGCAACCAGAACGTCGTCTTCTCGCCCACATCCACGCCCACGTATTTCACCGCGCCGTTTTCCAGCAGGTTCTCCCCACCTTCGTTGATCAGAAACTCCGCGTTCCCCAGCAAATCCCGCTGGTGAGCGATGAACCAGTCGGTGCCGGTGCCGTCGGCTTCTTCGTCGGCGACGGCCAGGAAAATCACATCGCGATCGAGCTCGACCCTCTCGCGGCGCAGCATGACCATCACGAGCAGTTGCGCCAGTCCTTCGTCTTTCATGTCCTGCGCTCCCCGGCCCCAGAGGAAACCGTCTTTGATCTCGCCGCTGAATGGCGGGACTTTCCAATGCGCCGCGTCGCTGGTGACGACGTCCATATGGTTCAGCAGGATGATCGGCCGCTGGGCTTGCGCCGTGGTATGCGGCAGGCGCGCCCAAAGGTCGCCGCGTCCGGGCGCGTATTCGAAGGCGCGATTCTCGATGCCTTCCTGATCGAGAATCTTCTTGTAGAAAGAAACGGCGAGCATCTCATGGCCCGGAGGGTTGGTGGTATCGATGCGCAAATACCGCTGCATCCACGCCAGAGCGAGATCGGAATACTTCCGCAAGCGAGCCGCGGGAATGCGGTAGGAAGTCATCGCAGGCCCCGGTTCTTCCGGCGGAGCGGCGGGCTCGGCGGAAAGAGGTTCGGGTTCAGCGGAACGAGGTTCGGCGGAAGCTTGACCCGCCGCGCTCAACAGCGACGCCGCCACCACCGCCAGCATGACGACTCGCCGCCCAAGTCGCGCCCTCCATACTGCTGCACACAACATTCCTAGCCGACAGCACCCATTTTCCAGACTTGTTGACCCCAAAGTTGTCCTCCCGACAGTCGCCGAATGCACGCAGTTTTTATATCAGGTTCGCCAAATTTACCCTGCCCGGAACCGCCGGAACTGTCCTTCCCAGCGGGGCAGCGGTATAATGTCTTAGATATCAAGGATTTAGCTCCTCAACCCGGAAGACTGTTTTGGCATCACACCTGTAATAGAGAATGCTAGGCAGCCCGGGAATTGGGGGTGCGCGATTTTGAGATTTTCGGTTGTGCGTTGCGTCAGCGCATAACCCGATAAGTTTTTAGGGGACGCAATTAAAATCACGCAACACGCCCGTTTCGGCGTGCTGGAGTGGAGCCCCCAAACGCTCCCCCAACTTGGAGGAAGTTCCTTTATGAAAAGCCGCATTCTCGTTACTTTGCCCCTGGCCGCAGTCCTCGCATTCCCAGCCTTGGCGCAAACTTCGTCTTCATCGTACCAAGATCAGTCCAACCCGCCAGCCACGTCGCAACCGGCCCAGTCGATGTCGATGGAGACCGGCACTGGCAAGCAGCCTCTGCAAGCGCCAGCCCGCGAGGGTTTCTGGGGCCGCGTGAACCCATTCGCCCGCAAGAACTATGTGAAGCGGCAGACCGATCCCATCCGCGACCGCGTCAATGAGTTGGACGATTTGACCGCATCCAACGGCAAGTCGATCAAGGACACCGATTCACGCGCGCAGGCTGGTATCAAGCTGGCCTCGGACAAAGCCAATGAGGCCGATCAGCACGCTATTGATGCCGGCAACAAGGCCACCATGGCGCAGCAAAGCGCGCAGCAGGCTAGCACCCGCATTCAGACGGTAGAAACGGTGGTTGGCAACATCGACCAGTACAAAGCGTCGAACCAGACCGAAATCCGCTTCAAGCCCGGCCAGACGGTGTTGAGCAAGAACGCCAAAGACGCTCTCGACGAAATGGCGAATACGGTGAAGGGTCAGCGCGGCTACATCATCGAAGTGCAGGGCTTCTCTTCCGGCAAGGCCCAGATGGCGATCTCAAACTCGCAGAAGATGGCCGAGTCGGTGGTTCGCTACATGGTGCTCAACCATGAGATTCCCGTCTACCGCATTTACCTCGTCGGCATGGGCAATGCCCCGGTCGCGGGTACTGAAGAGAATGCGAAAACCAAGCGCATCAGCGGCGGTCGCGTTGAAATCAGCCTGCTGAAGAACGATCTGGAGCAGCTCTCCAGTAATTCTCCGGCTCCAGTGACCAGCGCGGACCAGCAGCAGCAACCGAAGTAGCCGGAATCAACCCAGTTTGGGACCCAAGGGCGCCTCGCCCGAGTCCCTCCCCCAGGGAAAGCCCCTCGCGCAAGCGAGGGGCTTTCTCGTTTAGGCGGAATCAGACTCGGGTTGCCGCCGGGCGCATAAAGGCCAATACCAGCTTCATGGGCTAGCCAGGATGGTGGTGGAAGTAAAGCAGCAACATGTGAGCCACAAAACCAACAACAAACCAAGCTGCCGCCTCCAGTATCCGCTTGAACCGTGGTGTCATGAGGAAAGAATATCCTTCATTACGCATCCGTGCCAGGTGCGCAATCATGGGCCTCCAGCGCGATACTGTCCTGGTTTGATGCCGAGCTGGTCAAGCTTGGACTGGAGAGTGGTACGTTTCAAGCCGAGGCGCGCGGCGGCGCCGTCGGGTCCTCCGAGCCGGCCGTGACACTCCCGAAGAGCGCGAAGAATGCGTTCCCGTTCCCGGTCGCGGAGATTATCGTTATTGCCGCCGTGGCCCTCGTCCACGGCCGTGTGAAATTCGGAGAGCGGCGCCTGCAAAACCGAACCCGGAGTAAGAATGACCGAGCGTTCCACGAAATTCTCCAGTTCGCGGATGTTGCCCGGCCACTCCCACCGCACCAGCATTTCCATGGTTTTTGACGGGATGCTGGTGATGGACTTTTTCATTTGATTGGCGAACTTGCGGACGAAGTGCTCAATGAGTGGCCGGATGTCCTCGCGCCGCTCGCGCAAAGGCGGTATGAGGATGGGGAACACATTCAAGCGGTAGTACAAGTCGCTGCGAAACTCGCGCGCCTTCACGCTCTGCAGCAGGTCCCGGTTGGTAGCCGCCAGCAGACGAAAATTGACCTTCAAGGTCTGAGTGCCGCCAAGCCGTTCGAACTCCATATCTTGCAGCACTCGCAGCAGCTTGGGCTGCAGGCTCAGCGGAATCTCTCCGACTTCATCCAGAAAAAGCGTGCCCCGGTCAGCCAGCTCCAGGCGGCCGAGTTTCCTTGCAACCGCGCCGGTGAAGGCTCCTTTCTCGTGGCCAAACAACTCGCTTTCCAGCAAGCCTGAGGGGATGGCGGCGCAGTTCAGCTTGATGAAACTATTGCCCTCCCGGTGGCTCATGCGGTGGAGGGCGCGCGCCACCAACTCCTTGCCGGTGCCGGTTTCTCCCAGCAGCAGCACGGTAGCGTCGCTGGGAGCGACCTTGGCCACCTTTTCCATGACCTCTTTCAAAGCACTGCTGCGCCCGATGATTTCCGCGAACCCCAGTTCGCTGTCGATGGCTTGCTCCAGGTAAAGCTTTTCTTCCGCCAGCTTCTCCTTAGCCAGCCGGAGTTCTTCCGTGACCTGTTGCAGTTGGGCTACATTCTGGCGCAAGGCTTCTTCCGCATTCCGGCGGCCTTCCTCCGACTTCACAGTCTCGGTGACGTCCCGTTGAATGCCCCAGGTGCGCACCAGCATTCCATTCTCCACGATGCCGATCATGCTATTGAGGAAGACCTTGGGATTGCCGTGAATATCGACTTCGTGAGATTCCCGATCCAACACCCGAAAGCCGGAGCGGATGTAGTGCCGGGTAAGCTCGACGTTGTGCGGATCCTCGGGCGGCAGCATTTCCGTCAGACGCTTGCCGACGAAGTCTTGCCCGGACGTCAAACCGTACATCTTTGCTATAGCGTCGTTACATTCCGCCATGTAGGAGTCGTGGAGAACGTGATGAACCAGCTCGTCTTCCGGAAGATTAATGGGAATGGGGGCGTCCAGATCCTGCCGGAAAATGCCCTCCGACACCTGGGCGACGAACATTCGGTAATTCTCTTCACTGCGCCGCAAGGCTTCCTCCGCCTGCTTGCGCTCGGTGATGTCTTGCACGACAGCGGCGATTCGATCGACGCCCTTGAGACCCTCGATCGGGAAGTACGACAACAGGATGTCTCTTTCGCCCAGCTTGGGATATGTGTACATCATCTGGTATTGGACGACATTGCCCTGAAAACACTCATCCATCTTTTGCTTGATCAGCTCCAGGGTGGCCTCGGCCTTTCCTTCCGCGTTCAATTGCTCTAAGACGCTGCGCCCGATGATCTGCTCCTTCTCCAAACACCGATTCTTTAGGAACGCACGATTGGCGATCACGTAGCGATATTCCCGGTCCACCACAACAATCATCTCTTCTAAGCCTTCCACGACCCTTTCGTATTCCCGCAGCCTTTCCTCAGACCGCCTGCGTTCGGTGATGTCGTGCAGCGTTACGATGACTCCCGCGATCTCTGCCTGCGAGTTGCGAAGCGGCCCCTTGCGGCTGGAAATCCATCGTTGGTTGTCTCCGGCACAAGGAAGCTTCTCGTCGGGTAAGGTAATCGTCTCCCCTTGCAACGCCCGTTTCAGGGCTGACTCCGGATCGTGGCCCTTCACCTTAGGAATCAGTTCCTCGTACGGCTTGCCGAGGGCGGCGCAGGCGGGAATCCCAGTCATCTTCTCCATGAACGGATTCCAAGCCAGGCAACGCAGGTTGCGGTCGTAGACCGCGACCCCTTCAGTGGTGCTGTCAATGATCTGACGGTTGAGTTCGCTGGCCTCGCGCAGCAGTTTTTCCGTGCGTTTTTGTTCGGTGACGTCGTGGGCCATGCCTCGCACAATCGGCGACGCCACTCCTTCGCTACGCAGTGTATTGTGATATTCCCAGATTCTGCGTTCGCCCGACCGCGTCATCACAGCCATCAAGCCGCGCGACTCTCCAACGCGCGCAATCTGGCTCAGGTAGGCATCAAACTGGGGTCGAAACTCGGGAGCGACAATCTCCCGCATGGAAACCTGCAGGAGTTCTTCAACGCTATAGCCCAAGACGCGTGCCGGGGCGGGATTCACCGACAGCAGCCGGCCTTGCAGATCGTGGATGCACAGCAGGTCCTGGCTGTGTTCGACGAGGTCTTGATACCAGTCTTCGTTTTCGTGGAGAGCCCGCCGGATGGGGTCCGACTCGGCCGGCGCTACTTCCGGAACGCGACGCTTCTCTGGCCCAGGGTGCAATTCCATGGCTACTCCCTGCGGGCTGGGTAAAGTTATTTGTTTGCGCGGATTCTATCCAGTGCTTTGCCAGAAGGATGGAAGGCACGCCCCAGTGGCCCATGACGCGACCCAGACCCGATTGCGGCGAAGTGTAGCAGAAGTCCGCCGCAATTGCACAACGTTTGTCGCGCAGTTGGCGGGACAAACATTCCTTGCCTGGTCCGGATTGCCGCGGCGAATCGCCCCTGGTTAAAATTCAGGCGTTGGCACAAACTAGTGGTGCTTCAGCTTCTAGCCATCAAACGTGTGGTTTCATCCCAGCCCTGTCGTTTGACCCCTGCTTCCGGCGCGGCTAAACTCGCTTCTCAGTGAGGTTCCTATGAAACGCATCGCGTGGCTGCTCCTCGTCTCCTCTCTTTTCGCACTTGCTGCCTTCGCCGAACCTGCCTTTGCGGCCACTGCCTTAGCCGGCGACGACCAAGGCCAGCATCACCATGAAGACCTGACCGCTGCGCAACTGGGGACGGTCACCTTTCCGGTTTCCTGCGCCCCATCGGTGCAGAAGCCGTTTGAGCGCGGCGTGGCCCTGCTGCATTCGTTCTGGTACGAAGAGGCGGAAAAAGAATTCCAGCACATCGCCACCGACGATCCTCACTGCGCCATGGCGCATTGGGGTGTTGCCATGAGCCTGTGGCACCAGCTCTGGAACCACCCGGACGCCAAGGTGATCGAGCGCGGCCTGGACGAAGTTCACCAGGCGAAAACGACAGACGGTCCCACCACTGCGCGCGAGAAGGCATACATCGCGGCCATCGCAGCCTTTTACAGCGACTCCAAGAAACTTGACCACGCAGCTCGCGCCAATGCTTACTCGGACGCGATGAAGAAGGTGTACGACTCCTATCCTGACGACCATGAAGCCGCGGCTTTCTACGCGCTCTCCCTGCTCGCCTCCGAGCCGCACAATGACGAAACCTTCGCCAATCGCAAGCAAGCGGCCGCCGTCCTGGAAAAGCTGTTCGCCACCGAGCCCGACCATCCCGGCGTGGCGCACTACCTGATCCACAGCTACGACAAGCCGCAACTCGCCCAACTGGGCTCTCCCGCCGCCCGCCGTTACGCGCAAATTGCGCCCGCGGCTCCGCACGCCTTGCACATGCCTTCGCACATCTTCGCCCGCGTGGGCCTGTGGCAGGACGACATCAACTCGAACCTCGCCTCCATCGCGGCCACGCGCAAAACCGCCGCCATGCACATGGGCGGCGAAGGCCATCAATTCCATGCCATGGATTTTCTCTTCTACGCCTACATGCAAAGCGGACGCGACGCCGACGCCAAAGCCCTGATCGAAGAGATCCGCGCCATGCCCGACAAGCACGACGATATGTATGGCAAAGGCTACGACCCGCACGCGGCCACTCTGGCGCATCTCACCGCTCTCTATCCCATCGAGATGCATGACTGGGCTGCCGCGGCAGCGCTGCCTCTGCAGGAAGTGGCAGGCACGGCGGAATACTCCGTGATTTATTTGTCGCGTGCAATCGGATCGGCGCATCTTCACAAGCCGGACGACGTCCGTAAAGATATTACGGGGATTGAGAGGCGTCATCGACAGCTGCTGGCGGAGAAATCCGAGTTTGCCGATGCTGTCGAAAACGATCACAAGGTAGCTCAGGCCTGGCTCTCATTCGCCGAGGGCAAGATCGACGATGGCATCGAGGCTTTGCGCCCCATCGCCGACAAGGCAGATTCGCTCGGCGACGAACCGGGAGATGTCCCAGTCCGCGAAATGATCGCCGACATGCTGATGGAGGCGAAGCGCCCGCAGCAGGCCCTGGCGGAATTCCAGACTGACCTCAAGTTCAATCCCAACCGCTTCGACGCCCTCTACGGCGCAGCCCGCGCCGCCGAAGCCGCCGGCAAACAGACCGACGCCACCGAATATTACGCTCTGCTCCTGAAAGTCTGCGACGGATCAAACTCCACGCGCCCGGAGTTGAGCCGCGTGCGGGAACTGGTGGCGCAGAAATAATTTTTCAACCCGGCGACCGAAACTGATGAAGCGCAGCCTCCGACTAATTCCGGCGGCTCGCACGTTGCGACCGCCGCAGCTGGGTGACGTCAATCCTTCGCTGGGGCCGAGTCTGGTCTCGCGATGGCCACATTGGTGGGCCGCGGCGCTCTACCGACAGTGTCTCGACTATCAGAACGAGCCCAACAGCTCTAACCGGCAAAGAAAGCTACCGCCAGCGCCGCCATAAAGGGAGAGTCTTTCACCCCATCAATAAACCCTCACGCATTCGCCCCCACCAACACCCGCGCCACGTCGCTCAATAGTTTCTCCGCCGCCTCTCCGGGATCCTGGCTGGCAAAATTCTCGTCTAAAACGACCAGTGACACGGCAGGATCGATCTCGTGCAAAGTCTCCTCCAGCGATTTGCCGCGTTGACCTCTGATTCCTGCGGAAACCACTGCCAGTTTCGCTTTCGTTGCCTTGAGGACGATTTGGGCGTCGCTGATCGTTGTCATCGTCATGGCGTTGTATCCGGCGCTGCACAGCACTTCTCGTAAGAACGTGCACACATCGGTCGACGCGTAAACACAGAGCAGACGTGGCCTGGAGTCTCCGGTCTTTCCTCGCGAATATCGCGAACCCAGGTAGGCGGCCGTGATCGCCTCTTCAACGGTATCGTAAGTCTCAAACTGCGGAAGCAGGCTGGTAAGCTGCAGAACCTTGCGGATATTGGGCGGCAGCCCGCTTAATTTGAGGTCTCCGCCCTTCGCTCGCGCCGCTTGCATCAGCCGGACCAGCGCTCCTAAGCCACTGCTGTCTACGAATTCGATCTCGTCAAGTTGAAGAACCACGTCGCCGTATTTTTCGATGGAATCCCCAACTCGGGCGTGCAACGTCAACACTTCATTTCCAGCCACGATTCGTCCATGGCACTGCATGACCAAAACGTCGCCGACCGGGCGGCTCTCCAGGCGCAATTGCATCGTCTCTCCTTAACCCTTCGAACGGTGATGGCTGGAACAATGACAGTTCCGGCGAATCGTAACTTGGCGGGAACCGCCTCGTCAAGAAGCCCACCGGCCCTTTCGCGTCAAACCCTTCACAAGAATTTCATTTTGACAATAAGCGCCGCGGTCATCGCCACCGCCCCCAGCAGCGCGTTGTACTCGCGATGCTTCAGATACAACTCGAAAGAAAATCTCGCCGGAACCTCGCTCAAAGCGCTCGGAGCGCTCGGAGAGTTCGGAGCGCTCGGGGCGCGCCTGAGACGCGGGAACATCCTCGGCACCCGCCGCGCATATTCGTCGAACTCAGGAAATCTCTGCCGCAGAAACGCCTCTTCATCGCGGATCACAGGCAGATAAATGGCAACAAACATCGCGACCAGCGCCGCGCCCACCCACCAACTGCGCGCCGCCGCAACGAATCCCAGCCCGATCAGCAGCGATCCCAAGTAGAGCGGATTGCGCGTATATGCATATGGACCGGAAGTGGCGAGCGCTTCGTTCTTGCGCACATGCCCCGAAGCCAGCGCCCGGATCAGAAGCCCCGGCGCCACCACCATCGCGCCCAGCATCAACGAACGCCAAGAAGGCCGCGCCAGCCAGAAATAAAGCACCGCAAAAAGAAATCCCAGCGGCACCCGAATCCGCCGCGCGATCTGTGACCACTTAGCCATGCCCTATTCCCCACTCTCTCGTTGAGCGCTCGGGAGGGGCACGGCTTCAGCCGTGCCATCCAGGCCCTTGAACGATGCGGGCTTCAGCCCCTGAGGGGCGCCCGACAGCAACTCGCGTGCCGCTGCCACCACCGCATCACTCCCAATCGCCAACATCCCTTCATCCGCCTCCGCCCGCCGCGCATGCGAAGTAACACTCTCCGCACTCCGCAGCACGATGCTGCGCGTCCCATAAGGCCCGTTGCGCGCCGGATCAGTAGGCCCAAAAATCGCCACCACCGGAACTCGCAACGCCGCCGCCAAATGAAGCGGCCCCGTATCGCCGCCGATGAACAGCCGCGCGCGCCGCGTCAACGCAATCAACTCCGTGATGGTGCAACGCATGATGCTGCAACTCATCGCCTGCGCCGTCCCTCCGCTGGCGGCCTCCGCAGCGCGCACCAACTCCTCTTCGCCCGGACCATAGTTGAGAATCGAACGTAGCCCCTGATCCGCCAGCTTCCGCGCAACTTCGCCGTAGCACTGCGCTGGCCACCGCTTCGCGCCCCAGCCCGCGCCCGGATTCAGAATGGCGAATTCGCCGATACCCTGTTCCGTGAGGCGCTGTCCGATGTGCGCCTCAGCCTGCGGATCGCGAGGAAGATCTCCTGAAGGGTCGCAAGCAATCTGCGCTACCGATAGTTTCATCGGGCTCTGCACCACCAAGCGATCGGCAAGCGCTTCAGCAACCGAAAGATTCTGTTCGACGACGTGCCTGCCATGCGCCACCGCCTTCCGCGTGTACCACAGGCTGGCCGGAGCCTCTCGCGGTTCGGCGGTGCCATACACCACGCGAGCCCCCGACAACCGCCCCAGCACGGCCGACCGCAGCGCACCCTGCAAATCCACCGCCGCATCGTAGTGCGCGTCCCTAACATCGTTCCAAACGGTGGCAATCCGCTGCAGGGTCGAAATCGAAAATGGAGATTTTCCCCAGGCCTTCAGGTTCACGGTGTGAACTTCATCGACCAGCGGCCGCAGCGCAGACCGGTGGCCCCGCCGCGGAGATCCCGCCGCGCACAGCAGTTCGGCCCAGCGCTCTTCGATCAGCCAGCCGATGAACGCCTGCGGGAATGCTTCTCGCAGGGCATGAACCGCGGGCAGCGTGTGGATCACGTCCCCCATGGCGCTGAGCCGCACGATCAGCAGGTGTTCGATCTTTCTTGCGGAAGTAATATCAAGACTAGCCGGGTCGAAACTCACGGCCGCCTCGGCCCCAGGCGCGAGCGAATAATTCCGCTGGTGGAATGATCCTTGGGATCGCCGACGATCGCGACGCGTCCGCCATATTCTGCAACCGCATCCCGCTCGGGGACGGACTCCGCAGTGTAGTCCGTACCCTTAGCTTGAATATCCGGGCGAATCTCGCGAATCAGAGCGCGGACATCGAGTTCGTCAAAAATGACGACGGCATCCACGTCGCCGAGCGCCGCGACAATTTCGGCGCGCTCCTCCGCCGGCATGATCGGACGGCCCTCGCCTTTAAGCTCGCGCACCGATTCGTCGGAATTGACGGCCACGACCAGCTTGCCGCCCAACTCTTTCGCGCCGCGCAGATAGCGCACGTGCCCCACATGCAGCAAATCGAAGCCGCCATTGGCCAGGACAATGCGCTCCCCGGCGCGCCGCCACTGCTCCACGCGCTCGCGAAGTTGCTGGCGCCCCAGAATCTTATCGTTGCTCATCTTCAATATTTCCAGCTACCGTTGTCGATCTTGTCTTCTTCAGGTCAGTGAGCTCTGGTCGAGGGCGGAGCCTGGTCGAGCGCGCGCAACAGTTCCTCACGAGAAACCGTTGCCGTGCCGCGCTTCATGACTACAATTCCGCCCGCGTAGTTGGCCAACTGCGCCGCCTCTTCCGTGCTGGCTCCGGCGGCCAGCGCGGCGCTGAACGCCGCAATCACGGTATCGCCCGCGCCGGTCACATCGGCGACTTCGTCTGAACCAAAAATCGGAATATCGACCGGCTCCCGTCCCTGATCGAAGGCGACCATGCCGTCGCAGCCCCGCGTGATGATCAGCGACTGCAGATTCATCCGTTCCATGATTTGTCGGCCGGCCTGGGCTAGCTTCTCCCAGTCCTGGCCAATGCGAACGCCCAGCGCCGCTTCCACCTCGGGCTCATTCGGAGTGGCTGCGGTGGCGCCAGAATACTCCAGCAGGCGGTACCGCGAATCCAGGATCAAGGGCACAAGCGGAACTCTTCGCCGTCCCGCTTGGCGCAAGGCGTTCACGATCGCCGGACTCGCCGATCCATAACCGTAGTCGGAAACCAGCACCGCATCCGAGGCGCGCAGATATTCCCGCGCCGCCAGGAACAACTCGCGAGTCAGGTGCCGGTTGGGAGGATTCTCGGGTTCTCGATCCACGCGCACCACCTGCTGCCGTGCATTGTGCGTCATGCCGGCGAGAATGCGCGTTTTTGTGACCGTCGTGTAAGTCTTGTCCTTCAACACTCCGCTGGTCGGAATGCGTTTGTGACGAAAGAATTTCAGCAGCATTCGTCCCGGCTCGTCGTCGCCGAGGGCGCCGACCGGCAGCACGTTCACTCCCAGTTCGGCCAGATTGTTCACCGCGTTGGCGCCGCCACCGGGCACGACGGTGCGTTCGCGATGCTTCAGGATGAGCACTGGAGCCTCGCGCGATACCCGCGAGATTTCTCCAAACACGAATTCATCGGCCACCAGATCCCCCAGCACCGTAATGGTGACCTTGGGGAACGCTTCAATAATCTTCCGCAGCCGGTCGACTTCTTTCAAATGTTTCGTCATCGGATTTTCTTGTTATTCCGACCAAGCGTTCTTTGCGCGGTAAGGAATCTGGGCGAGCCGTGCGAGGTTGCCTGCCCTCAGCAAGCGCAGCGCGCCGAAGGGTCGCGTTCTTTGCGACACAATAATCGCGTGTTTGGCTCGCTTCCGCTTCCCGCCAGTTGCCATCTGGGGCATTTTCTCACGAGCGGCGGCGGCGATCCTCGATCACGCGCAGCATGGTATCCACAGCGTTAGCTGCGTCAGCCAGCTCCATCTTGACGGGGACGACCGCCAGCGGCGCCAGCGCGGCAAGATACCCGCCCAGGTTGACCGCATCTTTCTCGGTGGTAACGAAGCCGCCGGCCTCACTGCGCTGCTGGAGTTGCAGCAAGTCGCGGACGTCTTTTTCGGTGTAGCCATGATGATCGCGGAAGAATGCCTCGGCGATGGGATCGATGCCCGCGGCCCGCAACTGCAGCAGGAAGTTCTGCGGCCGCGCAATGCCGCAGAACACGACAGGTCGAGGCGGAACGTTCTGCGTAACAATCCCCCGCCGCACACGCCAGACCGTCTTGCCCGCGAGCGGGAACGATTCCGGCGAAGCGCCGCTGGCCAGCACCACGGCATCGGCTCGCTGCAAGGAACGCAAAGGCTCCCGCAGCCGTCCTGAGGGAAGCAAACGATCGCGCGCATCATCCGGAGTCACCAGGACGATATCGAAATCGCGGGCTAATGCGCGGTGTTGAAACCCATCATCCAGCAAATGAATCTGCGGACCGAATCGCGACTCGGCGAAGCGGCCAGCCTCATAGCGATCTTCGCCGACGACTACCGGCGCTTGCAGCCGCCTGGCGATCAGCAGAGGCTCGTCGCCGAAATCCCGCGGCAGCCCGCCGGGATCGACCACTAGCATCCCGCGAGTGCCACGCCCGTAGCCGCGCGAAAGCACATCGAAGCGGATTCCGCGCGCCTTCAGCAACTCGCCCAACAGAATCACGAACGGAGTTTTCCCCGAGCCTCCGGCCGAAAGATTTCCCACGCTTATCACTGGCCCTTGCAGCGGGCGCGAGCGTGACCAGCGACGATCGTAGAGTGCGTTGCGCGCCTCGACCACGCCGCCGTAGATGGCTGATAGGGGATTCAAGTTCGTGGCTCCGTCAGCAACTTCTGCAGTTCGTCGGCCGTCCGCGCAGTCGCTCCAGTCTGGGATCGCATGGTTTCGGCGGCGCGCTGTCCCAATGCTCTTCGTTCCATATCGTTGGCCAGCAATTCCAGCAATACCAGCGGCAACTCCGCCGGGCCAACAATCCGCACCGCGTCCCGGCTTTGGAACAGGCTCACGATGTCGCGGAAGTTTTCCGTGTGATTGCCCACCACAGTGGCCACACCATACTGCGCCGGTTCGATGATGTTGTGGCCGCCGCGCGGAACCAGGCTTCCGCCCACAAAGGCGATGTCGGCGAGCGCATACAGCGCCGCTAACTCTCCGATTGTATCCAGCAGAAGCACGCCGCCGGTCAAAGGTTCGCTGTGCCAAACAGATCGCTTGCGGAAGCGAATCGACATATGATCGAGCAGCGCGGCCACGGCGGGGAAGCGCTCCGGGTGCCGGGGCGCAAGAATCATCACCGCTCGCGGATGCTGCACCAGCAAGTTTTCAAACGCCTTCAGCAGCAGCGGCTCTTCTCCATCGACGGTGCTGCCGCACACCAACACCGGTCCCGCGCCGCTTGCCGCGATCGACTTCCGCAGACTTTCGACAATCGCAGGCGGTGCGGGCGCTGGAATGTCGAACTTCATATTCCCGGTAACGCGCACGCGTTCCGCGCTGGCGCCGATATCTTGCAGCCGTTCGGCGTCTTCCTGCGTCTGCGCCAGGAACAGGTCCACGTTGACCAGCACTCTTCGCAGCAATCCGCGGAATCGCCGGTAACTCGGCCAGGAGCGGTCCGAGATGCGGGCATTCACCACCGCAATCCGCGCGCCGCTGGCATGCGTCAGCCGCATGAAGTTTGGCCAGAACTCTGTCTCCGCAATCACCACCATTTGCGGACGTAGCGCCTGCAGGTACGGACGGATCGCGAAGGCGAAGTCCATGGGGAAATAGAACACGTTCTCCTCGCCAAAGCGCTTGCGCGCGAGCGCCTGGCCAGTATCGGTTGTCGTTGAAACGAAGATCCTATGCTGCGGAAAGCGGCGCTGAAGTTCCTCCAATAAACCCGCGACCGTCACGACCTCGCCGACGGAAACCGCGTGCACCCAGATCACCGGCTCTCGTTTCCCTGGCAACTGAAGGCGCGAAGGAAGCCAACCCAGCCTCTCCGCCAAGCCCGTGCGGTACTTGCCGTGGCGCGCCATCTGGAAGAGCCAGTAAGGCAGGCTCGCCAACATCCCCACGCCCAACGCCACGCTGTAAAAGAAGCTGTAGAGAGAAGAGATCAAGCTCAGCCATTCTATAGGGTGTGTCGCAAATCAAGTTTGAAAGGGCACGGGTTCCAGCCGCTCCGCTAGCGGCGAATAAGAGTGCGGCCTGCCCCCACTCATGGCAAGGCACTTATTGCAGCGCTGGCAGCACTGCGCCACCCAAAATCAAAATTTGGTGCCGCACTCTTCCCTGTTTGGGAGGGATAACGGTCCTGGCTTGATAATTGTTCGACGGATCACATCCCCTCTGCGGTCGAGGAGGATACAGTCAGTCTGGGGATCCCTTGTGCTTTCTGGACGTGCGCTTTTTGGTCGAACCTTTTCGGGTCGCATGTTTTCCGGTCGCGCCACCAGGGCGGTGCTTCGGGTTTTGGATTGGCTGGCGGAACATACGCTGCCGGCCGAGAAGACGGCGGCGCATCATCGCATCGGGCGGCGGGGAGAAGAAGCGGCCTACTTCCATCTGAGGACGCTGGGCTACACGATGGTGGCACGGAACTTTCGCTCGCGGCGTTGCCGGGGAGAGATTGACCTAATCGGATGGGAAGACGATATTCTTTGCTTCGTCGAGGTTAAGACGCGGAGCACGCGCGATGTGAAGCCCGGGGAAGCGGCGGTGGACCGGCACAAGCGGCGTGAAGTGGCAGCGGTGGTGCGGGAGTACCTGCGGCGGCTTCCACCTTCGTGCCAGTGGCGATTCGATGTGGTCAGCGTATACTATGGGCAGTCGAAAGCCAGCCAGCCGCAGATCGAAGTGTTTCGTAATTCCTCCCTGACGGCTTAGAATAAAAGATTCATCTATCCTAATCAATGAGGTTTGGTGCGTGCCTGAGCTGAGAAAAGATCCTATTGTTGGCCGCTGGGTGATTATCTCCACGGACCGGGCGAAGCGTCCCACCGATTTTGCGCGGGAAAACGTGAAACTAAAGGGTGGCTTCTGTCCCTTTTGCTACGGGAACGAGGGCAAGACTCCGCCGGAGATCCAGGCCTACCGCCCAGGATCGAATGGCGGACCGGAGTCGCAGCGGGATACGCCGGGATGGACGGTGCGCGTGGTGCCCAACAAGTTTCCGGCGTTGGGGATTGAAGGTACGCTGAACCGCCAGGCCGATGGCATGTTCGACCGGATGAACGGCATTGGCGCGCACGAAGTGATTATCGAGACGCCGGACCACACTGCGAGCCTGGCGACGCTGCCTCCGAAGCGGATTGAAGACGTGCTGTGGACGTTCCGGGACCGCATCCTCGATCTGAAGAAAGATCGGCGGTTCAAGTACATCCTGCTGTTTAAGAACCACGGCGAGGCGGCGGGAGCGTCGCTGGAGCATGCGCACTCGCAACTGATCGCGCTGCCGATTCTGCCGATCAACGTAACCCAGGAACTGGAGGGTGCGAAGCAGTACTTCCTGTATAAGGAGCGCTGCGTTTTCTGCGACATCATCCGGCAGGAGACGGAAAACGGAAGCCGCGTGGTTGCCGAGAACGAGAACTTCCTGACGATTGCGCCCTACGCGCCGCGCTTCCCGTTCGAGACCTGGATTCTGCCCAAACAGCATGAGTCGGCGTTCGAGAACTCGTCGTCGCACATGTTTGAGAACCTGGCGAAGGCGCTGAAGAATCTGCTGATCAAAGCCGACCGCGTGCTGGACAATCCGCCCTACAATTTGGTGATCCACACTTCGCCGGCGCAGGATCCGACCAATGATCACTATCACTGGCACATGGAGTTCATGCCGAAGCTGACCAAGACGGCCGGATTCGAGTGGGGCACGGGTTTCTACATTAATCCCACGCCGCCGGAAGAAGCGGCGAAGTTTCTGCGGGAAGCCAGCGTGGAAGAGCTGGCGCCGGTGACGGTAGGGTAGGAGGATCGGGCATTTAGTCGAGAAGGCGAGTTTAGGCAAAAATAAAGAGGGCACGGGCTGAGCGCCGTGCCCTTTGCCGTTGGACGAAGAGAAGTGTAATGGCGGAGGAGCGGATCGCGGATATTCTCGCTTATCCCTGGGTGCGGTCCTGGACTTCCTCGTGCCACGCCATTTGGATGGCCTCGAGCTTGCCTTCGTTGGAGGCTGTTGGATCGCCGTGGAAATCGGGCAGTCCGGTCACGTAGCGGTGAAGATCAGTGAAACGGACGGTGAGCGGATCGATCTCGGGATGGGTTTCGGACAGCAGAATGCCGATGTCTTCGGCGTCGTCCCAAGTGAGAGATTTGGGCATAGGGAATCCTCAAATGCAAAGTTGAAGTTTCAAGGTTTCAGAGTTTCAAGGTTTCAAAACCTGCAACACTTAGTTTGTGAGGCCGAGATGCTGTAGTTTCTTGAAACTTTGAAACCCTGAAACTTTGAAACCTGTTTCTAATGATGCTCTTCCGAAATGTAATTGCGGTTCCAGGCTGGGATCTCGACGACTACCTTACCCGGCTTCGCGATCTGCACCTGGCAGCCGAGACGCGAGTTTAACTGCAAGTCGGCGGCCATGTCGAGGCGGTCGGCTTCGTCGTCATCCATCGGCGAAAGATTCTCGGCTCCCTCTTTGATCCAGACATGGCACGTAGTGCAAGCGCAATTGCCACCGCAGGCATGGTCGAGCGTGACTCCATAGTTGAGCGCGATGTCGAGGATCGACTCTTCCTTGCCATGATCTTCGTAAGGCAGCTTGCCGTGCTCAAATTGCACGGTCTTGCCCTCGGGCAGAAAGGTGATCTGCACCGTGTTTTCGCCGGGAGCTTCTTCCGTGACTGTGCCGGCGCCTTGTGTTTTTTCTTCAGACATATCTTGCTCCAGAAAGTCTAGCAATTGGCAGTTGGCAATTAGTGCTCAGCCGCTAGTTGTTGTGTTCTGGCCAACTGCTAATTGCTAACTGCTCCTACTCAAACTCCGCTTTCGCCATGGGATGCGGTGCCGTGGGGCCTTCGCCCATGTCGGCTTCGTCCATGGTCTTACCTTTTAGCGCGACGGAGACTGCGCTGTCCATCATCAACTCGGCCAAACGTGTTGTGCCTTGGTTGAGCGCGTAGATGGCTTTGCGGATAGCCTGATAATCCTCTTCAGCTTTCACCGCGATCAAAGCTTTCTCCATCTTGGCAATCTTTTTCTTCTCGTCGGTGGTGAGGTGGCCCCACGCCGGGCTCTTCTTGCCTTTGTCGAGCGCGGCCAGGATGGTCGCGGCCTCGGTGCGCGCTTCAATCACCTGACGGCCGCGGAAATCTTCTTCCGCGTTGTCGAAAGAGTCGAGGATCATCCCCTCGACTTGCTCGTCGGTGAGGCCGTAGCTGGGCTGAACCTGAATTTCCGCCTCTTTGCCGCTGCGCTGCTCCCGGGCCGAGACGTTCAGGATGCCGTTGGCGTCGATGAGGAATCTGACCTCGATGCGCGCCATGCCCGCGGCCATGGGCGGGATGCCTTTGAGATCGAAGCGCGCGAGTGAGCGGCAGTCTCTTGCCAACTCGCGCTCGCCTTGTAAAACATGAATCGCGACGTTGGCTTGGCCATCGACTTGCGTGGTGTAATGCTGCGTCGCCGACGCGGGAATGGTTGAGTTGCGCAGAATGATCTTGTCGGTGACGCCGCCCGCCACTTCGATGCCGAGCGACAGCGGCGTGACATCGAGCAGCAGCATGTTCTCGGTGGCTTCGGAGCCACCGCCGAGAATGTTGGCTTGCACGGCCGCCCCCAGCGCGACGACTTCGTCGGGATTCAAATCCGTGTGCGGCACGCGCTGAAACAGTTCTTTGACCAGGGCGCGAACTTTGGGGATGCGCGTGGATCCGCCGACGAGGACGACTTCGTCAATTTGTTCGGGCTTGAGGCCGGCGTCTTTCAAGGCTTGCTTGCACGGACCAACGGTGCGGTCGATGACCGGTTGAATGAGTTGTTCGAACTGTTCGCGCGTGATCTCGCGCAAATAGCGCTTGCCGCCGGGCAATTCGATATCGAGCTTCGCCGAGGGCTGCGAGGAGAGTGCGATCTTAGCCTCGATCACGGCATTGCGAATGGCTTGCACGGCCCCAGCGTTGCCGCGGAGGTCTTTATTCCGCAAATCGAGGCCCAGATCGCCGAGAGTGTCGTCGAGGGCGATGGCGATCAGCAGGTTGTCAATATCGTCGCCGCCGAGATGCGTGTCGCCGTTGGTGGCGATGACTTCGAAGATGCCATCGTGCAGCTTGAGAATCGAAATGTCGAAAGTGCCGCCGCCCAGGTCGTAGACCGCAACGATGCCGTTTTGCTTTTTGTCCAGGCCGTAGGCGAGCGACGCGGCGGTGGGTTCGTTGACCAGGCGCAAAACATCGAGGCCGGCGATGCGGCCTGCGTCTTTGGTGGCCTGGCGTTGCGCGTCGTTGAAGTACGCGGGCACGGTGATGACCGCTTTGGTGACCGGGGCTGCGAAAAAGCGTTCGGCATTGCGCTTGAGTTGGCGGAGAATGAGCGCCGAAATTTCCGGCGGAGTAAAAGTCTTGTCTCCGAGCTTGATGCGAAGAACTTCGCCGGGGTGCAAATCCTCGGCGAGGCGGAAGGGGAAGAACTTCAACTCTTCCTGAATGTCCTCAACCCCACGCCCCATCAGGCGTTTGATCGAGTAGACGGCGCGTTCCGGAGTCTCGGTTAGATGCTTACGTGCGGGATTGCCGATGATGGGCTGATTGTTTTCGTCGAGCGCAACGACCGACGGAACCAGATTCGAACCGTCGTCGCCGGGGATGACGACAGGGCTCTCCCCTTGCATGAAGGCCACGAGAGAATTCGTGGTGCCCAGGTCGATCCCGACGATGCGATCAGATGCCATTGTGCGATTTAGCGATTGTGTGATTTGGCGATTGCAAAAGCCATGGTGCATAAATCACTCAATCGCCCGATGACTCAATCTCTCAATTCTCCAAAGCCTCATCCACATCCCGCACCAAATTCCGGATGTAGTTACGGCGGTTCAACAAGTCCACCATTTTGTCACGTTCCTGCTTGCGCTCTTCCTCTGAGACCGGTTGACCATTGTGCTCGCGCTGGATCATTCCATCCCACATCTTCCAGTCGTACTCCAACTCCCGCAGAAGAGATTCTTGCTTTCCGTCCAGTGCGAGTTTCTGCCGGCCGATTTCTTCGATCAGGGCGGGATCGTCCTCGCCCATCTTCTTATGCATCCGGAGTTCTTCGAGCTGCATATTCAACTCAAAAACTTCTTCCAGCAAATCGGGCGGAACGATCTGCTTCTTGATCTGTCCGGTGGAGCGCGCCTGCTCAGTCGCCGTTTTCGACTGCTCTTCCAGTTCCACGCCTTCCAGTTGCAAGAGATACTGGGTGCGCTTGATCGGATCTTTCAACGTGCGATGGGCATCGTTGAGCAGGGAACTCTGTTGCAGGCTCCACTCCTGCTCCCGGCTGCCGGCCCGAGCGTTGAGATCGGGATGCAGCTTGCGGCTCAGTTCGTAAAAATCTTTCTCCAAGGCCGCGAGATCGAGATTCAGCTTGCGCGGCAAGCCGAAAAAAGTGAAGTAGTCCACCGGCGACGGAGGCTGCACCTTGCCACAGGCCTGGCAGAAGTGGACGGCGCGCATGGTTCCGCACGACCAGCAGGATTGAGTTTCCTCAGGCACTGGCTTCGCCGTGATCGTGGTTAGGGACGAGTTGGTCATTTCTTTTCACACAAATTCAGCTGAGATTCCTGCAAGCCTGCGTGCGGGGCAAGGGCGGTCGCGTCGTGGTGAGCTTTCGCGGGCGAGGGCGCCCGCGCCACACGATCAAGCCGAGAACGAGGTTCCGCAGCCGCACGACTTCGATGCCTGCGGATTCACGAAGACGAATCCCTGTTGCATCAGCGTTTCCTGGTAGTCCAGGATCATGCCGTGTAGGTAGATGAACGACTTCGGATCGACAAACACGCGCACATCGCCGTACTGAAAGATGCGGTCGCGTTCGCGCGGCTGCGTGTCGAAACGGATGTTATAGCTCAGGCCGGAACAGCCGCCGCCTTGCACGCCCAGGCGCAGTCCGCCCTGCTCGGGCGAAATGCCTTCCTTGGCCATCGCACTGCGCACCTTGACCAGGGCTTTGTCGGTGACTTGAATGCCCTTGGCTGGCGCGGCTTGCGAAGCTTGTGCGGTTTGTTCCGTTGCCGTTGTCATGAAAATCCCACGCCCAAACCGACGCGATGTGCCCACACCGGCTGTAAAGCCGCCGCACGCCCGCCAGTCACGACCAGGGCCGCGGCCTTCGCGAGAGCGTTACAGGGCGAGAAGCTTAGTGCGCCTTTTACTGCGCTACCGCGGAGGCAACCGGCTTCGCGCTCTCCTGCTTTTTCTTCCAATCGCCGATCGCGGCGCGGATGGCGTCCTCGGCCAATACGGAACAATGGATCTTCACCGGAGGAAGCGACAGCTCCTTCACGATATCCATGTTCTTGATGGTGAGGGCTTCCTCCACCGTCTTGCCCTTGACCCACTCCGTGGCCAATGAAGACGAGGCGATGGCGGAACCGCAGCCGAACGTCTTGAACCGGGCTTCTTCAATGACGTTGGTCTCGCGGTTGACCTTGATCTGCAGCTTCATGACGTCGCCGCACTCGGGTGCGCCGACCAGGCCGGTGCCCACGTCGGCGCTGCTCTTGTCCATCGAGCCGACGTTCCGGGGATTGTTG
This sequence comes from Acidobacteriaceae bacterium, assembly GCA_003131585.1. Classification (GTDB taxonomy): domain Bacteria; phylum Acidobacteriota; class Terriglobia; order Terriglobales; family Acidobacteriaceae; genus Sulfotelmatobacter. The sequence goes on from PKVW01000014.1 coordinate 38,586, forward strand.
TAATGATCGATTACCTTATCGCTGTATGACATTTGTTTCTCCTGAATTCTCTGAACTTTACCGCTGGTGCTAAAGCCCGTTTCCAGTTAGAGCCTGTGCGGCACGGCTGAAGTCGTGCCCTTCCCGTTTACTCACCCGCCCACTTCACATCCTTCAGATTGATGCCTTCCTTGGCCATTTCGTAGAGCGGCGAAAGTTCGCGCAGGCGCTCGACGGTTTCAATCACGCGGTCCGCCACGTAATCGACCTCGGCTGCGGTGTTGAAGCGGCCGATGCCGAAGCGGATCGAACTATGCGCCAGGTCGTCGCCGGTGCCGAGAGCCTTCAATACATAAGATGGCTCCAGAGTCGCTGAGGTGCAGGCCGAGCCGCTGGAAACCGCGATGTCGTTGATACCCATCAGCAGGGACTCGCCTTCGACATACGCAAAGCTGATGTTCAAGTTGCCGGGCAAGCGGTGCTCCATGGAGCCGTTGATGTAAGTCTCATCCAGACGGCTCATGATGCGGTCGCGCAGGCGATCGCGCAAGCCGCCCAACTGGACTGCCTCGCGAGACATTTCTTCCGAAGCGATGGCGCAAGCCTTGCCTAGCCCGACAATTCCGGCGACGTTCAGGGTGCCGGAACGCATGCCGCGCTCGTGGCCTCCGCCGTCGATGATGGCGGCAATCTGTACCCGCGGATTCTTGCGGCGGACATACAAAGCCCCCACCCCCTTGGGACCGTACATCTTGTGCCCGGAGATCGACATGAGGTCGATATTCTGTTTGTTCACATCGATTGGAATCTTGCCCACCGCCTGCGTGGCGTCAGTGTGGAAGATCACGCCGCGCTCGTGGCACAGCTTGCCAATCTCGGTAGCCGGTTGCACCACGCCGATCTCGTTGTTCGCGAACATAATGCTCACCAGGATGGTTTTGTCGTCCATGGCGCGCTTGAGGTCGTCGAGATCGACCAGACCATCTTTCTGCACGGGCATATAGGTGACGCGATAGCCGTATTTCTCCAGCCGCTTGCAGGTGTCGAGCACGGCCTTGTGCTCGGTGACTGCGGTGATAATGTGGTTGCCCTTCTCGCGGTACATCTCAGCGACGCCCTTGATGGCGAGGTTGTCGCTCTCGGTGGCGCCCGACGTGAAGATGATTTCTTTGGTGGTGGCGCCGATCAGCTTGGCGATCCGCTCGCGGGCCGTCTCCACGCCTTCCTCGCCCGCCCAGCCGAAGGAGTGATTACGGCTGGCGGCGTTGCCAAACTTTTCCATGAAATAGGGCAGCATCTCCTCCAGCACCCGCGGGTCCATGGGCGTGGTGGCGTGGTTGTCCATATAAATGGGCAGCTTCACTCCCTGGGGAGCGGAGTGCCGTGTAACCGGAAGTTGCTGGGGGACTCTTACATCCGTGCTCATAATTGCTTCTCCTGCCTTGCTAAATGCTTAATCCTCACGTTGGGTTACATCTGCTAGACGATCGTTACCAGCTCGGCCGGCTTGATAGCGGCACTCTCAGCCACTTCTGGCTCTTCCCGCATGTGTGAAATCTTGATCCGCTTCAGCACGCCTTCGATGCTCTCATTTACCTTGCGCAGGGGTTCCCGGATGTTGCAACGGTCGCTCTGGCCGCACTCCCCGCGAACGGTGACACAGGACGTGATGAACAGGGGGCCGTCAATGGCCTGAATCACCTCGAAGGCCGAAATCGTGTGCGCTGCGCGCGCCAGCCTGTAGCCTCCGTTGGTGCCGTGCTGCGAATGCAACAGACCAGCCTTCACCAGCCGCTGCAGAATCTTGGCCAGCGCCTCGGGCGGGATGCCGAAGGAATCCGCAACGTCCTTCGCGCTGGCGCTACGAGCTCCCTCATGCGCGTGGTCGGCCAGGTGCTTCATGGCCATCAACGCGTAGTCCGCCTTTTTGGTTAATTTAAGCATCCTAAAAGCTATTGCCCCGAACCGCCGGTTCGCGACTGCTGGTTCTACCTTGGCTGATAACCCTAACTCCGACCCAAAAAGTCGGAGTTAATTGCGACCTTTTCCGTCGTAATTCATTCTACGTCCATACCCTACGATTATGCAAGCTCTTGCAGCTAGCCGCAAGAAAGCACATCAAGTGGTAACTATCGGCGATTGAATGGCTTAGATGGTGACGATGATTTTGGTCGGAACTCCACTCAAACTGAGCGGAGCCGACTTGGAGCGATTCGCGGCGATAGGAAATAATTCAGCGCGGTATAACGCCCGGGGACTTGACAAGTGCCAAAGCAGGGCTAAAATACCGGGAAATTCCCGCGAATCGGTCCCTCCGCATCTTCCCTGAGGGCGACGCTTCCGGATTTATGACCTCAAAGCCGTTCTCGCATCCTCAAAACGCAGAGAAGCAGCCTTGCAAGCACCCGCGCGTGCAAATCGTGAGCCGCGAAGAAGACGCGGAGTTCGTGGAGTGTCTTGAGTGCCGCGAAATCTTCGAGTCCAGCGAACTCAAGGACATGAGCATCGAGGACAGCGCCGAAGGCGAAGCCCAGGAATCGTGAAGGCATCAAAGCTGCCGCTGGAGATCACCATAGTAACCAGGTTTAGTCGATTCCCGCTTGTTCCCGGAAAGGCGCTCTGCTAGTCTGCGGGCCGGGAGCGTGTGTTCCGCACGATTGATTTCAATGCCTGCCGTAGCGCTGGTTGTCGACGATTCCATGCTGATCCGCTATACCGTCTGCCGCTCTCTGGAAGAGCGCGGCTTTGCGGTAGAGTCAGCCACGAACGGCGTGGAAGCCTTGCAGATTCTTGAGCGGGTGCGTCCTGACGTGATCGTTACCGACATGCAAATGCCAAAGATGTCGGGCAGCGAACTGATTACCGCCCTGAAGAGCAATCCCGATACCGCCAACATTCCCATTATTATCGTTGCGGGCCGCGCCAGCGGTTTCGACGAAAAGGAAAAACGCGCCAACTTCGCCATCTACAAGGACATCGACATCCAGGCCCAGCTCGAAAAGGCGCTGGATGCGGTGATGGGGAAAAGCCAGGGGCAAGGGGCCGGGAAGTAGGCAGCCTCAGTCTGCTATCCTCCGGCCTTTAACTTCTGCCGGCTAAACGGACTAGCGCAAGAGAAGACTCGCGTCCGCCGAAAAATCCATTGAGGCAAAATCCTTCGCTAAGAACTTTGGATAGGCCGCGGCTGCGATCATGGCGGCATTGTCGGTGGAAAGCGACCGCGACGGGAACTGCACCGGGAGACCGTCCTGAGCGCCCTCCCGCTCGAATGTTCTCCGCAATTCGTTGTTCGCCGCCACTCCGCCCGTGACGAAAAGCGTAGCCACGTCGCAGGAGCGGGCCGCAGCCAGAGTCTTGCCAACCAGATCCTCGACGATTGCGCGCTGAAACGAAGCCACCAGGTCGAGAGTCTGCTGATCGCAATTCGCCAGATAGTCTTCGAGCTTCGGTTGGGAAACGTTCGCCAAAGCCTTGCGGCGGATCTCGATGGAATGGCGCATGTCATGAATCTCGACGTAACGCAGCACGGCGGTCTTGATTCCGCTGTAGGAAAAGTCAAAGCGCGGGCGATCGGTTTCCGCTTCTTTCTGTCCGCGGCGGTCCCGGCGGTCGGGGTGCTTCATCTGTGCTGGCAGGAACTTCACGGCACTCGGGTCGCCATGCGGGGCGAGCCGGTCGATGATCGGGCCTCCGGGATAGCCCAGGCCAAGGAGTTTTGCGACTTTATCGAAGGCCTCGCCGGCGGCGTCGTCGCGCGTGTGTCCGATGTTTTCGTACGTCCAACCTTCGCTCTTCTGCGCTGCCAGATAGAGGTGTGTGTGTCCCCCCGACACGACCAGAGCCAGCACGGGAAATTGCAGATCGTGATTGCCCTTCTGACGCTCCTCGAGCAAAACCGCATGGATGTGGCCTTCGAGATGGTTGATTGCGATCAGCGGCTTGTCGAGGGCGAAGGCCAGAGCCTTGGCATAGCTGATGCCCACCATCAGCGCTCCGGCGAGGCCGGGCCCCTGCGTGACTGCGATCGCATCCAGTGAGTTGTAAGTCTGATTGGCGTCGGCCAGTGCTTGCCGGACGACGGGGACGATCGCCCGCAGGTGCTCGCGCGATGCCAGTTCGGGCACGACGCCGCCGTAAGGTTGATGGGTCGCGATCTGTGATGCCACTACATTGGAGACGACTTGCTCGCCCGAGCGCACTACAGCCGCAGCGGTTTCGTCGCAGGAACTTTCGATGCCGAGGATGTAGGCGTCTGGCATAATCAGTTTCGGGGCTCAAGAGTCTGGTTTCTAGCTTAATTCAAAACGGGCTGCGCCCGTTCAAATGCAGGGGACCAATGGCCAGATGCTGAAAGATTTTTCTATTTCGATCATCCAGGCTCTGCGCCGGCAGGGCTTTCAGAGCTACCTGGTGGGCGGATGCGTGCGCGATCTTCTGCTGAAGCGCGAACCCGCGGACTACGACATAGCGACCAGCGCCACGCCTGAGCAAGTAATGGGGATCTTTCCTGACACCTACGCCGTGGGCGCCCAGTTTGGCGTGGTGCTGGTGCCGCTGCCGATCGGGCAAGAGCAACGCGCGGGCGAAGGCCAGAAGGCGATACCGAAAGCCCAAGCCGTGGAGGTAGCGACCTTTCGCAGCGATCTCGGGTACTCCGATGGACGCCATCCCAATGAAGTGCGGTTCAGCCACGATCCGCGCGAGGATGCGGAACGTCGCGACTTCACCATCAACGGCATGATGCTCGATCCGGTTAGCGGCGAAGTGTTTGATTTTGTGGGCGGCCGTAAAGATCTCGAGGCTGGCGTCATCCGCGCCATCGGCGATCCGGACCGGCGTTTTGCGGAAGACAAATTGCGCATGCTGCGCGCGGTGCGTTTTGCGGCGCGCTTTGAGTACGAAATCGAAGCCGAAACGTTGTCTGCGATCCAGCGCCTGGCTCACGAAATTCCGGTGGTTTCGCGTGAGCGCGTTCGCGATGAACTCACCAAAATGCTCACCGAAGGCCATGCTCGACGCGCTTTTCTGCTCCTGGATGAGAGCGGCTTGCTCAAGGAGGTGTTGCCGGAGATCTCGGCAATGAAGGGCGTCGCGCAGCCGCCAGAGTTTCATCCGGAAGGTGACGTGTTTGCGCACACGCTGCTGCTGCTGGAGAATTTGCCGCATCCTTGCCCGCCCACGCTGGCTTGGGGCGCGTTGCTGCACGACGTGGGCAAGCCCGCGACATTCCGCGTGGCTCCCGAGCGCATCCGTTTCGACGGGCATGTGGATGTGGGCGTCAAGATTGCGGAGGAAATCTGCCGGCGCCTGCGGTTCTCCAATCACGACGCGGCCCAAGTGCTTGCCCTGGTCGATAATCACATGCGCTTTGGCCATGCCACGCGTATGAAGGAGTCGACCCTGAAGAAATTCCTCCGCCTGCCCGCCTTCGAGGAACATCTCGCGCTGCACCGCGCCGACAGCCTGGCCAGCCACCGCAATCTGAGCACCTATGAGTTCATCCGGGAGAAACTCGCCGCGATTCCGCCGGAGAAGATTCGTCCGGTGGCGCTGGTCAGCGGCGACGACCTGATTGCTTCTGGATACGCGCCCGGGCCCAGGTTCCGCGAGATTCTGGCGGCCGTGGAAGATGCTCAGCTCGAAGGACGATTGCTTTCGCGCGAGGCGGCGCTCGAGTTCGTCAAGCGCGAGTTCCCCGCCTGTGGCGCCCGGCTGAGTGGTGGTACAGTGTGACCGTCACTATTTCTGTCCGTTGTGACATCCGACCTTGCGCCCTGCGGGAAATCGGTCCATCATCGTGAAGGCGGGAGGAATATCGAGTTGGAAAAGTGCGGCTCGTAAGTCCTTTCGACGCAGGACTTTACCCGCAAGTGATTGAGCCCCTAAGATTTTTCACAAATTCCTGCTAACACGATGATCCCAATAGACCGGGGGGAGGGGGGTATACCCGAAAACGGACGAAATTCTTGCTTCGCGTCCCTCGCGCCCCGAAAAAAATTTATACACTCGAAATCCACAGCTCATGCGTCGCGGACCATCGGTCAAACCTGCGCCGGTATCCAGGTCTGCCGAATGCCAAGTACGCGCAACGTGAGTGCTAGAATCGGAATCTTCGGCGGTCGCTGGATTGCAGATGATTAGCTCTACGCAGAAGATTAGCTCTACGAGGAGTTCCATTGGAGCAGGCAGGCTCGGGATTGGAAAAGATTGTGTTGGGTTCGCTGCGGCGCGTGCCGCAGGCCGAAGCCCCGCTGCTCGCGTGGCCCCTGGTTTGCGGGTCGGTGGTGGCCGAGCGGACGCGCGCTGTGGAGTTTGCAGATGCAGTGTTGCGCGTCGAGGTTCCCGACGCCGGGTGGAAGCGAGAGATGCAAAGCTTGGCGCCGCGTTATCTCGCCGTCGTGAATCGTTATGCCGGCCAAAGAGTGGAGAGGATTGAGTTTGTGATCCGGCAGGGCTGACAACCGTTCTTTCAAGCGCAATCAAGTCTAGGAACATGAAAGTCACAGAAAAAGACGTTGCCTACGTCGCGGACCTGGCTAATCTGGAGCTTTCCGGGGAGGAGCGCGCCGGCATGGTGCGGGACCTGAATTCGATTCTCGATTACATGGAGAGGCTCAACGCACTGGACACGTCGAACGTTGATCCGATGGCGCAGGTATCGAACCGCTACGGCATCGACGAATCCAAGCAGGGCAGCCAGAGATTCGCGTACGCCAGTCGCGAAGATGTGCCCGAAGGACTGCGCAAGTCGCTGTCCCAGGAATCAGCGCTGGCGAACGCGCCCGATGCGGATGAAACGTTTTTTCGAGTGCCGAAGGTGATTGAAAGATAAATGCAAAATTCAGAGGTCAGAATGCAGAAGTGAGATCAGATGCGGTTTCACTTCTGCATTTTGACTTCTGCCTTCTGCCTTTACCCGTGCAACTGACCCAACTCAGCATCGACACCGCCCGCTCGGCCGTGCAGGAGCGCAAGACGACTGCGCTCGCGCTGGCCGAGGCGCACTACGCTCGTATCCAGAAAGAAGACGGGCAGATCGGCGCATTCCTTACGCTCTGCAAAGAACGTGCCCTGGAACAGGCGGATCGCATCGACCGCATGGCCGCGGAAGGCAAGCCATTGCCTCCGCTGGGCGGCGTGCCGATCGCGATCAAGGATGTTATCTCGACACGCGGCGTGCGCACCACGGCGGGATCGAAAATCCTGGGCAACTACGTTCCACCTTACGATTGCACCGCGGTAGCGCGCATGGAAGCAGCCGGCGCTGTGGTTCTCGGCAAGACCAACTGCGACGAGTTTGCCATGGGTTCGTCGAACGAGAACTCGGCGTTTCATCCTGTGCGCAATCCGCGCGATTTAAATCGCGTCCCGGGAGGATCTTCGGGCGGTTCGGCGGCGGCGGTTGCCGCGGACATGGCGGTGGTCGCATTGGGTTCGGACACGGGAGGCTCGATCCGGCAGCCGGCATCGTTCTGCGGCGTGGTGGGATTTATGCCCACCTACGGTCGGGTCTCGCGTTATGGGTTGATCGCGTTTGCGTCTTCGCTCGATCACATTGGGCCGCTGGCGAAGACGGTGAAGGACGCGGCGATTGTGCTGCGTACGATTGCCGGGCGCGATTCGATGGATTCAACCTCGGCCGATGTACCGGTACCGGACTATGTCGCCGAACTGGAAAAGCCGGTGCGCGGCCTGAAGTTGGGCGTGGCCAAAGAGTATTTCGGCGACGGACTGGACGACGAAGTCCGCCATGCGGTTGAATCGGCCATCGACAAGTTCAAGAGCTTGGGCTGCGAGGTGCTGCCGGTTTCGTTGCCGCACACTCCATATGCAATTCCCACTTATTATTTGATCGCGACCGCGGAAGCGTCTTCGAACCTCGCTCGCTATGACGGTGTGCGCTACGGCCATCGTGCCCCGGGAGTGAACTCGCTCTCCGAGATGTACAGGCGCAGCCGCGATGAGGGTTTCGGCGCGGAGGTAAAGCGCCGCATCATGCTCGGTACTTACGCGCTGAGCGCGGGTTATTACGATGCCTACTATCTGAAGGCGCAGAAAGTTCGTTCGCTGGTGGCGCGCGACTTCGAAGAGGCCTTCCGCAAAGTGGATGCGATCGTGACGCCGACGAGTCCCACGGCAGCGTTTCGGCTGGGCGCGAAGTCGAATGATCCGCTGGCCATGTATCTGGCCGACATCTACACCGTCACCGCAGATCTGGCGGGGATTCCGGGTATCTCCGTGCCCTGCGGCGAGACGCGAGAGAAGCTGCCGATCGGACTGCAGATTCTCGGCAAGCATTTTGACGAAGCGACAGTTTTGCGGCTAGCGCAAGCCTACGAGCAGGCGGTTTAGATGGGCTCGTAGTAGCGCTCCCCGGCGCAGGCGCGGCAAAGCACTTTCTCTTCGATACGGACTTCTCTGCGGAAGTTGATACCTTCTCCGCATGCTTCACATACCGCACGCTCACCTTTGTATCCGGGAAACTCTTCGGGCGGTAAATCTACCTTTACCCATTGCGTGGTGAACAGATCGTCATCTGTGATTTCGCGGTAGGCCAGCATCTGTTGTTGGTTCTTATCGGCGATCTCGGGATGCATCTGGCGGGCAAGAGCCTTTGAGGATTCTTTGGCCGCGATCCTGACTGCTATACCTGTGCTGACGTCCACGAACGTCGCCGCCACTTTCCCCCAGTCGCGGAACTTCAGCGCGCGCTTGCCTAAACGGCAGCCGGTCACGACGGCAACCGCATCAGTGGCGCAGCGGTCGATCTCGACGAAAGTGACGAGACGCTTGCGGTCTTGTTTGTTGCCGGTCGGATCATTAATCCCAAGTTTGACGAGGCCCAGCATTGCCAGCCGTACACCGAGAACCTGCCCAGCGCAGAGATGCCCGTGGGCTTGCTCAGCGTCGCGGAGGTATTCGTCGAGGGATTTCATAAGAGCTATCAGGTATCAGCCGTCACCTTTCAGCTTAACAGCGAGAGGACTACTTTCTGCGCCAGACGATTCCGTCCTTGGTATTTTCGATGATGATGTTCGCCGCCGTGATGGTCTCAGCACGCAAAGCGTCTGAAGCCTGGAAGTTACGGGCCTTACGCAGTTCTTGTATCTGTTCGACCCTTGCTTGTATCTCGGTCCCTGACATCTGAGCAGACTGCACTGTTTCCCGCAGTTCCGCGCTGACGTCCTTCTCGCGGCCTTCGGTTAGCGCCCAATCGAAGACCTCTTTCATCTTTGGCCCATCGTCATCTTTCACCACAGCGAAAATCTCATCGAACGTTTCCAGCGCGGCGAGCAGCGGCGCGGCATCGTCCTTCTTGATCTGGCCGGCATCAAACGCAGAATTGACGCTGCGCACCATCTCGAAAATGGCGGCCTGCGCCTGCGCGGTATTGAGATCGTCATCGAGCGAGGCTCGCATGCGGTCGATGGTTTCGCCAGCAAGCGTTTGCATCTCCAGGTTGGAGCCAGGAGGAAAGTTCCCTGCGGATAAGCGCTGCCGGAAGTTCCGCAGGCGTTCCACCGAAACCGCGGCTTGCTGCAGTCCGTCGAACGTAAAGTTGAGCTGGTTTCTGTAGGGAACCGATGCGAGAAGATACCGGATCGACGACGGTTTATGACCTTTCAGCACCAGGTCGCGCAGCGTGTAGAAGTTCCCCAGGCTCTTCGACATCTTCTCGCCCTCGACGAGCAGGAAACGCACGTGAAACCAGAAACGAGCAAGGGTTTTTCCGGTGAGCGACTCGGATTGCGCGATCTCGTTCTCGTGATGCGGAAAGACGAGGTCTTCTCCGCCGGCGTGCAGATCGAAGCTCTCGCCCAGTTCCTGCATCGACATGACCGAGCATTCCAGGTGCCAGCCCGGGCGTCCCGGCCCAATGGAGGTATCCCAGGAAGCTTCGCCTGGCTTGGGCGCCTTCCAGAGCGCGAAGTCGCGCGCGCTGTCTTTGTCGTATTCGTCGACGTCGACGCGGGCGCCATCGAGCATTCCGCTGAAGTCTTTCTTCGAGAGTTTCCCGTACTGCGGAAATTTTGCGATGCGGAAGTAATACGATCCATCGTCGGTGCGATAGGCGATCCCCTTCTCGACCAGCTTGGCCACGAAATCCGCCATCTGCGCAATGCGCTCCGTGGCTCGAACCAGCGCCGGTTGCTCGATCCCAATCGTGGCGGAGTCTTCGAGAAACGCCTTTTCGTACTTGGCGGTGTACTGCTGAACGCTGACTCCATCGCGCGCGGCGTTGCGGATGATTTTGTCGTCCAGGTCCGTGATGTTCATGACGTAGCGCACTGTATAGCCAGACTGCCGCAAGAATCGCTGCAGCATGTCAACGGCGATGAAGGTTCGAAAGTTGCCGATGTGTCCGTAATCGTAGACGGTTGGACCGCAGGCATACATCCGGACTTCATTGTCGCGGAGGGGATGAAAGGCCTCGATCTGCGATGACATGGTGTTGTAAAGGCGTAAGGCCATAGGATGATTGTGCGCTCAGAGATGAACCCCCAATTCTAGGGGGACGCCGGAAAGAGGGTCAACTGGCGGGAATGCTGGCGGAAGAATGCGGAGGCAGCGCATGCGTGTGCGCCCGCAGCCGATGTTGCACGAGAAAAACGTAATGCAGCGCGGAGATAATCGTGAAGGCGAATGTGGCGCGCAAGAAGACGGTGCGTGTAATCCATATCCAGCGCGCTGACCGTATGCTAAACAGCATCACGAAGAACACGGCGGCGATCTGCGAAAAGGTGTTCGCCTTTCCGAAGATGCTGGGCCGGAAATTGCGCAGTCCCGCGATGGCAAACAGCACCGCGCTGGCGGCCAGGATGGAAATATCCCGGCTGAATACCAGCACCGTAAACTTCCACGGGATCTTGTGCAAGATGGAGAGCACCGGAAACATCGTGCTCAGCAAGAGCTTGTCCGCGATGGGATCGAGATATTGGCCGAGCACAGTCTGCTGGTGCAACTTGCGAGCCAAAAGCCCATCCAGTCCGTCGCTGAAGCCGGCAACAACGAAGAGCACAAGCGCCCAAAAATAGCGGCCTTCAACCAATTCGATCACGATGAACGGAACAAAAACCATTCGCAGCAGGGTGATCTGGTTGGGCGCGGTGAAGATTTGGGACAGTCTCATGCCGGGTCCTCAGCCGGACGAATCGCGGAACGCGAGCCGGTGTGGCGATCGTTTCTTCCATTCGCTCCGGCAGAGCCCAGATGCAGGGCCGGATCGAGGCCGGTCTTAGCCAAGAAGCGTTGCGAAAGCGAAGTCAACCTGCCGTCGGGAAGGTCGAGTTCGATGCGTTCAATCCGGTGCATCGGGAAGAAGACAATCGCGGGAGTGAACGATTCGCCATTCTTTACCATCACAACCCAGTCCTCAAACGATGCCAGCTCGCTGCCAGTGATGCTGAGTCCTTCCGGAGCCAGGGCCAGAATGGCGCCCCAGAATTTGTCCCGGGGATTGCAAAGCGTCACGACCACCATGGATCCAGACACGAACGGACCAGGCACGAACGAACCAGGCACGAACGGACCGCAGGCGGGCGCCTGTGCGGCGGAACTGTCATCATCACGCTTAAAGTCTTCCGGCATGGAACGATTGTCGCTGCCGCAGACAGAACTTGGCAACTGGCAATCGCGGTTCGTCATGCCGACAAGACCAGAAGGCCCGCCTCTAACATTGCGGGAACGGGGCAACGACATTAGAATAAGTGCAGCGCAGGCGCGTAGCTCAGTTGGTTAGAGCGCTACCTTGACACGGTAGAGGTCAGGAGTTCGAGTCTCCTCGTGCCTACCATTTCTTTCAATGGTTTAGCAGCAAGCAGTCGAAAAACCTCAACCCACAATCCAGCCCACAGCTTCATTGCACGCTCCGAATGTATCCCAAGCGCCTGCGGCTGAGTGCCACACAAATCGCGAGAAGAGTTAGAATCACTTAGGAGTGCGGGTCCGAGCTGTCTTCCTGGCGGCCAAGCCCGAGAACCGGAGATCCTATGGCAGAGCAGCCCAACGCGACGGCAGAAAAACGACGCCGCCCCGATCCCAATGAAAAACTGATAAAGGTCTTCGACAGCGAGCAGGAGTCGGAGGCGATGGTGGTCAAGGGCTTGCTCGATTCCGCGAGGATTGAAAACGACCTCACGTCCGCCAGCATGTTGCAAGAAGTGTTTCCCGGTCTTGGCGGCATGATTATCCTGGTGCGGGAAGAGGATGCGGAGAAAGCGCTCCGCATGATCGCCGATTACCGGCAGCAGCCTTCCGCCAACGATTCCGCGGACGAACCGGACGATGACGAGACTAGTGGATAGCCGCCAGCCACGGCGTGACGGAATGGCCATCGAGGTAGAAGGTCACCGCCCCGTTGAGATCGGTACGGTACACGTGGACTCCGGAGTTTTGCAGGCGCGCCAGGACGTCAGCTTTCGGCAGACCGTACGAGGTTCGGAAGCCAACCGAGATCACGGCAAAGCTCGGCTTCACGGCCGCCAAAATCTCTGGAGTGGTGGATGTGGCGCTGCCGTGATGCCCCACCTTCAACAGGTCCGCCTTGGGATGGTGCAGGCTGGCTATCCGGCGCTCCACCGCTTTCTCGGCATCGCCCTCTAACAACACGGAAGTCCCGCCATAGCTGACGTGCAGAACCATGGAATCGTTATTCTTGGGCTCGAGGGCGGTGGGCCAGTCCTGCGGCGGAAAGAGCACTTGCACCTTAGCTCCGCCCAGCTCAAATTCGTCCCCCTCCCAGTGCCGCACTACTTCGATCCCCAGTGCGTGCGCCTCGGCGATCAGGTTCTCGAGCGCTGGACTCGGCGGCAGCAGGCCAACCCACAACTCTCTCGGGCGGAAGTCCTTCAGCACCGCGCTCATGCCTCCAATGTGGTCGGAGTGGCCGTGCGAAATCGCGACCGCATCTAGGCGAGAGATGCCGCGCGTCCACAGATAAGGCGCAACCACATCTTCGCCAAAGTCGAGTTGCGAACCGGCACCCCAAGTGGCTCCGCCGGCGTCGATGAGCAAGGTGCGGCCTTGCGGCATCACCAGCAGGATGGCATCGCCCTCGCCTACGTCAATCGAAGTCACCTCCAGAAGTCCCGCTCGCGTTTTCGGCTGGGGAGGGACGAAGGCCAGCGCCAAGGATGCAGCCAGCAACGCAACCAGCCCGGTGACCGCGAGCGGCGCCCGGCGGCGCGCAAATATCATCGCCAGAACCAGTGCCGCGGAAGCTGCTGCGATCATCCCAAGAGACGGCGTTGCTACTCGAAGATCGGCCAGGCGCAGGCCTCCCAACCCGTGTACCGTGCCGGTAATCGCTTGCAGCGCAAGGGCCGTGAACAGCGCCGGAAGTCTCGCGAGCACGGGGGAAACGTATCCTATAGCGACCGTCAGCACGGCTGCGGGCATCAGGAGTTGCGTCAGGGGAACAACGGCCACGTTGGCGGGGAGGCCGATCGTAGTTGCGCGGTGAAAGTAATACGCCATGGGCAGCGCGAGCCCCATCTGCATTACCGCCGACACCAGCAGCAACTCAAACGCGCCCAGGCAAACAATCGTCAGGCCTCGCACCAGGCGCAACGACCAGGAATGCCCGAGAAAGCGCGCGAGCCGTCCTGCGATCAAGCGCAGATCCGCGCGAAACTGCGCGACGCGCGGAGGCAGCAATGCGCCATAGTCGTCGGCGTCCCAGTGGGCCAGCGCCTGGCGGTAGAACCGCGAAGTGCGCTCCACGAGCGGCATCCCGATCGCAGCCACGATCAACACGCAAACGAACGTCATCTGGAAACTGGCCGTGAAGAGCTGCCGCGGATCGAATACGAGCAACCCGAGAGCCGCCGCCCCCAGAGCGTTGACCATCGCTCGGTCGCGGTAAAGCAGTCGCGTGCCCAGGTAGATGGCGCACATCAGCGTGGCTCGCCACACCGGCGCGCCCACTTCGGTGAGACAGGCATAGGCAACGCAGAATAGAATCGTCAGCAAGGTCGCCGGAATGTCGCCGAACCGCATCCGGCGCAGCGTCCAGAACGCGACAAACGCCAGGATGGTCACGTTCATCCCCGAAACCACGAGAATGTGATAAGTGCCCGAGCGCTGGAAATCCACTCGGGTGTCGCGGTCGATAAAGGCCTCTTCGCCAATGACCATGGCGTCAATCAGGGCGGCCTGCGGCGCGGGCCAAAGCGCGTGCACTTGGGCAATGATGCTGGCATGAATACGCGTTCGCCAGAGTTCCACACGGCTTCCCGCGAAGCCGGGCAGCACTTCTACGTCCTTATCCCAATCCCAGGCCTTGGCGGAAGCCAGCGCCGCGATGCCATTCGCGGCGAGGTACCCCTGATAGTCGAAAGCCCCTGGATTGCGGAAGTTGCGGGGCAGCTTCAGCTTGACCGGAAGCCGGATTCGTTCGCCATAGCGGAAAAGCCGTGGGGCGGGCGCGGCTACTCCATCCGCCAGTGGCAAGAGCGCAGACCTGGCGGGGCGGGCGCTGTAGATTCCCAGCCGCACACCGGAATGCACGGGAATTCGCTTGCCGTTCTGGGCGACAATCTCCTCCGTCTCTACGTCGAGGCTTTGTCGGACTTCGTTTGGAGATCCTTGCCGCAACCTGCCTCCTCGCGTCACGTGCGCGGTCATCTGGACTTCCTGGCCGTCCGTGAACGGCTGAAGGCTGGTATCGAGTGGGTTTGCCGAGCCTCGTACTTGTATGTGAAGCGCTCCCGCCAGGAAGAACGCACCCAGAGCCAAGCCGACGCCGAGCCATTTCCGTCTCCGCACGAAGTACAGCCCCGCGGCGAGAAACGCCGCGCCAGCCGCCACCCACCAGGCCGCCGGGCGCCACAGGGAAACGCCGGCAACTATTCCCGCCGCGTAGGCCAGTGCGGCCCACAACATTGGTTGTCTCGCAGGCTTGAGCTTGAATTCAAGCGGGGTCGCTGGAGTTGGGGCCTTGTCGATTAGGGGCAACGCCGGCATGCATTGGCCTGATAGGAGTCGTCAGATATGGACAACAGACGGATCGCCGGACTTGGCGCAGCGGCATCAGCGCACTAACTGCAGCACGCTCTCGAGGTGGTAAGTCTGGGGAAATAAATCGACCAGATGAACCTTCTCGATGCGATAGCCTGCCGCCTGCAGCGGCACCAGATCGCGGGCCAGAGTTGCTGGATCGCACGAGACATAAGTCACGCGCGGCGCGCCCGCACTCGCAAGCAAACGCGCCACGCGATCTCCCAAACCGCTTCGGGGCGGGTCCACTACCGCAAGGTCGAACTGGGGGAGGACTCCCGCCTTGCCGACCCGCCCCTTATTCCCGAGCTCTGTCAAATATTGCTCGGCCGCGGATTCTACTGCCTTTCCATTCACGGGCAAATTGTATTGAAGATCGCTGGCGGCTGTCTGTGACGCTTCCACCGAAACGACGTGACGGAAGTCACAAGCCAAGGCTGTGGAAAACAGCCCCACACCGGCGTAGAGATCCAGCGCCAGCTCACCGGAGCGGCCCGCCGAGACGATCTTGACGAGTTCGTCGATAAGGAAACGGTTGGTCTGGAAGAATGCTCCTGCGCTGACGCGGTAGGCCGCCGTCTTAGTCCGATACGTGAATTCCGAGGCGCCCACCGCGACCAGCGGTTCCTGCACGCCTTTCCGCGGCTCATGGAATGCCGCTACGCCTGCAATCTCCGGCATGGATGCGCACAATTCTTCGGCCCACGCCCGTACCGCGGCGCGTCGAGCCTCTGGAGCGCACAAGAGCTCGACCAGCAGGCGCGTGTCATTTTTATTGCCATCAGTGTCATTTTCATTAGCCTCGGCATTGGCGAAGAACTCGACTTCGCGGACGCCTTCTAGGGCCTTGCCCGCTCGTCCGGCCTGCCACAGCGCCGCAATACCACGGTTGATCAGCGGCGAGCTGATGGGACACTCCTCGACCGGCAGCAATTCATGCGAGGACAACTTGAAGTATCCCGCCGCGAACTCAGGCCGCGTCTGCACCTGCAGCCGCGAACGATTGCGATAGTTCCAGGGCGGCGAAGGATGCACCTCAATTTCGCACTCCAGTTCGAGCTTGGCGATGCGCCGCAGGTTCTCCCGCAGGATTTCTTTCTTGATCTCGAGTTGGTGCTCGTAGCTGGCATGCTGATAGTGGCATCCCCCGCAGCGGCCAAAATATGGACAGGGCGGCTCGATGCGGTACGGCGAAGGCTCTACGATTGCCTGGGCATTGGCGCGTGCGAAGCCGGACTTTTCTTCGGTGAGTGTGGCTTCGATCTTTTCTCCCGTAAGAACAAAGGGAACAAATACGGCCTTGCCGCGTCCGCGGCCTTTATTACTCGGCAATGCATTTCCCGTCGGTCCATTTCCCGACGATCCGGCGGGAAGGCGGGCGAGGCCGTCGCCGCCGCAGATGAGCTTTTCTATGGTTAGGAGCAAGAGTTGATTCTACGGCCTGAGAGAAGATGGGGAGGATTGCCGATTGCCGACTCACTCGTTACTTGGAGGCGACAGGGGCGAAATCTGCCCAGTCCAGATCAAGCCTTACCCAGTACGGGGCTTGCGGCGGCGGGGGGAACATAATTGTTTTGTCCTTCTGGAGATCGCGCAGTTTCAGGTACACGCACGTGACAACGGGCCCCATCGAGTAGATCTTGGTGTCTTCGACCGTGCCCTTTGCCCCGACGCTGGTCAGCGATTCGAATGTACCTTCCCACTTGTCCACGCTGCCACCATCAGTGCGCACGCATTCCTGCACCAGCCCGCGATAGGTTTTTTCGAAAGAGGCCTTGTAACCAGGGCCTTCGGGCGTTTTCATATTGGCATCTGCGGCCGCTTCCATCTCATGCAGCTTCACGGCAAATGGGGCTGAGTAAGCCGCCCATTTCTTTACCATGTCGAAATCCGCTTTCGAGTCCCAGGTCTCCTCATCCCATTGCTCGCCGATGCGGGTCAGGATTTTGTCGGTGACGATTGGGTCGCGCTTACCGAAATGAGACGCCAGGAAGGCAATGCGGTTTAAGTTCAGCATGGACACTCCGTATTGCTTCTCGGAGGCTTCAAAGCCGCGCTCGATTCTTTCCCACGACAGGTGGGGATCGTCTGGGGAGCAGGAAATCACGTAGTTCGCGCTCGCGATCTGGAAGTAGAGAATGTCGCCCTGATCTCCTCCGATGCGGTCGGCGACCCCCTCGGTGAACCTCTCGGTGCCCCCTGGCTCCCCGCCCCATTTGGGCAGCAGGCGGCTAGCACGTACGCGAGCATAGTAGAAATAACCCGGCTCAAACTTGAATGCCTCTTCGAAGAGAGCGCGCTTTTCAGCCGCGTCCCAGTCCTGGTCCTCGGCTACGAGCATCATGGCGAGGTACCACTCGGGGCACCTGGGAAGATTGCTGGCTTCGTTGAGAATTCGCCTGGCTTCGGCGGTACGTTGCCCGAATAACTTCCAGCCGCTTTCGCTAACCGTGTTGGAATAACCGGTGCCCCGCGCGTCCCCGGCGTAGCCGAGGTAAGCGGAGGCCAGCGCAACCCGCGCGGTAACCGAGTTCGGGCGCGCAGTCACCCAATGCTGCAGCCGTTGCAGAAGCAGGTCCCAATCTTCTTGCGTGGCGTGCATCCGATATTGGCCCGGCTCGGACAAGCCTGTATACAGTTGCTTGAGTTTCCAGAGGCCGCCGGGAAATCTTTCTTTACTCGATCGCGCACGATCGGCCAGACAATCGAGTTCCTCGATCCGTTCGGCTTTGAGCATGCGCCTGATGGTGTCCCTATAATCACGGAGGGCGTGGACGTCGGTGCTGGGGTCGCTGTTCGGACCGGCGGCATCCTCTACCGCAGCATTGCATGTGACAGAGTGCGAGCTTTGGTCAAATCGAAGTTCGCTGTGCCAGTGCCGGCTTAGGGCGAAGCTGCCTGTGGCCACCAGCAGTAACACGAGGGCACCACCCTGCAGGGCCGTCGACGAGGAATTGAGATAGCGAGCCAAGAAGCTCGCGGTTGATTTTTCGGATACCTTGCCGGCCACAGATGACGCCCCGTTTTAAGGATGTGTCCTTACTGGGATACGTTACTGTTGGGCTGGGGGCGCGGCAAGGTTACTTCTGTGAGAGGGTGCGGTGAGAGCGGGGTAATAGGCGACCTCGATAGTAGGCAACGGAAAATTGTACCCGGAAGTCACAGCGCCCGTCCGGCCGCCGCGCCTGAGGCCCACGCCCACTGAAAATTGAATCCGCCGAGATGGCCAGTCACGTCCACTACCTCGCCGATGAAGAATAGTCCCGGGACCTTGCGGCTCTCCATCGTCTTGGCCGAAAGTTCGTCCGTATCAACGCCGCCCGCGGTGACCTCGGCCTTCTCATAGCCTTCCGTGCCCGTTGGCGAGATTGCCCAGGCATGGGTCTGCGCTTCCAGGTCAGCGAGCGCCTGATTCGTCCACGAAGTAGGCGCGTGCCAATCCAGCCAGCGGTCCGAAAAGCGATGGGGTAGAACTTTCCGCAACTCCGCCCGCAGGGCGCCCGGATTCCTTTGTGTTTTCGGATCGCGAAACCCGGCGGTAACCTCGCATCCGGACACCAGATCGATCAGGACGGGCTGTGGTTCCTTCCAATACGACGAAATCTGCAAGATCGCGGGCCCGCTCAGCCCGCGATGCGTGATCAGCATCTTTTCGCGAAACCGCTGCCCGCCACACGACGCGATCACCTCCGCCGAAACGCCTGCCAGATCGCAGTAGCGGGAACAATCCTCGGCGCTCAGCAGCAGCGGCACCAATCCAGGCCAGGGTTCGCGGATGGCAAGCCCGAACTGCCGCGCCAGGTCGTAGCCAAATGGCGTTGCGCCAATCTTCGGAATCGAAAGCCCTCCGGTGGCAACCACCAGCGCCGGCGCCCTGAACTCCGCATTGGCCGCGCGCACGATGAAGTCGGTCGTGTGCTCAACTCCCCGAATCTTCGTATTCAGAAAGATGCTCACTCCGGCATGCTGGCATTCGGCTTCAAGCATCCCAAGGATGTCGCGCGCGGAATGATCGCAGAAAAGCTGCCCCAGCACCTTCTCGTGATATGCAATGCCGTGCTTTTCCACCAGCGCGATGAAATCCGCCGGCGTGTAGCGAGCTAATGCCGACTTGGCAAAATGCGGATTCGAGGAAATGAAGTTCTCCGGCCGGCAATGAATGTTGGTAAAATTGCAGCGTCCGCCGCCGGAGATCAGGATTTTCTTGCCCAGCCGGTTTGCATGTTCCAGCACCGCGACGCGCCGGCCGCGCTTGCCGGCTTCGATGGCGCACATCAGTCCCGCCGCGCCGCCACCGAGAATGAGCGCATCGAAGGAATGGGTCATGAGTCGATAATCCAGGCGCTCACATGTAAAACAGGCTGAGCCGCGGCAGGCCGTATTTTTCCAGAAGGCGTTTGTGGACGTACTGCTTTTGCAGCTGTTCGATCTGAGGCCCCGCCATCTTGCGCCGATAGGGCGCGAGTTCGCGATCAGCCTGCGCGCGCACCGCCACGATCTCTTCATCCGGAGTGGCGGCGAGCAATGCGGCAAAAAGTTTTTCCTCCAGCACGGTCAGATGGCGCTCCAAATCTTCCAGTCTTGCCGCTGTTGTTTTGCTCTCGGTTTCCTGCGCCAGTTTGCGGAGCGTGGCGCCGGATTCCTCGGCGACCGCCTGAACGAAAACTCCCGCACTCCGCGGCAGCTTCGCAGCGTCCAGCAGATCCGCATTGCGCCGCAGAAACGCTGCGATTGCCTCCGGCTCAAACCCCTGCCCCGCGCCCGATTTGATCGAGACCGATTGTCCGGCGGCGGGGTGCGCCGCGCCCACCGCCGCTTCCTTCATGTCTTCCGCCGCCGCCAGCACTTCCTGCGAACAGAATCCCAGCCCATTGATTTTTCGCGTCTTAGAAGGACGCATTTCGTAGCGTTCGAAAGTCACGTCGATGCCGCGCAGCACGGCCTCGAGTGGAATTCCCGCATCCTTCCAAGTCTCGATAAGTACCCAGTCGAGCGTGGATAGCCGCAGGATACCGCCCCAGCGGCGCTGAAAGTGTTCTTCAATTTCGGTGAAGTAGTTGAAGTAATTGAATTGATCCTCCACGGCGGCTCAGCGGGTGGAACGCGGAGTGGAAGAAGCGCGCTGGCCGCCATTGTTCGCCTTGCGCGAACTTGGCGCGGCTTTGGCTGCGATCCGCGGACGCGCTGCGACGTTGCGCTCCCAGATGATGCGCAGGCCTTCGAGGGTTAGAAAATCATCCACATGTTTGATGTACTTCGATCCTGTGCCGATCATTGGCCCCAGGCCGCCGGTGGCGATCACTTTCGTTTCATTGCCCAACTCGCCCAGCAGAAGTTCGAGAATGCCATCCACCAGCCCGAGATAGCCGTAGTAAAGCCCCGATTGTACGCTGCCCACCGTATTGGTTCCAATCACGCGCGCGGGCTTGCGGATCTCGACTCGCGGCAGGCGCGCCGCGCGCTGGAAAAGAGCGTCGGCTGAGATGCCGATCCCCGGGCAGATCACTCCGCCAAGATACTCGCCCTTTGCGGAAACGCAATCGAACGTGGTCGCCGTGCCGAAGTCCACAATCACGCACGGGCCGCCATACTTTTCAAACGCAGCCACGCCGTTTACGATGCGGTCCGCGCCCACTTCCGCCGGATTGTCATAGTGCACCGGCATGCCGGTTCTCACTCCCGGCTCGATCAACAGCGGCTTGGAATTGAAGTAGCGCTCGCACACCTGCCTTAGCACCGGATCGAGCGGCGGCACTACCGATGAGATCACGATCCCGCGAATCCCCGACGCCTCCAGGCTGGCCATCGAGAATAAATTGCGGAACAAGACGCCATACTCGTCCACGGTGCTGCTCTGCCGGGTCGCGACCCGCCAGTTGGCCACCAGTCGCCCGTAGCGCGGAGTGTCGTCGGCGTCCGCCTCGGGATGCGGCTTCGCAACCCGGGCAAAAACCCCCAGCACCGTATTCGTATTGCCGACATCAAGGACAAAAAGCATGATCGTCCGTCTCTGAAGCGATTGGCAATTAGTATTCGGCCCGTGCGAAACTGTGAATGGCTGAACTCTGATTGCTAACTGCTAGTTGCTAATTGCTCGTTCTGCTAGTTGCTAATTGCTCGTTTCATCGCTCTCTCACCGACCCACTCAAAACCGTCTGCAAGCCCTGCGCAGTCCGCACCTGCAGGAACCCGCGCTCATCCAACCCCTCCGTCATTCCTTCGATTTGCGCGCCATTTTCCTCGATGCGAACCTGCTTGCCTCGCACCCATGAAGATTGCTCCGCAAATCGCCGTAGAATCGACTGCCGCGCGTCCGCGTGGCCGACCAACAGACGATATTCCCGGTCGAGCGATTTTAGCAAAGCCGCGGCCAGTTCCACTCGCGACCATTCGCTGCCCGTCGCCAACCGCAGCGACGTCGCCTCGCCCTGCAGTTCCTTCGGAAAGTTTGCCTGGTTCACATTGATCCCGATTCCCACGACGACATAGCGCACCCGCGTAACTTCGGCGTTCATCTCCGTGAGAATGCCGCACACTTTCCTTCCCGCGATCAGCACATCATTCGGCCATTTCAAGTCGGCACTCACGCGAGCGTCAACGCGCTCAATTGCCGCGCGCACCGCCAACCCAGCTGCCAGCGCCAGCATCAGCACGTCCGAAGGCGGCAGCGCCGGCCGCAGCACTACCGAGCAGTAAATCCCCGCCGAGCGCGCCGACTGCCAGAAGTGCGCTCCGCGGCCGCGGCCCGCTGTCTGCTCTTCGGCGAGAAATACGCTGCCCTCTACGGCGCCCTCGGCCGCAGCCGCCATGGCCGCCGTGTTGGTCGAGCCAATCTTGTAGAAGTGATGAAGCTGAGTATCGAAGACTGTGCCGCGAAGCAACGGCCCCATAATTTCGGGCAGCAGCAGGTCCGGAACCGACCTTAGCCGATACCCCGTCGCCGGATGCCCCGCCACATCCACGCCCAGCCCACGCAACTGCTGAATCAGACGCCAGACTTCCGAGCGGTTCGACGAAATCTCCTGCGCGATCTTAGTCCCGCTCACTACGACTGTCGCGTGCTGCATCAACAACCGCACGATGCGGCCAAGGCGGACGTCGGTCGCTTGTGCGTGTGGCGCGGGTGCCCTCGACCGCGAAGGTTGGCTCCGGCGCATTGTGTCAGTCTTCTTGATGCCGGAATTATGCGGGAGCAAAGAGAAAAGCACAAACGAACCACGTACCACCAAGGACGCTAAGGTTCACGAAGGAAGACTATCGTTTTACGCCGGCGCAACTCGCAGGCTCATATCCACCGCCTGCGGTGAATGAGTCAGCAGGCCGATCGAAATGAAATCCACACCCGTCTCGGCGTAGGCGCGAACATTTTCCAGCC
The DNA here is from genome assembly GCA_003131585.1 of Acidobacteriaceae bacterium. Lineage (GTDB taxonomy): Bacteria > Acidobacteriota > Terriglobia > Terriglobales > Acidobacteriaceae > Sulfotelmatobacter. The sequence continues at coordinate 60,937 of PKVW01000014.1, forward strand.
GGATCCCGCCCGAGCATTCCAGCGGGACGCGGCGTTCCAGCTGCGCACAGCGCTCCACCGCGCGGCGCACTTCATCCGGAGACATGTTGTCCAGCAGAATCGCTTCCGCACCATGGGACAGCGCGTCTTCCAGTTCATCCATCGTACGAATTTCCACCTCGATCGGCTGCGCGCCGCGCCGGTTGCGCACAGCGCGCTCCAGCACCGGCACGATTCCCCCCGCGAGCGCGATGTGGTTATTCTTGATCAGCACTCCGTCGGAGAGATCGAGTCGGTGATTCTGTCCGCCACCGCAGCGCACCGCGTATTTGTCGATCAATCGCAGCCCGGGTGCGGTCTTGCGGGTATCGAGAATGCGCGCCTTCGTTCCGGAGACAGCGTCCACGAACTTGCGGGTCAGCGTCGCGATTCCGCTCATGCGCTGCAGAAAGTTCAGGATCACGCGCTCACACGAGAGAATGACCCGCGCATTGTGCCGGATCACCGCGACCGACTGCCCTTTGTGCAGCCGCACACCATCGAAAATTTCGGGATGCGTGGTCACTTCGTAGTGCGAAGTCACCGCGCCGTCGAGCGCCGCGTAGACATCGAGGATGCGCCCCACGCAACCGATCCCCGCCAGAATGCAGTCTTGCTTGGCCATGATTGTCGCCGATGCCCGCTGGTTGGGATCGATGCAGGCATAGCTCGTGGCATCGCGCGTCGCCCGGTCTTCGAGCAGCGCGTTCTCCAGAATCGCGGTGATGCGTCGAGAATTAAAGTCCATAGTTCACGTGGAAACAGCCACCCCCGGCTGTCTGACTTGTTATTGCCCCAGCGCCCTCAGGTGATTCTTGGTCGTTTCCTGCTGCATCGTCAACTCCTCAGCGCGCTTGCGAATCCCCTCGACCACGCGCGCGGGAGCCTTCGCCAAGAATTGCTCATTTTCCAATTGACTCCGGCCATTAGCAATCTCTTTTTCGATCTGCTCCAACTCCTTTCTCAAACGCTCACGTTCGACGGCAATATTAATCTTCTTTTCATAGATCACAAGAAAATCAAATCTCGCGCTATGACGCGCACCAAGCGTATCGACTAACGGACCGTTAGTAAGAAGGATAGTTTCGACACTCGCGAGACGTTCCACAGCGCCTTGATTCTGCTCGATCAAGGCTCGGGTTAAAGCATCACGTGCAAACAACTGGATAGGAACTTTGACTTTGGGTTCGATTTTGAGCTCCGCTCGCACGTTCCGCACGCTGACGATCAAATCCTGCAGGATCGACATCTCCAACAGCGCGTTGCGGTCAATATCCTGATAGACGTCTAATGGAGCGACTCGGCCTTGAGCGATGACCGTGCTTCCCGTGTCACTCTTGAGAGGCCCCACGACGCTAATTAGGCTGGCCTTTTCGCTAAGAGGGTATTGTGCCAGCGCAATCGATCGTTGGGGAGGCTTCCCGTCGTGGATTGCGTACCAAGTCTCCTCCGTGATGAATGGCATGATTGGGTGCAGCATGCGCAACGATGCCTCAAACAGGCTGACGAGATTGCCACAAGCAATACTTGTCGTGCCTTCATCGGAGTCGACACTTAGGCGAGGCTTGATCAGCTCAAGGTACCAATCACAAAAATCTCCCCAAAAGAAATCATAAATCCGGTTCGCCGCTTCGTGAAATCGATAGCCTCTCAAGGATATGTTCACTTCAAGAGCTGCCTCCGTGAATCGAGACAGAATCCAGCGATCCTCCAGATTCACAGGTTGAAATCCTGCGACGCCGTCGGTCTGTCCGGGGTTCCGGGATTCAAGGAACGTCTTCATCGACCACAACCCAGAGGCCTCTAGCCGATCCACATTCATGAACATAAACCGCGCCGCATTCCAGATCTTGTTGGCGAAGGCTCGATAACCCTCGGTGCGGCTCTCGCTGAAGGCAATATCGGTCCCGGGTGCGGCCATGGCCGCCAAAGTGAAGCGCGTCGCATCCGTACCGAACCGCTCAATGATCTCCAGCGGATCAATCACGTTTCCCTTGGTCTTCGACATCTTCTGCCGCTCGGCATCGCGCACCAACGCGTGAATATAAACCTGCCGGAAGGGCACGCTGTCGTTCTTTTTGTCGCCCCAGCCGCTGGCTTCTTTGAGTGCAGGATCCTGCTCGTGCCCCTGCATGAAGTGGCAGCCAAACATGATCATGCGCGCCACCCAGAAAAAAAGAATCTCGTAGGCCGTAACGAGCAGCGTGGTCGGATAGAAAACCGTCTGATCCCGCGTTTTCTTCGGCCAACCTAAAGTAGTGAACGGCAACAGCGCCGACGAGAACCAGGTATCCAGCACGTCGGTATCCTGCTCAAGTTTCGCTCCACCGCACTTCGAACACTTCGCGGGCGTCTCCCGCGCCACGATGATCTCGCCGCAAGCGCACCGCCACGCCGGTATGCGATGTCCCCACCACAATTGCCGCGAGATGCACCAGTCGTGGATGTTGTTCATCCAGTTCAAATAAATCTGGCGGTAATTGTCCGGGACAATCGTGATCTCGCCGCTCTCGACAGCCTCGATCGCCTTCCGCGCCAACGGTTGAATTTTGACGAACCACTGCTCGGAAAGCCGCGGTTCGACCACGGTCCCGCAGCGGTCGCACTTGCCCAGAGCGAGGGTGTGATCCTTCTCGCCCGCCAGAAATCTCCGCTCCTGCAAATCTGCCAGCACACGCTTGCGCGCTTCGTAACGGTCGAGCCCGGCATACGCGCCCGCGTTCCGGTTCATGTTTGCGTGCTCGTCCATCACGTCAATCTGCGGCAGGTTGTGCCGCTTTCCGGCTTCGAAATCGTTGGGATCGTGCGCCGGCGTCACCTTCACCGCGCCCGTCCCAAACTCGGGCTGGGCGAGATCGTCGGTGATAATCGGAATTTCGCGATTCATCAGCGGCAACAGAACATACTTGCCGTGCAGATGCGTGTAGCGCTCGTCTTTTGCATTCACGGCGACCGCCGTGTCGCCCAGCATCGTCTCTGGCCGAGTCGTCGCAACAGTGATGAACTCATTCGTTCCAATGATCGGATAACGAATCTCCCACAACTTCCCAGCAACATCTTCGTGTTTCACTTCGAGATCGGAGATCGCAGTCTCGCACCGTGGACACCAGTTCACGATGTACTTCCCGCGATAGATCAGTCCTTCTTCATACAACCGGACAAAGACTTCGCGCACCGCGCGCGAAAGATTCTCGTCCATGGTGAAGTATTCGCGGTCCCAGTCGACCGACGCGCCCAGCCGCTTCATCTGGTCGAGAATCGCATCGCCGTAAAGCCGCTTCCACTCCCAAACGCGCTCGATGAATTTCTCGCGGCCCAGATCGCGCCGGTTTTTGCCTTCCTTCGCCAGTTGCCGCTCCACCATCATCTGCGTGGCGATGCCGGCATGGTCCGTTCCCGGCAGCCAGAGTGTGATGAAGCCGCGCATGCGGTGCCAGCGCACAATGATGTCCATCTGCGTCTGGTTGAGCATGTGCCCCATGTGCAGGCGGCCGGTCACGTTCGGCGGCGGCAACAACAGCGTGAACACTGGACGGGTCTCGCCCTCCGGCGGCGTGGGCACGGAAAAGAGTTTCTCTTTGATCCAGTACTCGGCCCAGCGCGTCTCAATCGCGCCCGGCTCGTAGGCTTTGGGCAATTCGTGCGGCATCGAGAGGTCAGCAACTAGCAGTCGGCACTTTGCAAGAACCTAATCTACAGCGAACAAAGAGAATCACAGAGCAGATGCAGCGTTCCCTCAGTGTGCTTCTGCGCCCTCTGTGTTAGGACCTTCGTCCAGAACAAAATGCCGATGAAGTTTGATCTTACAGGCGCGAGAAAAGAAGGGTCAAACGGGTCAGGGGCTTATACGCACTGAGGGGAAAATGCTACCCCCCACCACAGAACCGGACCGCAGGGCTCGCCCGCCCGCGCGCGCGAGTCGTCGCGAGGGAAGCGTTGGCAAGGCGGCGCAGGGATGCGCGAATGGCGCTCCTCTGTTTCGGGGTCAAAACGTGTAATCGCCTGATAGCGTCAACTACCTTCGACCAATTTGCTGGGAGCGCCCATTGTCGTACGGGTCTACACTTTTTGGTCCCGCGTTCGCAAGGTTGCCAAATCCTGCATCTTGACGGCACCCCACCGCTCGTGGGATGTTCGCTTCTCTTAATAAGCACCTCGGGACGTGTCCACCAGCCGCCTAGGCTAAAGGAGGATTACTCATGCAAACCAAGAAACTTTCTGCCGCATCAACGGCGGTGCTGGCGATCTTTGCGGTGACTCTGCTCATAACGGGCAGCCGCGCAGCCGCGCAGGAGGTGGTGCTGCGCAATTTCAGCAACAGCGGCGCGGGCGGTTATGACCCCTACGCTGGAGTGATCTCCGATGCCGCCGGCAATCTCTACGGCACAACTCGCCAGGGAGGCACTTACGGCTACGGTACGGTATTCGAGCTGTCGCCGAAAGTCGGTGGGGGCTGGATCGAGACGGTTCTCCACACCTTCAACAACAATGGCAGGGACGGAGTCAACCCTTGCTCCGCCCTCGTCTTCGATGCCGTCGGTAATCTCTACGGCACCACAAACTTAGGCGGCACCTACTTCGACGGGACAGTTTTTGAGTTGTCACCGACGACGGGGGGAGGCTGGACGGAGAAGATACTGCATAGCTTCAAGGGTGACGACATAGACGGGGCCTTTCCCGAAGCTGGTCTGGTCCTAGATGCCGCAGGACGTCTCTACGGCGCCACGACCGGCGGTGGTACGCCGAACGGCGGTACTGTATTCGAACTGACGCTCACTCCGGCACACAAGTGGACAGAGAAAATTCTGCACGAATTTGGCAATGGTAACGGCGACGGAACTTATCCGTACGCCAGCTTGGCTTTCGATGCTGCGGGCAATCTCTACGGCACGACCGTGGCCGGTGGCGCTTCTAGCGACGGTACGGTGTTCGAACTGACGCCCGGCGCGGCCGGCGTCTGGACAGAGACGCTAATACATACCTTCAACAGGGACGGCACGGACGGAGTCGTACCCTACTACCGTGTAATCTTCGATGCATCCGGCAACCTCTATGGCACGACCTCAGGGGGTGGCGCCGATAAGGCTGGTACGGTTTTCGAGCTGACGCCCACAGGAAGTGGAACCTGGACCGAGACAATCCTTTATACCTTCAACGAAAAAGACGGAAACGAGCCCTCCAGCAACCTGATCTTCGATGCAAGCGGCAATCTCTACGGCACTACGGAAAAGGGCGGTTCCACCAATTCCGGTACGGTGTTCGAACTGACGCCTGCGGCGGGCGGGGGCTGGACCGAGACGGTGCTTCATAGCTTCGGCTACGCTAAAGACGGGCAGTACCCCCAAGGGGGCCTGATTTTCGACACCGCCCACAGTCTTTACGGGACAACGTTAGACGGCGGCGCTAATGCTTCCAGCGGCACCGTGTTCGAGATCACACCGTAGCGCCCAGCTATTTCGTAACATCGCCATATCACTCATTGACGGATTATGAGTGCAAATGGCCTGTTTTCGTCACGCGAGAATCTTCAGCCAATAATGGAGCGCTGGATCTCATGATGGCTGATGGTGGGGGGGGTGTAGCATTTTCCCCTCAGTGCGTATAACCCCGTCAAACGGGTCAGAGGCGCGTACTTGATCTCAGAGGTTAGAAAAACCTGAGGCTGAGAGCTGAATGCCGAAAGCCGCTTTACTTCTTCTCCGCCATTTTCCGGGAGATCTCTTCCATGAGCTTGGGGCGCAGATCGGCCAGCACGCTGTCCACGATGCTGGCGATGGTCGTGGGATCGGAGCTTGAGGATGCCGTTGGGACTTCCCGCACAACCTGCTCAGCGCCCGCTGCCACCGCCCTGGCAGCAGTCTCCGCCGGCGCGGACTCCGGCACTTCGAATTCCTTGGGCTGGGCCGGCGCCGCTTCGCTGGCTTTGCCTGTGTCGCGGATCTGACGCCAGCTCGCCCACGCCGTTGCCGTACTCTTAACCATTTCGGGGTCCAGTTTGGGTTCCGCTTCATGTTCCGCTACTTGTTCCGCCTCACGGACGATAAGAGCAAAGGCGCTGCTCGCGGCGGTCGCTGCCTCCGCCATCGCGGGTTCGGCTTCCGGCGCAGGCTGCAACTCCTGCGCTCCCAGCGCGACAGGATCGACAAGACCGGCAGGATTGGCAACTTTCGTCTCCGCCCCAGGGCTCACAAACTCGGCAACTGGCGCTGGCTCTTGATTCAACTCCGCGAACTCGGGCGTAGCAGACGCCTCGGTACGTGCCTCGACCGCCGCAACTTCCGCCGTAACGGGCGATAGAACCGCAGTCTCGGGCTGCGGGTTCGACGTGCTTGCGAGCTCAGGAAGACGCGCTGGTTGGTCGCCCACGGAATCCACGGCCACGAAAGAAGAAGCCACGGCTGCCGCCGCCGCAGCGCTCATGGCACGCTCAGGTTCCGAACAAGACTCAGGTTCCGGATTCGAAATCGCGGCAATTGGCGCTTCCACTACCGCTTCTGCCACTGCAGAAGAACTCTCGGCGGGCGCGGTCTCCGCCTGAGGCACGGTTGCAAGAGCAGCAAGGTCCGCCTCCGCGGCTACAGAGGCCGAATACGCTTTCTGCATTTCCTGGTCGAGCGAGATCGTTGCCTCTTCGCCTTCCAGCTCCACCGGCACAGCAGTCCATCGCGATGCGTCCACGCTGGCGGCAACCACGGATTCAGCTGTGGCTGCCATCGTTACGGGCGCGTCCTGCGTTTCCTCCGGCCTCTCGTCGCCATTCCGGCGATGGGCCGCCTCATTCTCATCCTCGCCGGCCTCGCCGACCGTCTGTATCTGCGCTACTGCGGCGGCAATCGCGGCGACCTCTTCCGGCGTCACGTCTTTCGGCAAGCCGGTGGGCACTAATGCCGCAACGTCACTTATTTCGGCCGCTTGTCCAGCCTGTTGCCGCTTCTCTTCCTTGTCGGCAGCCGTCACGGCGGACTTTTCCACCACGGTGCGGAGATCCCGATTCATGGGGTTATAGATCGAAGAGTCGTCTGCGACCTTTTCTTCCAGCTCCGTTTTCTGCTGCGGGAATCCAATTCGGCTCTTCCATCCACTCTCGTCGCTCGCCGTTTCGTTCCGGCTACCGCGGCCAGCCTCTTCCGCCGCCGCAATCGCCCGCGCAAAGCGCCCGGGCTTGGAAGGTTCGGCCCGCGCCACTACTTTGTCTTCCAGCTTCGAGAGGGCGCTCAGCAACTCGCTGGCTTCAAAGGGTTTGACGATGAAAGCTTCCGCCCGCACCCGTTGCGCCTCTTCCGGCTTGAACGGCTCCAGCTTGCCCACACTCAGCAACACCGGAATCCGCGCCGTTTCCTGCGATTCCTTGAGCCGCTGGCACACCTCCAGCCCGCTGTAGCCGGGCATATAAACATCCAGGATGACCAGGTCCGGTTTCAGTTCCGCGATCTTCTTCAGCGCGGCGGAGCCGTTGTTTACGGCAATCACTTCGTACCCCGCGTCCGCGAGGATTTTGCGCCCCATGTTTTGGGCGGTCACGCTGTCGTCGGCGAGCAGTATCTTCCGGGCCAAAGAAATTCCTCTGATGAGGGGAGATATCGCGAAGGTAACCTGCCCTTCGACGTAAGTCAACGATCCGACGGGATGTTACCTGGTTACCAGTGTTCAGCGCCTACCGCGTGGGCAGAAAGCTTCGTCTGTGCTGACACGAAATTCGAGCAGAGGGCGCGGGGATTGTTGGTCGCGGACGGCGAATGAATGGGCTAGAACGAGACGATCTTCTTTAATCCCTTCTTTTTCTTCTTTTTGCTGCTCGAAACATCCTCGTCGCTGGCCAGGCTGGAGCTGGCACTGGAACTCGCGGCAGCCCCACTACTCGACGATGCTTGTCCTTGCTGAATCTCGTTGACCTGCACTGGCGGTGCCATGGCCGCATCGCCCGGTCTTGCGCTTTGACTCTCCGCAGCTGGCTTCAACTCATTCGGATCCGCAGGCCCGCTGGGCTTCAACTCATTGGCATCCGGCGCCGAGGTCGGCTTCAGTTCGTTCGGATCTGCCGGCGTGTTCGAGTGGGCGAAAGGCTCCGCGTTCACCGGAGCCGCATCCGACCGGGGAGCTGGCTCGTTCGCCCCTGGAGTTCCCCCCTTCACCGTTTCGACGCTCAGACCATGTTCACCCCCCGGCCCTCCCATGGCCGCCCGCGCCGCTGCCGTGATCACTCCGCTGGCCGCGACCGGCGTGGGATCTACCAAGGTCGGATCTCCCACCTTCGACGCCTGCGCCATGTCAGGCCCCTTCTTCACCACGCCCATTAACCGCTCAAGCGTATTAGCCTCCCGCCGGCTTTCTTCCTCCGCCCGGTTCTGTGCGACTGCCGCCTTCGTCGGCCGCGGGACCGGCTGATGCAGCGCGGCCAGCCGCTTCTTGGCATCATCCCCGCGCACCATCACCGGATACCGCGTAATGATCTGCGAATACGCCCCGGCTGCCTCCTTGGTGAATTCCCCAATCATGCTGGCTTTGGCCGTTTCGCCGACGCAGCCGGGCGGCTGGTTAAATGCCTTGCAAGCCGGTCGCGCCCGCAACTGCGCGATTTCCCCTTCATAGTTCTGACCGAGCAGGTACAGCGCCTCATCGGCCCGGCTGTACAGCGGGTATTTCTCCGCCAGCGACTTCAGCCGCGCAATTGACGCCGGATACGACTGCCGCAGGTAGTAGAACTTTCCAATCCCAAACTCCCGGTCGGCTAACACTTCCTGCACTTCCAGCAGCCGCTGCTTTCCTTCCTTCACCAGTTTCGGGTTGTCCGGGTACTGCATGATCAGGTTCCGGTACTCATCCTCCGCCCGCTTGGCGTGGGTATAGTCGCGGTCCGACTTCTCCATCTGCTGATACTGGATGTTGGCGATCTTCAACTGCGCCTCGGCGGCTTCCGGCATGTTGGGGAAGAACGTCTCGAAATCGTGGTATTCCTGTTCCGCCTGCGCCAGCGATGCCGTCCCACCCTCCGCGTACCAGGAATCGCCCACCGCCAGCTTGGCCCGGGCGATGAATTCCGAGTCCGGATAGGTGTTGATCAAGGTCTGCAGCGTCATGCGCGCCACGTCGAAGCGGTTGTGCTTCATCGCTTCCATAGCCTTGTCGAACAACACTTTGTCGGGCTGCTTCGACCCCACATTGGCCAGCGGATTGACGGACTTCTTGTTGGTGCAAGCGACAGTGATCGCCAGCAACAGACCCAACAACACAACCGTTGAAATTCGACGTGACATTAGACCCTCGAGATGTTTATGTGAGGACAGATGCTTCATGTGGGGACAGCCGCCCTCGGCTGTCCGCCGAGCGAAGCTCGGCTCGCTGCTTTATGTTGGCCGCCCGTGGTACACGTTCGATCTAATTCAAGTTCAATTCGTATCAGGGCACGCATTCATGCGTGCCGTAAGCCCCGCGTTATCAGCACGCCTTTAGGCGCTGTTTTCGCCGCCATGGACGTTTCACCTCGCGGCCGCCACTAAACTTTCAGCAGCGCCGCTTCCGTCGCCGCCTTCAGCAGCGTCTCCGCATTCTTCCTTGGATCGCCATTGCCGAACACGGCGTTGCCCGCCACCAGAATTTCCGCACCCGCCCGCACCACATCGCCCACCGTGTCGAGCGCCACACCGCCATCTACTTCGATGCGGTAGGTCAGGCGGCGTTGGCTGCGAATCTCACTTAATTGCCGCATTTTGTGCAGCGTGGCCGGAATAAACTTCTGCCCCCCGAACCCCGGATTCACCGACATCACCAGCACATAGTCCACAATGTCGAGCACCTCGGCCAGCGCATCCACAGGCGTCGCCGGATTAATCACCACCCCGGCCAGACAATCGTGGCTCTTGATGAGATGCAGCGTGCGGTTCAAATGCCGGCAAGCTTCCTGGTGTACCGAAATCCAATCCGCCCCCGCTTCGGCGAACGCCGGAATGAATTCGTCTGGATTCTCGATCATCAGATGGCAGTCCAGCGGCAACTTCGTCACCCTGCGCAGCGACTTCACCACCGGCGGCCCAATCGTCAGGTTCGGCACAAAGTGCCCATCCATAATGTCCACGTGGATGACACTCCCCCCACCTTCCCCCGCAGCACGCACCTGCTCACCCAGACGGGCAAAGTCCGCCGAAAGAATCGAAGGTGCCAGCTCGATCAAATGTTGTCTCTTAGTCCCTGGGCTCGCGGTCGGAAACCTCCTAGGAGTTTACCATCCAAAACGGCCCGGCAGACACCGATTGTAGGCCGCGCCGAGGGACCCGACTCCAGCCCCGGAGGGGCGGCAGATAATAGCCCAGGACGTAAGTCCTGGGTAAGCCCCAAGAAATGGAACCGAGTCCCGGAGGGACGGCACCAACCCTCACGCCCGAGGTTCGTGGTGCCCCCCTTCGAAAACCGCGAAGGGTGAGGCAGCCAAGCTCGCGATAGTGCAAGGGTGAGCCAGCCCGCTACTGGCAGAATTGCTCCATGCGCTTCTCTACCGCGACCTGCCCAGAGGCGCCGCCGTCGGGGCTAACGCCCGCGGGGACGCCTTCGGCTGTGGGACACGATTGGATTCCGGTTACCCGGAAGCCGGGTGGCCGAGTCCCATCGCTGATTTGTTCGTAGTATTGCCAGCCCTGCGCCGCGGAGTTGTTCGGGCAAGTCGCGTTGGGAGGGCATGTGCTCTTGAAGTTGTAGCACATCCATCCCCCCATCTCCGCCAGGGCCGGGTAAGTAAAGCTTCCGCCCTGTCCGTTGAGAATGCTCTGCGGCCGCGGCTTCCAGCCCGCAAAATAGTCTGGCGGGAAGCCCCATTCGGTGATAACGTCGGCCTCTGAGGAGTAACTGTTTTGACCCGATCCATGTCGATCCTATCGGTTGCGGTTGCCGGTGTCCTGTCGGCTGCGCCCGCCTTGGCGCAGTTCGAGACGAGGATTAGTTACCGTGTTCTGGACGAGCCCTACTCCATCGCGGTCGGAGACTTCAATCACGACGGCAAACTCGACATGGCGGTGGCGAGCATCAGCACCGCGACCCAGGTCTCGGTGCTCCTCGGCAACGGCGACGGGACCTTCAAGCCCGCGGTGAACTACGATTCTGGGTATCTGCCGAACTCCGTGGTATCTGCGGATTTCAATGGAGATGGAAACCTGGACCTCGCGGTGGCGGATTCCGGTTCTTCGTCGAACAATGTGGCGATCCTGCTCGGCAATGGAGACGGGACCTTCCAGGCGCCAAAGTTTTACAGCACTCCTTCGGCCCCAACCTTCGTCACCGTCGGCGATTTCAATAACGACCACAAGCTGGATCTAGTGCTGACCGACGGCCAATACGTCAGCGTAATGCTGGGAAACGGCGATGGAACCTTTCAGCCGCCCATCAATACCTCACCCGCCCACGCTCCCGTTTCCTTGGGCGTCGGGCAGTTCAATGCCGACGGCAAGCTGGACGTCGTTGTGGCCCAGGAAGATCTCGTTGACCAGGTGCAGGTTTTATTAGGCAACGGCGATGGCACGTTTCGGCTCGGCGCGACCTACCCGGTCGGCCCAATCCCCGATTCGATTGCGGTGGCGGATTTCCGCGGCATCGGCAAGCAGGACGTGGCCGTGGCGTGCACTGGAGGACTGGGCGTCGAGGTGCTGCTGGGAAATGGCGACGGCACTTTCCAGCAGGAAGTTACTTACGATGTCCCCTCTGCGGAATGGGTTGTTGCAGTGGATCTGAATGGAGATGGCAAGCTCGACCTTGCCGTAGCTGACTTTTCCCTGACCCAGCACCATCCGACAGGGGCGGCCAGCACGTTACTGGGAAATGGCGACGGGACCTTCCAGGCTGCTCATACCTACCTCCTCGGTAAGACGAACAGCTTTATCGCGGTAGACGACTTCAACGGCGATAAGAAGCCCGACTTGGCGGTTGCAGACCGCCAAAGCGGAGACGTGATCATTCTGCTGAGCACGGGCGGGGTCGACTTCTCGCCAACTTCGCCCGTCGACGTTCGCTCTCAGCTAATTGGCACGACCAGCGCGCCCCAGGCCGTAACGCTCACCAACACAGGCACAACTGCCCTGGCCATCTCCTCGATGAAAGTCGCCCGCCAGTTCGGCATGGCATCGACCTGCGGGGCGAGCGTCGCTCCGGGCGCCAACTGCTCCATCAGCACGACCTTCTCACCCCAGGGCAAGGGACCGAAGTCTGGGAGCATCACGATCCAAGACAGCGCCTCGACCAGACCGCAGGTGATCGAACTGATGGGGGCGGGCACAGTGGTTGAGCTTGCGCCGGAATCATTAGCCTTCGGCTCGCAGAAAGTAGGGGCCAAGAGCGCTCCGCGGACGATTCAGCTCACCAACATCGGCGCCGCATCGTTGAGCATCGGCCGGCTGCTGACGGTCGGAACCGAATACAGAGACTTTCCGCAGAGCAACACCTGCGGCACGGGAATCGCCGCCGGGGCCAGTTGCACGATCACCGTGGCTTTCGATCCCGCCAAGACAGGCAAACGGACCGCCTCGATCTACATCGCCGACGACGGCGGCGGAAGCCCGCAAATCGTTCTCCTCACCGGTACCGGCGACTAGGCGTCGAAGTTATCGCACGGTAAGGGTTGCGCGCTTCACCGCACTTCCACCGACAGCAAATCACCGTCCGCCAAGCCGCCCGGCGGGTGGCTGGCCAAGCTCCGCTTGGGCGGGCTTTTGATCTTCCCTCTTTCCACAGCCTCGTTGTGACATCTAACCTTGCGCCCAACATTAAATCGCGCGATGATGGTCGAGGCCATGACGGTTGGGTGAACCCAAGTCGTCGCGCTCCTAAGTCCTTTGTTTCACGGATTTTAGTACCTAAGTTCTTTGCCCTCCGGATTTTACGGGGAATTTCCTGCTAACGGCAATAACACAGTTGACACACATGTTGCCGGAGGCACAGAATGAGGCTCCGTGACAGGGCAGCATTAATCTTGGGGACAAGGCTGTGGCCGTGTCTGGGGATGATCCTGATCCCCGTCATTGTATGTTGTGCAGACATCGAATTCAGCCGGCGTTCCCTTGTTCCACTTCCAACAAAAGTTCTGGTAGTGAGCATACCCGGCCACGTCACAGTAGTGGATCATTCCCCAAACGTAGAAGCCACATCGTCCAGCATTCAGGCCATCTATCATCGGCTGGGTAATGGAATATGTCAGCGCTTCTCCCGTCTGACTTCTGCCGGGGAATATAGTTTTGTAGGTGAAAGGTGGTGTCTCTCTGGTAATCGGAACGTTCTCTGGCGGGAAGGTATCGGGGCACACTTCCGCGCAGGCTTGAACACTACCGTGGCTATGAATAGCGGGGGACTTGCCAGTGTTTTCAACATCAAGGTTCACGAGCATATCGTAACCAGAGCGCACGAGGCCATTGATCGGCACGGTTTTTGGACTCAACCACGGTCTTTGATCCAACAAAAATTGTTCGCCCGATACTCGAATGGCAGTTCGTGTCAGGCATCCCTGCCACCAAGCAATTCCAGCGTAGATTACGACAGCCGCAAGTGTGAGCCGTTCCAACCAAATTTTATGGGTTTCACGGCCAAGGATTACTTGGCGCTCGGCTTCGTGTGTGGCAGTATCCTGTTTGCGTTCGGCATCGCGTTTCTTTTCTATCTCTGGGGGCGGGTAGGCTTGAATAGAACCACTCACCAAGACCTTGTGTTCGGGTTTTCCCTTGCGACCGCTGCCGGATTTATCTTGTGGGGCCAATGGATATTTTTCTCCGTGTTTGGACTTATGCCGTGACGTACACTCTGTCTATGAAGCAACCCGAATACAGGGAAGGCCCGGAAGCATTGGAGAACTTTAAGCGGCTGGCGACCGCGATTCTACAGGCTCCGGCGAAAAAGAAAAAGAGGCAGACTAAGAAGTCCGCCTCTCTAAGGAAGCCGAAGAAATCCGACAGGGACTAGAACGGGACTTGCGTCTCCCGCGCCCCTGTCGGCGCGTGATGTGGCGAGTCACTCTTGCCCGTGAGATCGCTGTAAGTGAGGCGGCGGCCAAGGACTTGAGACATGGCAGCGGCGAAACGGTCAGCGTCGTTTAGCTTGCGGTCGCCGTCCTTGCGGTGGTTGTAACGAAAGACTTGTTCGTCAACGTAACGAGAGAGATGAAACGGCTCTACAGCAACGTAGGTTCCGCGCAGAGATCGCTTGAGCAGCGACCAGAAGTTCTCCATGCCATTCACGTGCACCCGGCCCTTAACGTAAGCCTCAGTCTTGTTGACTACATCGTGGACGAAACGGCGCTGCATCCCGTGGTCATAGGCAACGGCGTTATCCGTATAGACTGTGCTGCCATACTTCACGTTCTTGAGAATCTGATTCTGCAAAGTCTCGCGGGTCACGTTCGGCACCACGGTAGCCCGAACCTTGCGGAGGTTCCGGTCAAGGATGCCCTGCACAATCGTCTTGCCTGTCGCGGCTCCCGCAAAGCCTTCCTCTCTTGCGAAGCGCAGACGGCGCGAACGGTGCATGTTCCTAACCTTGCCGCCAACAAACGTTTCGTCCGCTTCCAGTTCGCTGCCTTCGCCGCCGATCTTGCTCGTATCGAAGGAACGCTTTTTCATCACTTCGCGGACTCGCTGCAACATGAACCATGCCGTCGTTTGCGTCACTCCCAGAGCGCGGCCAAGTTCGTGAGAGCTGATTCCGTTCTTCGCATTCGCAAGCAGCCAAAACGCTGTCATCCACTTGTCGAGACTGATAGGCGAATCTTCCATGATCGTCTTGACCTTGATCGTGAACTGACGCTTGCAGGCGTAGCAGAACCACAGCTTGCGCGTCTTGATAAACGAGTTCTTGCCAGCATCGCAGCGTGGGCAGATGACCTTGCCATCCGGCCAGCGCAGTTTCTTGGCAAACTCAAAGGCGCGGTCAGGGTCGGCAAAGTAAACGATGGCCTCTTGCAGCGTCTTCGGCTCTGGAATGTGCTTTGTGGCGTCCATGTAGAAACGATACCACACGAACACATGTGTGTCAACTAGTTTATTGCCCTGCTAACCCGATGATTCCAATAGACCCCAGGGGGGAGGGGGTTATCGAGAGAACGGTAAAGACCGGGAACATCCCAGGCCTTCCCGGTGAGCCGCAATCAGAATTATTTCGGGCAGAAACTCACAGGCTCCGCCGAACCCTATCGGTCAATTACTCTCCGCTCGCACTCCAGAGATAATCTGCAGAAGAGTCTGCGACGCGCGGAGGACATTGCCGTTGAACCCCAGAGCCCAACTCCGATGAAGTCCCTGCTCACGCCCGGCATTTGCCTGCTGGCGGTTGCGGCACTGCTGCACATAGGCTTGGTCACGCCCAATACCGCGCTCGTCAGCTATGCCTTTTACGGTGCGTGGATTGCGGGCTTGCTGCTCGCCTGGCGGTTTCATTCCAGCCGCATCTTCTTCGCCTTGCTGGTCCTGTTCCTCGCCCAACAAGCAATCTCATACTTCTCTACAGGGCGCGTCGCGGCAGTCGGACCGGGAACCACCGCTCTTGCTGCGGTCGGCCTGCTCTTGCCTCTCAACTTCGTTCTTCTCTCGTTCCAACCAGAGAAGGGATTCACCTTTCCGAGCGTTGCGCCTTCGGGCTTGTTGCTGTTCGTCCAGTCCGTGATTGTCGCCGTGCTCTGCCGGCCCCAACCGTTAGCCGCCGTGCAAAGCGCTTTGCGCCATCCTCCTCTGCCAGCGCCGCTGCCTTTCGCCACACTGCTGGCGTTCGCAGCCGCGGCAGTATTGCTGCTCATACGCTTTCTGCTGTTCCACAAGCCCGCAGAGAGCGGTCTTCTCTGGGCTCTGGCAGCTTCACTGCTCGCGCTCCGTTTCGGAGGGACAGGACGAATCCCCACCGCTTACTTCGCCGGCGCCGCGTTCATCCTGGCAGGCGCAATCGTCGAGATGTCCTACCTCCTCGCTTATCACGATGAACTGACGACACTGCCTTCCCGGCGCGCCTTCCACGATGCATTGCTTCGCCTCGAACCACCCTATTCCATTGCGATGGTCGATATCGATCACTTCAAACGATGCAACGACACCTACGGTCATGACACGGGGGATCAGGTATTGCGTCTGGTCGCCTCACGGCTGGCGCGAGTATCAGGCGGAGGACAAGCTTACCGTTGCGGCGGAGAAGAGTTTGCCATTCTATTTTCCGGCAAGACGACCACCGAGGTGCTGGACCATCTGGAAAAGCTGCGCGCCGATATCGAAGCCAGCACGCTTCGCTTGCGTGGCCCAGACCGCCGCGAGGAGGCGCGCGGTCCCGACCGCCGCAACCAGCGCGCGCGCGGGCGCGCCCAAACCGGCCACGCCATCCGGCAGCTTTCCCGGGTAACCGCGCCAGCCGAGCTCTCGGTTACGGCGAGCATCGGAGTTGCAACTTCGCGGCGGGAAAAGCCATCCGTGGAAGAAGTCATCCAGTCAGCCGATGAAGCCCTCTACCGCGCGAAAGCTGCGGGACGCAATCGGATCGAAACCGCTTCCGCTCCCCGAAGCCGCAGCCGTGCCAAAGCCGCCGGCATCGCCTGAAGCCGGAGTTCGCAGCTCACAGCTCACAGCTCACAGCTCGGTTGATGGAGGATTTTTCGGAAGGATGTTGCTTCACCGATCAGATTCGAAACGTCCGGCCCGGACCGTCCCTTCACGGTGGGAGCATGACGCCCCGGGCTCGTACGTTTTCGCACGTACCACAGGCCGTGCGGTCAGCCCGCGGTCGAAGGAGGCAGCGACTTTTTCCGT
The DNA here is from genome assembly GCA_003131585.1 of Acidobacteriaceae bacterium. Lineage (GTDB taxonomy): Bacteria > Acidobacteriota > Terriglobia > Terriglobales > Acidobacteriaceae > Sulfotelmatobacter. The sequence continues at coordinate 77,703 of PKVW01000014.1, forward strand.
CCACTGCCCGCGCAGGCCGGACACTTCACGCGGATAAATGCAATGCCTTCAGACTTACCGCTGATGTCCACAGGCCTGGCAACGTATCCGGTACCGCCGCAGCGCGGGCAGTCCTTCGGATCCACTCATCCCCCCTCAGTTGCCAAGGAGTTTTTCACTAATTCGCGTTCCCAGTGCCACAAAGTTAATCCTGTTACGAAACACGAACACGTTCGGATCGCCACCTGCCCACACGCGTGCAAGCAAATGTCCGTTTGAGGATCAAGAAATCGACGTGCCTTCATGGGACGGCAAGCCTTACGTCCCCCCAGGAGGTCGCCCGCTACTCCACTTACCTGAGCGCTCCAGCAGGCTGCGGAAAAACTCGTTGGGGACACAAAATGCGACCACCGGGGCTGAAGCCCGCACTGATTTTGGAAGCTTTACGCGGCGCTGAAGCGCCGCTCTTCCACGGTACTACGCGCATTTGTGAGTTTTTCCGCAAGCTGCCAGGCTGAAGCGAGACCGCCGATACGGAGCGAGAATTGTTTCGCAGGCCGAAACGTTGGAAGGAACAACTCTACGGTTGGAAGAAGTTCTTGAATTCCGAGAATACCGCCTCCGGCAGTCCTTGCCGTTTCGATTTCCGTTTGAATCCTAAATCGTGACCTGCGCCTTCGACGGGCAGAAGAGCCGTCTTCGCTGGGATTAGCTTCAATGCTTGCTGAACCTCCGCGATCGAACCGAAGGGATCGCGCGTGCCCTGAACGAACAGGGTGGGGGTGAGCAGATTGAAAAGATGCTGGGTGCGGAGCTGGTCAGGTTTGCGGGGAGGATGCAGAGGATACGACAACAGGAGCAGACCGGCGGCCAATGCCGGGGCTTCTTCCGGGGCTTCTTCCGGGCCTTCTCCCGGAAGCTCGGCACAGAGCATGCTCGATTGCCGTCCGCCGTAGGAAAGGCCGCCGAGAAAGACGCGGCCGGTGGCCGCATTCTTGAGCGCCATGAGCGCATTCTTCAGGCCGTCGCGATCGCGTTTGGCTTCGCCCGGCCCGGGCGGACCGTAGGGCCGATCCTGACGGTACGGCAGATCGCAGCGCAGCACGATGAAGCCCGCGTCGGCGAAAGTTTCCGCCAGGGCAATCAGCAGAGGAGCCTGGCAGTTCGACCCGGCGCCGTGAGTCAGAACAAGTCCTCTGCCGTTGGGATTGGCGGGGCGATGCAGAAGGCCGCGGACGAACGGGTCCGCCGAAACATCGGTAAAAACCTGCGGGCTCGATTCTCCGGACATGAACGGTGGCTGAAAGCGATCTTATACCGTGACTTCCTCCAGCTTCTCATAGACTTTCAGGATGTGAATCTCATTTCCCAATCGGGCCCAGCAGCGAAGCGCCTCGGGATCTTCTTGCGCCGCTCCGCGAGCCTGCTCGGAGTTCCAGTAACGAAGCAGCACGTAGTGAGAGTCGCCGCTGCGGTAAAGAAGATCGCGGCCGTATCCTTTGTTCGCGACAATGGCATTCAGTTCGCGGATGGTTGCCAGGGAAGCGGCCTCCATGCCGGGCAGAGGCTCCCAGATCGCGACCGACAGGTATTCCTGCGACATACTTCGCGATTATAGCTTCTGGCGTGTGCCGGGGCGCTTGCGTGGGGAATTTGTGGCGGCGCTCGCCTCGGCAGACGTGACCATGTGCAAACGCATGAAGTTGGTGGAACCGGAAGCCTGGCGGGTGCCGGCGACCACTCCCAGCACGTCTCCGGGCTTGAGCACGCCGCGGCTCAACAGCTCTTGCTCGGCCAGAAGAACCATGTTCTCGGTGGAAAGGGCCCGGGCGCATTTCATGGGATGCGCGCCCCAGTACAGGTTGGTGCGCTGGGCCACGGTCGAGTTGTGAGTAAAGGCATAGATGGCGGCCTGCGGCCGGTATTTGGAAATCATGCGGGCAGTGTTGCCGGTCTCGGTGAAAACGGCGATCGCGCCCATGGGCAGGTCTTCGGCCGCGTGGGCGATGGATTCGCAAATGGTTTCAGCGACGGAGAGGCCGTGACGGTCGCGGCGGCGGCGGGGCAGCGTGAACTCTCCCATGTTGCTTTCGGCCTCGATCACGATGCGCGACATCATAGCGACCGCTTCGCGGGGATAGCGGCCGCTGGCGGTTTCCCCCGACAGCATAACCGAATCGGAGCCGTCGAAGATGGCATTGGCCACGTCACTGGCCTCGGCGCGCGTGGGGCGCGGGTTCTCGATCATCGACTCGAGCATTTGCGTGGCCGTGATCACCGGCTTGCGCCAAACGGCTGCGCGGCGGATTACGTGCTTCTGAATGACCGGAACTTTTTCCGGCGCCATTTCCACGCCCAGATCGCCGCGCGCGACCATCACGCCATCGGCGGCCTCGAGGATTTCTTCGAGGTGGTCGATGGCCTGCGGCTTCTCCAGTTTGGCGATTAAGGGAGTGTCGCTGCCGTGGCCGATGACAATTTGCTTGACCATGTTCACGTCGGCGGCGGAGCGCACGAAGGAGAGCGCCACCGCGTCGACGCCGTGCTCCAGGCCGAACTCGAGATCCCTGCGGTCTTTTTCGGTCATGGCAGGAATCGACAAAGCAGTTCCGGGCAGATTGATGCCCTGATGTTCGCCCAGAGTTCCACCATTCAAAACGTCGCAGATTACATCCTTGCCGCGCACCGTGCGCACGCGCAATTCGATCAGGCCATCGCACAGAAGAATGCGCGTACCGGGAGCGACCTCGCGGGCAAGATCGGAAAAAGTGGTGGAAATGCGCGCCGCGGTGCCGGAAATGTCGCGCGGAGTAATGATCACGGTTGAGCCGCTCTTCAGCAGCACAGGGTCGTGGCGCTCCAGGCGTCCAGTGCGGATCTTGGGACCTTGCAAATCCTGCAGGATGCAGACGGTGCGGTTTTCCTTGGCAGCGGCGCGACGCAGGCGTTCGATGTAGCCGGCGTGATCCGCGTGCGAGCCGTGGGAAAAATTCAGGCGGGCAACATCCATGCCTAGACGAAGCAGGTCGCGCATCGCCGCCTCGGAGTGGCAGGCCGGGCCGATGGTGCAGATGATCTTGGCGCGGCGGGCGGCGGGGGCTCTGGAAGGTACGGGAGATAAAAGGGAACTTTCCGCGTTGAGCAAGTTTTCTGTCTCGAGTTCTGGCTTGGTGGACTTCACTTTTTCCTCGGGCGGTCCCTCAGGGGCTTAAAGCCCACACTTCTCTTGCTCGCTTTGCGGCACGGCTGGAAAGGCGTCTCTTCCCAAACACTTATGAGACGAGTACTACTCCGCCGCTCTGGGACCAATAATCGCAGTCAACTCTTTTCCCAGCATGGCGCGGGGGAACAGCATGGCGTTGAATTCCGCTCCCACGAGAATCACCAGGGAAACCATGTACATCCAGACCAGCAGGGCGATGGCGGCGCCGAGCGATCCGTAAATAACGCTGTAGTCGGCATAGTGCTTCAAGTAGAAGCCAAACAGCAGGGTCGTCGAGAACCACATGCCGGTGGCGAGTGTCGCGCCCGGGATTACGCTGTGCCAGGGCTGGGTGCGCGGAACCGCGTTGTGATAAATGAGCGCAATCACCGCAATGCTGGTAAGGGTCGCAATCAGCCAACGGAGGGAGGCCCACATCAGCAGGATGTACGGACTGAATTCCCGCGCGGTATAGAACAGAATGCTGGTTTCGATCTTGCTGCCGAAGGCCACCAGCAAGGTGGCGAAGGTCATGGGAAGTAGCGCGAAGATGACGAGCAAAAATGCGATCATCCGCTCCTTCACCAGACCCCAGATTTTCGGCAGCTCGTAACAGCGGCGGAAGCCGTCCATCCAGGAAATCATGACGCCGGAGGCGGTCCACAGCGTCAGCAGGGACACGGTGATGAGCAGGCCCACCGAACGTTGCGCCGCGTCCCGCAGAAAATTCATGGTGGCGCTGCTGCCCGCCGGCAAAATATGGGACAGAGCATAGGAGATTTCCCGCAGGAAGGGCGCGCCCTTGCGCCATGTGGCCAGCGCCGACCCCACCACCAGCAGCGCGGGGAAAAAAGTAAGAATGGAGGAATAGGCGCAAGCTTTGGCGGTGCCGAAGGCATCGTGCTGAAAAGCACGCCAGAGGGCCAGCCGCAGAAGTCGTAGAAAGCGCAGCATCGCTGGCCCTAGCTTATGTCCGGAAGGCGCGGGGCGCAATGAGGGAAGCGGGCCGGGTTCCTCGAATTGCAATCGCTTTGGGTTTGCGTGCATCGAATAAAAGGAAGCGAGCCAAACGCGCTTATTGGGTGGCAAAGAACGCGACCCGTCGACTCGCTTCGCTTGCTCAGGGCAGGCTCCCTGGCGCGGCTCACCTAGATCCTTCGCCGCGCAAAGAACGCTTGCTCAGGATGACANNCATCAAAGTGGTTCGGGGGCGAACTCGTTTCGCCCCCGACGTTTGTTGTAGCGCGGCTTATTCCGCCGCCAGTTCCTCGGTTTCGCCCTCGTGGCGCATCATCTCGAGAGCGCGCTCGGCCTCTTCGTATGCCGCCGAGACTTCCGCCTGAACCTTGGCCGCGGCCTCTTCCATCTCTGGCGAGAGGCGCACGTTGCGGTAGTACTCCATGC
>PKVW01000059.1:0-4718 GCA_003131585.1 Acidobacteriaceae bacterium
GGTTAACAGCCGGATGCTCTGCCATTGAGCTACTGAGGAGTGTGAAGCGCGCCCGGAGGGCGCGCTTGCCGTTTATCATAGCATCCCCGCCGTAGACTCTGAAAATAGCGGCAGAGTCTGAAAGTACGGGAGGTGCTCTGCGTGCTGGCTCTGACTGGCGACGGGCGCTCACTTTGGAAACTGGCTGGCCGGGTTTTTGGTAGTCTAACGGGTTAGCTGGACAATGGGTTTGCTGGACAACGGGTTAGCTGGACTGGCGTGAGCGCGGTGAGTCGCTGCCGGTGCGGCTTCGCTACCGGGATTTCCTGCGAGGTGCATATGAGTGGAGGGTTTCGTTTGTTTTGGACGCTTGCTTTCCCGCTTCTTATGGCGGCCGCAGTTTATGCGGGCGACGATGCTCAGGCCTCCGCGCCGACCGGACCTCCCAAGGCCGAGATGCGGCCGGTGGAAGAAAACCTGCACGGAACGAAGATCGTCGACCCGTACCGGTGGCTGGAGGACGGGAAGAGCGGGGAGACGCAGAAGTGGGTCGGGGAAGAAATGTCTTACACTCGCGCCGTGCTCGATCCGCTGGCGGGGCGCGACGCGATCCACAAGCGGCTGACCGAATTGCTGAGCATCGGCAGCATCAGCGCACCCCTGATCGGCGGGAAATATTATTTCTACACGCGGCGGGAAGGCATGCAGAATCAGCCCATCCTTTATGTGCGGGAGGGCGTCGACGGAAAAGATCGAGTTTTAGTCGACGCCAACCAGCTCGCCGCCGACGGCACGATCGCTCTGGACTGGTTTGACCCCTCCGAACACGGCAAATATCTGGTGTATGGCACTTCGCCCAGCGGCTCGGAGATGAGCACACTGCACATCATTGAAACCAAGACGGGCAAGCTGCTGCCGGATACGATTGAGCGCACGCGCGCGGCCAGCATTGCGTGGAGGCTCGACAACTCCGGCTTCTACTACACGCGGTATCCCAAGAAGGGCGACGTGGCCGATGGCCAGGAGATGTACAACCGGCACGTGTTCTATCACGAACTGGGGAGCGACCCGGCCACCGATCCGCCGATTTTTGGCGAGGGGCGCGATGCGGAGGACTGGCCCAGCGTCAGGCTCGACAACGATGGCCGCTTACTGTTGATCAGCGTGGAGCAAGGCTGGACCAAGAGCGAGCTGTTCTTGATGGATTTAAAAAAGGGTACGCCGCCCACGCGCATCACCACGGGCAAGAATTTTCTTTATAGCGCGACGGCGTATAACGGAAGGCTTTACATCACGACTAACGAAGATGCCCCGCGTTACCGCGTGTTCGTAGCGGAAGCGGGCAACTATGAGCACGACGATTGGAAAGAAATTATTCCGCAGACGGGTTCGGTTTTGCAGGGCGTGGGGGTGTGGGGCGGGAAGTTGTTCGCGCAGTACGAGCAGAATGCAACTTCACAACTGAAGATTTTCGATCTTGAAGGGAAGAACGTCAAAGATGTGGCGCTGCCGGGGCTGGGCACGGTGTTTGGATCGGATGGAAAATGGGATCGCGACGAGGTTTTTTACGGCTTCCTGTCGTTTACCGTTCCGCCCACCGTTTACCGGTACGACCTGAAATCCGGCGCGACCTCCCTGTGGGCGAAGGTGGATGCGCCTTCGATCGATCCCGCAGCTTATGAAGTGCAGCAGGAGTGGTACCACTCGAAGGACGGCACGCGGGTCCCCATGTTCGTGGTTCATAAGAAAGGATTGATGAAGGATGGGCACAACCCGACGCTGCTAACGGCTTACGGCGGGTTCAATGTGAGTCTGACGCCGTCTTTCAGCCGCACGGCGTATTTGTGGATGGAGCATGGCGGGATTTACGCGGTGGCGAATTTGCGCGGCGGGGCGGAGTTTGGCGAAGACTGGCACCGGGCAGGAATGCTGGGCAACAAGCAGAATGTGTTTGACGACATGATCGCGGCCGCCGAACATCTGATCTCGGAAAAATATACGGACAAGAATCATCTGGCCATTCAGGGAGGGTCGAATGGCGGATTGTTGATGGGGGCGATGATCACGCAGCGTCCGGACTTGTTTCGCGCCGTGGTGTGCCAGGTTCCGCTGCTGGACATGCTGCACTACCAGGATTTTCAGATTGCCAAGCTGTGGATTCCCGAGTACGGCAGCGCTGACAATGCCGAACAGTTCAAGTGGCTCTATGCCTATTCGCCGTATCACCATGTGAAGGCGGGGACGGAATATCCTGCGATCTTATTTATGACTGCCGATACCGACACGAGAGTCGATCCGATGCACGCGAAGAAGATGGCGGCTCTCATGCAAGTTTCGGCTTCAAACGGGAGTAGTAAGACGCGTCCTATTTTGTTGAGGATTGAATCGAAGGCGGGGCATGGCGCGGGGAAACCGGTGACCAAGCAGATTGAGGAGAGTACGGATGTTTATTCGTTTTTGTTTTGGCAGTTGGGGGTGAGGGCGTAGGGGGGTGACGGGCAAGGTCAAAGGCAGCGGGCGGGGGCGCCCGCTCCACACGGGCAGTTTTCTGGCGTCCCTACGGGACTCGGTTCTTCTTTTTTCTGGTTACCCACGGCTTGCGCCGTGGGCTGCATTCTGTCGCCGCTCTGCGGCTGGGGCTTGGGTATGCCTGAAGGCATACCCTGATACGAATCTTCGAAGGTCAAAGCAACGGACAGGAGTGTCCGCACCGTGCCCTCAGGGGCTAAAGCCCTATCGATTTGCGATGCTTTACGCAGCGCTGAAAGCGCCGCTCTTCCACGGTTGTGCGGGCGGTCGATTCGAACTCAAGATCAAAATCAAAGACAACGTCAACGGCAGCGGGCGGGGGCGCCCGCTCCACACGGGCAACGCCAAGAGCAGCGGGCGGGGGCGCCCGCTCCACACGACCTCGCCGGCGCGATCCCTGTTTCGTCCCTGGCGGGACTCGGTTCCTCCTTTTCTGCTTACCCAGGACTTACGTCCCTTCGACTTCGCTCAGGGCAGGCTCTGGGCTATTGTCGGTCGCCCCTCCGGGGCTGGGGCTTGGTAGTTCGTTCTGCACCTTCGACCACGAATGAAGTGATTGGGCGGGTGGCCGTGTCGATGCGCGCAGATCCCTCTCCGCCTGAAGAAGGGCTGCGCTCGGGATGACGCCGATCGGGTGGTGGCGAGCAACGTCAAAGGCAGCGGACAGGAGTGTCCGCTCTACACGGGTTGTGGTGGCGAGGGCAAACAGCAGGTCCCTCGACTCCGCAAGATCATTCGCTTCGCGAATGATCTTGCTGCGCTCGGGATGACAGGATTTTGCTTGCGGCACCCTTCGATCGCTTCGCTCGCTCAGGGCAGGCTCACGAACCGAAGTCGTGCCCTTACCGTTTGCTTTTGCGAGAGCGAGGTAAAAGGCAAGCGGGCGGGGGGCGCCCGCTCCACACAGGCGAGCTTTCCCGTTTTGGGAATCTGGGGAAAATAATTGGCGGGATGACCTGGACTTCGATTGACGGTCGCGATATACGGGAAGTATTGGTGAAAAATTATGTCGTTTGGGGCTGCGCTGTCGATTCGGCGGCGCGGGCTCGGAGGAGTGTGTCATGGCGGTGAAGAGTGGCGGGGATGGAGTCGGGGATGACGTCGGGGATGGAGTGGGAGATGGAGGGGCGGTGCGGGGATTCGTCCCGTGGATTATGGCGGTGGCGGAGGAGCCGGGGGATTCGTGGTTGGAGAGACGGAAGAGGAATCCGAAGCGGATGGGGGAGTTGTCGCAGGCGGCGTTTTTGCTGAAGGCTCAGAGTTTGGGATTTGGGCTGGCGCTGCCCTGGGGGGACAGCGAGAAGTATGACTTTATTGTGTGGGCGGAACCGGGAGGGCCGCTATTGCGGGTGCAGGTGAAGGCGACGGGGCGGCTCGATCGTGGGGGATACGACGTGCAGCCGGTTTACTCGACGCGAGGCGAGGGGAAGAAGACTTATACGGCGCGGGATATCGATGTGCTGGCGGCGCACGTCGTGCTTCCGGGGAAAGATGTTTGGTACCTGCTGCCGATGGGGGCGTTTGCGGGGGTGAAGAGTTTGAGATTTTTTCCGGATTTGAAGAGTCGGAATCCGCGGTGGGAGGCGTATCGGGAGGCTTGGGAGTGGTTGGGGCTGGCGGCGGAGTGAATCTGGATTCCCGAGGCTGGACCAAACGAAGTCAAAATCCGGTAGTGGGTCAGTTTGAAAAACACGTCCCCGCAGCGGCTAAAGCCGCGATTGATTTTGAGGCAATTACGGCGCGGCTGAAGCCGCGNNTCGGCAGAACAGGGCAGGCTCTCTCGGCAAAAAAGCGAGAAGGGTGGGGCATTCGCGGTGAATATGGGTGGGGCTGGGAATCAAGATGGTTGACAGGGGAGGTCCGTAAAGATGCGTAAAATATGTTGACCTCGCTCGGGTTTCCGGATACATTGTGTTGTTCCACGGACGTTCGGAGTCTCTGGGTCTGTTTGAGAGGCCTGGCGAGATGCCTCTTGAGATACCTCGACCTGTGAGCCCAAATCAGGAAAAACGAGCATCTTCGAAGTCGGCTCGCGCATCTATTCTGGGTAGGAATTGCGCTAACTCCTTTACAATCTCAGTGGAATCAGTAGGTTAGAACGAATTTTTGGGGTTCTGGCCAATTTCCCTGGGACACAAGGGCGAAGGCGGAATGACTCCATACTTATAAGGAAGGAGTAAGACAGACATGCGCTCTGATCGTGTGTTTGA
>PKVW01000059.1:4758-4911 GCA_003131585.1 Acidobacteriaceae bacterium
CGGCTGCTTAAAACAGCCCCGCCCGCCTGCCCGGTTTGTTTTGTCTTCCCTGAATACCCTCCTTTGAAAATCTCCCGAAACCGCCGAACGAATACGTTTGAGTGACCGGGTTTAGGTGAATCATGACCATCGCGGAACTGAAAGAAAAGAACA
>PKVW01000052.1 GCA_003131585.1 Acidobacteriaceae bacterium
CGGAGGACCCCAGGGACTTAATTAGAACCTCCGAAGGCCGAGAGCTAAGAGCCAAAAGCTAACAGCTACATGGAGGATCTTTGGACTTCCAACTGAACGACGAGCAACTGCACCTGAAGAAGACGGTGCGCGAGTTTGCCGAACGCGAGATTGCACCGAACGTCATGAGGTGGGATGAAGCCGGCGAATTCCCGCTGGCCACCATCAAGGAACTCGGCAAACTCGGCCTGATGGGCATGATCTTCCCGCCTGAATACGGCGGCGCGGGCATGGGCTACGTCGAGTACGTCACCGCCATCGCGGAACTGTCACGCGTGGACGGCTCAATGGGGATCATTGTAGCGGCGCACACCTCCCTTTGTTCGAACCACATTTTTCTCGCGGGCAACGAAACGCAGAAGAAGAAGTATGTGTCGAAGCTGGCCACCGGCGAGTTCATCGGCGCCTGGGGACTGACCGAGCCTTCGGCGGGATCGGACGCGGGCAGCGCGCGTATGGCGGCGGCGCGAGCCAAGGGCGGATGGGTGCTCAACGGCACCAAAACGTTCATCACCAATGGCCACTATGCCGACGTGTTGGTCGTGATCGCGGTGACCGATCGCGCGGCGCACACGCACGGCCTTTCGGCGTTCGTGGTCGAGAAAGACACCAAGGGATTCCGCGCGGGGAAAAAAGAAAACAAACTCGGCCTTCGCGCCAGCGATACAGCGGAGCTGATCTTCGAAGACTGTTTCGTGCCGGACGAAAACTTGCTGGGCAAGGAAGGCGGCGGTTTTATCGATGCCATGCGCGTTCTCGATGGCGGACGCATTTCGATTGCCGCGCTCTCTCTCGGCATGGCCGAGGGCGCATACGGAGCGGCCCTGAAATATTCGAAAGAGCGGCAGCAATTTGGCCAGGCGATCTCGGAATTTCAGGCCATCCAGTGGAAGCTGGCCGACATGGCGACGGAAATCGAAGCGGCAAGACTTCTGACGTTGCGCGCCGCCGCCATGAAAGATGCTGGCAAGAAGACTACGCTCGAATCGTCCATGGCCAAGCTCTACGCCAGCGAGGTGGCCGTGAAGTGCGCCAACGAAGGCGTGCAGATCCACGGCGGGTATGGGTTCATCAAGGACTATCCGGCCGAGAAGTTTTATCGCGACGTGAAGCTGTGCACCATCGGCGAAGGCACCAGCGAAATTCAGCGGCTGGTGATCGCGCGGCAGTTGCTCAAGGATTAGGCGAAACAATGAATAACGAAGAGAAGAGGCTAGAAGAGGTTTCCGCGGCGGTTACCCGCTACTACGACTCGCTCACGGAGGAGGAAGTGGCGGAGGAACGAACGTGGGGAGAGTTCGCCAGCTCGCAGTTTCCAGACGACCGGCGCCTCGAAGGCTTAATTTAATCTCTGCAGGACAGCTTTCCGATTCGACCCAGTGCTTTCATGAAGAGATATTGCGCGCGGATTTGTTGGAACTCGTACGGGTGGGTGTTTCCATCTGGGGAGGCGAAAGAGCTCGAAAAGGGCAGCTATGTTACTCGTGCGGGTTTCGGTCACGAGGAATGGCTCTTCAATTTCGCTTGGTTGATTGACGGCTACCACTATGCGTTCTTGCAGCCGGTCAATAACTCTCGCAAGAAGTTGGAAGGCGAGACGTTAGAGATCCTGCTATACGCAATCAATCAGAGCCACTATAGGGTTTACGTCGGAGAGATCAAAGGATGCGAAGTGCTGACGCCCGCCCAGGCAACTGCTGCTCTTAAGCACTACAAGAAGCTGGGTTGGCTTCGGAGCATGCGGAACCAGATCCAGAAGGTGGGTGCCAATGCGTCCGGCATTAACGATGCCTCAGTCCCGTTCAACGTGCGCTTTCGCCGAAATGATGTCCGCCTCTACCAGCCATACCGTCTCGCCCGGCGTTCCGACGTGGTTACCAGCCTTGACCGCTACAAGCTAGTGGAGGCGGACCGAAAGGCAATTGTCATGCAATGGCGACGTCGTAAGGGCGCCGAGGCGCCTCCCTCGGTCCAAACGATCACACGCTCGGGCCATCCCGGTGTCATTTACGATCCGATTCACGCCGCGCTACAGGATCGGCTCTTTCGACTGCTTAAGGCGCGCTTTGGAAGGGGCGCTGTGCTTTGCGAGGAGGACTTCGTGGACATCTCCGTAAGAGATGGCAAGCGGCGGATTCTTATCGAGATCAAGTCGGACGCCGACGCTCGGCTCGCGATTCGAAAGGGATTGGGACAAATCCTCGAATACGCGTACTTCCACCGCAAGCCGAAGGATAGGCGCGTGGATCTTCTTATAGTCGCTCCAGGGCCTCTTACCGCTGAGGTATCGACATACATGAAAATCCTGAGTTCAGGGTTCCGGATGCCGGTTACATATTGTTCTTTTTCCCTCGGCGACGAGCTGCCTATTGCGTTTGGCTAGGTTCCAGACTAAACCTCCCGTGCGCACAACTGAGGCACTTCAGCTATAGCCGCTCCTGGTCTACACTGATCGTTTGAACCCTGACATCCAAACATGGATCGACCAGCTTCGCTCCGGCGACGTGCGTACGCTGGCTCGCGCCATTTCGACCGTGGAGAATCGCGCGCCAGGATGGTCTGAACTGCTGAAGGCGTTGTTTCCGCACAGCGGGAAGGCGCGCGTGCTCGGGCTGACCGGGCCGCCGGGAGCGGGGAAGAGCACACTGGTCGATCAGCTTGCCCGCTTCTATCGTAGAGGTAATGATAATGATAACGATAAAGACAAGCGCACCGTGGGCATCATTGCGGTAGACCCGACCAGTCCATACACTGGCGGGGCGATTCTTGGCGACCGCATCCGCATGCAGGAGCATTTCTCCGATCCGGGGATTTATATTCGCAGCATGGCGACCCGCGGCTCGCTTGGCGGCCTCGCGCGCACCACGGCCGATGTAACCACCGTACTGGACGCTTCCGGGCGCGACCTGATCATGATCGAGACCGTCGGCGTGGGCCAGGATGAAGTGGACATCGTGCGGCTGGCCGACATTACGATTTTGATTCTTGTCCCGGGCATGGGCGATGACGTACAGACCATCAAAGCCGGCATCATGGAGATTGCCGACATCTTTGCGATCAACAAGAGCGACCGTGACGGCGCTGAGCATGTGGAGCGCGAAATCCGCACGCTGCAATCGCTGGCCATGCGCCACGATGGCTGGACGCCGCCGATCGTAAAGACCATCGCGAGCCAAGGGGTGGGAATCGAAGAACTCGCGGATGCAATTTCGGACTATGAGGCATACCTGCAGAAGGAAAACCTGGCGCTGCACAAGAGCGTCGAGAACTGGCAGGAGCGCCTGATCGAGATGCTGCGCGACGCCCTGCTGGAGAAGGCGCGAACGCAACTCGGGGACGGCAACCTCGCTCGGCTGGCGGCGGAAGTGGCAGAACACAAACGCGATCCCTACACGCTGGTTGAAGAAATTGCCGCGAGACTGACGCGCTAGAAGCGGCTGTCGATCGGAGGCGATTATGGCCCGTCGTATCATGATTCTCGCGGCGATCTCGTCGTTACTGCCTGTTCTGGCAACGTGCCAACGGGCCGCTCCTACTGCGCCCAGCCGGCAGCCATGGGAGGAGCTTCAAAACAAGCTGGATGAATGGCAACATGCGCTTCAGTCAATCGATATCGATAGGTTACCGGGGAGCAATGAGTCCCATTCGCTGCTCCTGGGAAGACGAGACACCTGTCTGGTATGGTTGCGCACTCTTACGGAACAGGGGCTCGGTTTGCAACGCGAGCATGCCCTCTCGGACCAGGCGCGCCTTTTGCTTGAGGTCGTCAATCTCCAGAATGCGATGGCCAATTACTCGCAAGAATTGCGCCACGCGTATCAGGCCTCTGACGCACCCGACGGAAGGAACGCGAGCTTGGCGCTGAAATGGATGAATCAGACCGCCGCAATCGTGGCAGAGGTTCAAAGGTGCTATGAATCTCTGGAAGACACGGTGATGCGCAACATGGATGACGCGGACAGACGGTTCCGAGAAGGTGATTGCAAGGCAATGAAACGATAGAGCAACTACAATCCACTCCAGGCGCAAAATGGCTCAAATCGATCACATCGGCATTGCGGTGAAGTCGCTGGCGGCGGCGAAGTCGATCTACGAGAAACTGGGCTTGAGCGTTTCTCCCGAAGAAACGGTGGGGCAGGAACAGGTGCGGCTGGTGATGGTTCCGGTGGGCGAGAGCCGATTGGAACTGCTAGAGGCGACCTCGGAAGATTCGACGATCGCGAAGTTCATCGCCAAGCGGGGCGAAGGGTTGCACCACTTGTGCCTGCGCGTTCCGGATTTAACGGCGGCCGTCGAGCGGTTGAAGAAAGACGGCGTGCGCCTGGTCTCGGAGGAGATCAAGACTGGCGCTGGCGGGCACAGATACGTCTTTGTGCATCCGTCGAGCACCGGCGGAGTGCTGCTGGAACTGGTCGAAGGGTAAGGCAGGCCAGACGCCGCGGATCTTCGCGGATCTCCACGGCTAAGGCAAGAACCTTTTCTTCATGCTTCTTCTCGCCATCGATACATCCGGCAAGCATGGCAGCATCGCACTGGCGCGAGCGGGGGAGCGGTCTGCCGATGACAATGACGTCGAGGTGATCGAGACTGTGCCCCTGGCCGGGGGCACTTTTTCCGCACAACTTGTTCCACAAATCGCCGCGCTGCTTTCCAGTCGCGGGGTCACCAGGCACGATATCGGCGCTTTTGTTGTGGCCTCCGGGCCGGGATCGTTCACGGGGCTTCGCATCGGCCTGGCGGCGATCAAGGCTTTGGCCGAGGTGTTGGGCAAGCCGATTGCGGCAGTGTCCCTGCTGGAAGTGTGCGTCTTCATGAGTGGCGCCCAAGGCAAGGTCATGGCTGCGCTGGATGCGGGCCGGAGCGATGTCTACGCGGGGGAGTACGAAATCCCGATCGCTGCGGGCCAGGTTCCACGAGAACATCTCTTGAGCAGGAGCGAATTCCTTGCCCAAGCGAGAGGATGGACCGTGGTGACTCCAGATTCCGTTCTCGCCGAGGTGGCTGCCGCGGCCGGGTCGTCAGTGGCGACTCTGCCGCCGATCTCGGCCGCTGCGGTTGCCCGTTTGGGCTGGCGCAAGATTCACTCTGGCGAGACGGTAAGGCCCGAGCAGTTGGAGGCGAACTACATCCGCCGCACGGACGCCGAGATGCTTGAGAGAATCGGGTCATAGCGTGCGCGTCCGACGGGCAAATCTCGCCGATGTTCCCGCCATAATGGACTTGGAGCGCCAGAATCCAGCGGCCGCACACTGGTCTCGGGAGCAGTATGAGGGCTTGTTTGTGGCCACAAGCAGTCAGGAGCGGTCCGAACGCTTCGCTTTGGTTGTTGAAGATGGCGGGGCGCAGCCGGAGAAATTCTCAAGCGAAGCGCCCGCCATTCTTGCATTCCTGGTGGGCCACAGGGTTGATGCGGAGTGGGAGTTGGAGAACATCGTTGTCGCTGAAACAGCCCGACGCCGGGGCGTGGGCACGTGCCTGTTGAGTGAGTTCGTCGCGCATGCACGGGCTGAGCAAGGCAGTAGCATATTTCTGGAAGTCCGCAAGTCGAATCAAAGCGCCCGCGCCCTGTATGGGAGAATGGGCTTCGAAGAGGCGGGCCTGCGCAAGAACTACTACGCTAGCCCGGCAGAAGATGCGGTTCGTTACAGTCTTAGCTTTTGTTAGATCTTTCTCACAACGAGACTGCACCAGAATTTGGCATTGAACCGATTTTGAGGCTGTGATAGCTTGAAGCCGTGAATCCCGGTTTGGAGGTCTGCTGGATGCTGACTCCGAAAGACACTCTCCTGACCAGCCACGACGAATTCCGCAAGCTGGCTCAGGAGCATATGCAGTATTCCACTCGACTCGATTCTCTCACCCAAAAGCGTTATCTCAGCGAAGACGAAAAGCTGGAGGAAGTTCGGCTCAAGAAGCTGAAGCTGCGGCTCAAAGACCAGATGCAATCGATTGAGCGGCAGTTTCGGCAGCAGTTTGGAGTTCACGTAGCATAGTTCTTTGGCCATTTGACCGGCGGCGGTCGCCGCTACAGGCATTTTGTATCTACCCACTGGCGCTTATCGGCGCCTTTCTTTATTTGGACTTACACAGTTTCTAATTGAACGTAAGCCAGAGCCGCTCGCCTCTGCTCTATAATGAGGCAGCCTTCCATGGTTCGTGACGGCTATCTCTACGCGCTGGCTTTGATTGCGGCTGGGATTCTGGTGGGCTGGTTCCTACAGCCTGCCTGGGCCCTGGCGCCGCTGTCGCTCGCGTTGTTCTTCCTTTGGTTCTTTCGAGACCCAGAGCGGGCCATCCCAGATGCAGCGGGCGCCGTGGTGTCGCCGGGGGATGGGAAAGTTACGGATGTTTCAATCGTGACCGTGGGTGGCGAAGAACAGGCGCGTATCAGCATCTTCCTGAGTGTCTTCGACGTGCACGTGAACCGTTCGCCGATTGCGGGAGTCGTACGCGAGGTTCGCTATCAGCGCGGGCAATTCCTGAATGCCATGAATCAAGCTTCCGCGGAACGGAACGAGCAGAATGTTGTCCGCGTGGAAGGCGATGGTCAGGTGGTGGTCTTCAAGCAGATTGCCGGATTGCTGGCGCGAAGAATCGTCTTCCATCCGAAGGTGGGCGATCGGCTCGAGCGCGGCCAGCGCGTGGGGCTGATCAAGTTCGGTTCTCGCGTGGACGTGTTGTTCGACGCTGCCGCCGCGCTGCAAGTGAAAGTCGGCGACCGGGTTCGTGGCGGGGCGAGCGTCCTGGCCTACCTGCAGCCTAAAGGCGAACTGGCAACTGCTGGGCGTTATTCCGCCACCGAAGGGGCGCGCTGATGGATCTTCCGATTCCAAGACGCAGGCAGGACGAGCGGCGCCCGCGCCGTATGAGCAAGGGAATGTACATTCTCCCTTCGCTGTTCACGACGGGGAACATGGCGGCCGGCTTCTACGCCATCCTCGAGATTGTCCACGCGAGTGCATTAAACTTCTGGCACTTGGACAATGCCGCCAAGGCGATTGGGTTTGCCGTTTTGTTCGATGGCCTCGATGGACGCGTCGCACGCCTGACCGGGACCAGCAGCGACTTCGGTAAAGAATTCGACTCGCTGGCGGACGTGATCACGTTTGGAGTGGCGCCGGCGATGCTGGCCTGGACCTGGGGATTTCACCTGATGCCGCCGGTCGCGCTCACCGAGTGGAATATCAAGCTGACCCAATTGGGCGCGATTGCCAGCTTCTTGTTTCTGATGGCCGGAGCCAGCCGCCTGGCGCGGTTCAACATCGCCACGAACCCGCAGCCTTCCAATCCCGGAAGGCCGGGGAAGAAGTACTTCGTCGGCATGCCCATCCCGGCGGGCGCCGGAGTAGTTGCGGCCGTGGTTCATTTTCAGGGGGGGCTTCCCCTCGAATCATGGTATACGGCGATGACCTGGCTGGCGATGGTCGCCGCAGTGGGCTACCTGATGGTGAGCACCTGGCGCTTCTACAGCTTCAAAGACATTGACTTCGGTTCGCGCCATCCGTTCCGCTTGATCATTCTCTTTGGCGCTCTATTCGCCGGCATCTGGTTCTTCTCCCGGCCAGTGCTGTTCGGGGTTGCGTTGCTCTATACGTTCTCCGGCGTGTTCTGGCGCTTGCAGTGGATGTTCCGTCGCCGGCGCCAGCCTCCGCCACCCGCCTATAAGGAGGCGTCGCAGACTTCATGAGCAGTCCGTCCAAAGTTGCTGCATCGTCCCCTTTGTCTTCCGCTCGCGGGCAACTATTCCGCGCGGCCATCGTGGGCGCCGCCACGCTCAAAGGGAAGGAAGTCGCCGAAATGCTCAACGAGCGCAACTTTCCCGCCGTGGATGTGCGCCTGCTCGACGATGACGAGTCGATCGGCCGGCTCGAAGCGACGGGCGACGAAATCAACTTTATCCAGAGCGTGCGCGCGGAGCAGTTTACCCACGTGGACTTCGCCTTTTTTGCGGCCGACGCGGAGTGTACGCATAACAACTGGAAGCGCGCTCGCGATGCCGGCAGCGCGATCATCGATCTTTCCGGCGCTTTGGATGAAGAACCCGGCGCCACAGTGCGCTCTCTTTGGGTGGAGCGCGAGCGGGGACAGATGTGGCAGCCGGAACTGCAGCCGGCTCCGTGCGTTGTGGCTCATCCTGCCGCCGTGACGCTGGCGCTGCTATTGCTGCGGGCGCGCAAGGCTGGCGCCATCCGGAGCGCGGTGGCGATGGTTTTCGAGCCAGCGTCCGAACAAGGACAGAAAGGCATGGACGAGTTGCACCAGCAAACCATCAATCTGTTGTCGTTCCAGTCGCTACCGAAGGATATGTTCGACACGCAGGTGGCCTTCAACATGGTTGCGCGCTACGGGCAGAAATCGCAACTGTCGCTGGAGTCGCTGGAGGCGCGCGTGCGGCGCCACTACCAAAAGATAGCCGGAGCGGACGCGCCGCAACTCGCGGTGATGCTGCTTCAGCCTCCAGTGTTTCACGGCCATGCGCTGGCCATCTTTTTGGAGATGGAGCAAGCCGCGGATCGGGAACGATTGTCGCAGGCCCTTGGCGGAGATCACGTGACGCTGGCGGGAGCGGAAGACGATTCGCAACCG
Organism: Acidobacteriaceae bacterium; assembly: GCA_003131585.1. GTDB lineage: Bacteria > Acidobacteriota > Terriglobia > Terriglobales > Acidobacteriaceae > Sulfotelmatobacter. The sequence continues at coordinate 8,626 of PKVW01000052.1, forward strand.
AGCAACGTGAACGCGGCGGGTCAGGCCAGCATTCTGGTTTCGCTCAAGAGTGAAGCGGCCCGCCCCAACGGGATCTGGCTGTGGGCGGCCGCCGACAACCTGCGCATCGCGGCCATGACCGCGGTGGAATGCGCCGAGAGCATGATCGCAACCCGCCCGCTGGGAAAAATCCAATGAAAGCTCGGCGGCCCTGGCTGGCATTGTTCTTCCTGACATGGAGCGTGGCGAGCGCCAGTTGCGGATATCACACGGCCGGCCACGCCGTGCAGCTTCCGGAAAACGTCAGGACCATTGCTGTCCCGGCTTTCGTGAACGAGACCACCACCTACCGCATCGAACAGACTCTTACTTCGTCGGTGGTGCGCGAGTTCACGACGCGCACGCACTATCACATTCTTAATAGTCCCGGCGAAGCCGCCGATGCCACGTTGCGCGGCACCGTGCTCTCCACCTCCGCGTCGCCCCTTACTTACAACTCCGCGACCGGACAGGCTGCCAGCGTTTTGGTAGTAGTGAGCATGAAGGTATCGCTCACCGACCGCCAGGGCAAGGTTCTCTACCAGAATCCTTCGTATCTGTTTCGCGAGCAGTATGAAGTCTCGCAGGACCTGGCCAGTTTTTTTGAGGAAGACTCGCCCGCATTCCGTCGGCTCTCCCAGGATTTCGCCCGCACCCTGGTCTCCAACATTCTGGAGGGCTTCTAGATGCTAGAGTTTGTGGCGACGGCTTCTTCAACGGAGAACTTCTGATGCGGGCTTTCGCCCAAGCCGAGCGCTTTGTCAGCGAGCTTGAATCGCGCAAGCTGCGTCCCGCCTATGTGTTCGTGGGCGACGAAGCTTTCTTCCGCAAGCGCTTCCGTGACGCCATTCTCGAGCACATGGTTCCGGCTGATCTTCGTGACTTCAGCCTGTTCGACTTCGACCTCGCAGAAAACGACCTTGCCGAAGTCCTCGACCGCGCCCGCACGCCCTCGCTGATGGCGCCATTTCAGGTATTTTTCGTGCGCGGCGTGAAGAGTCTTTTTGGCCGCGGCTCGAACGAAGAAAAACTCGCAGCCATCGAAGAATATTGCAAGAACCCGAATCCCGACGCGCTGGTTGTATTTGTGGCCGACCATATCAGCATTCCCGCCGACGTCCGCCGGATGGAGATGCAGGATAAAGAACGTTATCAGCGCATTCGCGAAACCATGGGCCAGTACTGCGGCATCGTCGAACTGGCGCGGGTGGAGGAAGGCGAAGCGGTGCGCTGGATCTCCGAATATTGCGCCGACCGCGCCGTAGAGATAAAGATCGATCCCGATGGCGCCCGCGAACTGGTCGATGCGCTCGGCGGCGATATGATGATGATCTCGAACGAACTGGAGAAGCTCATGCTCTACGTCGGAGCGCGGAACCACATCACGCTGGGCGACGTGGAAACCATGGTGCTCGCCGCCAAGCAGCGCTCGCTGTATGAGCTGACCGACGCCATCTCCGCCAAAGACCGCGTGCGCGCGCTGGAAGTGCTGGATGCGATCCTGTCTTCGGGCGATGGTGAAGAAGCCGCAATCGGACACATCTACATGCTGGCCAAAACCTTCCGCCAGATGCTGGTGATTCTCGAACGCAACGTGCGCGACCAGCGCATGCTCTGGGCCGCGCTGTGGCAGGGCTTCCGCGTGCCTCCATTCGCCGCCGACGATATCATCAAACAGGCCCGCCGCTACAAGTCCCGCCGCGATTTGACCCGCGCGATCCGCCTGGTGGCCAAGGCCGATCTCGCTCTGCGGTCGAATCCCGTGAGCAAGCGCATGGTGCTGGAACGGCTCGTGATGGACTTGACCACCGAGCCGAAGCTCGAAGCTCCAGGATGGATGCAGGATCAGTTGCCGGTGTGAAGAAGGTTCGTAGCTATTAACTCCTGGCTTCTGAAGGCTGTCGCGATGAGGAGGTATTGACAGCATGTCGTTTCAGGCACCAATTAGTGTCTCGGATGTAATTTCGCGTATCCGGAGTCGGAGATTACTGCTGCCCGCCATACAGCGAGAATTCGTATGGGAGCCCCATAAAGTTGAGTGGCTCTTCGATTCGCTGCTGCAAGGCTATCCGATTGGCAGCTTCTTGTTTTGGGAAGTCCGAGATCAATCCGTAAAGAGCGACTACCGCTACTATGAAGTTTTGAAGGAATTTCGCGAGCGTTATCAAACACACAATCCCGAGTTCAACACCAAGGGCCATATAGACTTCGATGCGGTCCTTGATGGGCAACAGCGATTGACAGCGCTCTTTATCGGGCTAACCGGCACCTATGCCTACAAAAAGCCGCGCGTACGGTGGGAGGATAGCGAGCGGGCGTTGCCGACCCGAAAGCTTTACCTGAACCTTAGTGGGCCGGCTTCCGAGGACGATAACGAAGCTGGGAGGAAATATGAGTTCAAATTCCTCACCGCCGATGAGTTCAGCGGAAATGCAAAACAGTGGTTCGACGTTGGTAGAATTCTGGATTTACCTCAAGCATATGAGTTCACCCAGATGCTGATCAGCGACGGCCTCCAAGACGATAAATTCGCCGCGACGGCTTTGTCAAAGCTGCATGCTGTCGTGCATACGGAGCGAATTATAAATTATTACGTCGTGACGAAGGCGGACATGGAACAGGCACTGAACGTTTTCGTTCGTGTGAACAGCGGTGGTGAGCCCCTATCGCTTTCAGATATGCTGATGTCTACCGCCATTGCAAATTGGACGTCACGAGATGCCAAAAAAGAGATTCTCGGCCTGGTCGATCAAGTTCAGGCGAAGGGTTTTTTTATAAGTAAAGATTTGATACTTAAGGCATGTCTGTATCTCTACAACTCCGACATTCGATATAAAGTCTCGAACTTCAAAGCCGCTCATGTGAAGCCGTTTGAGGATAACTGGGACGCCGTGCACGCGAGCATACTCGCTGTGTTCGATTTGGTCGGCAACTTTGGCTACGATGAAAGATCGCTTACATCGAAGAACGCTCTACTTCCCATCATTTATTGGGTACATCATAAAGGGATTGCAAAGGGCCTCACCTCGCAAGTGGCGTTGCGGGATGATAGGGACGCAATGCGGCGATGGTTGCACACAATGCTCCTGAAGGGCGTATTTGGCTCGTCTGCTGATACGATCCTCTCAGCTATCCGTAAGGCATTTGTGGGCGATGACTTTGGCAATCCATTTGTACTGCCGCGCCTTGCAGTATTCCCAGCTGCAGAGATTGGGACAATACTGCGTGCGCAGGGTAAAGATCCCCACGTCACGGACGAATTCATAGACTCCCTGCTCTATACGGAATATGAAGACAGAGAAGCCTTCACCATCTTGGCGCTTCTAGCACCGAATCTCGATTATAAAAATGGCGACTTCAACAAGGACCATCTGCACCCGGAGAGTGCTTTCAAGAATAAGGCTCTCAACGCCGCAAACATCGCGGCAGCCGACTTGGAATTCTATCGGGACCGTAGACATTGGAACAGCATCTTGAACTTGAGACACCTTGATGCAAATGAAAACAAGTCCAAGCAGCATTCGACGCTTGTCGATTGGGCGTCCAAAGAATCGAAGCGACAGAAAGTGTCCTTAACGAAGTTCTGTGCTGATCGACAATTGCCGGACGATGCTACGCTGCTCGAATTCGCAAGATTTCGTGAATTCGTCAGTGAGCGGCGCAAAATTCTCGGCAAGCAGCTTCGCCAATTGTTGTAGGCTCCACAAAGTTGGGGCAGCAGCCTCGTTCCTCTCCGGATTGCGAGCAATTGCCGACTTCAACTCCGCAAGCGCCTCCGGGTGAAGATCAAGCGGCATAGCGGCCATTGAGGATTGCTGAAATTTGCCGGCGACCTTCGGCTCAAGGGATGGGCTTTACCTTGCCGGAATCGAGTTCCTGAATTCGGCGGGCGATCTCTTCGTTCCATTCCTCCTCGGCGGAGGCGTCGACGGTATCGTCAAGGCTTTCGAGAAGGGAACCAGCTAGAGCGGCGCGGGCTTCAGGCCGAGCGCTTTTTTCAGCAGTTCGGTAACTTCCTGAGTCATGCTAGCTATTCTACCTCCGCTTCGAGGCGAGAGCTAAAGGCCAGGACCTTACCCTACTTCATCGCTGTGACGCGGACGCCGAGGCGAGACTTGTAGCGCGCGGCGGTATTTCCGTGCAGCGTGCCCTTCTGGATGGCCTTGTCGAGCGCGGATACGGTCTGGCGGTAGGTCTTCTCGGCGGCTGGCTTGTCGCCCTTCTCGATGGTCTCGCGCAAATTGCGCAGCGCGGTGCGCAGGCGGGAGGTGTTGGCGCGATTGGTGGCCGTGCGCTTTACGGTCTGGCGGGCGCGTTTTAGCGCCGAATGATGATTAGCCATATTCTTATCTGACCCTTGCGTGTACAGCGAGATATTCGGTGAGTGCCGAATAGGTTATTCTACGGGACTAAGTCTCGACCGGTCAAACGCTTGAGCTTCATTGAGTTAAGCGGCCATTGACTCCCACCCCGTCGCGGGGTACGCTTTAACCAATGGTAGTGACTTGCCTCCTGGGCATGAGCATCCCGGCTGGTCCCGTCTCGAAGCATAATCCTGTTTTGTCTAAGAAGTGGCTGAGGTGTGAATTGGCTAGAGAGTACCGACACGGCTGCCTCGCTTCGCTCGGTGGACAGCCGAGGGCGGCTGTCCCCACATGGTTCGCCCTGTCTTACATGGTTCGTCAAAGAGACTGAATGAAGAAAAGCATCGGGATTAGTCCCAACATCGAGACTTTGTTCGGCACGCGCGACGAGAACGTGCGCGTGCTGGAAGATGGCCTGAACGTCACGATTGACCTGCGATCGAACGCCATCGAACTGGAGGGCGCGGCTCGCGACGTGGCTCGCGCCGAACAGGTGTTTGCCGATTACGAGAGCCTGCGGCGCTCCGGATACAGCTTCAACAACGGCGATTTGAACAGCATGCTGCGCGTGCTGACGGCGGATTCGACCGCAACCTTGCGCGGGCTGGCCGACGCGGGCCGCCAGCGCTCGCTGGGCCGGCGCGTGGTGCAACCGAAGAGCGTGAATCAGCGCCGCTATGTGGAAGCGATCGAGAAGCACGACATGGTCTTCGGCGTTGGCCCGGCGGGAACGGGCAAGACGTATCTCGCCGTGGCCATGGCGATTTCCGCGCTGCTCGCCAAGCGGGTGAACCGCATCATCCTGGCGCGTCCGGCGGTGGAAGCGGGCGAGCGGCTGGGTTTTTTGCCGGGTACGTTGCAGGACAAGATCGACCCTTACCTGCGTCCGTTGTACGACGCGCTTTATGACATGCTCGAGCCGGAAAAAGTGGACCGCTATCTGGAGAAGAATGTCATCGAGATTGCGCCGATCGCCTTCATGCGCGGGCGCACGTTGAACGATTCGTTTGTGATTCTCGATGAGGCGCAGAACACGACTTCGGAACAGATGAAGATGTTCGTCACCCGTCTCGGATTCAACTCCAAAGCGGTGATTACCGGGGACATCACGCAGATCGATTTGCCCAACGCGCGCCGTAGCGGGCTGCTGGAGGCGATTGACATCTTGCAGCGGGTGGAAGGCTTGACGTTCGTTCACTTCGACGAATCCGATGTGGTGCGTCACCACCTGGTGCAGCGGATTATTCGCGCCTACGACGAGCACAAAACCCACATCGCCGAGCAGCAGATGCTGCTGCTGGCCGGCGGCAAAAGCGCCGATGCGAGGAGCTCGGGGGCAGCGAATACAAACGACGGCTCCAGAGAGGCCTCGGGAGAATAGCGCCTCAGGCAGCGCGGAAGGCTGTGCGTGGGCCCTGCTCTTCGTTTTGCGACGCGGTGGTTAGTCCGCAGAACGGGCTGTCCTCCCGAAGATGCCGATGAAACTTGGGAAGCGCGCCGGGAGCAAGTTGGTTATCCTCCGAAAAAGAATCGCGGGGCTGAGCCAGTCAACGCTCGAACGTTTTGTGTCGCGGGCGAGGCGAGCGGTCCATTTGCGTGACCCGGTGAATGTGTTGGTAACCAGCAGCGCCGAGTTACGATCTCTGAACCGGCGATTCCGGGGAGCGGACAAACCCACGGACGTATTGTCGTTTCCATCGCCGCGGGTGGGGCGTCGACCGGCGAGGCGGGTTGCCGGGGATGTGGCGATTTCCGCGGACATCGCCCGGACGAATGCCACGCGCCTGGGGCACTCGGTAGCGGATGAGGTGAAGATTCTGGTGCTGCATGGCATCCTGCATCTGGCGGGCTTCGATCACGAGCACGACAATGGCGAGATGGCGCGCAAAGAGAACCGGTTGCGGCGGCAACTGAAGTTGGAGGTGGGCCTGATCGAAAGGACGCAGCCGAGTGTCCGCAAGGTTTTGACCCGCAAGATACGGAGAGATCGCCGCTCCGCGCCAAAGCGGAGAACTGCATGAATTGGGCCGTGGCGCTCGCGCTGATCCCGCTGCTGGGCCTGCTGGCGTTAGCCTCCTACGTGGATCGCGTCTACCAGGAGATCGGCAAGTTTCTTTCGAGGGAATTCCAGGACAACATTGACGTCTTCGAGCAGAAGGTTGAGCCCAATCTGCACGTGAGCCGCGCCCGGGCATCGCTCTCCATGGCAGTGCTCAAGCAGTTGACCATGGCGTCAATTGCGTTGCTCGTAGGCTTCGTGGTCTTCGGGGACCAGCGGTGGAGTATCTACGAGATTCTGCAGGCCGCCATCAGCCTGATTTTGATCATCATCGTGTTCAACCAATTTCTGCCGTTCGTCTTCTTCTCGCGCACCGACGGCGCCTGGCTCATCCGCTGGACGTGGCTTCTCCGCATGCTGATTTACCTGGTGCTGCCTGTGACCATCGTTCTGGGTTTCCTGCAATCGGTGGCGTCGCTCACTCACCAAAACACACGCGAGCAGCCGGAAAGCGCAGCCGAGGCGGTGGATGCGTTGATAGAAGCGGGCCAGGAAGAAGGAATTATCCAGGAAGGGGACCGCGACCTGATTCAGTCCGTGGTGGAATTCAGCGGCAAGACGGTGCGCGAAGCCATGAAGCCGCGTCCGGAGATGTTTGCCGTACCGGTGGAAACCACGGTCGAGCGATTCATCGAGATGCTGCGCGCGAAGCACTACTCGCGCGTGCCGGTGTACGCGCAAAGCATCCACAACATCAAAGGCATCGTCTACGCCCAGGACGTGTTGCAAGTGCCTGACAGTGAGGCCTCCAAGCGCACTCTCGAAACGCTGATGCGGCGCGACGTCTATTTCGTGCCGGAGAGCAAACTGGGCAGCGACTTGCTTCGGGAGATGCAGAAAAACAACATTCGCATGACGATCGTGGTCGATGAATATGGCGGCGTGGCCGGCCTGGTGACGATCGAAGATCTGGTGGAAGAGATCGTGGGTGAAATCCGGGACGAGCACGAGAAGCCCGAAATCGTCAGGGAGAATGATCAGTCCTACATCGTTTCCGGAGGAATGGACGTGGACCGCCTCGACGAACTATTCGGGACAAAACCGGAGGGAAGGGAATCGGCCACCGTGGCGGGCCTGGTCAGCGAGTTGGCGGGGCACATCCCGCAACGCGGCGAAACGGTCGATGACGACGGCCTGCGGTTCGAAGTTCTGGAGTCGACGGACCGCAAGGTGGAGCGCGTGAGGATTACCGCAGTGCAGCCGCGACAGTTGAAGCTGATATGAGGCGGGCTTCGGGCTTCGGCTTTCGGGCTTCGGCAAAACCCGTCCGGTCAGGTTAGCAAGCCGGCAGCCTGATATAGTCAGAAATACACCTTCAACCTTCGAATTTCAATAAAGTATCGAGGCCTCAAGAGCCGAAGCCCGATAGCTGAAGCCCGAAGCCCGATCTTATGCCATTCCGCTCCGGTTTTGTCTGCATTCTCGGCCGCCCCAACGCCGGCAAGTCCACGCTGCTCAATGTCCTCGTGGGCGAAAAGCTCGCGATCATCTCGCCCAAACCGCAGACCACACGCAACCGAATCCAAGGCATCGTCAACCTGCCTAAAAGCAAAGGCCAGAGCGGGGCGCAGATCGTCTTGATCGATACTCCGGGCGTACACAAACCGGACAGTTCCCTGGGCCGCAAGATGATGATCGAGGTGCGGGAGGCTCTGGAAGGCTGCGATCTTATTCTCCTGATCATGGACGCAACCCGGAAGCTGGATCGGCGTGATGAGTTCGCCATACAGATGCTGAAGCACTCGACGACGAAAGTGTGCCTTGTCCTTAACAAAATCGACTTGCTGAGAGGAGGAAAGGGCCAGCTACTGCCGTTGATCGAGGAGTACAAAAAGCTGCATCCATTCCACGAAATCATCCCAATTTCCGCGTTGAAACGGGATGGACTCGACATACTGTTGAAGCAAGTAACGGCCGCCTTACCGGTTGGGCCTCCTTATTTTCCAGAAGACCAGGTCACCGACCAGCCGGCGCGCTTCATGGCTGCGGAAATCGTTCGCGAACGGGTGCTGGTCGAAACCGAGGAAGAGCTCCCTTACGCAACCACCGTGATTGTTGAGAGCTTCGAGGAGGGCGCCAGGCTGACGCGCGTCTCCGCTACGATCTACTGCGAGCGCGAAGGCCAGAAGGGCATCCTGATCGGCAAAAAGGGACAGATGCTGAAACGGATCGGCACTTCGGCGCGCCTGCAGCTCGAGCGCATGAAGGGGACGAAAGTTTTTCTGGAGCTTTACGTCAAGGTGCAGCCCAACTGGCGCGAATCGTGCGGTTTTGTGGAAGAACTCGACTGGAGAAGGCAGTTGGAGCATCTGACGGACGGGCGGATTGAGCGGCCAAAAGACCCGCCAAAAGCGCCGACGAAACCAAATACCGCCAAGAGAAACGAGGAACGATGAACGCGACGATATCCCGGATAAGCGCTGTCCGTGCCCGTTTCGCGGCTTAGCTGCGGTCGCAGTTTATGCCTCCCGAGATTGTGTTAACGAGGGTTGGGCAGCTAGAATCGACTAAGACCAGTTCCGAACCACAACGATGAGCCCAAACACGCCCCCGGCGGATTTTTCCGAGCCTCTCCCCGAAAAAGACTTTGATCCAGATAAGTTGACGTTATTCCTGCGGGTAACGCTGGCCGCCGACCGCAAAGCAGTGGATCCGGTTGTCCAGGAGGTGATGGCTGTGGTCCGTCAGATGAAGGGCGTGGACGGCAAGGAAGATGCCATCGAGTTAGCGCTGCAAGAGGCGCTGGCCAATGCCGTGATTCACGGCGCAAAGGAAGACCCCACCAAGACGGTAGAGTGCCTGGTGAGCAGCGACGAAGAGCGCGGTGTACTGATCGTGGTAAGAGATCCAGGCACTGGCTTTAGTCCCGAGTCCATTCCCGGTTGCACGATCGGAGAAAACGTTTATTCCAATCATGGCCGCGGGATTTTTCTCATCAACCAACTCATGGACAAAGTGGAGTTCCGAAAGAACGGCACGGAAATCCAGATGATCAAGCGGTAGCGCTTCGATCCCTCCCTGCGAGCGGCAATCCTATTCTTTTGCCGCAATCCCCAATGTTTTCATCTTGCGGTAGAGGTGGCTGCGCTCCAGGCCCAGCACCTCGGCGGCGCGGGTGACGTTGCCGTGGTTCTCGTCGAGCTTCTTGAGAATAAAATCCCGCTCATAAGCGTCCCGTGCCTGGTGCAAGGTGGAGAACTCGCTGCGGGCCGCGCGTCGATGGCCATCGCGGTAGACCAGCGTAGGCAGATGCTTGCGGTCGAATCGTGTGGTCATGGGATTCATGATCACAATCCGCTCGATCACATTGCGCAGTTCGCGCACGTTGCCCGGCCACGAATAGCGCATCAGAGCCTCGACGGCGTCGTCGGTGATCTCGCGTGGGCGTCTTCCGTAGGTCACGGCCAGGTCTTTCAGAAAGTGCCGCGCAAACAGCGGAATGTCCTCCTTCCGGTCGCGCAACGGCGGCACGAAGAAGGGGATCACGTTCAGCCGGTAAAACAGGTCTTCGCGAAAGTTTCCCTTGGAGATCTCCTCGTCCAGATCTTTGTTCGTCGAGGCGATGATGCGCGCATCCACGACAATGGTTTCGTCGCTGCCGAGCGGAGTCACTCGCTGCTCCTCGAGCGTGCGCAGCACCTTCGATTGCGTTTTCAGGCTCATGTCGCCCACTTCATCGAGAAACAGCGTTCCTCCGTTTGCCTTTTGAAACTTGCCCTCCTTGTCGGCGGTCGCTCCCGGGAACGATCCTTTGTAATGGCCGAACAGTTCGCTTTCGATGAGGTCTTCGGGAATGGCCGCACAGTTGACCTCGACAAAAGTCTCGTCTTTACGCAGGCTTTGCGCATGGATCGCGTGGGCGACCAGTTCCTTCCCCGTGCCGGACTCGCCGTAGATCAAAACGCGGCCGTTGGTGGGCGCCATGAGGCTAATCTGCTGGCGCAGCGCTTTCATGGGAATGCTGTCGCCAACGATCGCGCTTTTGGCGTGAAGCTGTTTCTTCAGATCCACATTCTCGTGCCGCAGTTTCTTGGATTCCATCGCGTTCTTGATCAGGATCAGCGTCTTGTCGATGGAGAGCGGCTTTTCCAGGAAGTCATACGCGCCGAGTTTGGTGGCACGCACGGCGGTTTCGATGCTGCCGTGGCCCGAGATCATGATCACTTCGGGCGGGTTGTCCATCTCGCGGATTTTTTCCAGCGTCTCCAGGCCATCGATGCCGGGCAGCCAGACATCCAGCAGCACCACTTCGCAGCGGTGCTCGCGCCGTAGCAGTTTGAGGCATTCTTCGCCGCTTTCGACCGTTGCGGTTTCGTAGCCCTCATCTGCCAGCACGCCCTGCAGCGATTGGCGAATGCCGGTTTCGTCGTCAACAATGAGAATTTTATGCATGTGGGGCCGCGGCGGTGGCAAACGCGGGCTCGGGGACGACGACCGGCAATTCCACGATGAAGCGTGCTCCCACCGGCTGGTTCTCCTCCACGCGAATGGATCCATGATGCTCTTCGATGACACGGCTCACGATCGCCAGCCCGAGGCCAGTGCCACGTTTTCTGGTGGAGAAATACGGCAGGAAAAGCTTTTCCTTTAGCTCGCTGGTCACGCCATGGCCGGTATCTGCGACGGTGATTTCGACCGCGTCGCGGCTGGCCACCAGCGAGGTTGAAATCTGGATCTCGCGCACCATCGAACCTTGCATCGCTTCGGCGGCATTATCCACGAGGTTGGCGACCGCCCGCTTAATGGCCTCCGCGTCGGCCATGACTTTGGGCAGGTCTGGAGCGAGCGACTTGTGCAGACCGATGCCGTCCAGTCTCCCATTGAACATGGAGAGTGCGTTCTCGATGACTTCGTTGACATCGGCCGGATGCAGGTTGGATGCGGGAAAGCGGGCCAGCGTGGAGAACTCGTCCACCAGCAGGCGAACGGTTTCGACTGCGCCGGCAATGGTTTCGGCGCAGGAACGAACGATATCCAAGGATGCCTTGTCGGGAGGCGTGGCGCGCTCCAGATGACGCTGAATGCGTTCCGCGGAAAGTGCGATGGGCGTAAGCGGATTCTTGATCTCGTGCGCGACGCGGCGCGCCACCTCGCGCCAGGCAGCCTGTTTCTGAGCCTTCAGAAGATCGGAGAGATCCTCGAACACGATCACGTATCCCGATCGCTCGTCCTGATGGCGCAGGGTCGCCACCGTGACCGCAACGTTCAGGGAGGCGCGCTGCAGCGGCATCTCCATTTGGCTGGTGGTCATGCCCATGCGATCGGCGCGGCGCAGCAGCGGTTCCAGATCCTGCAGCACTTCGGGCGGAAATACGTCCGCCAGGCGCGCCCCGCGCAGCATGTGCTGACCGTCCGCGTAGCCTTCGGGGTGGAACATCCGCAGCAGGGCCTGGTTAGCGTGAGTCACGCGGCGGAGGGCATCGAGCGACAGAACTCCGGTTGGGATGCTCTCGAGGATGGTCTCCATCTGGCGGCGGCGCTGGTCGAGTTCGGCGCTGGCAGCACTCGCATCGCGGCTGGAAGCTTCGATCTGCCGCCGGCTGGTTTCGAGTTCCTCCGCCATACGGTTGAAGGAGCGGACCAGGTCGCCAATTTCATCGGCGGCGGTCACATCGATCCGATAGTCAAGACGCCCGCGAGAGATCTCCTGCGTCGCCTCGGCCAATGCGGACAGCGGACGCGTTACCAGCTTCGAGAGAAATAGCGCCAGCCATGTGGTCACAAACAGCACCATCATGGTCAGCAACAGGAGCAGGCCCATGTAGGTGCGGCGTACAAGTCTGCGTTCATGGGCCAATTCGACATAGCGTTGCTGGCTGCCCTCCACCTGCTTGACGGTCTGGGAAAATTCCCTGGGAAGCGGGATCGCCACCAGGATCGCGCCATCGTTTCCAACCCGGGCGCTGCCCAGGGTGTATTCCGTCCGCTCCCAGGTGAAATGTGCGGGCCGCGCCGCAGCCGCTTCCGCCAGCGGGAGTCTCGGTTTCAAGAGCGGCCAGGGCGCAGGCGCATTGAAGCTGGCCTCGGCGTTGCCATCCTGCACGGCCACGGCGAATCCGCCTTGCAGAGTAATCTCATGATTTTGGAATTCGCTTACCACCGGCGAGAATCCATGTCCGGAAAAACCTCGCTGGGTATCGGCCGAGGCGGCAATCGCCGAAGCTTCGGCACGCGCATTCTGTGCGGCGTATTCGTCCAGGAGTGACGCCATGGCGTGAGTGTCGGCGCGAACCTCCTCCACCGGGGTAGAGAACCACTTGTCGATGGAACGGTTCATCAGCCCGTAAGAGAACCAGTACATCACCATGACAGGTACAAAGGACAGCAGCAGCGCGCCCGCAACCATGCGCGTGCGAAACTTCGAGCCCAACACTCCCAGGCGGCGTTCGGCAAACAACTTGAGGAGGTTGCGAAACAGGACGAAGGTCAAGGCCACGAACAGGAGGAAGATCAGCGCGGAAAGAGCGGCGAACACCACGATCTGCTGATTATTTCCGGGGCGCAGAAAAGTGAGATCAAACGCGGTCTGGGAAACCAGGACCGCCAGCAGCAGAAAAACCGACATCGCGAGCAGGATAATGACCCGCTTGCGGTTGGAAGTTTTAGGAGGTCGAGTTGGAACGGTCTGCACCACGCGAATCCAGCGGTCCAGCCGCCGCAAGTCAGGCGCGGTCTGCCAGCGGTGAATGGACCGGAAGTCATTATAGATGCAGACGCGGCCGCTGGAGAGGATTCAATCGCCGCGCTCCATCGCGGCCGTCAATGAGCCGCAGGGCGTCCCGCCGAGAGCTCTTCCCACACCGCGCGATAGGCGGACTTGGGCTGGTACCCTCGATCAAAGGGCAGCGCCTGCCCGCGGGTGCCGTGCGAATGCGATCCGATCCAGGAGTATTTGTCGGTGAACCCCCAGGTCTGGATCGCGGTGCAGCCCGGACTTTTTAAGCATGCCCTTACGATGCCGCGATAGACATCGGCCTGGCGAGTCAAGTCGTCGGGCCGCGGCGTGCCCCTCGAATCCACCGGCAGCGAAACGTCAAGCTCGGTGATGTGAACTTGCAGACCAAGTGCCGTGAGCCGGGCGATGTTCGCAAAGACGCTGGCCGTGATCGCCGGGATGTCCACATCGAGCGTGGGTATGTGCATCTGCAGTCCCACGCCATGAATGGGAACGCCCCGGCGCTTAAAATCCTTGACCATGGCGTAGACCGCGTCCGACTTGCGGTTCAGTCCTTCGCCCTCCGCTTCGTTGTAAAACAGCAACGCCTGCGGATCCGCCTTATGCGCCCAGCGGAACACCTGCTCGATGTAAGCTGTTCCTTTCCCCGACCATCCGATACCGGGCTGGTTGTACCAGAGGGAATCGCGCACCTCCCCGTTCTCATCCAGAGCTTCGTTGACCACATCCCAAGCGAAAACCTGGCCCGCGTAGTGCTTCATCACCCGGTTGAAGTGTTCGTGAAGAAGGCGCGAGAGATGCCGGGTGGTGTAGTGGCCTTGCGTAAGCCAATCCGGGTTGTAGCGGCCCCAGACCAGGCAATGGCCGCGGATCTTCATTTGATGGGCCTGCGCGAAGCGAACCACTTCGTCGCCCTGGCGAAAGTCGTATGTCGCCGGGTCCGGCCGCAGCACCCACCACTTCATCGCATCCTCGGCTTCCACCATGCTGAACTCGCGAGCCAGCGTGGAGGAATAGGCGGTCTCCGAAAGTTGTGAAGGGCGGACGGCCGTGCCGATGAGAACTCCGTCGTGCTCTGCTTCCTGTCGCAATGATTGAGCGCAGCAGACAGAAGCCATCACTGCCGCGAAAACTACAGACCGCCAAAGGTATTCAAACAATGAGTTTTCCTGGGGATGCTTTCTTGTAATCATTTCGCGGCCTGGGCCCAAGCCCTTGTCTAGTTAGACCGAGGCAGGAACTTCTGTAAAGGGCATTCGTCACACCGCGCCTGTGATTTTCTGCAGAAGTTCTTTCCCACTCCCACGATGAGGCCGTGCATCTCGTTGTAGACCTGCGCCAGAGGCGTGCGCTTCGCCGTGCTCATCGCCGACGGGGGATGCGCGGCGCCGGCAAAGCCCGCTGCTAACCGTCGATTCCCAGTTCTGCCGGAGTCGTCTACGGACTGTGCCAGGGGCGCCAGCGCTCGCTCAAACAGTTCCCGAATCTCCTCATAAGCGGATTTTTCTGGCAGGATCTCATGGCGAAGAAAAATTCGCCGAGTATAGGCGTCCACCACGAAGGCCGGATGATTGCCGGCGTAGAGCAGGATGGAATCGGCAGTTTCGGGGCCGATACCATGCAGATTGAGGAGTTCTTCCCGCAGCTTTTGCGTGGGACGCGCCAACAATTTTGCCAGAGAGCCTTCGTATCGATGGTCCAGAAACGCGACGAAAACTTTCAACCGCCTGGCTTTCTGACGGAAATAGCCGGCAGGGCGAATCAGGCGCTCGAGTTCAGCCAGCGATGCCCGGCGGATCCCTCTTACGCTAAGCAGACGGGCCGCGCGAAGATTCGCCAAAGCTTTTTCCACATTCGTCCATGCGGTGTTCTGCGTCAGATACGCGCCCACGATGACCTCAAACCGCGACTGCGCCGGCCACCAATGCTGCGGTCCCCACGTGCGAAATAGAGCGCGGTAGTAGGTTCGAATTTGATGCTTTCTTGTGTCAACCCGCAAAGCTAGGAAGTCCTTCTCTTGAGTGTACGCCGGCCGCAAGTAACGCCACATTGACGGCGGCAAAGTTTGGCGACGCTTACCGAAGTGCATGTACCTGAGCCTGAGACTTCGGTTCTCCCGCGAAAAAAGTCCATCTGGCGTGGGTTCGGGGTGCGCACACCGCAACCAGGTCAGGCTAGCGGCGAGTCCAAGTACTACGGTAACTGGTACGGTAATCGACTTGCGGTGACAATTTATGTCAACACAAAGACACTGCTCTTCTCCCACAGTAAAAGCGGCGCTTCGTGTAAATGCCGGTGACGTTGCCGGGCATCGTTCCACTACGCGGACAGGAGATCGACGTATGTCTCAACGGCTGGGTGACCTTCTCGTCAAAGAGAAGATCATAACCCCAGAGCAGTTGGAACAAGCGACTAAAGCCCAGAAGGAGCAGAACAGCCGCCTGGGGTCTGCCTTGGTGAAGCTCGGCTTCCTCACGGATGAGGACGTCACGAATTTTCTTTCCCGGCAGTATGGCGTTCCCGCCATCAATCTTTCGTACTTTGAAATTGACCCGGCCGTGGTCAAGCTGATTCCGTTTGAAACCGCCAAGCGGTACCAGATTCTTCCGCTCAGCCGCGTGGGCGCGTCGCTCACCATCGCGATGGTCGATCCCACCAACGTCTTCGCCATGGACGATATTAAGTTCATGACCGGTTTTAACATTGAGCCGGTCGTTGCCTCCGAAAGTTCCATCCTGGCGGGCATCGATAAAGCCTATGGGGGCAAGACAGAAGAAGATCTCGAAACCGTGATGCAGTCGATGTCGGAGATGAACGAAAGCGACATCGAAGTGCAGGCGGAAGAGCAGCAGATGGAGCTGTCGCAGCTGGAGAAGGCGGCGGACGAAGCTCCGGTCGTCAAGCTGGTGAATCTGGTGCTCACGGATGCGGTGAAGCGCGGCGCCAGCGACATTCACATCGAGCCCTACGAAAAAGAGTTCCGCGTGCGGTTCCGTATTGACGGCGTGTTGCAGGCGATTATGTCGCCGCCGATGAAGTTGAAGGATGCGATTACTTCCCGCCTGAAAATCATGGCGAAGCTCGACATCAGCGAGAAGCGGCTTCCACAGGACGGCCGCATCATGCTGAAGATGAATATCGGCGGCCGCAAGAAACAGCTCGACTTCCGTGTCAGCACGCTGCCCACGCTGTGGGGCGAAAAAATCGTGCTGCGGTTGCTGGACAAGGAAAACCTGCGGCTCGACATGACCAAGCTGGGCTTCGAGCCGGAGTCTCTGGTCAAGTTCGAGAAGGCCATTCTCAAGCCCTACGGCATGGTGCTGGTCACCGGTCCCACGGGATCGGGCAAGACCAACACACTCTATTCGTCCATCTCGCGCCTCAACCAGCCCGACACCAACATCATGACGGCCGAGGATCCCGTCGAATTTCAGTTGGGCGGCGTCAACCAGGTGCAGATGAAGGAGCAGATCGGATTGAATTTTGCCGCGGCCCTGCGTTCTTTCCTGCGGCAGGATCCGAACATTATCCTGGTGGGCGAAATCCGCGACTTCGAAACCGCGGAAATCGCCATCAAGGCCGCTCTCACCGGCCACCTCGTTCTGTCCACTCTGCATACCAACGGCGCGCCCGAAACCATCACGCGGTTGATGAACATGGGAATTGAGCCGTTCCTGGTGGCGACTTCGGTTCACCTGATCTGCGCGCAGCGCCTGATCCGACGCATCTGCAAGGAGTGCTCGGAGACCGTGGAGGTTCCGGTTCAAACCTTGATCGAAGAAGGATTCACGCCCGAAGAGGCCAAGACGATCAAGATCCAGAAAGGCAAGGGCTGCGGCATCTGCAATAACACGGGATACAAGGGCCGCTGCGGTTTGTATGAGGTCATGGAAGTGGACGATGAAATCAGGGAACTGGTGCTGGTGGGCGCTTCGGCGGTCGAATTGAAAAAGAAAGCCATTGAGCGCGGCATGATCACGCTCCGGCGCAGCGGTCTGATCAAAGTGGCGGCGGGCATCACCACGTTGGAAGAAGTTGCCCGCGAAACCATTCACTAGTTGATTAAGAGTTAAGACGCAAGGAAGGATCACGATTATGGGCCTGTCGTTGAGTGATTTGCTGAAAAGAATGCTGGAGATGAGCGGCAGCGATCTCCACATCACCACGAATTCGCCGCCCCAAATCCGCGTTCACGGGCACCTGGTGCCGCTGGATCTTCCGCAGATGACGCCTGCCGAGACCAAGCAACTGGCCTACAGCGTCATGACCGACTCCCAGAAGCACCGCTTCGAGGAAAGCCTCGAACTGGACTTCTCTTTCGGATTGAAAGGGCTGGCCCGCTTCCGCGCCAACGTGTTCAACCAGCGTGGCGCCACGGCTGCTGTGTTCCGTCTGATTCCGTTCGAAATCAAGTCTTTCAACCAGCTCGGCTTGCCGGCGGTGGTGAGCAAGCTCTGCGACAAGCCACGCGGCCTGGTGCTGGTGACGGGACCAACCGGTTCCGGCAAATCCACCACGCTGGCGGCCATGATCGACAAGATCAACAGCGAGCGGCACGAGCACATCCTGACCATCGAGGACCCCATCGAATTTGTGCACATGAACAAGAACTGCGTGGTCAACCAGCGCGAGCTGCACGCCGACACCAAGAGCTTTTCCGATGCGTTGCGGGCCGCTCTTCGTGAAGACCCGGACGTTGTGCTGATCGGCGAAATGCGCGACCTGGAAACCATCGAGTCGGCCCTGCGCATCGCCGAGACCGGTCACTTGACCTTCGGCACGCTGCACACCAATTCGGCAACTTCCACCATCAACCGCATCATCGACGTGTTTCCCGCGCACCAGCAACCGCAGATCCGCGCGCAGCTTTCGCTGGTGTTGGAAGGCATCATGTGCCAAAGCCTGGTGCAGACCATAAGCGGCAAGGGCCGGGCCATGATTATGGAAATTCTTATACCCAACCCCGCCGTGCGCAACCTGATCCGTGAAGACAAGATTCACCAGGTTTATTCGTCGATGCAGTCCGGACAAGACAAATTCGGCATGCAAACGTTCAATCAGGCGCTCGCCACGGCGTACTTCCAGAAGCAGGTTTCGCTGGAAACCGCCCTGGCGCGCTCCAGCAATCAGGATGAGCTTCAGGAAATGATTAACCGCGGCGCCGGCTTGTCGAATCGGGGCGGGACGCCGGGATCGACCATGGCGCGAGGGGCGGCGCCGTCGAAAGGCTAGAGCGTTTGAGTTGTCTATCGCGCTGGGCGGCTGGCGCGACGGGCAAGGCAGGACAAGTTTAAGCCGCAAAGGACTTAGGAATCAGCGACGACACTGAGGAGAATCTAAAACCATGCCAGTCTTCACATTTTCGGGCAAGGATGCCACCGGACAGAAGGTTTCCGGGGAGCGCGTGTCAGCCAACAAGCAGGCGCTGGGGCAGCAACTGCGGCGCGAGCGCATTACGCCGGGGGCCATCCGGGAAAAGGGCAAGGAATTTTCGATGCCCACTTTCGGATCGGGCAAGGTCAAGACCAAGGACATCGCAATTTTCTTCCGCCAGTTCTCGGTCATGATCGATGCCGGGTTGCCGCTGGTGCAGTGTCTGGAAATCCTGGCTGCCAACCAGGAGAACCAGTCGTTCCAAAAGACGCTGACCGGCGTCCGCACCACAGTGGAAGGCGGCGCCACGCTGGCCAATGCGATGCGGCAGTATCCGGTGGTGTTCGACGACCTTACCACCAACATGATTGAAGCCGGCGAAACCGGCGGTATTCTGGACATCATCTTGCAGCGGCTGGCGGTCTACGTGGAGAAGGCGGTTCGCCTGCGATCCGCCGTGAAATCGGCGTTGATCTATCCCGTCGCCGTCGTGAGCATCGCCACGCTGATTGTCGGCGCCTTGCTCAAGTGGGTGGTGCCAATCTTCGCCAACCTGTTTGCCGGTTTGGGCGTCAACCTGCCTCTTCCCACCCGCATCGTGATGGGGCTGAGCGGCTTCGTGCAGAGTTTCTGGTGGGTCGTCATCGCGGGCACGGTTGGTGTGGTGTTCGGCCTTAAGCAAATCCGCAAGCACCCGCGAGGGCGTTACTACTTCGACAAAGTCCTGCTCAAACTGCCGATCGTCGGCTCGCTGTTGCGCAAGATCGCGGTGGGCCGGTTTACGCGCACGCTGGGCACTCTGATCACCTCGGGCGTGCCCATCCTGGAAGGTTTGGCCATTACCGCCAGGACCTCCGGCAACGCCGTGCTGGAAGAAGCGCTGATGAAAGTGCGGAAGGCCATCGAAGAAGGCCGCACCATCGTGGATCCGCTGAAGGAATGTGGAGTGTTTCCCAACATGGTGACGCAGATGATTGGCGTCGGCGAAGCCACCGGCGCCATGGACAACATGTTGCAGAAGATCGCCGACTTCTACGAAGAAGAAGTAGACGCAGCCACCAAGGACATGCTGGCCATGCTGGAGCCGGCCATCATCGGCGTGCTCGGCATCACCATCGGCGGCATCGTGATTTCGCTCTACATGCCCCTGTTCGCCATGATCGCGAAGCTGGCCGGGTAAGCCGGCCGGGTAAAGCTGGCTTAGTAATGGATAAGCTGGCTTGCTAAGAAGACGATTCGGGTAGTCGGACGGCATGGTTTGGGCCGGCCTGCCGGCCTTCGCGAAAGGCCGCCGGTTGCGGGCAGGCGGAGATTCGGTCCGGCGGACCGGGGATCGCGCCGGAGGTTTCGTCTAGAAATGTTTCCTCGAGAGATGTTTCTTCGAACGAGTTTCTTCGAAACCATTGGAACCTCAATGCAATCGACATTTGACGAGCGGAGTTGGCTGGCTTGGCTGGTCAAAGTACGAATCCTAATCCTTACCTTCCTGCTCGGAATCCAGTTGGCGGTCGCGGAGCTGACGCCCACCCGTGTGCCGCTGCGCCTGTTCCTCGGCACGATCCTTCTGTGGTACACCGTCTCGCTCCTCTATGTCGTCCTGCTGTCCTTCTGGCACGAGCACCGGTTGCAGGCATCGCTGCAAGTCCTGACCGATCTGATCATGGTCAGCCTGGTGGTGCATGAGACGGGAGGCTGGGACAGTTCGTGGAACTTTCTCTACCCTCTGGTCATCATCGTGGCCGGCATCCTGCTTCCGCGGGTGTGGGCGCATCTGGTCGCGGCCCTCGCCTTCATTCTTTATGGCACGGTCCTCGAACTCAACTACTACGGATTGGTGCGGTCTTACTGCACGACCCATCCTGAACTGAAGGCGCTGCAGGGAATCATTTTCGTGAACCTGTTTGCCTTCCTGGCCGTCGCCTATCTGGCCGGCCAGCTAGTCGCCAAGTTGCGCCAGGCGCGGGTGCAGCTAAAAGACGCCAGCGGGGCGCTGGAGGATCTCCAGATCCTGCACGAAAACATTATTCAGTCCATCGGCAGTGGATTGATCACCACCGGCCTCGACGGGCGCATTACGCTGGTCAACAGCGCGGCGCAGAAACTTCTGGAGCGCGCGCCGGACCAGTTGCTGGGAAAATCCGTCGCGGGATTATTTCTCGACGTGCTGCCGAATGCCGAGTCGCAGACTCATGCGGAAGTTCGTTTCGAC
This sequence comes from Acidobacteriaceae bacterium, assembly GCA_003131585.1. Classification (GTDB taxonomy): domain Bacteria; phylum Acidobacteriota; class Terriglobia; order Terriglobales; family Acidobacteriaceae; genus Sulfotelmatobacter. The sequence goes on from PKVW01000052.1 coordinate 29,325, forward strand.
ACGGCGAGAGGATTCCGCAAAACGGTTCGAGTAAGAGTAGCCGCCTTGAGGGGGCCGGAGCGCGGCGCGCTGGGCTATGTCTATGCGTTGGATGACCTCACCGAGATCCGGCGGCTGGAGCGCGAGGTCCGCATGCAGGACCGCCTGGCAGCCGTGGGCCGGCTGGCGGCGGCCATCGCCCACGAAATCCGCAATCCGCTTACCTCCATCGCCGGTTCGGTCAGCATGCTTTCCGGCATACCCGAACTGAACGAGGAGCACCGGCGCCTGCTCGAGATCGTGACCCGGGAATCGCAGCGCCTGAATGGGATTATCACCGATTTTCTGGCTTACTCCCGCGGCAAACAGTATCACTTCGAAAAGGCCGACTTGGTGCTGTTATTGGAAGATACGCTCACTCTCATGCGACACCGCATGACGGCGGAAAATACCGGCATCACGATTGAGAGCCGGTTTGCCGTTCCGGAGGCGTGGGTGCTCGCCGACGGGGACAAAATCAAACAGGTCTTCTGGAACTTCGGCGAAAACGCCATCCGGGCGATGCGGGAGGGCGGCACGCTGAGGGTCTCCATCGAACGCCTGGGAGACGACTGGCAGGTTAGTTTTGCGGATACGGGGACAGGCATGACCCCGCAACAGACGGAGAAGATTTTCGAGCCCTTCCAATCGAACTTTGAAGGCGGCACGGGCCTGGGCTTGGCGGTGGTCTACCAGATCGTACAGGCGCACGAAGGCAAAGTATGGGCACGGTCGAAGCCAGGGCAGGGAACCACTTTCGTTCTGAGGCTGCGGCGGTTCGACGCAGAAAGACCGGCTGCCCGTGCGCGCTCAGCTAAAACCTTCGCCGCATCTGCCTTGCCGGCGGCTTCGGCCGGGCAACTTGCAGCTTCGGCGGCGGAAGGGAGGCTGCGTGGCTAACATTCTGGTTTGTGACGATGAGCGCTCGATCTGCGAAATGCTCGACATCGCCCTGCGCCGCGACGGACACCGCGTCGAGACCGTGCAATCCGGCCAGGCGGCCAAGAATAAGATTGACGGCGCTCTTTACGATCTGATCATCACCGATATCAAGATGCCGAACATCGATGGCATCGAAGTGCTGCGTCATGCGCACCGCGTTTCGCCCGATTCCCCGGTCATCCTCATCACCGCTGTGGACGACTACGAAGCCGCGGTGGAGGCGGTAAAAGCCGGAGGAGCGTCGGATTACATTCGCAAGAGCCCGGGCCTGGTGGACGAAATCAAGCTCGCCATCGACCGCGTGCTGGAAAAACTGGCTCTGAGCAAGCAGAACTTCGCCCTGCGCCGGGACGCCGCCTCCCACAACTCGCTCGACAATATCGTCGGCTCCAGCGCGGCCATGGAGAAGCTGAAACACACGGTGCGCACCGTCGCTTCCACGGCGAGCACGGTCCTGATTCACGGCGAGAGCGGTACCGGCAAAGAACTGGTGGCCCGCGCCGTTCACATCTGTTCGCCGCGCGCCACTGAACCGTTCGTATCGGTGAACTGCGGAGCCTTCCCCGAGACTCTGCTGGAGAGCGAACTCTTCGGCTATCTCAAGGGAGCTTTTACCGGGGCCACTCAGAACAAGCGGGGACTGTTTGAAGTGGCCGGCGGCGGCACTATCTTTCTCGACGAAATCAGCGAAATGACGCTGGCCATGCAGGTGAAACTGCTGCGCGTGTTGCAGGAGCGCACGGTGCGGCCGGTCGGCGGCACCAGCGAAATCTCCATTGACGTGCGGGTCATCGCGGCCACCAACCGCGATCTCGACAAGGCCGTTGCCGAAAACTTGTTCCGCGAAGACCTCTACTACCGCCTCAACGTCATTCCCATCCGCGTGCCGAACTTGCGCGAACGCCGCGAAGATATTCCTCTGCTGGCCAACCACTTCTTGAAGAAATATGCGGCGGCCGCCAACCGAAGCATCCTGCGCGTCAACAAAAATTCGCTCGACGCCCTCTGCGGTTACGAGTGGCCGGGCAACGTCCGCCAGTTGGAGAACACAGTCGAGCGCGCGGTTGCCCTGGAGATGACCGATGAGTTGCACGTCGAATTGCCCGCGGAACGGCCCAAAGCTCGCGCCGCCGCAGCGGGCGTTTCTGGAGATATGTCCGAGGTAGCGCCGGGGTCAGTGCTTCCTCAGGGCGTAAATATGGAGGGCTACGTGGCCAGCATCGAGCGCACGCTGCTGCAAAACGCTCTGGACCGCTCGAACGGTGTGCAGACCAAGGCCGCCGACCTGCTCGGCATCTCCTACCGCTCGTTCCGGCATTTGATGAAGAAGTACGAACTATAGGAAGGCCGCCAAGTAGGAGGACCGGCAGCTAGCTTTTCTTCAACTGCTGCTTCCACCCCAACACCCGCGCCTTGGCTCCTTCGGCCTCAGCCTCCGGAATCATTCCTTTCTTTTGATACAGCACCGACAAGCTGGTGTGGGCGAGCACGTCATCGGGATCCAATTCCGTAATCTGCCGCGCCACCTCGATCGCCTCATCGTAGCGCTGCAGATCCTGCAGGGCGCGCGCCAGCCCGTGCATGGCTTCGGTGAATGAACCATCCACCGCGAGCGATTCCCGGTAGGCCGCGACCGCCTCTTCCAACTTTCCATCCGCCATCAAATCGAGCGCGGCATAGTAGTGGTCTTCGGCTTTTTTTCGGGAGTCTGCGTCGGACATGGAAAGAAGTTCCTGGCGGAGACAGGATTCTAACATGGGGACGCCGGTTATCTTGGTGCAGATGAATCCTCCCAAAACGTAGCCGAAGTCCTCTCCCTGTGGTTATCATGCTTCCATGCGCTATCCGCTCCGCTTTCTCTGGAATGCCACCAAAGGCCATCGTCTGGCTCCGTGGCGGAGCCCCTACCTGCTGTGGCGCATTGAGACCTACTGCGGCGTCAAGATGACGCAGATCGGTTTTCTTGAATTTTGGGAATTTCTTTGGCGGGAGCGCACCAGTCTCTGGCGCTTTCTTAAATGGACGGCCGAGATGGAGCGCTACGCCCACCCCAAGCCAAAAAGCCTGTAAGAGCGCCCTACGCTCCCTTGCCCGCGGCCGCAGCCTCGCCGAGGACGATGGTCACGTCGCTTCCCTTGCCGGCTCCAGTCAACTGGGCCGCGGCTCCGCGGTTTGCGGCAATCTCCAGGAAACCCATACTTCCGAGAATGCCGAAAACCTCTCCTGGAGCGCCCTCGGCGTAGGCATTGTGGACTTCGGTAATCTCGCGGGTGCCAATGACGATCTTGAATGCCTTGGTTTCGGCTCCCAAGAGCAGGGGAGCGTCCTGCGGAGTGATGTTGGTGATGAGGTTCCCGAACCGGTCGACTTTCAGCACGACCCCGCGCAGGCGGTTTTCATCGACGGCTTTTGGCTTCGGCGCCGAAAAACGCACGTAGTCTTCAACCTCTTCCCCAAACTTCAGCGAGTCGACCTCTTTGGCCAGGTAGGCGGCCACGGGAGAAAAAATGTCGCGCGCATGGAACGTATTGCTCACCGGCTGCAGAAAATAATGCTCGGAAGTGATGTGCCGCACATGCATCCGCGGTTCGCGCGCGTAGACCAGCGAAAGCACTCCGTTGTCGGGCGCAACGAAATGATATTTGTCACAGGAGGCTACGATCGGCCGCCGCGCCGTACCCACGCCGGGATCCACGATCACCATGTGTATCGTCCGGGTAGGGAAGTAGGAATAGGCCTGCGAAATGGTGAGCGCGCCATCCAGCACGTCGAAGGCCTGCACGGAGTGGCAGATATCGATGACTTGCGCTTCCGGCACGATATCCAGGATGACGCCCTTCATGACGCCTACAAAATGGTCGTTGCTGCCGAAATCGGTGGTTAGCGTGATGATCGGACGGTGCGCCAAGGTTTCCTTTCGGATGGAAGACGCAATGCTCCCAGAAACTCGAAAGTAATTGCTGGTAACCGCGGCGTCAAGGCACGGAGGTAATAAAATGCGCCGTCACTCGTATCGCAGGGCTTCAATCGGGCTCATGCGCGACGCTTTCAGCGCCGGATAGAATCCTGAGCATACTCCCACCACGGAAAGAATGACGAACGAGACCATCATCACGCTCATCGAAGCGTGCAGGAAGATCGCGCCCTCGTGGTTGGCGGTCTTATAGAACTCGTCATACAGCGGCATGGGCGGGATGATCCAGGTAAGGATCACGGCCACCGCCATTCCCACAGCTCCGCCCACGAAAGTGAGGACCAGCGCTTCCAGCAGGAACTGCACCAAGATGTGCCGCGGGCGCGCCCCGATCGCCTTCCGCAGGCCGATCTCCCGCGTTCGCTCCGTAACGGACACCAGCATGATGTTCATCACGCCAATTCCGCCCACCGCCAGGGTGATGACGCCGATTAGTCCCAGAACCGCCTGCAGTCCGAGCGAAAAAGCGTTGACCATGGCCCGGTCTTCGATGGTGTCCCACGCGGGCGTGGCCTTGTCGTCTTTGGGATCGAAGTGATGCCGCCGCCCAATGACTTCCCGTACCGCAGCCAGGGCCTTCTTGTTCAGTTCCGCGGCCGTCGGCTCAAAGATGATCTCGTCGGGATCTTTCAGGTTCTTCAGATCCCGCATCAGCCCGAACGGAATGAAGCCATTGTTGTTGTCCGGGCCGTTATAATTGGCGTCCTGAATTTTGTTGCGCAGCGTACCAATGACCTCAAAATCAAGTCCCCCAATGCTGACGTGCTCACCAACCGCGGGCGCGCCTTGAAAGACTTTCTTCGCCGCATCGTAGCCCAGAATCACCACCCGGCGATGGTCGGAAAAATCTCCTTCTTCGAAATAACGGCCGTCTTCGAGATTGAGCTTGCGCATCTGCCCGTAGGGCATTTCGACGCCGCGCACCTGGAGGGTCACGACCCGAGTGCCCAGTTTGAATCCAAAATCCCGGTCAATCTCGGCGCTCACCGCGCGGACGATCGGCACTTCGTCGCGAATCGCTTCCACGTCCTCATATTCGTAATTGACCTTCTTGCCCGCGCGCTGGCCACCGGCCTGCATGCTCGTCTGTCCCGGCCAAAGAACGATGACGTCATTGCCCATGTTGAGGAAAGCGTGCAGCACGCTGCCGCCCAGACCCTGGCCGTAGGCCAGCAGCAGCACCACCGAGGCCAATCCCCACACGATGCCCAGCATGGTGAGCAGCGAGCGCATGCGATCGCGCATGAGCGCCTGCCAGCCCTGCAAAATGAGTTCCTTCAGAAACATGGTTCGAGAAGCAGTGCCAAGTGGCCAGTGATCAGTGGCATCAGTGGCATGTAGCCAGTAAAATCAAGTGCTAGCCACTGACCACTGGCCACTGTGCTCTTATTCGATGTGAATGTCGCCCGATGCTGTACGCAGGGTGAGCAACGGCCCCCCGCCGCGCACTTTGCCCATGATCGACTTGCGCGTCTCCTGCACCCGCCCCTACACCGTCATCGTGATCGGCGCATCCACGCTTAGCGTGCCCGAACTGGTGGAAATATTTGCGTCGAAAGCGGCATTCGCGGGTAACCGGACGTGCACATTGCCCGATCCCGTGCGGATCTCCCACGCGCCCGTCTGCGTGCCCTCGGCGGTGATGTCGCCACTGCCCGCATCGGCGCGAAACGCCCCTCGAATGCCGCGAGCCGTAATGTTGCCGGAACCGGTGTGCAGATCGATATCACCCGATCCGGTTTCTTCCACCTCGATGTCGCCGCTGCCCGCGCCTCCGCGCACCGGACCTGAGATCTCTCGCGCCCGCACATCGCCCGAGCCGGTCTGCAGGCGAATCTCTCCCGTAAGCCGCGAGAGCTTCATGTCTCCAGATCCGCTCTGCAGGTCGGCATTGCCATGAATGTCTTCAATGGTCTGATCTCCCGATCCGGTGTGCGAGCGAATGGTTGTGTCGGCGGGCACGGTGATTTCGTAGTCCACCGAGATGTCGCGAGCGTTCACGTAATCGATGTGAATGCTGTTGCCGTCTTGTCGAATGGGAGGATGCTGTTCAATGTCGGATACGTCGGCATGCCGGTTTCCGAACAGCCAGTGATCCCCCACATAGATCTTGCCGCGAATGGAGACGGATCCCGCCGGGCCGCTACGCACCAGGATGTCGCCGGAGTGGGTTTGTACTTCCAGATTCACTGGCCCGCTAACCTGCAAGGTTTTCTCGAATGTTCCTTGCGGTGTGGAAGCGGCCGCAAACGTGGAAGCCAGCAGCACGGCCAGCGCGATCGCCAGGAATGCGGATCGGGCCGGAATGGAAACCGGAATGCGGGGGATGCGTTGGTTATTCATGTCGTAGGGACTCCACAGGCGTCATTTCCGCGGCGCGCTGGGCAGGATACATGCCTGCGGTCACGGTGATTAAAGAAAGTGTCAGAATCGAAGCGATAATCGAGATCGGAGAAACTATCGGATGAGGAACGAAATCCGGCAGTGGCAGCGCGCCCATCGCCATGCACATTCCCACACCGAAGCCAAGGCCGAGAATTCCGCTGACCACCGTCAGCATGGCCGACTCGGCAAAGAACTGCCGCAAGATATTGCGTTTGGTCGCGCCCAGGGCTTTCCGCGTGCCAATCTCGCGGGTGCGCTCCGTCACCGAAACCAGCATGATATTCATCACACCGATCCCGCCCAGGCAGAGCGTTACGATGGCGACACACCCAAAGAAGATGGTAACCACGCCGAAGATTTTATCCAGCAGCTTGGCGCCTTCCATCGTGTCCCAAATGAACACCGCATCTTTGTCGAGAGGATCGAAATGGTGCACCCGGCCCAGCGCCTTCCGCACCTGCAAGACCGCCGCGTCGTGTTCCTCGGGATCGGCCACCTCGAAAACGATGTCATCGAGCCAGCCTCGAGTAATGCCGGCGCCTTTCTTTTCCGGCGGCGGAAAATCTCGAGCTACCGCCGCATACGGCGCAAACAGGTAGTCGTTATCCGGACCGTCGTAATTGGAATTCTGCTTCTTTTCCGCCAGCACGCCAATCGCGGTGTAAGGCATGCCCTTAATCAGCAGGGCGGCGCCAATCGAAGGCTCGCCGGGAAACAGTTGGCGGTTTGCCGCGAATCCCAGCACCACCACACGCCGGGCGTCGTGCTCGTCTTCTTCCGTGATCAACCGGCCTTCGCTCAGGTTCAGAGAGCGAAAATCCTGATACGACGGCCACACTCCCACCACACCTCGATTGGCCGAGTTAAACTGGCTCACCTCGGGTATGGTGCGCCGCAGTTCGGGGCTCACATTCCTCACCGAGTAGCACTCCTCGTGGATCAGCCGTGCGTCATCCACATTCAGTTGGATTTCGCGTCCCGCCGCCCGTCCCCCGACCTGCGAACTGGTGCGGCCACCCCACGCGATGACCAGGTCTTTGCCCAGGGTCTGCATGTGTTTCTTCTGGTCGACACTGAACCCGCGGCCCAGCCCCACCAGCAGGATCACCGACGCGATGCCCCACACAATTCCAAACATCGTGAGGAAAGTCCGCATCTTGTGGGCGCGGAATGTGGCCAAAGCCTGGCGCAGGATTTCGAGAAGAGTCATAAAGCCAGCCCTCGGGCTTCAGCTTTCGGGCTTCGGCCACCGGGCACCCGCCAGAACTCATAAAGTCGAAGCCCGTCAGCCGAACCCGAAGCCCGCTCTTAAAGTCGAAGCCCGTCAGCCGCAGCCCGAAGCCCGCTCTTACTGCAGCACCACCTGATCGCCTTCCTTCAACCCGCTGAGTACTTCCGTCTTCGCGCCGTTTGAGATTCCGATGTTGACCGCGACCTTGTTCTTGCCTTCCTTACCCTTCGGATCGGGGATCTCCACCGAGGCTTTCTTGTCCTTGTCGTAAAGGATCGCGCCTTCCGGAATCTGCAGCACGTTCTTGTGTTCTTCGAGGATGATTTCCGCGTTGGCGGTCATCTCAGCCTTCAACTCGCCGCCCGGATTCTGGATCGAAACCCGCACTTCGAACGTGGTGACGTTATCCTTCTCCACGCCCATCGGCGAAATCTTGGTGACCTTGCCGGTGAAGGTCTTGTCCTTAAACGATTCCACCTTGATGCGCGCCGGCTGGCCCAGATAGACCTTGCCGATATCGCTCTCGTCCACCTTGCCTTTCACATAGACTTCGCTGGTATCGCCCAGCGTCATCACCAGCGTGGCCGAGGAGCCCAGCACGAGGATCGAGCTCACCGCGTCGCCCATTTCCACGTCGCGCGAGAGCACAATGCCATCGATCGGAGAAATAATATCGGTATAGCTGAGCTGCTCGTCCAGTTGCTTTAGGTTGGCTTGATCTTGCGCGACCTGCGCCCGGGACTGCGCGATCTTCGCCTTCAGCACCGTCACTTGCGCCTTGGATACGTTCTGTTTATTCAATGACATCTCGTAGTTCTTCTCGGCATCGTCGAGCGCCGAGGCGGAAACCACGCCGTCCTTCGCCATGCCCACGGCCCGGTCATAGGCGCGCTTCAGCAGGGGCACGTCCGGGCCTTCCGCGTCCACTTTGGAACGCTCGTAGTCGGCCTGCGAACTCGTCAGATTGGCCTCGGCCGCGTCCATGGCCGCACGCGACTGCGCCACCTGCGCCTCAATCTCGACCTTGTCGAGTTGCGCCAGCAACTGCCCTTTCTTGACGTTGTCGCCGTAATCCACCAGCAGCTTCTTCACGATGCCGCTGGCCTTGGACTTCACCTCGACCTTGGTGATGGGCGTCACCTTGCCGGTCGCCACCACGCTCTTGGCCAAGTCGCCCTTTTCCACCTTCGCCAGCTTCGAGGGATCAATCTTGGTGCTGCCGCGAGTCGCTGCGATCACTCCCCCAGCGATCAGCAGAACGATCACCAGCACGATACCGCCATAGATAAACAGTCTGCGACGCTTTTTCTTATGATTGCCGTTTCCGTTCACAACCCCCTCCTAAGTGCATGCTGGAAATGCTTGCCGAACTGCCGGCTGAAATAGAGCCGTCCCGCGCTCTCATTCCTCTTGTACGAAGCCTGAGTTGCCTTTGTTCCGCAGATTTCGAGTCGACCCAGAATGACCTGCGGCAGCCTAAATCCTTGCTGCCCGCCAGTTAGACCGTCCTCATGGGAAAAAGATAGCCCGAAAGAATCGAATTTTCCCAACCCGTCCGCCGGATGATAATTCCTTCACGAAGTCCGGCTCGGAGAGCGGACTGCTCCTTCCAGTTTCACCACCAGATGCCAGCCCCTGTGCAATGCTAGAATTACCCATCGGAATTACTCCTAAATGATCGCCTTTGTGCTGCTCCGCGTGCTCCTGATCCTTCTCCTGGTGGCAGCCAATGCGTTTTTTGCGGCTGCGGAATTCTCCCTGGTCAGCATTCGCGACACCCGCATTCAGCAGCTCATCGATTCCGGCCGCACGGGCGCACGCCTCGTCCAGCGCCTCCATCAGCATCTCGACGAAGTCGTCAACGGCGTTCAACTCGGGATCACGATCGTCAGTCTCACCTTGGGCTGGATCGGCGAACCCATGGTGGCACGCCTCGTCGAATCTCTTCGCTTCGTGCACGAAGTGCCGCACGCGGCGGTTTATGCTCACGGCATCGCCATGGTGATCGCTTTCAGTCTGATCACTTACCTGCACGTGCTGCTGGGTGAACTTGTGCCGAAAACCCTGGCCCTGCAGCGCGCCGAGCAGATCGCCCTGGCCGTGGCCGCTCCCATGGAAGCGTTCCTTACGCTTACCCGTCCCGCGCTTTTTGTCATGCGCCGGTCCGGCGGCCTGGTGTTGCGGCTTTTCGGCGCGCCCGCCGCCCGCCGTGGCGGCGCCGTCCATTCGCCCGACGAACTCAAGCTCATCGTCACCGCCAGCCGCCAGTTCGGCCAGATTCCCGAGTCGCAGGAAGAGATGATCCACAACGCCATCGAACTCGACAGCATCACCGTCCGCGAGATCATGGTCGCCCGCCCCGATATCTTTTCTCTGCCCTCCGATCTCACGCTCGACGACGCCTTGAACCGCGTGATCGAAGGCAGGCACTCCCGCATCCCCGTCTACGACCCACAACGCGGCCCCGAGCACATCGTGGGCGTCCTTTACTATAAAGAGCTCGTCCGCTGGGTGCGGCTTCGGCTCGTCAATCTTGGCCAGCCCGTAGCTTCGCGCATCGCCCGTACCCATATCGGCCAGATCATGCACGACGTCCTGGTGGTTCCGGAAACCAAAGTCCTGGCCGAACTGCTGGCCGAATTCAAACAGCGCCGCCGTCACCTCGCCGTCGTGGTCGACGAGTTCGGCTCGACGGCGGGCGTCATCACCGTGGAGGACATTCTGGAGCAGCTTGTCGGCGACATCGAAGATGAATTCGATCTCTCCCCGCCGCACTCGGCCTTCGCCGACGAGTCTGTTTTGGTGCTCGAAGGCGCGGTGAATATCCTCGACCTCGAGACCCAGCACGGCTTGCTCCTGCCCCGCGACGCCGGGTTCGAAACTCTCGCCGGATTCGTGCTGGCCCGCCTGCAACAGATCCCGCACATCGGCGAATCCTTCGAATACGAAGGCCACCGCTACACGGTCGAAGAGATGGAAGCTCACCGCATCGCCAAGGTGAAGATCGAAAAGCTAGAAAACATCGAGGGCAAAGCGGAGAGCGCGAAGCACACCGGAGACTGAGCGCTTGGGATGCTGTACTGTGTGGGGACAGCCGCCCCTTCGACTTCGCTCAGGGCGGGCTCTCGTCTGTCCATTCGAGCGAAGCTCGATGTGCTTTTGTTCAGAGCGTTTTCACGGTTGCTGTACCCTGTTGGGAATTGTCGTTTCTAGAAATTGTCATCCCGACCGGAGCCTTTCATTCCCGAAGGGAATGAGAGGCGGAGTGGAGGGACCTGCTGTTTCTGCACCGGCAACTGAATTCATGCGCCTGCTTTTCCAACGCGTCCTCTATACCCTCCCAGTAATCTGGCTGGTCGTCTCGCTCGTCTTCCTGCTAATCCACCTCGTCCCCGGGGACCCCATCCAGCAGATGCTCGGCGAAGGCACGCCGCCCGCCGACATCGCGGCCACCCGCCACGCCTACGGACTCGACGCGCCGCTCGGCGAGCAGTACATTCACTACTGGAGAGGCGTTCTCCACGGCGACCTCGGCCCCTCGTTCCGCTACAACCAAAGCGTGACGCGCCTGCTCACCCAGCGCTATCCCTACACGCTGCAACTCACGCTGGCATCGCTGTTCGTCGCCATCATCCTGTCCATCCCCGCCGGCGTGCGCTCCGCCCAGCGCCGCAATCGCTGGGACGACCGCCTGCTCTCGGTCGTCAGCCTCTTCGGCCTCTCGTTCCCCAACTTCGCGCTCGGCCCCATCCTGATTCTTCTCTTCGCAATAAAACTCGGATGGCTCCCCGTCTCCGGCGCCGGCTCCTTCGCCAATATCATTCTTCCCGCCGTCACCATGGGCGGAGCGCTCGCCGCCATCCTCACCCGCATGGTCCGCACGTCGATGCTCGAAGAGCTCAGCCAGGACTACATCCGCACCGCCCGCGCCAAAGGCCTTCCCGAGCGCACCGTAGTCTACCGCCACGCCCTGCGCAACGCCATGATCCCCATCATCACCGTCCTCGGCCTGCAATTCGGCGCGTTGCTCGCAGGCGCAATCGTGACCGAGACGATCTTCTCCTGGCCCGGCATCGGCCGCCTCACCATCCAAGCCATCTCGAATCGCGACTACTATCTGGTCCAAGGCTGCATCCTGGCAATTGGATTGACGTATGTCGCCGTGAATTTTCTGACCGACGTGCTGTACTCGGTGGCGAACCCTAGGATAAGACAGTGATCGGCTCCGTTCATCGCGATCCCAAAACGGTCACGGCTACGCAGAATGTTTTTCGGATACATCGAGCAGTCCGCCAGGCCGAGCGTAGCATTGGGATTGGAATTATCGTCCCAAAATAAATCTGTCATCCCGACCGGAGCATTGCGATTGGGGTTATCAATCCCGAAACAAATCTGTCATCCCGACCGGAGCATTGCGATTGGTTCCTCCAATCGCAATGCGGAGTGGAGGGACCTGCTTTTCGCATCCGCCATGAAATCCCACTGCTACAGCGTCTACATCATCGCCAGCAAATCGCGTGTCCTCTACATCGGCATGACGAACGACCTAAGCCGCCGAGTTTACGAACACAAGAACGATTTAACGGAAGGTTTTAGCAAGCAGTACCGCTGCCATCGCCTGGTCTACTACGAATCCTTCGACGACGTGAACAAAGCAATCGACCGCGAGAAGCAACTCAACCGCTGGAACAAAACAAAGAAGGTATGGCTGATCGAGCGCCGAAATCCCACATGGGAAGACCTCGCGGCGGAATGGTTTACCCGTCACAGGTACCAGCCAGACAAGCAGGTCCCTCCACTCGCCAGTTGACTGCTTCGCAGATCAACTGACTCGGTCGGGATGACAGTGTTTTGCAATCTCCTTGATGTTTGAATAACAAACTGAAATCTGTCCTCCGAGCGCACCATTGCGATCAGCCCTACCAATCGCAAAAACAAAACCTGTCATCCGACAAGAATAAAATCTGTCATCCCGACCGGAGCATTGCGATTGGTTCCTCCAATCGCAGTGCGTAGTGGAAGGACCTGCTTTTCGCATCCGCCATGAAAGCCCACTGCTATAGCGTCTACATCATCGCCAGCAAATCGCGCGCCCTCTACATCGGCATGACGAACGACCTAAGCCGCCGAGTTTACGAACACAAGAACGATTTAACGGAAGGTTTTAGCAAGAAGTACCGCTGCCATCGCCTGGTCTACTACGAATCGTTCGACGACGTGAGCAAAGCAATCGACCGCGAGAAGCAACTCAAGCGCTGGAGCAGAACGAAGAAAGTCTGGCTGATCGAGCGCCGAAATCCCACATGGGAGGACTTAGCGGCCGAACGGTTCACGCGTCATATGTTCTAACCGGACAAGCACTCGCCTCCACTCGTCAGTTGATTGGTTCCATCAATCACCCTCCTAAAATCTGTCATCCGAAACGAAACATTGCAGTTAGTTTTATCAATCGCACCTCAAAATCTGTCATCCCGACCGGAGCATTGCGATTGGCTCCTCCAATCGCAATGCGTAGTGGAGGGACCTGCTGGTTGCTGCGTGGGGATTGCGCTCGACATACGTCGCCGTGAATTTTCTGACGGATGTGCTGTATTCGGTGGCGAACCCGAGGATCAGGCAGTAAGCCTAGGACGGAAGATTCTCAATCGCAATTGACTCCGCCACTCCCGCATTATCTCGATGAAAACAGGCAGGAACCGTTAGGCCACGTTAGGCGGTATTTGGACCGTTTGGTGAAACTCTTGGTAAAACTTTTTCACTGCTGGCGCGGCCCGGCGCGCTTTCTTACGGGACTATCACCAAGCGAAACTCACCCGGCAGTTCTTCCAATTCGTCGCCCTTGAAAACGGCGGACTCCCTCGCACCGTACTCGACCCACGGCGACTGATGAACCGCCGAACCCTCAAGCAGGTGACCCCAATAGAACTTTGAATTGTCCAGCGGCGGATGCGGGTCGCGAAAGTCCTTGCCGTCGACGCCTTGGTCGATTGACGCCATGAAAAATCTGCCGTCAGCCTTCACTTTCGTGGTGATGAAACCCATGACGTGGATTGTAGCGCATCACTTCCCGGCGCGATTGTTCATCTCAACGACAACGACTCTCGGTTTTTTCAGAAGGACGGCGTTGTACAGCAGTGTTGGTGACTCGTGTGGGTCCCAGATGCAGGTATAAGGACCGTGGTCGCTTCCGCCTCTGGGTATCACGAACGAAACCTCTAGCAGTCCGTTCTCGAGAGGTAAGGCTTCAACCAAACGTCCACCCGCCTGCGTGACTGCTTCCTCGGCTTTATCCAGTTCTGCTGGTTGGTTCTTCTTCTCGTCCGCCATCATTGACCTCCTGCTTGCGCGGTCGTCGCCTTCTTTTTCCGAACACACAGAATTACGCCCGGTATCCACAATAGAAGGGCCAGCGGCGAAGTCATATTAGCGAGGAATTCGAACAGTGACCCGTGCGAGTGAAGCATGGGCATCACAGTGGAAAGGATGAGCAATGCGATTCCTAACTTTTTCATTTGATAGTCTCCTTTCGCGGCTCTTCCTTTTTCGCCAAGGTTCACTTCCCGACGCGGGCGGCCTCGGTGCTCTTATTCCACCCGAGCCACGAAACAGGTGTCGTTGGTTTCATACACGCGAAGCACTCGACGGCGGTCGACGGCAGCCCCTACTATCCCCATCCAACGAACTCGGTAGACGGCCGCGTCGTGCTCAATGCATTCATCCTTCTGAATCTCGCGGGCGAACTCTAATTCTCCAAGGTGACGGTTGCTGGTTTCTTCGATGACTTGGTGTGTGAACATTACGTGGTGCCATCGCACACTTGTGTGAAGCTGTGCATCTTCCAGCTATTGCTCTGGGCATCCCAGTACTGATGCTCATATGTACAGGTTGCCGTTAGCCCTTGGTTAACTTTGTTAACGAGACGGGACGGGACCCCATCCACCGGGCAGTTCGCTGTGGCCTGTGCCCAAACTGCGATGGCCGCCAATAGGAATGCCCCGAACACGAGTTTCTTCATGGCATTCCCTCTACCTCATTTTTACGTCAGCGGACGAGGGCGCGAAAGTTACCGTGGTTTGGCCCCTGCTCGGGTTCGTATTTCGTCTTCTTGACCATTGCGGGAAGACATTCCCCGGACTTGACACTGGTGCCCAACGTAACACCTCTTAGGAGCCGTGGAGATTCAGCCAGGCCGGGTGCCCGATCCTTCGCGTTCTTTGCGAAGGGTGGGCGGCGGCGCCATCAGACCAACTCAATCGCCACCCGCCGCCCCAGCAAAGCCGCAGCCCGCTGCAAACTCGACAGCGTGATGTCGCGTTTCGGGTCGAGAATGCGATCCACCTGCTACCGGCCACTCGGCAAGATCTTGATTTTCTCTGTGCCTCTGTGGTGAATTCGATTTTCTTACACGCTCTTTTTCTCTTCTTATGGTCCCGGCGCCACTAACGTCAGAAATCGGAGCCTTCAAACCAGCCTGCCCCACCAAAAGCACTGCACATTTAGCGCTTGACGTGTATATACCATTATCCTATCCTGTATATACAATAAGCGAGGAAGAGTGCAATGGCCGTAACCATGACATCAATCCGCTTGGACACTCAACTGGCCGACGAAGCCGTGAAAGTCCTCGGCGCGAAATCCCGCACAGACGCCGTGCACATCGCCCTGCGCGAGATCGTCGCGCTCAAGCGCTTCAAGAAGTTGATGAAGAAGTATGAAGGCAAGGCCACGTTCGAAGGATACATTGATTGATCGTCGTTTTCGACTCGTCCGTCATCATTGACGATCTCCGGACACTACGTCATCGAGAGAGGATCCAATCCCTCATCGGTGTTATCCGGACATCTTCCGTAGTTTTGGCGGAGTTATGGCGGGGCGCGGCAAAGCCTTCAGATCGCGAGTTTCTAAGGGCTTTGGCGAGAAGTCACCCAATCCTGACTCCGACGGAAAAAAACTGGCTGGAATCGGGTGAAATACTGGCCCGCATGCGTGCCGATCACGGCTTCGCGCCGGCCAAATTGCGCGACCTGCATTTCGACGTTCTCATCGCTCTCACCGTCCGCTCCCACGGCGCTCGATTGATCACCACAGATCGCACAGACTTTGAGCTCATCAATCGTTATTGTGAGGTCAAACTGGAAGTGTGGTGAGGGCGGTGTAGGCAAATCGAGAAATGCTAGAGGCGAGGCAAATCAAACTAGGCTGCTGGCGCTAGCTTCTTCATCCGTTCTTTCATGTCCTCGGGCGACACATCCTCTACATGCGTGGCAATGCCCCAAAAATGTCCGAACGGATCTTGAATGAAGCCCGAGCGGTCTCCATAAAACTGATCCTGAACGGGCTTCAGGATTTTGGCGCCCTCGGCAACCGCGAGCTCGACCACTTGATCGACGTCGGGAAGGTATACATACAGGCTCACGGGACTCCCGCCCATGGTGGCCGCGCTGCTATGCCCCTGCCCCATGCTGGGATTTTCGTCGGCCAGCATGATGCGTGAGTTACCGATCTTCAACTCGGCGTGACCGACCTTGCCGTCCGGACCGTTCATGCGAACGGTTTCCGTCGCTCCGAAAACCTTCTTGTAGTACTCGATGGCTTGGGCAGCGCCCTTGATGATTAGGTAGGGAGTGATGGAGTTGTAATCCTTGGGAATATACGAGACTTTACTCATGATTTTTCTCCTCAGAATGCAGGCTGAAGGCGCAGGGTTACGGCGCGCATGCCGACCGAAGATGCGGTCCCGGCATTCCTTATGAAAGCACAATTTGTGAGCGATCTCAAGGCCGGTTCGGCACCCTTCGCGTTCTGTGCGAAAGACGAGCTGTGGCGGACTGCACCGTGACTCAGCGGTGAAGTGAAGCCGATTCTTTCCACAGCTCCGTTGTGACATCTAACCTTGCGATCGATTTTGAATTAGCCCATTATGGTCAAGGCGGAGGCGGTACGGGCGGCTGAAAGCAAGCCGTACGTAAGTCCTTTGTTCTCCGGATTTTGACTCTAAGTCTTTTGACGTCCGGATTTTGCGGGGAATTTCCTGCTAACGGTAATAAATCACTTGGCACATATGTGCCCTTAGTATAGTATTTGTGCATGGCGCTCAAGACTCCCAAAACCCTCCAAGAAGCAATCATCTACTTCTCCGATCCTGACCGGGCCTTCGAGTATGCCGTTTCGTTGCGCTGGCCGGATGGGAAAGTGTTCTGTCCGCGTTGCAACGGCTTTAAGCACTCGTTCATCAAGACGCGGAAAATCTGGTACTGCTACGACTGCAAGAAGCAGTTCACCGTCAAGGTCAAGACAGTTTTCGAGGACTCGGCTATCGGTCTCGATAAATGGATGATTGCCGTTTGGATGCTGGTTAGCTGCAAGAATGGAATCAGCAGTTATGAACTTGGGAAGGCCATTGGAGTTACTCAGCGCACGGCATGGTTTATGAATCAGCGCATCCGCAAAGCCCTGCATCGCGGCTCGTTTAGCAACACGACGAAGATGGGCGGACCTGACAGCGAGGTCGAAGCGGACGAAACTTTCGTCGGCGGACTCACGAAGAACATGCACAAGGACCGCAAACTGAAACTCGTTCACAAGGGCGGAATCCACGGCGGGAAAACCGTCGTGCAGGGCATCCTTGACCGGAACCTGCGAGAGGTCCGCGCTACCGTTGTACCGGATGTAAAGCGCGAGACTTTGCAAAATCAGATTCTCAAGAATGTGAAGTATGGAACGAAAGTCTATACGGATGACGCCGTAGCCTATGAACAGGGAATGCAATGGCGCTTCATCCATGACGTGATTAACCACTCTGAGCAATACGTCAAGGGGCGTGTCCACACGAACGGCCTTGAGAATTTCTGGTCGCTGCTCAAGCGCGGCCTTCGCGGTACTTACGTTGCTGTCGAGCCTTTTCATTTGTTCCGCTACGTTGACGAACAAGTGTTCCGTTACAACAATCGCAACGGCCTGACCGATGCACAGCGCTTCGCTCTAGCAATGTCTCAGATCGGCGGCAAGCGTCTTACCTATGCCGAACTGACCGGGAAGGACGCCGACGCGCTACACCCGTCCACGACAGGGACGGGGCAAGCGACGCAAGCCTAGTCCTTGTCGGAGTTTTTCGACTTGCGCGAAGTAGCAGCTTTCGGTTGCTTCTTCTCAACCTCGGGCTTGGGAGTGCGGAATAGGAGCTTCATGGCTTCCTCGAACTTCTCCGTGACTTCCGGCCCTTCTCTGTATTCTGGTTTCATGGTTGTTCTAATTGTTTCATGCCAAATGGGAGTTCTCCAACTGATCCCTTTTCGCCACGCATCGCTGTTGACATCGGCACAGTTTCAACTGAGATTGCCCCCGCCGCATCCTCAATTTTCATCTGCAATGTGGTGCCGGGGTCTGCAAACATCGCTTGGCTTACGCCGTGAAATTCCACCACAATGAAACCTGGAATTATTGCCCCGGTTGGAATCGGGATAACAACAACCTTTGCTGTCAGCAAGTCCTCCTTGTAAAAAGTGCGGGATGGTTTTCCGGGGCAGTGAACGACATATCGCTCTGGAGGAAACACTATGACGGATTCATACTTCTCGCCGTGTACGTCGGCGCTTACCCAAATTCGGCTCACAGCACTAGGAGAACCACTGTTGCCTATGCGAGCAACTAGAACGACTGCCAACGTATCTGGTTCTGTGACTGGTGTAGTGTAAATCTCCATTATCTCCGGCTTGAGTTTTGGTGCATACTGCGCGGCAGAAACCGTCACATTAGCCTTGTGGTATTGTTCCTGCCACGCCCTAAATACCGCCATACACAAGAACCCCACAGCCAACACGATACCAAACCGGCGACCAATCGGTTTTTTTCGGAACGTATGCCAAAAGGCTACAACGGCCACGATGATACCTCCGGTACAGTAGCCAGCCCAACCGTTAAGCACAGCCCACAGAAAAGCGCCGATCTCTTTGAGTAGCTCCATGTCGCACACCTCTGCCGCGCTCGGATTCTAGTCCAAGTCGTTGAATCAGCGAGGTTAAACCATTTAGGCATGTGTGTCTAGTGATTTAGTACCCTACTCGATGATTCCAATAGACCCCAGGGGGGAGGGGGCTATCGAGAGAACCAAAAGTTTCATAGCCCCAGCATTCGCCCGAATCAATGTCGCGCACAATTATTAACGGATAGAATTCCACAAGCCAACTTGTCCACCACAGCCATCTCGTTACGTCGCCGCGTCACCGGAAACGCCCGCCACAACCCGCTGGCTGCTACCGGCGTTGGGTTGGTCATTATCTTCGTGATCTTCGCCCTGTTCGCTCCCTGGATCGCGCCGCAAGATCCCGCATTCATCAACCTTCCCGCGCGTCTTGGTCTTCCATCCCACGCTCACTGGTTCGGCACCGACGAACTTGGCCGCGACATCCTCTCGCGCATCGTCTACGGCGCGCGCATCTCCATGCTGGTGGGAAGCTGCGTGGTGCTTGCCTCGCTCACACTCGGCCTCATCATCGGCTCCATCGCCGGCTACTACGGCGGAGGCATCGATCGCTTCGTCAACGTCGTCCTGATGAACGCGTTCCTCTCGTTCCCGGGAATCCTTCTTGCCATTGCCTTCGTCGCCTTCCGCGGTCCCGGCGTCTTCAATCTCATTCTCGCGCTCTCGCTCGGCGGGTGGGTCGGCTATGCTCGTCTGGTTCGAGGACAAGTCCTCGCCGCCCGCGAGCGCGAGTTCGTCGAAGCCGCCCGCGCCCTCGGCGCCAGCGACGTGCGCATCGTCGTCCGCCACATTCTGCCCAACATCATTCAGCCGGTGATTGTGCAGGCCGCCATCGGCATGGCTGGAGCAATCCTCGCCGAAGCTACGATGAGCTTTCTCGGGCTTGGCGTTCCTCCGCCCACGGCCAGTTGGGGCACCATGCTCAACGATGGCCGTGCCCACCTGTTCGACGCGCCGCACCTCGTGCTCTTTCCCGCGCTGGCCGTGATGCTCGCCGTGCTGTCGTTCAACTTCATCGGCGACGCCCTGCGCGACTACCTCGATCCCCGCTCCCGCATCGAGGCGGGACTCTAGTGCCGGCGTTTCGAAACACCGCCCCAGAAAGCGCGAAAGGATGGAGCAGGCGCACAATGGAAAATCGTGTTCCGCTTTACATCCATTGACCGGCCCGCCCGCATCTCTGTAATCTTGCATCTAGAAGTCTTGGAGCACATTCCAAGCGCAAGGAAAATTCATGAAAGAAGTCGCAATCCTGCTGCTGGTCGCGCTCATGCTCAACGGTTGTAGCAGCAGCACCACGGCGGTGCAGGCGGCTGCGGGCGGGACCTGGCAAGCCCAGATGCTCGGGGGCGACGGCCCGGGGTTCAGCTTTAACACGCAGTTCACGGTGGGCAGCAATGGGTCGCTAAGCGTCTCATACTTTCAATTTCTTAATGCTAACGTGGAGTCCTGTTTCCCACTTTCTGGAGGAACAGTGAGCGGGACAATGATCTTGACCGTCAATACAACCACCAACGCAGTGACGGGCACTTTCAATTACGTTGTGCAGTCGGGCGGCAACACCCTTACCCTCGACGGAACGGTGACCGGAACTGAGACCGGGACTACGCTCACCGGCACCTCAATCATCGGTAGTTGGACGCTGACCGGTGGCGACGGATGCAACGACACGATCCCCGGCAGTTTCACAATGAGCCAGAACCCTCCATCCTAAAGAGTTGCTGAGGTCAGAACCAATCGCTGCGGTAGGCGACCCACCAGGCGATGAAGAGAATGGGAACGGTCGCGGCCAGGCCCCACCAAATCGGCAGCAGAAAATCCGCTAGCAGGCCGAGCACCGTGAAGGTGATCCAGAAGATTTTCCGTTCCATAGAGTCATTGTAGGTTAACGGCTGGCGGAGGACAGCGTGCTGTTAGACCAGCACTTTCGTCACGTCCGTGCTCTGCTATAGAGTGAGAGCCATGAAGCGCTCACTGCGACAGATTGCCGAGGCAGTTGGAGCCCGTCTCGAAGGGGATGGAAGTATCGAGGTCAGCAGCGTCGCAAGCATCGCATCGGCTGCGCAGCACGATCTGGTGTTTGTCGAAGAGGAAAAATATCTTTCGCAGGCGATGCAGTCTCGGGCGGGCGCAGTGATCGCGGGGGAGTTCGCGGCGGCTGCGTCCGGTAAACCGCTGCTGATCAGCCATCATCCCAAGCTAGCCTTCGCGCGGGCGGCGCGCTTTCTACAAGATGGGAATTGCGAGGGCCGCGACGCTGGCGTACACGCGACCGCCGTGGTACATCCTTCAGCTCGTCTGGCGCGAGATGTGGTGGTGGAGGAGTACGGGGTGATAGCGGAGGATGCCGAAATCGGCGAGGGCACGCGGATTGGGGCCGGTTGCGCGATTGGACGCGGAGTGAAGATTGGGCGGAATTGCGAAATTTATTCGCATGTCACGATTTATGCGGGGACAACGTTGGGCGAGCGCGTGATTGTGCATGCGGGCGCGGTTCTGGGAAGCGACGGCTTCGGATATGTGCGCGACGCAAAGAGCGGGCGCTACGAGAAATTCCCCCAGGTTGGCCAGTTGGCGATCGAAGATGATGTGGAGATTGGAGCTAACACAACCATCGACCGCGGGGCGCTCGACGAAACGCGCATCGGGCGGGGAACGAAGATCGACAACCTGGTCCACATCGGCCACAATTGCCGGCTCGGGGAGAATGTGGTGATCGCGGCGCAGGCCGGACTTTCCGGCAGCATTGTGATCGAGAACGACGTGGTGCTCGGAGGACAGGTCGGCATTGGCGAACATGCGCGCATCGAAGAAGGAGTGATGCTGGGCGGGCAAGGCGGTGTGCTGCCGAACAAAGTTCTGCGCGGCAAGGGCGTGGCATTCTGGGGAACTCCGGCGCAGCCGGTGCGGCAGTATCTGAAGCAGTTGGCGGCGCTGGCGCGCCTGGGGAAAAAGAGGTAGGGTGGCGATTGTGGTGATTGGCGGGCATTCGCGAAGCGTGGGGAAGACCAGCGTGGTTGCCGGGCTGATCTCCGCCTTGCGCGAGTACGATTGGACTGCCGTGAAGATTACGCAATATGGACATGGAGTTTGCTCCGCCATCGGAGTGCCGTGCGATTGCGCGACTGCCGATCACGCCTGGGCGATTTCAGAGGAGAAAGATCGCGGGAGAGAGTCGGACACGTCACGCTTTCTGGCAGCCGGCGCGGTGCGAGCGTTGTGGGTGCGCACGGAGCAGGGCAGGCTGGCTGAAGCCATGCCGGCCTTGCGCCAGCGGCTCGAACGGTCGCAGCATGTAATAGTGGAATCGAACAGCGTGTTGAAGTTTATGCGGCCGGACTTATACCTGACGGTGCTCGATCCTAGCACGGAAGACTTCAAGAGTTCGGCGCGGGAATTTATGGACCGGGCGGACGCAGTGATTCTTCACGATGATTCGAAAGCTGTGGGATCGGCCTGGCAAGGCGTTTCGCTGAAGCCGGTGGGCGAGCGGCCGATATTCCGGATCGCGCCGCCGCCCTATGTGACGCCAGAGATTGTCGAGTTCGTGCGGAGTTCTGTAGCGACTGCAAGGAAAGCAGATTCCTCGCGGGAAGCCCGCTCGGAATGACAAGCGGGAAAGCGGATTCCCTTTGCCCCGTTCAGGGCGAGCTCTCGCGGGAAGCCCGCTCGGAATGACAAGCGTGTTTTGTTATCCTTCCCCGTGCGGCAAATTCATTTCAGCGCCTGGTTGTTGGTAGTTCTGTCATCGCTCCTGCAGGTACTCATTTTTCCTCTTGCCGGGCTGTACGTCCTGTCGTGGGTGGCGTTTGCTCCGCTGATCGTGGCCCTGTTGCGGGCGCGGCCGGCGGGGGCGCTGGAGATCGACGGCTCCGTCAACCTTCAGGCTGCGAAGCCCGGGCAGGCTTTTCTGCTGGCGTACATTTCCGGAATCCTCTGGTATGCGGGCACGTGTTACTGGATTTATAACACCATGCACGAACACGGCGGCCTGAGCGCGCCGGTGGCCCTGCTGGCGCTCTTTCTCTTCTGTCTTTATCTGGGGCTTTATCACGGCCTGTTCGGTTTGCTTTTGAGCTTGTCGGTTGGTCCGGGCAGCGACAACCGCCGCGCTCTGTTGGCCGCGCCATTTCTGTGGGTCGCGGTGGAGTTGGCGCGGACGCGCATCACCGGTTTCCCCTGGGACCTGCTGGGCACCGCGCAGGTGGACAACATATCCCTCAGCCGCATCACCACCTGGACCGGCGTTTACGGAGTGTCGTTCGAGATCGTGCTGGTGAATGTCGCGGTAGCCGCGGCTTTCCTGGTGCACCGAAAAAAGCGCAGCACCTTGCTGATCGCCTCGTTGGCGGCGGCGGCCGTGCTGCAGGCTGGCCGGCTGGTCGATCCGCCCGCGCTGCCGGCGGATCGCGCCGCGTTGCTGGTGCAGGAGAACGTTCCGGTGGACGCAACCTGGACGCGCGATGCTTTCGAGCGCACGCTGCGCGAACTGGCCGATCTCAGCGTGAAGGCTGCGGCTGCCGACTTGTCCGCTCCGCCCGACTCGAAGCCGGGCAAGGTCGATTTGATCGTATGGCCTGAATCCCCTGCGCCTTTTTTTGCGAGCGATCCGCTATTTCGCGAGCCGGTGAGCCGGATGGCTCGCGCAGCGCAGAGCTGGGTGGTGACGGGCGCCATCGGTAGCGCTCCGGCCATGCAGAGCGGCAGATCGGCTTCCGAGGTGTTCAATTCAGCCGCGCTGATCAGTCCTTCCGGAGATTGGACCGCGCGATACGACAAAGTGCATCTTGTGCCTTTCGGAGAATACTTGCCGTTCCCCCGGCTGTTTGCATTTGCCGGAGGCTTGACCAAGGAGGTGGGAGAGTTTGAGGCGGGAGCGTCGCGAGCGCCGCTGGAGGCCGGAAACACGCGGCTCGGAATTTTTATCTGCTACGAGTCCGTGTTTCCCGACGAAGTACGGCAGTTTGCGGACCAGGGTGCGCAAGTTTTGGTGAATCTATCGAACGACGGCTGGTATGGTGACAGTGGCGCCTACGCGCAGCACTTGAATCAGACGCGCATGCGCGCCATCGAGAACCACCGCTGGCTCTTGAGCGCCACCAACACCGGAGTGACGGCTTCGATCGATCCTTACGGCCGAACCGTGGCGCGGCTTCCCCGCAAAGAGCGTGGCGCGCTGGTTGCCCCCTATGCCCTCACCTCCGTAACCACGTTCTACACGCGCCACGGCGACTGGTTCGGTTATCTGTGTGCGATAATTTCAGCTGGGGCGCTGCTCACGCGCTTCGCACTTCGTATGAAAGCGGGTATGAAAGCGGCGGCATCCTCATGAATCAAGAGTTCGAGCAGGAATACGGGTCACTGAGCAAGAAGGTGCGCGAGCTCCGGGAGTATCTTTGACGCGGCGAAGCTCCGTCCGCAATTAGCCGAAATCGAGAAGCAGTCCGCCGAACCGAATCTGTGGTCAAACCCGCAACGCTCCCAGCAGGTGATGCGCGAGAAGAAGCGCCTGGAGCACTTGCTGGCTACTGACGCCGATCTGGGTCGCCGCGGCGACGATATTGCCGCCTACTTCGAGCTGGCGAAAGAAGGCGAAAGCGTCGATGCTGAACTGCGGCGCGAGCTCGACGCGCTGCGCGACCTGGTCGACAAGATCGAGACCGAGACGCTGCTTTCCGGCGCAAACGACGCACTCAATGCGATCGTCACCATTCATCCGGGTGCGGGCGGCACGGAATCGCAGGACTGGGCCGACATGCTGCTGCGCATGTATCTGCGGTGGGCGGAGCGGCAGAGATTCGAGACCGTTCTCTACGACTACCAGGCCGGCGAAGAAGCGGGACTGAAATCGGCCACCTTCGCGGTGAACGGCGAGTATGCCTTTGGGCTGCTGAGCGGCGAAATCGGAGTGCACCGGCTGGTGCGAATTTCGCCGTTCGATCAAGCCAAGCGGCGGCATACGTCGTTTGCCAGCGTTTATGTTTCCCCGGAAATTGACGATAGCATTGAAGTGGTCATCAAGCCGGAAGACATTCGCACCGACACCTACCGCTCGAGCGGCAAGGGCGGGCAACACGTCAATACGACAGATTCGGCGGTGCGCATTACGCACCTTGCCACCGGGTTGGTGTCCAGTTGCCAGAATGAGCGCTCGCAGCATAAGAATCGCGAGCGGGCCATGAGCATGCTGCGCTCCAAGCTCTACGAATTCGAGATGGAGAAAAAGCGCGCGGCCACGAAGAAAATCGAAGACTCAAAACTCGACAACGACTTCGGGTCGCAGATTCGTTCCTACGTGCTGCAGCCCTACCGCATGATCAAGGATCACCGCACGAAGACCGAGGTGGGCGACGTGGATCGCGTGATTGACGGCGACTTGCAGCCCTTCATTCGGGCGTATTTGCTGGCGCGGCGCGCGGAGAAACAATAATGAGCGCGAAACGGGCAAAAGGATCGGCGGCGAAGCGGAAGTCGGTGAAACTTGGTCCGCAGTTTCTGCGCGCATTTGTTTTTGCGGCCGAAAAGCATGCCGGGCAGGCGCGTAAGGCCTCGACCATTCCTTATATCGCGCACTTAATGGGGGTTGCGTCGCTGGCGCTGGAGTTCGGCGGGGACGAAGATCTGGCGATCGGAGCGCTGCTGCACGATGTGGTCGAAGACTGCGGCGGGGCGCCGATGTCGAAAGAAATCCGGCGGCGGTTCGGGAGCCGTGTGGCGAAGATTGTGGACGGCTGCACGGACTCCGACGCGGATCCCAAACCGCCGTGGCGGGAACGCAAAGAAACTTATATCCGGCATCTGAAAAGCGCCGATGGGGAAACGAGGCTGGTTTCCGCCGCGGACAAACTGCACAATGTGCGGTCCATTCTTTCCGACTACCGGGAAGTTGGAGAATCGGTGTGGTCCCGGTTCCATGGTGGGCGCGAGGGAACTCTTTGGTACTATCGGGCTTTATTGGAGGAGTTTCTGCGGCGCAAGCCGAACCGCCTGATTCGAGAGTTGGAACTTGCGGTGCAAGAACTCGAAGCCAGGGCGAAGCAGGCCCGGTCTCGTAGTTCCAAGAGATGAACTCATGCCGCGCCAGATCGACCTAATTCGTGCCTCCAAGCTGCCGTCGAACATGATGCAGTTTGCGGCAAAGGGGGCGCTGCAAGTCCCGCCCGACGAAAGCATTGAGATCCTGGTTTATCTCGCCAAACACAATAAGATTTTTGGCGACCTCGCCCGCATGACTTTGGCAGGCTGGGACGAGAAGGCTTCGCTGGCCGCGGCCTCCGATCCGAAGACTCCTCGCGAAGTGCTCGATTACCTGGTTGCGCCGGAGACTCTTCGTCCCAGGCTGCTGCCTGCGCTGCTGGAGAATCCGTCGGTTCCCGACAGTGCGTTGGCGAAGTTCGCCGTCTCCGCATCGGGGGAATCGATCCAGGCCATGCTGCAAAGTCCGCGCGCGCGGACTTCGGCGCGGGTTCTGGATTCGCTCCGATCGAATCCATACTTGAAGGCCAACGAAGCATCCGCTGTCGCCGAACTGCTAAGCGCGGGCAAGACGCAGCCACCACCAATTCCTGTTGCAGGCATCGGGCCACCAGTGGAGGAAGCAATTCGTGCGACGGCCGGCGAAGCGGTTGAAGAACCGGCGTCGGTCGCGAGCGACGAAGCGGAAGTGCCTGACGAAGCCGTTTCCGCTTATCTTGCCGAGCACGCGACGGAGATTGCCGCGGACCAGAATAAGCCGTTCCAACCAATCGGCGGCATCGTGGAGCTGCTGGGATCCGACTATTTCCCAGTGTCGCAAATGAAAGAGATGGCAGAGATCGGCGGCAGCGGAGAGGAGGCTGGGACAGGGTCTGGCAGCCCGGCCTCCGCGGCTGTGGCGCGTTCCAGGCCCGCCGCTAGCGGGATCTCGCCCCAGGGCGGAGCTCAGCGTGACAACGCAGTGCAGAAGATCAACCGCCTTGACGTGAAAGGGCGCATCCAGTTGGCGATGAAGGGCAATAAGGAAGAGCGGTCCATTCTGATTCGCGACGGTACAAAGGTGGTGGCGTTGGCGGTGCTCGATGCACCCAAGCTTTCCGACGGGGAAGTCGAAAAGTTTGCTCTACAGAAGAATGTGCTGGAAGCGGTGCTGCGGCACATTCCACTGAAACGCCGCTTCATGAAGAATTACATCGTGGTGCGGAACCTGGTGGCGAACCCACGCACGCCGCTCGATCTTGGACTAGGGTTGATGAAACACCTGCTCACACAGGATTTGAAGAATATCTCCGCCAACAAGGAAATCTCCGAAACCGTCCGTAAGCTGGCTCTGAAGATGTACAAGCAGAAGCTGGACTCGGCGAACAAGAAATAGAGGAAGCGAGCCAAATGCGCGATAATGCGTCGCACAGAACGCGATCCTTCGGCGCGCTTCGCTTGTTCAGGGCAGGCAGCTCCGCGCGGCCCGCCTAGATCCTTCGCTGCGCAAAGAACGCTTGCTCAGGATGACAATTAAAATGGCTCCTTCCCCGCAAGCCGATCCGGTTACTGAAATATTGCGCCGCGCGAAAACCATCGCGGTGGTCGGACTCTCCGACGATCCGCTGCGTGCCAGCCACGGCGTCGCGGCCTACATGCAGAGCCAGGGATACCGCATCATTCCAGTGAATCCGCATATCAAATCCTGTCTGGGCGAGAAGGCGTATGCTTCGTTGCTCGAGGCGCCGGAGAAGATCGACATCGTGAACATTTTCCGGCGGCCGGAGTTTGTGTCAGAAGTCGTGGATCAGGCCATTCAGTTAAAAGTTCCGGCGATCTGGATGCAGGAAGGCGTGATCCACGAAAAGGCTGCCGAGAAGGCGCGCCGGGCGGGCATGTTCGTGGTGATGGACTGCTGCATTCTGAAAGCGCACCGGGCGCGATTCCGATGAACCGCGGAAGGGCTAAGTTGAACCTTGCGGGCTTTTCTGAGGGCTCTTCTGCGGGCGCAGGCGCTTGATCTCTTCCATGCGCTCGCGGATGCGCTTCTCGATGCCCTCATTTGTGGGCCGGTAGTAGACTCGGTCCCGCAAATTGTCCGGCAGGCATTGCATGTTCGCGACTTTGCCTTCGACATCGTGCGCGTATTGATAATCCTTACCATAGCCCAATCCCTTCATGAGTCCGGTGGGCGCGTTGCGCAGATGCAGCGGCACGGGTTCGGCGGCGGTTTGTTCGATATCCTGCCGCACGGCGGAGTATGCGGTGTAAAGCGCATTCGACTTGGGCGCGGCCGAGAGGTAAACGACGGCTTGCGCAAGGGCGAGGTTGCCCTCCGGCATGCCGATAAAATCCACGGCATCGCGCGCGGCCATGCAGAGCGAAAGCGCGTTGGGATCGGCCAGGCCGATATCTTCGATCGCCATGCGCACGACGCGGCGCGCGATGTAGAGCGGATCTTCGCCCGCTTCAATCATGCGGCCTAGCCAGTAGAGGGCGGCGTCGGGATCGCTGTTGCGCACGGACTTGTGCAGGGCTGAGATCAGGTTGTAATGTTCTTCGCCGGCCTTGTCGTAGAGTAGGGTGCGCTTCTGCAGCGCGTTGCGAACGATCTCGTCCGTGATTTCCGCCCTCTGATCTCCGGCCTGCTGCGCCAATCCGGCCGCCACTTCCAGCACGTTGTAGGCGCTGCGCGCGTCGCCGCTGGTATAGCTGGCAATTCTCTTGAGGACATCGCCGGATGCGCGCAACTTCATTGCGCCAAGGCCGCGCTCTTCGTCTGTCAGGGCTCGCTTTAGCAGCTGCACGATCTGGTCTTCGGTCAGCGGCTGCAATACATAGACGCGGCAGCGCGAGAGCAATGCGGAGTTGATCTCGAAGGAAGGATTCTCGGTGGTGGCGCCGATCAGGCGGATGTTTCCTTTTTCCACGTGGGGCAGGAAGGCATCCTGCTGGGCCTTGTTAAAGCGGTGAATCTCGTCGATGAAGACGATGGTGCGCGTGCCATATTGGCGCGCGCGCTCGGCATCGGCCATGACCTGCTTGATCTCTTTGATCCCGACCAGCACGGCGGAGAATTCAATAAACTCCGCCTTGGTCATGCGGGCGATGATCTGCGCCAGCGTGGTCTTGCCCGTGCCCGGCGGTCCCCAGAAGATGAGCGATCCGGTATCGTCGCGTTCGATCTGCGCGCGCAAGGGCTTGCCGGGACCGATCAGGTGCTCCTGGCCGACGTACTCTTCGAGCGTGCGCGGACGCATGCGATCCGCCAGCGGCCGCGTGCGGTCAGTGGCGCTAGAGGCGTTCGGGGTGGGTTGGAAGAGTCCCATGAGAATTCATTTCACTGAAGAGGCACCCTTGGACTTCGCTCAGGGCGGGCTCCCACACGGAGAATAATAAAAGGGTTCTCCGTGCCTCGGTGGTTAAATCGTTCACCGTCTTTGCCTTGCCGCTTCGTACAGTACGATGCTCGCGGCGACGCCCGCATTGAGAGACTCCACCTGCGGAGTATGCGGAATGGCGACGACTTCATCCATCTTGGCCATCAGTTCGCGCGGCAGGCCGGCCCCCTCGTTGCCGAAGAAGATCGCCGCTGCGCCCTTCAAATCTGCTTGATCCAAGGCCGTCCCCTGGTGCGAGGAAGTCGCGATCAGGCGCACGCCTTGACCTCGCAGCTTCTCTGAAACCTCCTCGAGGTCTCCTGTCGCTGATTTTCCGTGCCCATGAATCTGTCCATGAACGATGGGAAGGCGGAACACCGATCCTGCCGAGGCGCGAACAACTTTCGAGTTGAAGGGGCTGACCGTGCCTTCGCCGAGCACCACGCCCGCGCTTCCAAACGCCTCGGACGAGCGCAGAATCGTGCCCAGATTGCCCGGGTCCTGCAGCCCGGCGAGTACGACTATCGGACCTACCTGCACCCGTTCCATGACATCGTCGAGCGAGAATTTCTTGAGGCGCACCAGCGCGGCCACGCCCTGAGGGGATTCACTGGGCACGAGGCTGTCGAATAACTTGTCAGGTAGCAGCAAGATTTCGACCTGGGCGCCAATCTGCGGGAGCAGACGCTCGGCCCGGTCTTGCGCCGATTCGCGAAAGAACACCGCGCTGAAGCGCAGGCCGCTGCGGATGGCCTCTTCCAGGATGCGCAAGCCCTCGACGGCACAGTCCCCGCTTTCGGTGAGTTCCGCCCGTGAGAATGCCTGACGCAGTTGCTTGACCAGCGGGTTGTGGCGTCCCTCGATGCGGCGGAGCCTGTGCTGAACGCTAGGAGCGGGTGCTGAGACTCTTTTCATGAGTGAAATTGTGACTGGGAGATCGTGACTGCATGATACGCCGCCCCACCCGCGTTGCCGTTCTTTGCCGTATTATGGTAGGCTCCACGGACAAAATACTCCGAGCGATAGCATGCAGGAAGGGAGCGCCGTGCGCGCCGAAATCCTAAAAATCAGTAGTGAGACCCCTGAGACTTCACTGATCAAGTACGCCGCCGACCAGATTCGCGCGGGCGAAGTGCTGGGCATGCCGACGGACACGTTCTATGGGCTGGCGGCCGATCCTTTCAACCTGCGCGCGGTTGACCGCGTGTATGACATTAAGACCCGCTCGCGTCACAAACCCCTGTCGCTGCTCATCGAAAGCGTGGATCAGGCGGAAGAACTGGCCAAATCGCTGTCCGAGGAGTTTTACGCGTTGGCGCGGCAATACTGGCCGGGACCGCTCACCATCATCGTGAAAGCCGGGTCGCGTCTGCCCCTGAAAGTGACCGCCAATACCGGAAACGTGGCCCTGCGCGTGCCGAACGCAAAGATTCCGCTGGCGGTGGTGGTGGCGGCGGCAATTCCAATCACGGCCACATCGGCTAATCTGAGCGGGGCTTCGGAATGCACCAGCGCCGAGCAAGTGCGCGACCAGCTCGATGGCCGGATCAGCATCATCGTGGACGGCGGAATTTCCCCGCGCGACATCCCTTCCACCATAATTGATCTGACCGACGAAGGGGCGCGCTGGCGAGTCATCCGCGAAGGCGCGATTCCCGCCCAAGAGATTTCCACCTTCTTTGCCAAAGGATGAGCGACGATTCTGTTCACCGGCATCCGCGACGCCGCTGGCTGCCGCGGATCGAGGCGCTGGCGCTGGCCGCGTTGGCTTCGTTGGCTTCGTTCCTTGCGCTGACCGGGGTTCGCATTGTGCGTGAGGGGGCGCTGCAGGAGCCGCATCCGGCGGATGCCATCGTCGTGTTCGGCGCGGCGGAATATGCCGGCCATCCCTCGCCCGTGTTGCGCGCGCGACTCGATCACGCATTCGATCTTTTCCATCGGGGTATCGCTCCGGTCGTGATCACTACCGGCGGCGCTGCGTCCGATCCCAGCTTCAGCGAAGGCGGCGTGGGCCGCGATTACTTGATGCGCCGCGGAATTCCCGAGCGCAATCTGATCGCCGAGACCCAGGGTTCAGACACGGCTCAATCGGCGGTGCGGGTGGCTGTGATCATGCGCGCCAACGGACTGCACAGTTGCGTGGCGGTCAGTGACGCCTATCATGTGTTCCGCATCAAGAGGTTGCTGGAGCACGAGGGCATCAGCCCAGTGTATGTCGCGCCCCGGCCCGACTCGCGTCCGCACAGCGTCGTGCAGCGCCTATATGCGGTATTGCGGGAAGCGAGCAGCTACTTGCTGTGGAAACTGGGCATGACGTAGGAGCGGGCTTCGGGCTTCGGCGATTCGGGCTTCGCTGGTTCAGGCTACATTAGATTCGCGGGTTCTTTCGCGAGTAACGATACGGATGTTGGAAATCTTGGTTGTGAGGGCAGAACAGCCGAAGCTCGACAGCCGAAGCCCGAAGCCTTCTACCAGCCGCTTCTCTCCCGCAGCGACGTGATGTGGGCCACGTGATGGCGTCCGTGCCAGGCGTACAGCGCGAGGGTCTTTTCCAGATTCATCACGCCCATCTCGGGATGATGGAAGGTGCGCTTCCAGTCTTCTGGATTAAGTGAGTGCAGAAGACGCACCCACCGATCGTGCAAAGAATCCAGCAACGCCAGCGAGACTTCCACGGGAGTGGCCTGCGTATCAGCTAGTCGCGCCCAGCGGTCTTCGGCGTAGGGCTTGATCGTCGGTTCGTCTTCGGTGAGGGCCAGTTTGAAGCGCACGTATGCGTTGAGATGGCTGTCCGGGACGTGGTGCGCGACCTGGCGTACGGTCCAGCCATCGGGACGGTAGGGCGTGTCCAGTTGCCGCTCCGACAGTCCTTTCACGGCGGCGCGCAGGTTGGTGGGGGCGCCGGCGATATCGTCCAGAAATTTCTGCTTCTGATCTTCGGCGAGGGAGCCGTCGTAGGTAAACTTGCCGATGGGGTAGCGCAGGTCGGTCATTCGTGTCTCCGGTCAAAGTATTTCTCCACAGATGATCGGCAACACCGGAAGGGTTCAAGAAAGCGGCGTTGGGCACCTGGAGCCGGATGCCAGTTGAGATCGCTCGAATCCTGGATGACGGGCAGCGCAAGCACCCTAAGCCGACTCGCAACCTGTGCTAACCTTACGCCTGCCCTCCGTCTGTGGTTCCGCGCATGGAATCCTCGGCCCCAGTCCGCTTGCCCCAGGTTCTACCGAGGGAGGTCCACTCGAATGATATCCGCGTCGGCACGGCCGGCTGGTCTTATAAAGACTGGGATGGCGTTTTCTATCCTTCGGGCATGCGGCGCCGCAAGCAACATCCGTTGGAATATCTGGCGCGCTTCTTCGACACCACCGAAATCAACACGTCGTTTTACGGACCTCTGAAGCCCGAGTGGGGCAAGCTCTGGTGCCGCAAAGTAGCGGCCGTGAACAAGAGCTTCCTCTTCACGGCGAAACTCTACCGCGCCTTCACGCACTCGCCCATCGCGGTAATGGAGCCCACTTCCGCCGCGACCATCCGACCCACTGACGAAGACGAAGTGCGCACTCGCGAAGGCCTCGACGCCATTGCCGGCGAAGGGCGCCTGGGCGCGCTCCTCATTCAGTTTCCGGTATCGTTCAAAAACACTTCGCTCAACCGCGATTATCTGGATCGCCTGCTACGCCAGTTCATCGAATATCCCCGCGTAGTCGAAGTGCGCCACTCCAGTTGGAACGACGCCGCCACGCTGGCTGCCTTTACGGAGAAAGCAGTCGGCTTCTGCAACATCGACCAGCCCGTGCTCGGGCGATCGCTGGCCCCCACCGAACACGTGACCTCGGCCGTCGGTTACGTTCGCCTGCATGGCCGCAACTACGAGCACTGGTTTGCCGATCAAAGTTCTGCCGATCAAGGTTCCGACTCCGACCGTCGCAACGACCGCTACAACTATCTCTACAACGAGCGCGAACTCGCGGGCTGGAAAGAAAGAATCGAGAGCGTCGCCGAGCGGGCGCAAACCACTTTCGTGATCACCAACAATCACTTCGAGAGCAAAGCCGGCGTGAACGCACTGGAATTGAAGGCCATGGTGAGCGGCAAGCGCGTGCTCGCTCCGCCGACGCTGATCCAGAAGTATCCAGAACTGAGAAACATCGCGGACGCGGCGGAAGACTCGGGAGTAACCAGCACAACAACGCTGTTCTCTTAAAAGACGGGGGCTGGCCTAGCCCAACCCGCGCCACTGGTCCCGAGGGTGCCCCGTCCAAGCTCCGCTTGGGCGGGGCTTTTCCGCTTACGATCGCATCTTCAGCGTGGGAAAAATCCCAGCTCGCTCGCGTATCCGCGCAGTCCACTGCGACTCAATCTCTACCACGCCAGCCTCGCCGTTCGCATAGTGGCGAAAGCTGCTCCACGTCCAATCCTCGGGCCGCTCAACCAGCCCGCGCTTCACGGGGTTCCGATGAATGTACCGCAACTTCTCCACAAATTTCCGTTCGCTCCAAACGTTGAAATCGTAGTAGCGAGCCTGCCAGAATGAATCCTCCGCGCGCAAAGCGAGACGCCGCGCCACTCCCTGCTTCAGCGACTTGATCGCCTGCGCGAACGTGCTCCGCTCCGGCTCGTTCAACAGAAGATGAACGTGCTCCGGCATCACGACGTAGCCGTATACGCACAGCCCGTAATCCCCGCGAACCCGCTCAAGCGCGGCGGCGAACGTGGCGCAAGCCCCCTCTCGTTTCAAATTCGGGCGCCGGCGGTAGCAACTGAAAGTGATGTAGTGAACTTGCCCGGTTTCCTGAAAGCGCCTCAATCCCCACGGCATTCCGAAATGCTATTTCGCAGGGGCCCGCGTGTCTGTGACCACTGAACATTGACCGGGGACATTGCAGGAATATTTATCCTAATTCTGGAATTTCCGGACGCAGCATGACGCACTCGTTTCTCGACTTGGGGCGACAGAAAAGCCCCGCCCAAGCAAAGCTTGGACGGGGCACCCTCGGGGATTGAGGAGTGGGTTAGAGTGGGCCAGCTGTGATCTTTCAGGACGTTGTACCTTCGCAGAGAACTGACAAATCAGCCGTAGCCGGGGCGGTGCGAAAGTGCAAATCGGCTGTAACGATTTGCAAGGCGCGGACTTATCGCGCCGTCTTTTGCACGGCCCGGTAGCCAACGGGAATCAAAATTGCCACGTTGTGATCGGTACAACGTCTTGAGGGATCACAGCCAGCCCCTACACTCCCGTACTACCATTGGATTGCGCGGCTCCCGCACAACCCGATAGTTCTAAAGCAGCCTGATCCTACTCAGGGCGTTTTAGTCTTGGAGTGATTTTCCCGCCCATTATACGACTCGCTGTGAGATAATTCCCGCCTTCCCTTGGCGCTGGTTCCTAATAAAATCTTTTAGGAGAAACTACGCAATGGCAGATCAAATCTTCACAAACAAAACCCTCGAAGATCTAATTAGGTTCTTCAAAGACCTAGCCCATGAGCCTAAAGGTAAACCTGTCCCTGCTGGAGTCGCACGTTCGTATCAGACGCTGCTGGAGAATGCTCGCAAGAAGTGGAAAGCACAGGCAGCGGCAAACAAAAGGGCGAAGCGGAAAAGAAAGGTTAACCCGAAGGCTTTGCTTTGACATTGGGAGCGTTTCTTATGAATCGTTTGTTTCGTGCTCTTCGTGCAGCCTACAAAGCGTTCATTACTGAGT
Organism: Acidobacteriaceae bacterium; assembly: GCA_003131585.1. Classification (GTDB taxonomy): domain Bacteria; phylum Acidobacteriota; class Terriglobia; order Terriglobales; family Acidobacteriaceae; genus Sulfotelmatobacter. The sequence goes on from PKVW01000052.1 coordinate 63,897, forward strand.
GGTCCCGAAAGCCTTTGGATAAATTTCGATTGCCTGAGCGTAAAGGGCGCAAATTCAGGTAACCGCCTTCAGCGCACATTTCGGCCGCCACTAGATTGCCTATTTCGCTTCCGAAGCATCGCAAGCCTCGCGGACACCGTAGTCTGTAGCCCCCGCTGGCAACGGAGGTTCGCTGGGAACTGCGTGGTCGCGGTTATATTTTGCGACGCATTCCTCGACGCGTTGCTGGTATTTATGCAGCTTACGAGCTTGATAGTGATCGGCAGCTACGCTTATTCCCAGTGCGCTGCCTAGAAACACGGCGTAGCCCGTGCCAAAGAGTAGGGCAAGAGCTGCCACGAACTTCGCAATCCAGAGGGCTGCTTTGAATGGACTAATCATGTGGAAGCGATTAAAGGTTGGCTTATTCCTCGAACTAGCGACTTTCCTAAGCCAAGACCAACCTTGCCAGGGACAGCAACTGGAGTAGAGAACCGATCATGCAGGTTCCAGCGTTGAACTGAGAACCGAGAACTGAGAACTGAGAACTGGTTCTTACGCTCCCACGGCCGCGTGGTCGGCCATGCGCCGCTTGTTGTGGCGCAGCGCGACGTTCATGAACACATTTCCCATGGAAGTTTCAAAGCAGATCATCAGGGCCTCCACGTCTTCGCTGGTCTTGTCGCCTTCCTCAGAAGTGAGCAGCAGCGGAGGATGCACCCGGAAGTGGAACCCCTGGTCGTTGAGCGCGCAGACGGCGTTGCCGACAACCTGGTTCGCCAGTTCGAAGATAGTTTCTTTGATCAGGGCGTCGGATTCGGGCAATTCCGCGCCCGCATAGTGACTGGCCACGCGCACGGCGGTTTGCGGCTCGAGATCCAGAATGATGCGGCCCTCGATGTCGCCGGAGAGCGTCACCATGCCGGCCACACCCTTGCGGCGGTAGGCGTCCTCTTCCATCGAAAGGTCGCCCACTTTGGTGGTGCCCTGCAGGCCTTGCGACAGCACGGCGTCGGCCGCGTTGATGAAAGGCTGAATCAGCTCCATCTTCATGCGATTAGACCCCCGCGCCGGCCGCGCTCGCCACCGCTCCGTCTTCTCCGAGCACGTATTTGATGACCTCGTACAGCACTTCCGGCTTCACCGGCTTCTGCACGAAATGGCGCGCCCCGCGCTGCAATGCGGCCACAATGTTTTCCTGGTAGCCCACCGAAGACACCATGACGACACGGGCCTCGGGATGCGCCTGGACGATCTTCTCGGCAGCCTCGATACCTTCCATCTGCGGCATGGTGATGTCCATGAGCACGATGTCGGGATGGGTGCGATCGAACTCGCTGATGGCGGTCAACCCGTCACCGGCCTCGGCCGCCACCTGACCGCCAAAAGTTTCGATCATGCGAGCCAGATTCTTGCGCGCGAACACGGAATCGTCCACGATCAAGTAGCGAACCGGCTGGCCGTCCTTGCTGCGTTTCACTGCTGCGAACTGCTCCATAACAACCTCCTCTAACAAATTCCATGGCGACGTTTTTCGCCGGCCAGATGACTCAGGCCATAGGACCTGGTCAGCAAATCGTTTTAGCGCCCGGCGCGGAATGCTTTTCCGGCCCCGCCGGTTTCTCCGTGCCCTTCCGCGCGCACACAAAGGGCTTGCAAAGTGGCCGAGAGCCCATCCAAAGCCACCACCCGCGTGGCATAGCCGCGCTCGATGGCAGCCTTTGGCATGCCGAAGACCACACAAGACTCTTCGCTTTGCGCGATGGTCATGCCGCCGGCTTTCTTCACCGCTCCCAGACCTTCCGCGCCGTCATCGCCCATGCCGGTCATCAGCGCGGCGACGGCTTGGGAGCCGAATTCTTCGGCGACGCTATGGAACAAAACGTCCACGCTGGGCCGGTGGCCATTGACTCGTGCGTCTTCATTGAGCACCACAACGTCTCCCATGGTCAGGCGCTTCACTTTTATGTGCCGGCTTCCGGGACAGATCAGCACGCGCCCGGCCTGCAGCGTGTCACCCGATTGGGCTTCCTTCACGCGCAGCGAACACAACTCGTCCAGACGGCGCGCAAACATGTCGGTGAAGCCCTCGGGCATGTGTTGCACGACTACGATCGTTCCCGGAAAGTCCGGGGGCAGTTGCGCCAGCAAGAACTCAAGGGCTTGTGGCCCGCCGGTGGAAATTCCGATCGCCACCAATTTGCTCGGCGGGGGTGCGGACTTCCCGGACGAGATCTTTTCCGGAGGCGCCGGCGCTCCCCGCAAAGTTGCAGGGCGGACAATCTTGCACTCGGCGGCCGCCTTGATTTTGGCGATCAACTCCGCCGCCGTGTCGGCCATGTGCGCCGAGGCGTCCTGCGGCTTGGTCACGAAATCGAACGCGCCCAGCCCCAACGCCTTGAAGGTGACCGAAGCGCCTTCGGTGCTGTGGGAGCTGACGACGATAACCGGCAACGGGTGCCGGCGCATGATCTCTTTCAAAGTATCGATGCCGTTCATGCCCGGCATTTGCAGATCGAGCGTGACTACGTGGGGTTGCAACTCTTCGATTTTCTTCAGGCAGAAGGTTCCGTCCATCGCGGTGCCCACCACCTCGATCGACGGGTCGGCCTCCAACATCTGCGGGATCAGCTTACGCATCAAGGCGGAATCATCCACCACCAGCACGCGTAACTTTTTGATGTCTGGTTTCATGCCCTGCCTCCCGCGGCGCTCAGGGCCAGCCGGGCGCGGTCGGCAGGGCTCAACAAGAGTCCGTAATTGGTCAGGCCGGCCGCTTCCGGACGAGTACGCGCGGCGTGTTCCACAACCGCCAGCAGATTCAGGATCAGCACGACATGCCCGTTGCCCAGAATCGACGCGCCGTTCACCAGATCGGTGGAGAAGGTCTGATCGTCCAAAGCTTTGATGACCAGCTCTTCTTCCCCTTCCAAAGCGTCGACGACCAGGCCGTATTTCTTCTCGCCGACGGTAATCACCAGGACGAACAGCTTACGCGATTTCCGGTCCGCATCGGGCGCGGAGGCACGTCCGAGGCGCAGCAGCGGGAGCACCTGGTTGCGCAACTGCAGCACTTCGTAGTTGTCGACCTGGTGGACTTCGGATTCCATGGCGCGGGCAATCTGGCTCACCGCGTTCAGCGGGATGGCATACAAGCGCTGCTCCACCCAGAACATCAGGGCCTTGATGATGGCCAGCGTGAGCGGCAACTTCAAGCGGAACGTCGTGCCCTGGCCCACATGAGTCTCCACCTGAATCGTCGCCTTCAGCCGCTGGAGCACGCTTTGCACCACGTCCATCCCGACTCCGCGGCCGGAAACTTCTGTGACCTCCTCCGCCGTACTGAATCCGGGGCGGAAGATGAGGTCCAGCGTTTCGGCTTCGCTTGAACGCGCCGCTTCTTCCGCCGTTACCATGCCCAGCTCTGTCGCTTTGGCGCGAATCCTCTGCGCATCGATGCCCCGGCCATCGTCGCTGATCTCGACTACCACCTGATTGCCCTGGTGATAGGCATTCAGCCGGATCTTGCCCCGCGGCGGTTTGCCCAGCCGGCGGCGTTCTTCGGACGATTCGATGCCGTGACTGACCGCGTTGCGCACTAGATGCGTCAGGGGCTCGGCGATGGCGTCGAGAATGCCCTTATCGAGATCGGTCTCTTTCCCGGACAGTTCCAGGTCCACCTCGCGGCCGCACTGCCGCGCCACATCGCGCACGATGCGCGGGAAGCGCCGAAACAACTGGTCCACGGGCACCATCCGAATCTTCATCACCGAGCGTTGCAGGTCGTTCAGCACTCTGGACTGGAGGGCCATGGCGTCGGCGAACCTGCCGCGCAACGGTTCCTTGGGATAGCGCTTGCCAAGCTCGCTGAGCGCCTGCTGCAGCATCGACTTGCCGATGATGAGCTCGCCCACCAGGTTGAGCACGTTGTCAATCCGCCCCGCTTCCACGCGCAGGATGTTTTCCACCAGAGTCTGAGGCAAAGGTTCCGGCGCCGGGGCTGGGGTTCCCGAAGCTGGGGTTCCCGAAGCCAGACCTGTCGAAGCCAGACCTGTCGAAGCTGGAGCCGCCGAAGTTGCCACTTCGGGCACGGGTACCGCCGACTGCTCGGCGATTTTCGCGGGCGCCGTGGCGGGCGAGGCGGCCTCGATCAGGGTCACGCTGATCTCGCCCGCGATGGTCGGAATGTGGCACTTGGCGGCAATCTGTTCGTTCGAATGTGAGCTGGCAAATAAGAAATCTACTTGCTTGGAGGCGGCTGGCGATTTCGCGTCCGGCCGCACCACCAGGACTTGTCCGATCCCGCTGATCGCGTTCTGAATCAGCTGCCGCGCGGCGATCGGCATGGTGCAGTGGGGATCGATCTTCACCACGATGTCGTACAGTGCCAAGCCGGCAGCCTGCGCCCGGGCCAGGGCGCGCTTCTCCGCATCCGTCCAGTCTTTGCCTGATCGCGGGGCAGGCTCGGCGGGCTTTTTTTTGCGCCGCTCTTTTTTGGCCGCCGGGGCCGCGGTCAGCTCGTTGATTCTTTGCCGCAGAGCTTCCGTGGCGGGCATCGGGCCGCCGCCATGGTAGGCGGCGAGCATCTCCGCAAAAACGTCTGCGGCCGCAAGAGCGATTTCGGCCACTGCTTCATGGCCAGCCGCGCTCTCCAGCGAAAGCGCATCCTCGAAGTGGTGTGCCAGTTCGCTCAACTCGCGCAGCCCGCAAGCCGCCGAGTCGCCCTTCAGTGTGTGCACCGTCCGGCGGATCGAACGCACGATTTCCTCATCGCCGGGATGATTCTCCAGCTTCAGAGATTCCTCGTTCAGCGCCTGCAGCAATTCCTGCGAGGTCTCAAAAAACAGCTCCCGCAGTTCCGTTCCACGCTCATCGGGAGGATTCGTCACTCTCGCACCTCGATCCGCTGGTAAGCCGTGCCGCTGTTTCGGTGCACCATATGGAACTTCTCTGTCAAGCCCAGCAAGCTCTCCGCGTGGCCCACGAACAGGTAGCCGCCGGGATTCAGGCAGCGATAAAACTTTTCGATCAGCCGCTTCTGCTCCGCTTCGTCGAAGTACATCATCACGTTGCGGCAGAAGATCACGTCATTGCGCTGCGGCAGGTATTCTGTCTTCAGATTGTGAAAGTCGAAGTGGACCATCTCTTTGAGCGCTTTCTTGACCGCATAGCGGTCGCCGACCTTATCGAAGTAACGGAGGCGGAAAGTGTAGTCAACGGCCGCCATCTGATGCTCGCTGTAAATCCCTTCCTGCCCGGTCCGGAGCACCGAATAACTGATGTCGCTGGCCAGGATCTCCACCCGCCAGGGCGGGGGGATGAGCGGCTTGGGCAGCGCCATCTCCACCGGTAGCGGATTGCGCAGGTAGTAGTAGGCCAGCGTGTCGGCCGCCATCATGCCCAGCGTGTAGGCCTCCTGTCCGGTGGAGCAGCCCGCGCTCCACACCCGAATCGAATATTCCCGGTGCGCCTGCTTTTGTTTCAGCATCTCCTCCAGCACGTATTTCTGGAACAGGTCCAACTGGGCCTTGTGCCGAAAAAAGCTGGTTTCGTTGACCGTCAGGTTCTCCACCAGCTTGGCCAGTTCCGCCCTCCCTTCTTGGCTGATCAGCAGCCGGTAATAGGAGTAGAAGGAATCGACGCGGCATTCCTTCAGGCGCCGCAGCAGGCGGTCCTGCAGGAAATGCGTGCGGCGGTCGTCGAAGTGCATGCCGCACTCCTGATACACCAGCGCCTGCAACAGCCGCAGTTCCGCTTCCGTCAAGATAGGAGCACGCGCCGCTCCGAATGTACTCATGCTTTCTCTCGTTCCACGGGCCTGTGTTTCACTCCCTGTCGGTCGGGCAGGCCATCGGCATCGCTCAGCGCCGAAGCTTAGCGCCCCGAAGTTTAGCGCGCCGAGGCTCCGCGCGCTTCCGCCTTAGCAGTCTTGCTTTCCGCGCTCCCGCTTTCCAGTAGCAGGCTGGCCGGAGCCAACAGTTTGCTCATGTCCAGCAACACGATCAGGCGGCCTCGCACCTTGCCTAATCCCGTGACACAGTTCAATCCGCCTTCCTGGAATACGGCGGGCGGAGCCTCGACGTCTTCGCTCGGAATCTTCATTACCTCGCACGCCGCGTCCACGATCAGTCCGGCGAGCTTGCCGGAGTGCTCTACTACCAGAATCCGGTTCTGCTTTTTCAGCTTGGCCTCCTTATCGCCGAAGCGCTTGCGCAGGTCCATCACCGAGACGATCTTGCCCCGAAGGTTAATCACGCCCTCGAGATAATCGGGCGCGTCGGGGACGGCGGTGATCTCCGGCACCCGGACGATTTCGTGCAGCGAGGTGATGGGCACGCCATAGGTCTCGCGCCCGACCTGGAAACCCACGATATGGAGTTCGCGGTTCATCGTTTGTTCTAGTAGCGGCTGGCGGCCGCCGCCCGGCGGGCGTGCTGCGATTTCTCGTCGGCCGCGGTCTGCCGCGAGGCCGAAGCGTCGTCCAGCGTGAAGCGGTCCATGAAGTCGAGCAGGCCGCGCGACATTTTCGACATCTGCTCCGCCGAAGCCGCCAGCTCGGTCGAGCCCGAGGTGGACTGCTGCACCAGCTCGCGCATCCGCTCCATGGCTTTGACCACGGCCTGCGCTCCCGAAGCCTGTTCCTCCACCGCCGAGTTGATTTCGTGGGTAATTTCGTTCAGCCGGGTAGTGGCCCGGGCGATCTGCGACGAGCCATGCGATTGTTCGTTGGTGGCCGCGCCGATTTCCTGGGCGAACTTGTACACCTCGGTGACCACGTTCGAGATCTTGCGCAGCGCCGAGTTCAGTTCGCCGCCCAGATCCAGGCCTTCGTTCACGATCCCGGTCGAGCGGTCCATGTTTTCCACGGCCTTGCGCGCTTCCTTCTGAATGCTCTGAATCAGTTCGGAGATTTCCTTGGTCGATTGCGCCGACTTTTCCGCCAGCTTGCGAACTTCGTCGGCCACCACCGCGAAGCCCAGGCCGTGCTCGCCGGCGCGCGCCGCCTCGATGGCCGCGTTCAACGCCAGCAGGTTGGTCTGCTCCGCCAGATCGTCGATGACTTCGATGATCTTTCCAATGTCGTCGGCGCGCTGTCCCAGAGCTCCGATGATTTCTCCCGAGGAGGTGATGGTCGCATTGATGCGGTTCAAGCCGTCGGTGGCCTTTTCCATGGTGGCAATGCCGCTGTGAACCTCTTCGCGCGAGCGGTTCGAGATGTCGAGCAGCACCTTGGCCGTATCGGCCACGCGCTGGATGGAAGCCACCATCTGGTCGATGGACGCCGAAGTCTCGCTCACGCTGGAAGCTTGCACCTGCGTGCTCTTCACCATGTTCTGCACGTTCACGCTCATCTCGTGCATGGTGCTGGTGACCTCGTCGATGGCCGAGGAAGCCTGGAGGCCGATCTTGGCCGAATCGTCGGATGCGTTGGCCACCTGCCCGGATGCGCTGGCCACCTGCGACGAAGCGTCGCGCACGCTCCGTACCAGCCGGCCCAGGCCTTCCACCATGCGCGCGAATGCGTTGCCCAGCGTATCGTGCGGGGAGCGCGGCTTGACCTCAACCGTGAGATCTCCGCCGGCAATCGATTCGGAGACGCCCGCCATCTCTTTGAGATAGCTGACCATCTTGGCGAAGGTGCGCGCCAGTTCTCCGATCTCGTCCTCGCGCTTCACGTCGATACTGTGCTCCAGATCGCCCGTGTCGCCAATTTGCCGCGAAACCTTCATCAGATTGGTCAGCGGTTCCGTGATCGACTTGGCGGTGGTAAAGGCAACCACCACACCCAGTCCCAGAGCAAGCAGGGTGCTTACCACAGCGGCCAGGATCGTCCACGCACTGGCGGTCTCATCCGATTTGCGCCGGGCTTCGACCAGCTTGCGGTTTTCCCCGTCGGCCACGTCGAGCACGTCCGTCGAATTCTTCACCCATGAGGAAGCGTCTTTCTGAAGGTAGTAAATCTGCAATTCGGCGACGGTCGCGTTGCCCGAATCCACGTCCTTGCGTTTGTCGATCAGAGGCTGCGCGAACTCCTTGCCCCAGGCTTGTTCCAGTTGTTCCACCTTGGCCAGTGCCGACCGCTCCTGCTCGGAGTTGGCCAGCGACTTGCCCTGTTGCAGTTTTTCACTGAGCGTGCGCAGGCCTTCATTCATCCGGTCCACTTCCCGGGTGTCTCCACTCAGCAGGTAGTTGCTCAAATAGAGGCGGTTCTGCATCATCTGGAAGCGCACCTCGTTGGTGGCGTCGGCCAACTCGAGCGAGGCTGTGGCCGCGGCCTTCGCGGCATGCTCCCGCTGCACCGCCAGCAGGTTTACCAGGAACAGCACCACCGTCATGCTGAGGATGATTCCGAAGTTCACATACAGCTTCTTGCCGATTGTCATGCCGTTTCCTCCCGGCCGCCTGTCTGCCCCTTGCCCTATTGATGAGGTTCGAACTTGAAATCTACGACGCCCGAGCTCTCCATCGCCGCCGGCTCAAAGCGCCACTTCTTGACTGCATCCAGCGCGGCATTGGCCAGCACCGGATGTCCGCCCACTACCTTCGCATCCTTCACCGTGCCATTCGGCGCAACCACTACCTCCACCTTCACCGTGCCCGTGATGTTCATCTTCCGCGCCAGTTCGGGATACACCGGCTGAACTTTGCTCTTAGCCCGGCGCACGATTTCGCTTTGCGCCTCTTGGGCTCGAAGCCCCGCTACCCCCGGCCCAGCCGTCATTGCCATTACTGCCAACAGCGCTCCCGTCTTCCGCAAAGATACAGGTCCTCCTTGGCAATAATCCTGGTGACCCCAACGGAGCAACGCCGGGGCCACGCGTCGGCTTTTGAAAAAACCAAGGTAACCATCGGGATACGATTGAAAAATAAATACTTAATGCGATCGCGCCGGGCTCTCCTGTCCGATGATGCAGAATTAGCCCTGTCTCACGGTCGGCTGATGCGCGTCATGGATTCTCATACTGAGATCCCAGCGCCCCGTTTTTCTCGGCATTTCACACTTAGGCACCCACCCACCTATTTCCCTTGACTCAAATTGAGATGGCGGGATAGTTTTCCATTAGATTCAATCACTTGTGAGAATCGTTAAAATCCTGTGTCGGAGAGTGGTGGCGCTCTGAAGATGGCCGAAGGCAATGCGAAGGCGCCATCGCCGGAAGTCCGCGCCCCAGCCAACTCCGACGATGCCTTTCAAAAACTCCTTCTGCGGATCGCCGCCCAGGCCGCACAACGCGCCGACGCCGCCTCGCTGATCCACCTGTTTTGCCGCGCCACCCGCGAGTTTTTCCAGGTCAGCGGCGTTTATTTCTGGCGGCGCCACGCGGGCGACGAACTCGTCGGTGAACAGGCCGACGGAAAGCTGGCCGAGCGTTTCGTAGGCCTCCGCCTGCTCCCCCAACAGAGCGCCGTCACGGCAGAGGCCGTGCGGGACCGTCGGACGATCTTCGTCAACCAGGTGCAATCGAGCCCGACCTTCCCTGCGGCGCGCCAGTTTGAGGCCCGCTCCCTGATGGCTGCTCCTCTGGTGGTCTTCGATGAAGTCATCGGCGCGGCGACGTTTTTGCATGATTCCGATGAAGCATTTTTTAATGAGGACCTCGCCGCCAAGGCCACCATTCTGGCCGGGCAACTGGGCAGCTTGCTGGAAGCAACCCGGCTCGGCGAAGCCTCGCGCGAGGAGCACCGCCGGGCCGAAATCCTCACCGAGGTCGCCCACGCCCTGCATGGGACTCCAGATGTGGCCGCAGTCCTCGAGGCGCTGGCGGATCGTCTCCGGCTGCTGTTGCGTACGCGACTGGTCTCGGTTCTCCTGCGCCGCGAGGGGCCCTTCGAATTGCGCGCCGTATCCGCCGAAACGCCCCAGCTTGCCAATTCCTTCCGGGCAGGGCATGACCGCCAGACCATTCGCTTCGCCGCCGATCTGGCGCAACGTGCCGTTTCCGCCGGAGAGTCTCTTACCATCTCGATCAGTGGCGATCAGCACTCGCTCGGCAGCCTGGTCTCCCCCGGAATGCTGATTGCCGCGCCCTTTCGCACGGCGCGCACTCAGGGGGCGATTCTCGTCTATCCGCGTCACGACGGAGTCTTCACCGCCGAGGAGAAGTCGCTGGTATCGGCCATCTCCGGCTTCGGCGCGGTCGCCCTCGCTCACGCCGAGCTCAGTGCCACCGCGCAAGCGCAGGCCCACGAACTCCACCAATTACTTGAGATCTCTTCCGAGCTTAGCTCCAGCGGCGATCTCGAACATTTTCTACAGGCTTTCGTGGTGCGCGCCGCCGACTTTCTCGGTTTTGGCCGTTGTTTCATCGCCCTGCTCGAAGACGGGCAGTTCCGCGTTCGCCACGCCGTCATCCGGGGCGAGTCGCGCCGCATGGATACCGCTTACCCGGAGGGCATCGCCACGCGCGCCCTACGGGCGAAAGAGGTCTTCTGGTCCGATGATGTCAGAGAGCTGGTGGGCGCGAATCTGGAGGTTATCGCTGAATACCAAGCCCGGCAGTTGCTGGCGGTTCCTCTATTGGGCGCCGACGGAACGGTGCTCGGCATGTTCGGTGTGCTCGATCGTCTCGACGACACCGGCATCTCCCAACAGGACATTCGTCGCGCCCGCGCCCTGACGGCTCAAGTTTCGGTGGTTCTCGAAGTCGCGCACAATCTGCACCAATCCGAGCAGCACCGCCGGCGCTCCCAGGCGCTCACGCGGCTGGCGCGCGAGATCGATGGTCTGTTGCGCCTGCCGGATTTCGCCCGCAAGTTTGTCGAGCGCGCCATCGAATTAGCTGGAGCCCGCGCGGGTGCGGTCGCTCTGTTTCAGGATGGACGATTCCAGACGCTCGCGCTGCACCCACTGCTCCCGGCAACTGGCCCCACGGCCGCGTCGAGCGAACCTCGCCTGCCGGAGAGCCGGCCTGAGGAGACTCGCCTTGCCCGTCGCCCCAGCCCGGATCACTCCACCCACGATCGCCCCAACCAAGATTATCCAAACCAAGATCATCCAAACCAAGATTATCCAAACCAAGATCATCCAAACCAGGATCATCTCACTCAAGATCCTCCCAGCCAGGATCGCACCGTCGCAGCCCACGCAGTCGCAACCCCTGCCCGCGCCGAAGATCGCGCTCTGCAGCAGCGATTGGTTCAGGCCTTTTCCGAGTTGGTCGCGAAACGGGCGGAGGCTATCGTCTCTGGCTCCGCTGGCGAACTGTTCGGTCCGGAACTAGCCTCGAGTTTAGGCTGGAGCGATTGCGTGGTAGTGCGTCTTCCCGGCTCCAACGGTGAGCTCGCCGGTTTGCTCTGCCTCTCCGGGCGCGCCCGCCCTCTCGCCGCGGAAGACCGCGACCTCCTCCAAGCCATTGCCGGCCACGCCGCCATGGCTCTGGAAAATGCCCGCTTGTTCACTCGCATCGAACAGGCCAACCGCCACTGGGTGGAAATCTTTGACGCGATCACCGACTCCATCGTGGTGCACGACGAGGCCGACAAGGTCCTGCGCGTGAACCGCTCTCTGGCGGCCATGATCGGGGTTGCCCCCAGCGCGCTGATCGGCGTCAACATGCGCGCTCTGCTGGCTCTGACCAGTGAAGCCGCGCTTTATTCCTGCCCTTTTTGCCGCTCCATGGGCGACGATAGTGACGAATTCGTTCATCCCTCCCTGGACCGCACTTATCTGGTTTCGACCTCGCGCGTGCACGGCGCTTCCGGAGAAAATCTGCAAACGATTCACGTGCTCAAGGATGTCACGGACCGCCGCGAGGCCGAGCGCCGTTACCGCGAATTGTTCGATAACATCCAGGAAGGCCTGTTCTTCAGCACGCCTGAAGGCCGCTTTATCGAAGTCAACGATGCCCTGGTGGCGATGCTGGGCTATTCCAGCCGCGAAGAACTCTTGCAGGTTGATATCCCGACCCAGGTCTATTTTTCTCCCGAGCAGCGCCAGCGCTACGCCGAGGCCCTCGAAAAAGATGGCCATCTGCGCAACTTTGAAGCCACGCTTCGCCGCAAGAACGGTTCTCCGATCTACGTCCTCATCAACGCCTTCGGCATGTACGACAATCTGGGGCGCCTGCTGCAGATTCGCGGCTTGATGCTGGATGTCACCGGCCTCCACACCTACCAATCGGAACTGCACCGGGAGCGCGACTTCTCGGGCAAGATTCTCAGCAATACGCAGAGCCTCATCCTGGTTGCCGACGCCGCCGGCCTCATCAGCTACGCCAACCGCCGCTGGTACGAAGCCGGCTTCGAGCAGCGTGAACTTCTGGGGCGTCCCCTGTTGGAGCTGGCGGCTCCCGGCTACGTCCGTCCTCTGGCGGATGCGCTGCAGGCCACTCTGCGCGGCGGACAGGTCGACAACCTGGAACTGCAGATCATGCGCGGCAACGGCAATGCCGGTCAGTTCTCGGTCAACCTCAGCCCCATGCGCGACGAGCAGGACAACATCAACAGCATCGTGGTGGTCATGACCGACATCACCGACTCCGCCGAACTGCGCGGCAAACTCGTTCACGCCGAGAAAATGGCGGCGGTGGGACAACTGGTCTCCGGCGTCGCCCACGAAGTAAATAATCCCTTGACCGCGATTCTCGGTTTTGCCGACCTGCTACTGGAGAATCCCGAACTTCCAGAAACCGCGCGGAAAGACCTGCGCGTCATCCTGCAGGAAGCGCAGCGCACCAAACAGATCGTGCAGAACCTGCTCAGCTTCGCCCGCCAGATGCCGCCCCAGCGCAACGCCGTGCAGATCAACCTCATCCTGCGCCGCACCATCCAGTTGCGCTCGTACGACTTCAACAGTCACGGGGTCGACATTGTTGAACATCTCGACGAGGAACTGCCCGATGTCATCGGCGACGCCCACCAACTGCAGCAGGTTTTTCTCAACATCCTGAACAACGCCTACGACGCCGTGCACGAAGCCGGCCGCCCCGCCCGCATCGAGATCATGACCACCAAGGCCGGCGATGCCGTCGAAGTTTCTTTCTGCGACAACGGCTACGGCATTTCCCGGCCCGATCGCATTTTCGATCCCTTCTTCACCACCAAGGAAGTCGGCAAGGGAACCGGCCTCGGCCTCAGCATCTGCTATGGCATCGTGAAGGAGCACGGAGGCGAAATCCTCTGCCACAACAACGCCGATGGGCAGGGAGCCACCTTCATCGTCCGCTTTCCCGCAGCGCCCCACACTGCCTCTCTGGGTGTGGCCGCAGGAGTAAATCAACCATGACCACCCCCGCCATCCAACCCGTCCTCTTGCCGGTTCTGCTCATCGAAGACGAGCCTTCCATCATGGCTCTAGTGAGCGCCACTCTCGAGCGCAACGGCTATGACGTCGTATGCATCGAGTCCGGCGCCGAGGCCCTGCGCCTGCTGGAAAAAGGCCAATTTCTGGGCGTGGTTTCCGACATGCGCACGCCCGGCGGCGTCGACGGCGCCCAGGTGCATTCCTGGATTTCCGCCAACCGCCCCGATCTGGTCCACAAAGTCGTCATCATTACCGGCGACTACGCCAACGAAGAAACGGTCACCACCTTGCGCAAGATCGGCGCTCTTTATCTGGAGAAGCCGTTCCGCGTGCAGGATCTCATCTCCGCCGTCGAGAGAACCATGGGGAAAGCCCGGTGAGCGCCGCGCTGAACAAGCCGCCTCTCGGCAAGACCGCTCTGAGCAGAACCGATCTGAACCGGGAAGATCTTCGCGTCCGTCTCTTGATCGTCGACGACGAGCAGAGTATCCGCAAGCTCTGCGTCACCGTGGGCGAGGCCCTGGGCTTCATCTGCCTCGAAGCCGACAGCGGCGAGTCCGCCCTGGTCCTGCTCGAAGAGCAACCCGTTCACATGATCCTCAGCGACATGGTCATGCCTCACATGTCAGGCCTCGAATTCCTGGAGAAGGTAAAAAAACTTCTGCCCCGCACCGAAGTCGCGCTCATGACCGGACACGGCTCCATCGAGACCGCGGTGCAGTCCATGAAGCTCGGCGCCTACGACTACATCACCAAGCCATTCTCTCCGCTTGAAGAACTCCGGCTGTTTTTGCGGCGCATGGCCGAGAAAGTCCGGCTGGTCGAGGAAAACGAATTCCTGCGCCAGCGTATGGATGCCGAGACCGCGGTACATGGCATCGTCGGCTCCTCTGCCAAGATTCAGGAAGTGCTGCGTGTGGCCTCGCGGCTCAAGGACACCCGCACCGCCGTTCTTATCTCCGGCGAAAGCGGCACCGGCAAGGAGCTTGTCGCCCGCGCCATTCATTTCCGCGGCGCCTTCGCCAACCGCCCCTTCGTCGCCGTCGATTGCGGTTCGCTCGTGCCCACGCTGATCGAGAGCGAACTCTTCGGCTACGAAAAAGGAGCCTTCACCGGCGCTCTGAAATCCAAGCAGGGACTCTTCCAATCCGCCGACACCGGCTCGGTTTTCCTGGATGAAATCGGCGAACTGCCGCTTGAATTGCAGGCCAAGCTGTTGCGTGTGCTGCAAGAAAAAGAAGTCCGTCCCGTGGGCAGCAACCAGCGCGTCAAAGTGGACGTGCGCATCATTGCCGCGACCAACCACGATCTCGAAGCCGCCTACAAGAACGGAACCTTCCGCAAAGATCTCTACTTCCGCCTCAATGTTGTCACCGTACACGTTCCGGCGTTGCGCGAGCGCCGCAGCGATATTCCCATGCTGGTGAACTGGTTTTGCGAGCGTTACGCTCCCGGCGCGGATCTGCGCGTCTCCAGCGCCGCCATGAAAGCCTTGATGAACTACGACTGGCCGGGCAACGTGCGCGAGCTGGAAAACTGCGTGGAGCGCGCCGTCGCTCTGGGCAATGGAACCCTGATCGACCTCGGCGATCTGCCTTCTTCCATCGCCGCCTTGAATGCGCCCGCGTCGCGACCGGCGTCAGACTCCGCGCCCGAACTGGTGTCCGATCTCGCGGCCGCTGCCGAATTGAATTCCGCAGAGGGACCTGCCGCGGTTCCGCTCTCCACCACCGATCTGGAAGACATCGAACGCGCCACCATCCAGCGCGTCTTCGAGCAAGTCAAAGGCGACAAGGCTCTCGCCGGGCGCATGCTCGGCATCAGCCGCGCCACGCTCTACCGTAAACTCAAACGCTACAACATCGGCGCAGTTTCAGCTTCCGGACCCTCAAGCCACACGCTGCAGTGAACGCCGCAGCCAGCATAACGGGCCGTGATCTCTTAGCGGCGCTCGCGCGATTGCGGACACCTTCAGCTTCTTCCCCCAAGTCTGACGTTCGGACAAAAAAAACACCCTGAGAATACTCAGGGTGCTGGGACGATTCACATCCAACTCTTGCAGCTAAGCCTCTATGCTCCCGGAGGCTTCTGCTGCTCCTGCTGCCGTTTCTTCTCCTCGGGCGTCAGCGGCTTCGGTTGCTGCTTCTGCGGAGGCGTCGCCGGCTTCGCGGCTGCCGGAGGAGGCGTGTGCTGCGGCGGACGCTCGCTCGGCGGCGGAGTCGGCGGACGAGGAGCGGGTTCCTTCCGGTTCGGCTCGGGCTGATTGGGTGCAGGACGTGCGGCTTCGGGACGATTGTTCGGCTGCGCCGCCGGTGGACGATTCGTTTCCGGCCGACTGTTGGGCTGCGCTGCCGGCGGACGGTTTGTCTCGGGACGATTCGGTGCTGGCTGATTCGGCTGCGCCGCCGGTGGACGATTGGTCTCAGGACGCGCGTTGGGCTGCGCCGCCGGCGGACGATTGGTCTCGGGACGCGCGTTGGGTTGCGCCGCCGGAGGACGATTGGTCTCGGGACGATTTGTCTCCGGACGATTTGTCTCCGGACGGTTCGGCGCTGGCGGATTCGGCTGTGCCGCCGGTGCACGGTTAGTTTCCGGCCGCGCGTTCGGCTGATTCGTCTCGGGACGATTGTTCGGCGGGGCGGATGGTGGACGATTCGGCTGCGCGGGAACGGCCGCACCAGGACGCTCGTTCGGCGCCGGCTGATTGCCCGGACGATTCGCCGGTTGGTTTCCAGAGTTGGCCGGCGGCGTATTGCTGGGCTGGCCCGGTCGCGCAGCGTTTGGCTGGTTTCCCGGCGGGTTGCCCGGACGCCCCATGGTCGGGGTTGCCGGTTTGCCCGGAGGCGCCACTTTGACCATGGGGTGCGCAGCCGCAGCGGCTGCTGGACGCAAGCTCTGCATTTCGTGTTTCGCCAAAGGTTGTCCGGGATGCGCTGCCATCGCCTGTTGCTGTTTCGCAAACGGTACAGGCGGAGGCGGAGGCGTCGCCTTTGCAATCACCTGCCGGTTGGCTACCGCCGCGGGAGGCGCGGTCACATGATTCGCGGTGGCGGCCTTCGCTCCCAACACGCTCTCGCGTGTGGGAGCCACCGCAACCCTGGCGCTCACCGGCGCGGCGGCGATATCCCGCGCGCTCACGGTAACCGCCGCTTTGCCTACGGGCTGCGCGCCCGCGAAGGCGCGTTGCGGAACGACTGTCACCGCGCCTTGCACGCTTCGGTTCGCATACGTGATGTTCGTCACGTTTGTCGCGGTCTTGTTGATGATGGTGGTGTTATAAACGTTCGTGATCGTGGTGGTACTGACGGTCGTATTGCTGACGTTGATCCGGTTCTCGTATCCCCGGCTGACGCGATACGACGGCACATAAACTTCCCGCGGCCCCAGCGGGAACCACCCGACATCGCCGCCGAAGCCCACTCCACCGGCGCCAATAAATACCACCAGCGCGGGCGCATATACGGCTTGCACTTCCACTGGCCCGGCCACCCAACCCCAGCGGCCGGTAACGCTCACCCAGCGTCCATAGTGGAATGGGGCGTAGCCCCACGAAGAGTCATCCACCCATGTATATCCCCAGGGAGCAATCCAATCCCAGTGGCCCTCGTGATAAGGCGCCCAGCCTGCGGCAACCTGGTTGGGGAACCAGACGTGGCCGTAGTTCGAATCGTCGCGCCAGTCGCCGTTGTCGTCCAGATCCTGATAACCGACCACATCGTGCGACACATATTGCGCCGAGCGCGATTCGTCGTAGCGGTGATCTCGGCCGTCCGCCCAATTGTCAAACTGGTCGGATGCTCCGATTTGTTCCACGTCGGCGTTCAGCGAGTCCGTCCCGCTGAACGCGCCTCTCTGTCCGGCGTGCAGCGTATACGTCTGGCCGTTGCCGGTGGCCTCGCCGTCGCCTGCGCGGAGGCTGACGATTGTGTTGCTTCCGTCTTCACTCGCTTCCAGCCGGTAACTCCCGGGCTGCGATATCGTAAAGGCCAGATTGGGCGTATCGATCTCGAAGACATCGTCGCGGTCCAGCCGCCGCACCCGAATGTTAACCGCGCCTGAACTCAACTGAATCTGCGCCGTGTGGTCGTCCAGGTTCAGAAAAGAGACGCCGGTGTTGGCCGAGAGGCGAATGACGGCCGATCCCAGTTGCAGCTCGGCGCGCGAGTCCTTGTCCGCCCAGAGCTTGTCGCCAGTAGTCATGGGCCGATTGTCGACCGCCTGCACCCAGTCCGTTTCGCCCGCCGGCTGGAACGAAACCGAGCCCTCCATGTAGCCGAGTCGAGCCACTCGGCTGGGCGGATCGTCTTGTGGTTGTTGATCCTGCTGATCCTGATCTGGGTCTTGAGCGGCCGCTCGTGCGGGTAGAACGATAGTCGTGAGCGCAATCCCGAGCACCGCGCTCCACCAGCCTAACTTCTTCAGTGCCTTATCCATAGTCAATGCCTCCAAACTTTTGTATTCGCGAAACCCGACGAGAGCCATGAACGGACGATGGCGTCCAGTCGATACATTCAGCAGAGTACTCAGCGGCGTAGTGAGAGGATAAGTATGTGGGCAGCGGTGAGTCTGAGCAGAATTGCTCACTTGCGGGAGCGCGGCAAGACTGGATTCCAGTCTGTGAATATCCGCTACGAAAATATTTTCAACGGAGTGCGTGCGGCACTATGCTCGGGTTGAGTTTTCTTTTTTTCTGAAATGCGTTGAAGGGGATACCCCTCCCCCTTGGGTCTAGTGGAATCATCGGTTTAGCACGGAATTCCCCGCAAAATCGGGAGCCTAAAGGACTTAGATACTAAAATCCGCAAAACAAAGGGCTTAGGAGCGCGACGATGTAGGTTCACCCGACCGTCACGGCCTCGACCATGATCGCGCAATTTTGATGGCGGCGCAAGGTCAGATGTCACAGAGCGGCTGTGGATTTTTCTGGCTGCATCGCAAAATCTCTCGCGTCAGACAGCATCGCCGCCCAACTTCCAAAAATCGCGGCAGGTGGGAGATCCTCAGTTATGATGGTGCCGTCAACGGTGGACTAGCCCCTTGGCCGGTTTTTTCTTCGGTACCTTCGCGCCTTTCTTGCGCGCTTCGGAGAGTCCAATCGCGATCGCTTGCTTCCGGCTTTTAACGGCGCCACCTTTCCCGCCCTTACCCGACCGGAGCGTGCCTTTTTTCTTTCGACGCATGGCGCTCGCGACTGTCTTACCCGCGGTTTTACCGTACTTGCCGCTGGATTTCTTTCGTGAATGGGAACTCTTCTTGTTGGCCATGAAATTCTCCTTCCTTCTTAGAGTTGAATTTTCAACGAGCGGTCGGGTCACTGACCTCAGCGCCGGCGAGCGGCGCGAATACCGTCTTCGATCCTTTTCCTCGCTTGCTTTGGTCCTTTGACGCCGATGATCCGATATGTCTTGCCGCTCAGCTCGTGATAATTCACAAAAAAATCTTCCAGTTCGCGGAGGAACCGCTTGCCCAAGTCGTCGATGTGTTTGATGTCGGCGAAGCTGTGATTTTCCTGCTCTACCGCGACAACTCGATCGTTGCGTTCCTTGTCCTTCTTGCCGTGCTGCTCGCCTTCAATGATTCCAATCAGTCGACACTTCAGAACGCACCCTGGGAAGGCGGGTTCGTCCATCAGGACCAAGACATCCACGGGATCGCCGTCTTCGGCTTTCGTCCGAGGAATGAAACCGAAATCGTAGGGAAACGCCATCCCTGCCGGCAAAACCTTCTTCAACTCAAAAACTTTGTGCTCCGGATCGAACGCGTATTTGTTGCGGCTGCCTTTCGGCGTCTCGATCACTATCTGAAGAATTGCGGTATCGTCTTGATCCAAGGGTTGGAGCCGGGACGGATCCGCAAGCGCGCTCGTGGGCCTTGCATTCTTACTCATCGAACCTCCTCTTTATTCTTTGTCGGCAATTTACGGCGCACAGAAGTATGCAGCGGGCTGTTTGAAGCGTTGAAGCGGTGTGCGCGAGCACGTCTCCACAGTGTTTCGCGGAGTTCCCAGAGCGCCACTGAGGTCACGAACCAAGCGAGCGTCGCGCCGGTCAGCACAATACCCGTTGCAGAATGCGGCAGTCTTTGCCAAACGACGAGAGCGAAGACGACGAGTCCGACGCTTCCCATCGATGCGCCGACTGCATCCACGCCCGCAGCTACTCTGCCACGTTCCGTGCCTTCTTTGCCGGCACGTTCCTTTTTTTGCTTCTCATGTTTTTCGATCAGAGTCGCTGTCGCAGGAAGGATGGCGGGAAACGCCAGGAAGAGGCCGCCGATTTCAGGGCCAAAGCGTTTTGCGATGACTCCCGCCAAAGCCGTAACGGCACCGCCGAAAACAAAACGGACAAGATATTCAGACCAGTGTGATTGTCTCAGCCCGGACGCATCGAGTTTAATTTTCACCTTGCTAACCCGAGCACGGCATACCAGAGACCGAAAGCGCAACCGAACCACAACGTCATTGACAAGCTCGTGACGGGAAGAACGGGCAGCTGCCGACGAATGAGCAACCGGCCCACAACGGATGCATAGACGAAGAAGGCCAAGGAGCCAAGGAGCATCGACCTCGCTTCAATGCTCGCGTATCCTTTGGCCTCTTTCATCACCGTCAGAATCAGGGTCGCGAGGGCTACCGAAGGGGCAGCTCCAAAGAGTCCAGCGAAGCTTTTCGGCTTCAGCAAGTCCCCTAACAGGGCAAAGGCAGAAACCACCAGTCCGCCCACGACCACTCGCACCAGAAATTCCTTCACACGAACCGGCCGCCGGCTATCGTCATAGTGTCGCTCTTTATAGTGTCGCTCTGTCGCTCCATCGTTTACGCCATGGTTTAAATTGCCCCGTCCGCATCGCCAGGGCGGGATTTGAGTAATGTGCGGCGTTCCAAGGCGTGCCCGGAAATTGCACCATTACCGCATCGCTCCGAACCATTCATCGCCTTCTCCTCAGCCCGCGAGAGCGTTCGACAACAGCGCGGGCGAGCCATTCTACTCACCCCCGTCAACCAAAGACAAGTTGCAACCAAGATAAACTTCTCTGCCACAGGGGTCAGTCGAGAATTAAGGAAAGATCCGGACAACGGGAAATCAGGTTTACTGTGTAGCCTCCCCACCGAGTGTTCCTTAGGGGGATCGACCCAACTACATTGCACGGTCTGTCCCAAGGCACTCGCAGCGCAGATTATGGTTGGCAGTTGAGACTTCCGTCTCACCCTGAGACACCGATCGCGCCGACGCCCTCTCGCCGCACCTGCGGAGCTCCTAACTTGCTGAAAACTCTAGCTCCCCGGTGCTAATCCTTCCGTTCGGCACTGTGGTCTCGCTCGTGCTTCTCTTTCTGCCATAACCGCGTGTTCTGGCTCCCCAAATCTCTTCCTAACCGGGAAGAGGGGGAGCCCAACCGCATTTATGAGTTAGGGAGGAAACAGCAGGTTCCTCCACTTCGCTTCCCCTTCGCTTCGCGAACGGGAAGCTTCGGTCGGAATGACAGTGCTTTCCGCTTCCCCTTCGCTTCGCGAACGGGAAGCTTCGTCGGAATGACAGTTTCGTTTAGGGAAAGGGTCGGGATCGCTTTGGCGCAACCAGCTACAGCTCAATCGAGGGCGGCGCGCACCAGCACGGTCGCCCAACTGGCGCGCTTTTTCCCCGAAGCCACGCCGGTTCGCATTCCGGTTCAATTCACGCGCAGCCATCACACGAGTAACGGCAATCAGCCGGGTGGCCAGGGCGTCGAGGAAAGCACCGTCATTGAGTTCGGCACCTCCCGCGAAGTTCTGTTCGCCTGCACCACGCCGCTGGAGTTCGCCGACATCCTGCGGCTGCGCAACTCGGACGGCTCGCTCGACACGGAAGCCGCGGTGGTTGCCGTGCAATACCACCCTGGCACAACCATCGTCGCAGCCCGCTTCCTCAACTCAGTTCCCAACTGGATCGTGAAACCATGACGCCATCACAGCCCGAATCGCCAACTCCAGATCTGGCGGCCGCCTGGTCGAGCGCCCGCCGCCTTCATCCTATTTATGCCGAACTGGCGCGCGAGTTCGTGATCGAAGCACCTGCCTGCGCCGATCTCGAGGCCGCAGCGGACGCACCGGGTCGCGAGTCCGTCGAGCAGGCCCAGCAATGGCTGAACGATATGGATGAGCGCATCCAGGTCTACCAGTTGCGCCAGTTTCTGCAAACCAGTTCGCTGGTGGACTCCGACGGCCTGGTCGCGCTGCTGCAGCACTTCCTGGCCAAGACCCCTCGAACCGATTCCGCGCGCGACAAGATCGATTTCCTGATGGTGCAGTATTTCAGCCAGGGCGCGCCCACCGATCTCGACGACAACAGCGCCGATCTGGCTTATGTTGCCCAGGGCCTGGAGCCAGTTCTCGGGAAGGTGGAGCTCAAGGCGCCGGTGTGGTTGAACGCTTTGGATCGCGTACTCGATTCCGCGCGCCGCTGCCGCTCGCTCGACGAACTGCTGCACGGCGGCGTGCTGGAGCAGGGGCGCAAGGCCAAGGCTCAGGCCGGCGATCTGTTCTACCTGCCGATCGCGCTGGTCGCGTTCACTCGTTTCGGATATCTCATGCGGCGTGTCTTCTTCCGTCTCATGCTCGCCGATCTCAACAACATTCTCGACGGCCTTACCGAGCTGGACGAACAAGGGGTGGAGACCATCGACTGCCGGCGCGCGCAATTCTCCGCGCAGGAACCGATCATTCGCTTGCGCCTGATCTGCCAGTCGTGGAAAGTCATGTTCCAGGCCGAGTATTCTTCCGGCCAGCCGCTGCGCATGCTGGTGGACCTGCGCGCCTCCGTTGAGGGCGCTTTGGGCCGCGGCTCGGCTGCCGAAGACGGCGGAAGAGCCGCGGGAGCCGCAGCGGCCATGGCCGTGCCGCGAGCTGCCGCCGCTGCCGCCGGCGCCAGTGGCTCCGCGTCGAAGGCGGCAGAGGCGCGCCAGACTTCACCCGACGCGGCCGCGAAGCCGAAAGCCAAGTTCGCCGTCGCCCCCGCGGATGTTCCTGAATTCGAAATCTTCGCCGCACCCCAGGAGTGGAATCCGGATGCGGACTCGCAACCGGGCAGGAAAAAGTAGAGACAAAGCATGCAAAGCCGGCGCAGAACCGGGCGTCGCGCGAGAACGGAAAGGCAGGATTCCCGCGCACTCCGCGGGACTCCACGAAAAGGAAAGTTGCAAGTGGATCAACCGACCGTACTCGTCATCTCCGACGACGTTGAATTTTCCAGGAGCATCACCGCGCGCTGGCAGATGGAGCGCCACGTCCCCACGTTCACGCTGCTCAGCGGAGATCTCTGGCCACGTTGCGTCGATAACTTTGCGGTCGCGATCGTCGGCCCGCTGCGCCGCGAATTGCTTTCGGTGGTTCTGGAGCCCCTGCACTCGACCCAGCAGCCCCTGTTCTGTGTCTGTCACGACGCCCCGACCGCGCAACTGGTGCGCGAGCGTTGGCCGCGCGCCTCGGTGCTGCGCTGTGATGAAAACTGGCTCAACGTTTTAATTGTGGCTGCGGGCGAAGCCGTGCTCCGCGCCGGCGCCGAAGCCCGCGCTCGCGCCGCCCAAGAAGCTTGCGCCGCCCTCGAACGTCAGGCGACGCTCGGGCGCTACATGCTAGAGATGCGTCACGGCTTGAACAATGCGCTCACTTCGCTTCTGGGCAACTCCGACCTGCTGCTGATCGAACCCGGCAGCCTCTCGGCCCAGGCGCGCGCGCAGATCGAAACCATTCGCAACATGACGCTGCGCATCCACGAGGTGCTGCAACGTTTTTCGTCCCTCGAAAAGGAAATGAACGTAGTGGCGCAGCAGGTGGCACGGGATTCGGGTAAATACCGCGTCGCCGCCGCAGGGGGTGACTGAAACAAGACTGGAAACTGAAAACTGAAAACTGAA
>PKVW01000069.1 GCA_003131585.1 Acidobacteriaceae bacterium
TGCTTGATATAGTCTTCCGAGCGAGCTTAAACGCGTCGTCCAGCCAACTCGCCCAAGGAGAAGCAATGCGGCTGCTATTGAACTGGGTTCTCAGTGCGTTGGCGGTGTGGATTGTGGCGCACGTGGTGCCGGGGATTTCCGTCAGCGGCCCCATGGCGGCTCTGATTGCCGCACTGGTGATCGGCTTCATCAATGCGACGGTGGGAGTGCTGTTGAAGATTCTCACGTTTCCTCTGACGTTGATCACCCTGGGATTCTTCTGGTTCGTGATTAACGCGCTCATGCTCAAGCTCGCTTCGGCGCTGCTGGCGCCGGGCTTTCAGGTGCGCGGATTTCTCGCGGCCTTCCTCGGCGCGATCCTTCTCAGCCTCGTGAACATGATGCTGAAGTGGCTGGTCCATCCCTCGCCGGAGGGTAGCTAGCCAATGGACTGCTAAACTTTAACCCGGCAGGGAACACTCGGCAGCCTCGGCCCGAACACCATGGCAACGGCTCAATCTCACACCCAACCCGGCGCTCCCACCTCGATCGAGCCCGTCCTCGTCTCCATTCCCGCAGCCTGGTTCCTCATGGGCTCAGCTTCCGGTCAGGATTGCGAACGCCCCGTCCACCGCGTCTGGATCGATGCTTTCCTCCTCGCCGCCACTCAAATCACCAACGCGGAATACGAACGCTTCGCGAACTCCACCGCCTCTGACCCTCCGCCCTTCCGCCAAGACCAGAATTTCAACCATCCTCGGCAGCCCGTCACCGGCGTCTCCTGGTTCGACGCTGACCGTTATTGCCAGTGGCTCGCCTCGCAAACCGGCCGCCCGTACCGTCTTCCCACCGAAGCCGAGTGGGAGCGCGCCGCTCGCGGCGATCTCGACCAAAACGATTTTCCCTGGGGCAACCACCCGCCGCAATCTCTCCCGGACTATGCGGCCCGCTGGCAGACCGGACCCGAACCCGTCGCCCGCTACGCCTCCAACGCCTTCGGCCTCTACAATCTCTGCGACAACGTCCACGAGTGGTGCAGCGACTGGTACGATCCCAACTACTACGCGGTCTCGTCCGAGCGCAACCCGCGCGGCCCCGAGCTTCGCTCCGAAATCGGCCAGCGCAAATCCTCCCGCGGCGGCTCGTGGCGCCATCACGTCAAAGTCTCACGCTGCTCCGCCCGCTCCAGCATCCCTCCCGGCTTCCACTACGCCGACTACGGATTTCGCGTCGCCTGCGACGTGTAACGGTAGCAGGAAGGTAGCGCCGGCGTCCCGCCGGCTGTCGCGAGAGCCTGCCCTGAGGTTGCCGAAGGGGCGTCTCGCCCTCGCTCTGTACCCACACCGCAAGCCAGATCAGATTTACAATCTCTCCTGCGGTCGAACTAACCCTGACAGGGAAACGAACCCATGTTCCAACCCGACCTTCTCCACCCCAAGCGCATCCTCATCACCGGCGGTGGCACCGGACTCGGCAAAGCCATGGCTCACCGCTTCCTCCAGCTCGGCGCAACAGTCTACATCTGCGGCCGCCGCGAAGACGTCCTCCAGCAAACCGCCGCCGAACTTTCCGCCGCCACCCACGGACCCATTCACGCCCTCCCCTGCGACGTCCGCAATCTCGACGCCGTCGAGGCCATGATCGATTCCATCTGGCACTCCGCTCCCCTCGACATTCTCGTCAACAACGCCGCCGGCAATTTCATCGCGCGCACCGAAGAGCTTTCCCCGCGCGCTTTCGATTCCGTGATCGGCATCGTGCTCCTCGGCACGCTCCACGCCACCCTGGCCTGCGGACGCCGCTGGCTTAAAGCCCGCCACCCCGGCACCGTCCTCAGCATCTCCGCCACGTATGCCCCGGTGGGCTCGGCCTATGTCGTGCCCTCCGCCGTCGCCAAAGCCGGAGTCGAAGCCCTCACCCGCAGTCTCGCCGTCGAGTGGGGCAATCGTGGCATCCGCATGAACGCCATCGCTCCCGGCCCCATTCCCACGCAAGGAGCATTCTCGCGCGTCCTGCCTCGTCCCGAGCTCGAAGCGTTGGCGCTCGACCGCAATCCCATGCACCGCTTCGGCACCAAAGAAGAGTTAGCCAACCTCGCCGCATTCCTGGTCAGCGACGGCTCCGCCTACATCAACGGCGAAGTCATCCGCATGGACGGCGGAGAATTTCTCCAAGGCGCCGGCGAATTCAGCACCCTAGGCCGCGCCCTCACCGACAAAGATTGGGAATCTCTAAAGCCGCGCAAGAAGCCCCAGCGAGTGTGAAATTAGCCCGTGTAGAGCGGGCGCCCTCGCCCGCTGCCTTTGACTTTGATTTCGACTTTGACCTTTGATTGGCGTTGGCAAGAAACATGTGGGGACAGCCGCCCTCGGCTGTCCGGCGGCCCAGGTTCATCGGGCCGCTGCGAATTACGAAGCCGGGTGCTTCTCGCGTTCCCTACGCAATGCGACTCTCAATGTGCCTTGGATGTTCGTTTTCGATTTTGCTTCTCGCTCTTGGGTGGCGCAGCGCTTCAGCGCTGCGATAAGCCACACTCTGACTCTGGGCTTCAGCCCTCGAGGTACTTTCCGTCTAACCCGCATCCGCCTGCCGCATACTCCTCACCACGGTATGAGCCAGGCTTTCCACCACGGCCACATCGCCCTCGTCGAAATTAAACGGCTCCGTTGCCAGCACCATCAGCAACCCGACCGTATCGCGCTCATAGCGAACCGGCGCCGCCACAATCGAGCGCACCCTAAGCCTCCGGCAGCTTTCCAAATCCACGCGCGGATCGTTTTCCGCATCGTCGCAGCGCACCGTCCTTCCCGCGCGAAAGCATTCGCCGGAAAGCCCGGAGTTCACGTCCAGCCGCGTGCCCAGTGCCGGTGCGCTTTCCCCAACGCTCGCCCGGCACATCACGCCGCCTTTATGGAGGAGCGCAATCGCCGCGCTCGTGCCCCGAGTCAGCGACCGGGCCCGTTCCCCAATCAGCCGCAGCGCCGCCGTCAGATCGGTGCCCAGCGAGCTGAATTCATACTGCACCGTGGCCGATGCCGCAGGTGTCACCGCGAGGGCAGGTTCATCCCGGTTTCCCGCCGCTCCATTTTCTGCCGCTTCTGTTTCCGCTTCCAGGCTAATGGCCATCGGATCCCCATCCCTGCCCGATGACTTTTCTCCCGCGCCCCAACCCCACACTCTGCCCAGCGTAACCTTCGGTGCGGTGCGGCTCGGCGCGCCGGCATTCATCGTCAACCACTCGTTCAACCGCCGCCGCGCCTCTTCCGGCAACTCCGAGAACCGCACGCCCGCTCGCCCCAGCGCATCCGCCCACGCGATATAGCCCGTAGTTTCCAGCTTCGACGGCGTAAGCTGCGCCGCCGGCTCCGAAAGCTCAAGCTCCATCCGGACCCGCCGCCCCCGCTCGAGGCCCAGGCAATCGAGCGAATGGCCCTCGAGGTAAAGACCCGTCTGCATCGACAACCCCTCCTCGCTCAAGTCCAGAATCATGCCGCCACTTACGCCATCGAAGCTGGCAAAGGCCGGCGCATGCACCTTCTGCCGTAAACATCGCCGCCGCTCCGGCCCGAATTCCAGATTTCCTTCCATCACTTTTGGACGACGGAATCCCCAGTAAGAATGATGAGATCGCCGCCCCCCGGAAAAAAGTGTTACCGCAGGTTCCCCCGCCTGTGGGGACATAACTGCGGTGCCCCATTTCTCGCGCTCTTTGCGAGTCCGTTACGAAACTCAATGNNCAGTGCCGGGAGGCCGGAAGTGCCGGGAGGCCGGAAGTGAAACAAACCGAGTCCACTTCAGCGGACGGCACGAGTTTCGTAACAGCCTCGTTCTTTGCGAGAAGTGGGGCTTTTCTTTTACGCTGAAAAGCGTTTCCGCACGCCCTCACTTCACTTCCGCGGCCGCCGCACTGGTCCCCGTAAAATCTCCCACGCCTCTCTCCACTTCTCAAACCTTGACCGCTTTTTCCGGCTCTCCGGATACAGCATCAACGACTTCAACTCCTCCACCACCCTCACCGGCATCACATACCACGCATTCATCGGACGCGCATACGCCACCAGCACATCAATAGTCTCCGCACTATACGACCGCATCTGATGGTCGTGCGCCCGAAAGCTGCACCCTCCATCCGCTCCCACCGTGTGCGCCGACTTCACCTGCACCCTCCAGAAATGAAAACTCTTCTTCGGATTCACAATAAAATCATAAGGCTCGCTATCTCCCCAAGGCTTCGCTACTACAAACCCCAGTCCCACCGCCTTGGCAATAAACTCCGCCTCCGCAATCTCCCCCAACTGCTTCGGTGTGGATATGAAGGTGGAGCGGGCGCCCTCGCCCGCTGCCTTTGATCTTGACTCTGCCTTCGTCTTTGACTCTGCCCTTGCCTTTGATCCTGCTTTTGATCCTGACCTGGAGACTGATTCCACCTCCTCTTCCCGACTACTCCCGCACGCATTCTTCCGCCGTCTCCGCGGCCACCTTTCCGCCACCGCCCAAATCGTGATCCCACCCGTGTTCCCAGCCTCCACCTCTACCCCATCGCCATTCATGTCCATTCACTCCTCTAGTTTGGATTCCCACAAAGCCTTGTCATCCTGAAGCGACGGCCCTATCGTCGCCTTTGTCATCCTGAAGCGACAGCTTTATCGTCGCTGAAGAGCCTGTCCCGAGCGAAGCCGAGGGAACCTGAGCGAGCCGCGCGATGCGTCGCGTTCTTTGCGACGCAATACTCGCGCGTTTGGCTCGCTTCCTTATTCCCCTTGCCGCGACCCACCCCCAAACGCAAAAACCCCCTCCGACCACCCGGTCGGAAGGGGCTTCATTCAGCCACGTCGGCTATAACTAAATGATTCCACCCACTCCCCCCGAAGTCAAGAAAATACCGCCACTACGGGGAACCGCCCATACCCACGAAAGTAGACCCCTCCAAAGTAGACATCCCCGGAAGACCCGATCTGCGATTCTGTCTTGAAAGGGCGCGACTAAGTCGCGCCGCCAAGCCCCTTAAGTACTAACAGCACTTTCGGCCCGTCCAGACCAACTTGAGGCGCTTAGAAGGCGTGAGCGCGCGCCTTTTGCGCGCGGGAGCCTTTCGCCGAAACCCTGAGCGTTCTTTGCGAAGGATCTTAGCTTCCGTGTTGGGGATGGTGGCGGCAGATTCGGGAAGGGCACGACCTTC
>PKVW01000016.1 GCA_003131585.1 Acidobacteriaceae bacterium
CTCACGGTGCTCATGTCGATGAAAGTCTTGCCCGCACTGAGGCCCGCCAGCATTCCGTCGGGACCTTCCGAAATGGCAGCGATGGCGGCGGAGTTGGTCACCATGGCGAAGGTGAAATCGGAAGCGCTTGCGACCGCGCGCGGCGAGTCGGCCCATTGCATCCCTTTGCCAACCAGCCACTCGGCCTTGGCGCGCGTGCGGTTGTAGCCGGTCACGGTGTGACCTTTGGCGAGCAGCCGGTTTACCATCTGGCTGCCCATGACTCCCAAACCGATAAACCCGAGTTTCGCCATCCGCCCCGAACCTCCGAACCGTTTTATGCGATGCTTTTGCGAACAACCAGCCTCATCAATGTTGACGGAGGGAAGGCAAAGATCCCTCAGAGGCTAAAGCCCGCATTCTTATCGACCATTAGCGGCGCGGCTGAAAGANNGAAAGCCGCGCCCTTGCAAAACCATTTCACGGCGCCAGTTCCTGTAACTTTCAAATCATGTAACTTTCAAATCCGCCGGAGCATGTTTCGCGGAAGACTTGCCGCCGGAGGAAACCTGCGAATCGTCGCGTACCTGCTCGAGATGGGCGCGCATGGCGCCGCGGGCCATCTCCGGATCGCGCCGCTCCATGGCCTCGAGAATGCGTTTGTGATGAACCTGGCCGCGCTCCGGGCCGCCTTCGACGTTAAAGATTTTTATGCGTTGCTCGCGCAGCAGTCCGACAATGGAATCGATCAGGGAAAGAATCAGCGGATTGGCGGCCGCCTCCGCCAGAGCAAGGTGGAAGTCGAGGTCGGCTTCGATATAGGCTTGCGGATCTTTCTGGGAGCGCTCCATGACTGCGACCGCCTCGCGCATCGCCGCGAGATCTTCCTCCTCGACGCGCGCCGCGGCCAGGGCGGCGATTCCCGGTTCCAGGATCAAGCGGAGCTCGGCCAGATGAGTGGAACCGTCCTGCTGGCCAATCTTCACCATGAGGTCGAACGATTGGCGCGCGGCCTGCGAGGTTCCGTCCGTGATGAAGGTGCCGCGGCCGGAGTAGGCTTCCACCAAACCTTTTTCGCGGAGCGCCTTGACCGCTTCGCGCACGGCGGTGCGGCTGACGCCGAGACGTTGCGCCAATTCCCGTTCGGCGGGAAGCTGGTCGCCCGGCTTCAGCGAGCCATTGAGGACGGAGTCTTCGATTTGCTGGACGATCTGCTCGTACAGCCGCGAGGTCCGGACAACTTTGTACACTGGAATTGCTCCCGCACGAACCAGTTTGGGGGAACTGGCGATGGTCTGGCTACTATACCGTAGGTCCAAGGCTTGCGGCGGCGCTTCTGCGGTTTTGGGGTGAGCGGCGAGCATCTGCGGTATTCAGGTATGGTGGTATGACAGCTAGGACAATACACTGCTCCAGTGTGGAATGCAAGTCGTTCCGGAAAGCCCGATTTTATCGGCACATTGAAGAAAACTCTGCTCCTGCGGACTTTACCAATCAGGCTCCCCTGGGGGCGGAAACGGACCAATATCGGAAAATTTGCTTGACTTCATTCGCACAGCGGTGGTATGGCTGTCGGACCAGAAAAACGGAGGAGTTCCGATGACATTCCGAAGCAGCGCCATGTTCGCGGGTCACGAGACGACTGTAGCCACCCGGATTGTTCTTCTTGTTCTCAGCTTGAGTCTGATGTGTCTGCCCGCTCTGGCCCAGTCCACTGCCGGACGCGTCTTGGGCAGCATTACCGACCAGAGCGGCGCTGCCGTCGCCGGCGCGAACGTAGTCGTCACCGACGTGCAGCGTGGCACTTCGCGAACCCTTGTCACCGACTCGTCCGGGGACTACGTGGCTCCCGATCTGACACCGGGAACCTACAAGATTCACGCCGAGGCCAAGGGCTTCAAGTCGGTGGAGCGACCCACCGTGACGATCGAGGTCGCCACCGACGTTCGCGTAGACTTCACGCTCCAGCCCGGGAATGTTTCCGAAGTCGTGACCGTTACCGAAGAGGTTCCCCTGATCAACACCACCTCCGCCACTCTGGGGGGAACGCTGAGCAACGAGGAAATCAATGACCTGCCGTTGAACGGCCGCAACTACGAAAACCTGTTGCAGCTACGTCCGGGCGTGATGCGCTATCCCGGCGGCGGATTCTCGACCACGAGCACCAACGGACTGCGCGCGGAAGACAATGCCTACTTCGTCGAGGGCTTATTCAATAGCGAGCCGTTTTCCGGGCAGGGCATCATCAACGGCGCCGGCATCGCGGGAGATTCGGCGACCATCCTTCCTATCGACGCGATCCAGGAGTTCAATGTTCAGGAGAATCCTCCGGCAGAGTACGGGTGGAAGCCGGGCGCGGTCGTCAACGTTGGATTGAAGTCCGGCACAAATGCGGTTCATGGCAGTGCGTTCGCTTTCGGCCGCGATGGGGTGATGGATGCACGCAACTATTTCAACCAGTCTCCCGCCGCCAAGAATCCCAGAACGCTGGAACAGTTTGGCGGCAGCTTCGGCGGCGCGATTATCAAGGACAAAGCGTTCTTCTTCGGCGCCTACGAGGGCCAGCGCTACGATGTCGGGAACTCCTATAGCGTCACGACCCCGTCCATGATCGCGCTGCCACTTGCCCCTGGGGCGCCGCCCAACTGCACTTCTCCCGCCCTCGCTGCGAGCGACTGTAACGGCAGCATTCCGAATGCGATTGCCGATCTGCTGGCAAACGGCTACACAGTTGCGACGACGGGCCCTTGCGGTGGGCCCTGCATTAGTCCGGCCAGCCAGTTAATCTCGGGCTGCACGGTCTCGGCAAGTGGTGCGGTAACCTGCAACGGCACAGGCTTCCCCACGAATAACACGCAAAGCATCAACGTCGTGCAGGGATTCCCCAACCAAGTCGGGGTCGACAATGCGATTGGCAAGGTGGACTACAACCTCAATCAAAGAAACAGCGTGAGCGGGATGTATTTCTATGGCAACAACTCGGGGACGGTCGAGGATTTTCCGGAGTTGCAAAACAAATGGCGTTCCAAAATCCACACTCGCGCGCAAGTGGTGGGAGGAAGCTGGATCTTTACCCCCAATGCGCGCTGGGTGAATGAAGCGAGGGTCGGCTACAACCGCCTCTACCAGCCCACGCTGCCCGGGGACCTTAACACACCCGCGTCAAGTTACGGACTCGACACGGGCGTGAGTGGGCCCTTCACCGGAGGACTGCCGCGCCTCGGCTTCGCTGGAGCCTTCGTCCCCGGTCTGGGTGGTTTCAAGTGGCCAAAATTCCAGGGGCCTGACTCGATCACCCAGTTCATCGACCATGTTTCCTACACCGTGGGGAAGCACGCCTTCAAGTTCGGCGGCGAACTTCACCGTGACGGCGTCAGCGGCGGCGCGTTTGGAAATGCCAGAGGCAGCATCACTTTCCTGGGCGGCGTGGCCCTAGCCGCTTCCACACCCCTGGAAGATTTCTTTGCCGGCGATCCTTTCAAGGCATCGGTGCAGGTTAACGACCCCACTCGTCAGATTCACAACTGGGCCTACGGAGCTTTCTTGCAGGACGACTGGCGAGTTACTAAGAACCTGACGATCAATTACGGGTTGCGCTACGAATTCAATTCAGTGATCAAGGAAGCCCACAACCTTCTGGGCAACTTCGATCCTAATGCGGCAAGCGGATTGATTCAGGCCGGAGTAGGCGGCGTCAGCGGTCCCTACAATCCCGATCACAAGAACTTCGCCCCGCGCTTCGGCTTTGCCTGGGACGTGACGGGCAAAGGAAATACTGTGCTACGAGGCGGCGCCGGTCTGGTCTACGAAACGATAAATTGGGAATCACTGCTCGCCTTCAACAACGCCTTTGGCCTGGGCAATATTCCGACACAAGGTATCCTCCCGGGGGGCACGATCACGGCAGGCAATCTGGCAATCCCACCAATCCTCCCACAGTGGGACAGCGGTGTGCCACTATTCGGGGCCAACGTCAGCACCAGCCCGCTCAATTGCTCCGGAAATCCCTGCCCCATCATGAGCGTGGATCGCAATATCACCACTCCCTACGTCTGGAACTGGACGCTGAACCTGCAGCACGCGTTTACGCCGAATCTCTCTCTCGAAGTTGGTTATGTCGGCAATCACGGGTCGAACCTGACGGGGATTCGGGACATTAACCAGCCAGCGGTGGGATCGGGCTGGCCAGCAGGTAACATCGCCATCTGCACGGCAAACCTAGTCAACGGCCAGTACGACACCGGTAACACGCTCATGAATGGCGCCCCCTGCCAGGACGCGACTGGCCTCGAAGTGGGGCCCTTTGCCGCCAAGTTCCCATACTTTAGCAACATTTTTCAGATGGCAAACGTCTACCGGTCAAATTATGACGGTTTGCAGGCCACGTTGAACTCGCGAAACTTCCACGGATTGAGCATGGTGGCCGGTTACACGTTCTCTCATTCCCTAGACGATGTAGGCGCAAACTGGGACTTCGGCTATGGCGCGGGCCTGCCCGAAGACTCTTACAACGTTGGACGGGAATACGGGAACAGCGACTTTGATATTCGGCAGCGCCTGACGCTCTCGCTCACGTATGCCATCCCCGGACGCAAAGGTTTTGGCCAGATGCTGGAAGGCTGGGAACTCAATTCCATTGTGACACTGCAGAGCGCGCAGCCGTGGGGACCGATCGATCTGGGAACTGATGCCGCAGGAACCGGTCCGCTGCCGGTAAGCCCGCCGGCCAATGCTCCCATCCGCTGGAGCTTTTACGGCAAGCCCTCCGACTTCAAATCAGGCCCGACACCGATTCCTTACTTCGCAGGAAACAACAGCCCCAGTAATCCCACCAATAATGCCGCTTGCAATTCACAGGCGTTGACTGTGGATGGTGGTTCCCCGGGAGCCGCGACCGAGTCTCTCGCTTTCTTCGGCTGCTATGCCCAGGGTAGTTCCATCATGATTCCGCCGCCGCTGGGGCAGTTCGGAAACATGGGCCGCAACACCTTCCGCGATTCCGGCTTCCGCAACTTCGATTTCTCGATCGCCAAGAACTGGCACTTGGGCGAGCGTGTCCACGCCCAGTTCCGCGCCGAATTCTTCAACATTCTCAACCATCCGAACTTCGCCAATCCCTACGGCGGGCAGAACGGGTTCGGGTTGAACGACCCATCAGTTCGTCCTTTTGGTTGCGGGTGCGCCACGCCGGATATAGCTGCCGCCAATCCCGCCGTGGGCTCAGGCGGGCCGCGCTCCGTGCAATTGGGGTTGAAGTTCACGTTCTAGGCGGGCATTCGGTTTGAGGGGGTGAAGGAAGGCCGGACGCAATTCCGTCCGGCCTTTTTTCGTAGATTGCTCGCGTGATTGCGAGCGAGAAGGAATGTTCCCAGCTATGAAGATAAGGATGCAGTTTTCTATCGCAGGTTTTTTGGTGGTATTCTTCGCACTTATTTCTGCTAGAGCTTTTGCTCAATCCGCTCAAAAAGAGGGGCGGCGGGAGCGCAACATCGACGAGATTCAGGTGGAAGCCATCCACCGCGCCGAGGTGGGCCAGTACCCGCTGATCGGGCTCGATCCCGGAGATGTGAAAGAGGCTTTCGAGAGCATCCACAGCAGCGACAAGGACGAGTGGGCCGCGGGATTCATGCGCGTGGCCGATCGCTATTTTAATGAAGCGAAGTCGCTGGAGAAGTCCGATGCCGTCAAGGCGAACGCCGACTATATCCGGGCCTGGCGGTTATACTCGTTCGGACGCTGGCCGATTCCGTCGTCTGCGGGCAAGCAGCACTCTTATGAAAAAGCCATCGAGGCGTTTCTGGCGCACGCGCGTTTCTTCGATCCGCCGCTCGAGATCGTGCACATTCCCTTCGAAGGAAAAGAAATCGTCGGTTATTTGCGCCTGCCGAAAAACGCGAAAGGTGCGGTGCCGCTGGTGATTGCGGTGAATGGCTTGGATAGCCGCAAGGAAGACCTCGCGGAAAGCTTTGGCGCGATTCTTCCTTTCGGCGTGGGATATCTCGCCGTCGATGGTCCCGGCACTGGGCAGGCGCCGATCAAGGTTAGCGAAACTTCCGAGCGCATGTTGTCGAAGGTGCTCGACTACGCGCAGTCGCGCCCGGAGATCGACAAGAACCGAATCGCGATGCACGGCGTGAGTTGGGGAGCGTACTGGGCCACGAAGATGGCGATCGTCGAACGCGCGCGGCTGCGCGGCGCCAGCGCACAGTCTCCGCCGGTGGACAAGTTTTTCCAGAAAGATTTTCTGATGAACTCGCTGCTGGGAAATCGCGAGTATTTATTCGATCAGGTGCCCGCGCTCATGAACATTCTGGAAGGCGTGCACTCGCTGGATGAAATGGGCCGGTTTCTGCCCAAGATGTCGCTGGTGCATCAGGGATTGCTGGGCAAGCCGATGGCGCCCATGCTCATTCTGGCGGGAGTTCTCGACACGCAGGTTCCCATCGAC
The DNA here is from genome assembly GCA_003131585.1 of Acidobacteriaceae bacterium. Taxonomy (GTDB): domain Bacteria; phylum Acidobacteriota; class Terriglobia; order Terriglobales; family Acidobacteriaceae; genus Sulfotelmatobacter. The sequence continues at coordinate 6,428 of PKVW01000016.1, forward strand.
GACGAATATCTGCTGCTGAGTAAAGGCGACGTACCAAAAGAAGCGTGGATTAATCCTCGCGGGGGACATCTGGGGCGGCAAGTTGGGGTGTGGCCCGATCCGTTGATCTTCAAACAGGTGATTATTCCGTGGCTGGTGAAGAGGCTGGAGGCTGCGGCGAACTAGGGATCGGTTTCCTGATCTGCAAACCAGCGCCTGAAGGCGCGATTGAATTTTGTGACGTGTGCGGCATCGCTGAAGCGATGCCCTGATACGAAGCGAAGGATACGAATCGAACCACGTTTCAGCAGCAACCGCGTTCCAATCACGAACGATGTCCACTCCGACCGCACCTTCACAGTCCGACGCGGAATCCTCCGCGGATCCGCGCCGCAAGCCGTTTTACGCATCTCTGTGGGTGCAGGTGCTGCTCGCCATGGTGTTTGCCGTGGCGCTCGGATATCTTGCTCCCGCGCGCGCCGTTGCCATGAAGCCGTTGGGCGACGCCTTTATCCGCCTGATCACCATGATCATCACGATCCTCATCTTCTGCACGGTGGTCACCGGCATCGCCGGCATGCAGGACTTGAAAAAGGTGGGCCGGGTGGGCGGCAAGGCTTTGCTCTATTTTGAAATCGTTTCGACCATGGCGCTGGTGGTTGGACTGATCGTCGGCAATGTGGTTCGTCCCGGCAGCGGCTTCAACGTAAATCCAGCCTCGCTCGATGCGAGAGCCGTCGCCGACTATGCCGGCCAGGCCAAAGCGCAAAGCGTCACCGAATTTCTGATGCACATCATCCCCACGACGGTGACGGATGCTTTTGCCAAAGGCGACATCCTGCAGGTGGTGTTTGTATCGATTCTGTTTGGATTTGCCGTGTCGTCGGCGGGGCCGCGCGCGAAGCCGATCACGGCGCTGCTCGAGTCGCTGACGCAGGTTGTGTTTCGCGTGGTGAACATCTTGATGCGGTTTGCGCCGATCGGCGCATTCGGCGCCATGGCCTTTACCATCGGGAAGTATGGGTTCGCCTCGCTGGGACCGCTGGTCAAGCTGATCGCCACATTTTGGGTGACCTCAATTCTGTTCGTGCTCATTGTGCTGGGCGCGATTGCCGGGGCCGCGGGATTCAGCATCGTGAAGTTTCTGCTGCACATCAAGGAAGAAATTCTGCTGGTGCTGGCCACCAGTTCATCGGAAACCGCGCTGCCCACGCTGATGGAAAAGCTTGAAAAGCTGGGCTGCTCGCGCTCTCTGGTGGGCCTGGTGGTGCCCACCGGCTACACCTTTAATACTGACGGCAGCAGTCTCTACATGACGCTGGCGGCGTTGTTCGTTGCCCAAGCCACCAACACGCATCTGACGTTGCTGCAACAGCTCAGCATTTTCTCCGTCGCCACGCTGACCTCGAAGGGAGCGAGCGGCGTGCAGGGAGCTTCTTTCATCGCGCTGGTCGCCACCTTGTCGGTGATTCCGACGATTCCGGTGGCGGGGATGGCGCTCATCCTCGGCATCGACCGCTTCATGAGCATGTTCCGCGCGCTGGTGAACATGATCGGCAACGGCGTTGCCACGCTGATCGTGGCGAGGTGGGAAAACGAACTGGACCGCGCAACTTTGCAGCGCAGGCTGGCGTGAGGGATTTCCTGTCGCCGTCCCAAGCGTCAACCAGTACCCTTTCGTAATCCCCCTGTGCACATTTTTGGTTGCACTTTAACATTCGTGAAATATCTTGCGAGTAACATCAATTCAGGAGGCCGCCGCATGGGTTCGCCGCGCATTGCGAAGTCGCTGCCGCTACAGGTGGCCGCAATCTGTTACCGCAAACGGGGCGCAGCGGTAGAATTCTTGCTGGTAAACACCAACGGCGGAAAGAAGTGGACCTTTCCCAAGGGATCGCCGGACGTCCGCCTCTCGCACAGCCAGGCGGCCGCGCGGGAAGCCGCGGAGGAAGCCGGCGCCCTCGGCACCATCGAGCCTCGCCACTTTCATCTCTACATCCACTCCAAGGGCGTTTTCTGGCAGCCGGGCGGCGTGCAGGAGTTCGTGGTCAAAGCTTTTTTGATGGAAGTGCATCAGTTGCGCCGCGCGGATGAACCCTTGCGCCGGCCCACATGGTTCAGCCCGGAAGACGCCCGGCGGCGACTGGCCAAAGGCCGCGAAGTAAAGTACGCGCACGAACTGGAAGCCGTGATTGACCGCGCTCTCGACCGCATTCACTTCCACAGCGAGTTCTGGGGTAAGTTTCCAGAAACCCGCAACAATGCCCGCGCCGCCGCGCAGTCCTGATTTGCTTCCAACTCCGTAGTCGAGCAGAAGGCGTCCCTCAGGGGCTGAAGCCCGCGTGTTTGGTAGTTCTGGGCGGCACGGCTGAACAGGCTGCGGAAAAACTCGGCGTGGACGCAAAATGCGACCACTGGGGCTNNCCGCTCTTCCACGGTACTTCACTGATTTGCGAATTTTTCCGCAGCCTGTGAAGCCATGCCCTTCCCGAAAAACGGTGAGACACCAGTTCTCGGTACCAGGTACTCGGCACTCGTTTTTTGTGAGACGATGAATCCAGCCCATGATCCAGCTTTCCGGCGCCGGAAAACGTTTCGGCCACAAACTTCTTTTTGAAAACACCGACTGGCTGATCACGCCCCGCGACCGCGTCGGCCTGGTGGGTGCGAACGGCACCGGCAAGTCCACGCTGATGAAGGTTCTCGCGGGCCTGGACAGCTTCGACTACGGCTCGCTCATCGTCGCCACGGGCACCACGGCTGGATACCTGCCGCAGGATGGCCTCTCGCTTTCCGGCCGCACCGTGTTTGCGGAATGCATGGCGGTGTTCACCGAGCTTCACGCCATGGAGCGGGAATTGGAAACGCTCACTCACCGCATCTCCGAACTCGATCATGCCAGTGCGGAGTATGCCGACGTGGCTGACCGCTATCACAGCCTGGAGCACGAATTTCGCACCCGCGACGGCTACTCGATTGAAGCGGAAGTGGGAAGAGTATTGATGGGATTGGGTTTCCGAAAGGAAGACTGGGAGCGGCAAACCGACGAATTCTCCGGGGGCTGGCAGATGCGGCTGGCGCTGGCCAAGCTGCTGCTGCAGAAGCCCAACCTGCTTTTGCTGGACGAACCCACCAACCACCTCGACCTGGAAGCGCGCAACTGGCTGGAAGAATATCTGCGCAATTATCCGCACGCCCTGGTGCTCATCTCGCACGACCGTTATTTTCTCGATGTGACGGTCAACAAGATCGCGGAGATCTGGAACAAGCGGTTCTGGTTCTATACCGGCAACTATGACAAATTCCTGGCGCAGAAGACGCAGCGCAATGAGCAGTTGCAGGCCGCCTACCGCAACCAGCGCGACCGCATTGAGCAGCTGGAAGTATTCATCAACCGCTTCCGCTACCAGGCCACCAAGGCCAAGCAGGTGCAGAGTCGCATCAAGGAACTGGAAAAGATCGAACGGATCGAAATCCCGCCGGAAGAAAAAACCATTCACTTCTCCTTCCCGCAGCCCAAGCCGAGCGGGCGCATCGTGGCCGAGTTCGCGGGCGTAGCCAAGAGTTATGCAGCCACTAACGGCGGCGAAAAAGAGGTATTTCGCGACGTCGGCTTCATGATCGAAAAGGGCGACCGCATTGCGCTGGTGGGCGTAAACGGAGCGGGCAAGTCCACGCTGATCAAGCTGTTGGCGGGCGCGGAACCGCCGACGCGCGGCGAATTCCGTCTCGGCCATAACGTGCAAGCGGACTACTTCGCCCAGGATCAGTACAAAGAACTGAATCCGGACGCGCGCATTCTCGACGATCTCGGCGAGGCGTCTCCGCGCTCCACGCAGACTGAACTGCGCAGCCTGCTGGGGTGTTTTCTGTTTTCCGAAGACGACGTGTTCAAGAAGATCGGAGTGCTCTCCGGCGGCGAGCGCGGGCGCTATGCCCTTCTGCGTCTGCTGCTGCATCCGGCAAACTTCCTGTTGCTCGACGAGCCCACCAACCACCTCGACCTGCGCGCCAAAGACGTCCTGCTGGACGCGCTTATGGAATACACCGGCACGGTCGTCTTCGTCTCGCACGACCGTTACTTCATCGACAAGCTGGCCACACGGGTTTTCGAGATTGGAGACGGGAAAGTCGAAGTCTGCCCTGGCAACTACGAAGACTATCTCTGGCGCAAACAGGGCGGCAGCGCGAAGCAGAATGAAGCCATTCGCCGGCAATTGAGCGTGACTGCGCCGGCTGCGCAGACGCCTTCAAACGGAAATCAGGCCTCGGGCGATGCTGTGCCTGCCGCGAAGGCAAGGCGTCTGAATCCCATCAAACGCAAGCAGATGGAAGATCGCATCCATGAGCTGGAAGCGGAAATCAGCCGCGCGGAGGCGGTGATCGCGCAGTGTGAGACGGCCTTGCAGAATTTCGTCAGCGCCGACGAGAGCCAGCGGCATTCCCAGCAACTCGAAAGGCACAAAGGCGCGCATGCCGCTTCGATCAAGGAATGGGAAGATCTCAGCCAGTCGCTTCAGGAAACCGATTAGCCGCCAACGCCCCGCCGCGACCGTACAGCCTCTTCCGTAATCTCGGAGGATTACTTACCTCTGTGCGATAGTGAGCATGGCCGAAGGGACACGAACCCACCGGAAGCCCAAGATTCCAGACCAACCGCAGGGTCGGCGCCAGAAGCGGGCGCCGCGCGGGAACCAAGGAAGGTCGCATGCTCCAGTCCTCAGAGAACTCGTACGACGTGAAGTCCAGTTCGCCAGCCTCGAACTCTAACTCTTACAACCCAGTCAAGACCGTCAGCGCGCCCATCGAACAGGCCACCATCGGCCGCACACTCGTCATCAAGGGCGAAATTAGCGGTGCGGAAGCGCTTTATGTCGACGGCCGCATTGAGGGCAAGATCAGCTTGCCGGACCACCGCGTCACCATCGGCCGCAANNCCGCCCGCGAGGTTGTGGTCATGGGCAAGGTGAGCGGAAATATCGAATGCAGCGACCGCGTGGATATCCGCAGCGAAGGCTCGGTCACGGGAGACGTTTCCACCATGCGCATCAGCGTGGAAGACGGCGCCGTGCTCAAGGGTGGCATCCAGGTGCGCAGCGGCGAGCAGAAACAAAACCAGGCGCAGTCGCAACCCAAACCCGAGGCGCCGAAGCCCACTGCGGCGGGACCGCCAAAGGCCCTGGCCGCAACCGCCGGCGCGTAGCCGCCGCCCGAAGACATTGCAGCATGAACGGGGCACGCCNNCCTCGAACACGTGCCCGAGGTGGGCGCCACAGCGCGCACAACGCGCCTCGGTGCGGACCATCCCGCAGCCAGAATCCTTGTGCTCCTCGACCTTGCTTTCGCCCGCGGGCTGGTAGAAACTCGGCCAGCCCGTTCCGGAATCGAATTTTGTCGAGGAATCAAACAAGGGTTCTCCACAACAAACACAGTGATACGTTCCCGGGTCCTTGGTCTTCCAGTACTTGCCGGTGAAGGCCGGCTCGGTTCCCGCCTCGCGCGTTACGCGGTACTGCTCCGGCGTAAGCTGCTGCTTCCACTCCGCCTCGCTTCTTGCCATTTTCTCCGCCATGAATGCCTCCAAAACAGTGGACAGTGGTCAGTGATCAGTGGTCAGTGGCCGGTAAAACCTGGGATTCCATTCTTGTTCCGGGCTTTACCGACCACTGACCACTGATCACTGACCACTGTTTCTTAGATGTTCTGCAGCCGGAAAAGTGGCGAGTGACCAATCACATCCTGCCCGGCTTTGTCTGTGACATCCGTCACAACCGCATTGTGACATCTAACCTTGTCGGGAATATGTCCGTCAGGCAAAGTAATTGAAACGTCTGCGAGTCCCTCCGGCCCGGCGTCCCCCCTCATAAGGCGCCGGGCCTTTCTACATCCGGATCTTTCCACATCTAGTCCGCCACTTCCTCCCCCATCTTGCGGTACTTGCCCCGGAAAAACAGTAGCGGTTCGCCCTGCCGCACCACCACGTCCTCCACTTCCGCAATGAAGATGGTGTGGTCGCCGGCCTCCTGAGCCGACTGCAGCCTGCATTCCAGATACGCCAGCGCCCCGTACAATATCGGAGTGCCCTGCGCCGTGCGATCAAAGCGCGCTCCGGCTTCTTCTTCGGCGTGCTCGTGGGTGTGTACCGGTCGCGCGTAGTATTCGGAAATCACCCGCTGGTGCTCCGCCAGAATGTTGATCCCGAAGCGCTTCTTGGCGTGCACATGAGCATGGGTGCGCGCGCTGTGGTCGACGCAAACCAGCAGCAGCAGCGGGTCGAGCGAGACGGAAGCGAACGCATTGGCAGTCATGCCATGGACTTCGCCCTCCAAATCGAGAGTGAGGATGGTCACTCCCGTGGCGAAGCATCCCATCGCTTTTCGAAATTCGGTTGGACTCAGGCTCATGTCGTATCTGGAGTTTTCCTGCCGCGACTGCCTACATTACCACGCCAACCCCACCGCCGGTCCCGGCCCAGAGGGAATGCGACTGATGTATGATTCGATGCATCGGCACGCCTGCGGAAGCGAGCGCTGTGACTCCAACTGCCATCAAGACGGCGATCTCAGAGCACGGCTCATCGTGTGGAGCAGACTTGGCCGATCTTGTGCCCGGATCACCCATCCCGCGCGACCTGGCCCTGCGCCTGATCCGCTGCAGTGACGACGATCTCGCCGCGCTGCTCGCCGCCGCCCGCGCCGCAAGAGAGAACTTCAAGCCCGGCGTCATCACCTACTCGCGAAAGGTTTTCCTGCCGTTGACGAATCTCTGCCGCGACTACTGCGGCTACTGCACCTTCCGCCGCGATCCCGGAGAACCTGGCGCGCACACCATGACTCCGGAAGAAGTCCTCGCGGTCGCCCGCGCCGGCGAAAAACTCGGCTGCACCGAAGCTCTCTTCAGCCTCGGCGACAAGCCGGAACTGCTCTTCCCCGAGATGCGCGAGACGCTGCGGCATCTCGGATATAAATCCACGCTGCACTATCTGGAAGCCATGTGCGAACTCGTGCTGCGCGAGACCAGTTTGCTGCCGCATCCGAATCCCGGCCTGCTTAGCGCCGAATGGATCGCCCGCCTGGCCGCTGTCTCACCCAGCATGGGCCTCATGCTCGAAACCACCAACGGCGCCCTGCTCGCCCTCGGCGCGGCTCACGACAATGCTCCCGACAAAGTCCCTGCCAAGCGTCTGCGCACCATCGAAGAAGCCGGAAAGCAGCGGGTTCCATTCACCACGGGCCTGCTGATCGGCATCGGCGAAACGCCGGAAGACCGCGTCGATACCCTGCTCGCCATCCGCGACTTGCATGATCGCTACGGCCACATCCAGGAAGTGATTGTCCAGAACTTCCGCGCCAAGCCCACCATCCCCATGGCTCACGCGCCCGAACCCGGCCCGGGCGAGATGCTGCGTGCCGCGGCGGTAGCGCGCTTGTTAATGCCCAACGTCAATATTCAGGCGCCTCCCAACCTCAATACGCCATATTATGAGGAGTTGTTGGACGCTGGCATCAATGACTGGGGAGGAATTTCGCCGCTGACCCCGGACTACATCAATCCCGAGAAACCCTGGCCGCATCTGGAACAACTCCGTCTGCGCACCGAGGGTAGGGGATTACAGTTGCGCCAACGCTTGCCGGTCTATCCGGAGTTTTTGCCCGCGCTCATCTCCCGGCCGGGATTGCTTTCGGAGAAACTTCAAGCCGCCTGCGACGGTGAAGGTCTCGCTAAGAGCAAGGGCAAGAAAAAGAGGGCCGCATGATCTGTGTGCTTACCGGCGGCACCGGCGGCGCCAAGTTCGTCGATGGTTTGCGGCAAGTCATCCCGCCAGAAGAAATCACCCTCATCGTCAACACCGGCGACGACTTGCTGTGGTGGGGACTCTACGTCTCCCCGGACATTGATTCCATCACTTACGTTCTCTCCGGCCTGCTCAGCCGCGAGCGGGGCTGGGGCGTCAAAGGCGATACTTTCCTTTGCCTGCAAGCCATGGGACAACTCGGCGAGCCCACCTGGTTTCACACCGGCGACCGCGACCTCGCGGTGCACCTGCTGCGCTCGCGCCTGCTGGCGGAGGGCAAAACGCTTTCCGAAGCCACCTCGACAATCTGCGATAAGCTCGGCGTGAAAGCGCGCATCCTGCCCATGAGCGATTCGCGGGTCGAGACGCGCGTGGATACGCCTTCCGGCGAGTTGAGTTTCGAAGAGTATTTCGTCCAACGCTGGTATCAGGATCCCGTACACTCGGTGCGCTTCGCCGGCGCCTCCGACGCCGAGCCTGCGCCGGGAGTAATCGAAGCCATCGTCTCCGCCGACGCGGTGCTCGTCGCACCCAGCAACCCCATCACCAGCATCGGCCCGATTCTTGCCGTACCCGGAGTTCGCGAGGCTCTGCGCCGCGCGCGCGGCAAGGTTGCCGCCGTTAGTCCGATCATCGGAAACGCCCCCGTTGCCGGACCCGCGGGCATTCTGATGGCCGCGCACGGATTGCCTTGCTCGATCGCCGGTGTCGCCAAGGCTTATGAAGATTTTCTCGATGTCCTCATTTGCGACACAAAGGATGCGCGCGCGGCGGAGGCGCTTCGCGCAAACGGTTTGCGGGTGGAGTGTGCGCAAACCATCATGCGCTCCGTCGAAGACAAGGCTGCACTCGCTCGAACCGTCCTCTCGTTCGCAGTGGGGGGACTGCTTTCTGAGGAACGTGTTTCTGGCAGGCCCGCGGCCCGCGCCGCCTCCGACCAGCCGTGATCCTCGTCCCCGTCAAGAATCTGTCGGCGGCCAAGCGGCGGCTCGCCGCCGTGCTGGATCAGCCCGCGCGCACGGAATTGGCGCAAGCCATGCTGCATGACGTTGTGGCTACGCTTGCCGCCTGGCCGCGCCGTCCGGCCTGCGCGCTGGTTACCAGCGACACGTTCGCACTCGAACTCGCGCGGCAATACGATTTCGAAGTCATCCCCGACCCTGCGAACTCCGGCGAAACCGGCGCCATCGAGATGGCCACCCGCCTCTGCGTTTCGCGCGGCATCGACAGCACGCTCGTCATCCCTGCGGACATTCCGCTGATTCGGACCAGCGAGCTCGACGAGATTTTCGCGCATGCTCCCGCCCAAGGCTCGGTGCTGGCGCCCGCCGCCGACGGACGCGGAACCAACGCCGCCTTCCGCCGCCCCGCGAACCTGTTCCCCTTGCGCTTCGGAAACGACAGCTTCAAGCCGCACCTCGCCGCCGCCCACGCCACCGGCACACCTTGCCAGGTGCTGCGACTTCCGGGCATCGCGCTCGACGTGGACAACCCCGGAGACCTGCAGCAACTTCTCGCGCATCCCGGCGAAACTCGCACGCAAAGCCTGCTGCGCCATTGGGCGCTCGACGGCCACTTTCTTGCCACGGGAACGGAGGGCTTGTGAGCAAGCCTCATCGCATCGCTAACAAACCAATCGCGGGGGAACGCCAGAAACAAGCGCCGCACCAACTCCTCACTGAACTCCGTCTTATCCCGATCGCTCTCGCCGAAGAAATTAAGTCCGGTGATTCGCTCGCCGACAAACTTCTGCAATCGCTGCGGCAACACACCCTCGCATTCGAGGCCGGCGATATTCTCATTGTCAAACACAAGATCGTTTCCAAAACCGAGGGCCGCATCGTCGATCTCGCGACCATCAAACCCTCTGCCGACTCGATCGCATGGGCGAAGAAATACCACCTGGACGCCCGCGTCATCGAGCTCGCGCTAAGCGAGAGCCGCGCCGTCATCCGGCGCAAAAACGGCGTGCTCATCACCGAGACGCGGCACGGTTTCATCTGCGCCAACAGCGGCGTGGACGTCTCCAACGTCGATGGCGGACGCCACGCCCTGCTTCTGCCCGCCGATCCCGACCGCTCCGCTCGCAACCTTCACCGCGAACTCAAGAAGCGTACCGGCCTCGCGATTCCCGTTCTCATCACCGACACATTCGGCCGCCCCTGGCGCGAGGGCTTGGTCGATTTCTGCATTGGCATCGCCGGGATGAAAGCGCTGCGCGACGATCGCGGACGCCGCGATCCGCACGGTTACACTCTGAACGCCAGCCTCGAAGCCATCGCCGACGAANNGCTGGCCTGCGCCGCCGCACTGGCCTGCGGCAAGCTCAACCGCACGCCTGCCTGTATCGTTCGCGGATTTTCCTACGAACCAGCCTCCAGCCGTGCGCGTGACCTGCTTCGCCCCGCGGCCCACGATTTGTTCCGCTAAGCTCTCGCCAAAGTGGAGCCTCTAGGAGTAATTTGGAATGCCACAGGTTTGGAGGAACTCGTGCCTCGCGCACTCTCAATATCGGAACTGGAAAACTTTCCCTCGCTCGATTGGTTCGACGTTGCGCCGGCCCTCACGCCCGAAGTACGCTCTTCGCTGGAGAGAATTCTCGAAACTCAAAACGGCAACGCCATCGCGCAGGAAGAGGCCTTCGCGCTGGCCCACGCTGAAGGCGACGACCTGCTCGGCCTGCTCGCCGCCGCCAACCTGCTGCGCGCCGACCTTGCCGGCAACCTCATCACCTACGTCGTGAATCGCAACATCAACTTCACCAACATCTGCTTTGTGGGATGCAAGTTCTGCGCCTTCAGCCGCGGCCCGCGCGAGTCCGACACGTATTTCCTCAACCCCGATCAAGTCGCGCAAAAGGCCGCCGAGGCCTGGCAACTCGGCGCCACCGAGGTCTGTATTCAGGGCGGACTGCCGCACGGCCTGCCTCCGTTCTACTATCGCGACATTTTGCGCGCGGTGAAGAACGCCGTGCCCGCGATGCACATCCACGCCTTCTCCCCGATGGAAATTGTCTACGGCGTCGAACTTACCGGCATGCCGCTCGCCGACTACCTCTCGATGCTGCGCGACAACGGCCTGGGCACGCTGCCCGGCACGGCCGCCGAAATTCTTGACGACGAGATTCGGCACATCCTTTCGGCCAACAAACTTTCTACCGCGCAGTGGATCGAAGTCATTCGCACCGCCCACCGCGGCGGCATCCGCTCCACTTCGACCATGATGTACGGGCACACCGAAACGCCGGAGCACTGGGTCCGCCAGATGCGACTCTTGCGTGAAATTCAGGATGAAACCGGAGGCTTCACCGAATTCGTTCCGCTCGGCTTCGTCCACCAGAACACGCTGCTGTTTCATCAGGGCCTGGCGCGCTCCGGGCCGACGCTTACGGAACATCTGAAGGTGCACGCCCTGGCGCGCCTGTTGCTCGCCGGTTCAATCGACAACATTCAGGTTTCCTGGGTAAAGTTGAACCGCCGTCTTTCGCAACTCTGCCTGCACGCCGGCGCCAACGATTATGGCGGCACGCTGATGGAAGAAAACATTTCCCGCGAAGCCGGAGCCACCGCCGGCCAATACACCAGCCCGGAAGATTTTCAGTCGCTGATTCTGGAAATGGGCCGCATCCCCGCCGAGCGCAATACGATCTACACGCGCATAAAGCTCAAGCTGCCGCTGGAAAAGTTCACCGCAGAAGAGACGCTGGAGCCGGAATTCGCATGAGCGACGCCTCGCGTCCCATCGCGATCCTGGGCGGAACCGGGCCCGCAGGCATGGGTCTCGCCCTGCGCTGGGCGCGCGCTGGAGAAACCATCATCATCGGCTCGCGCGACGCGCAGCGTGCGCAAGATGCCGCCGCCAAAATTAAACAAAAAGCTGGAAACCAGTTCCGCGTCTCCGGGATGGAAAATTCCGCCGCCTGCGCCGCCGCGGATATTCTCGTACTCACCGTCCCCTTCGAGGGCCAAGCGGCACTGCTCAAGCAACTCAAGCCCGCGATTCGCCCCGGCAGCATTCTCATCGATGCCACGGTCGCGCTCGCCGCCGGAGTCGGCGGACGCGCCTCGCGCACGCTCGGCGTTTGGCAAGGCTCGGCCGCGCAGCAAGCCGCCGAACTCGTGCCCAAGGGAGTGAGCGTGGCCGCGGCGTTCCACAATCTGTCTGCCGACCTTCTGAACGGAGATGAAGTTCTCGACTGCGATGTCATCGTCTGCAGCGACGACGCCAACGCCTCTCAACTCACGCGCACGCTCGCCGCCAAGCTTCCCGGCGTTCGCGCCATCGACGGCGGAAAACTGGAAAACGCCCGCATCCTCGAACAGATCACCGCCCTGCTCATCGGCCTGAACATCCGCCACAAAGGCCACGCCGGAATCCGCATCACCGGCCTGCCGCCCGAAGCGTATCGCTAGATTCCTACGGCAGCGGAAGGGACGGCGGCACAGTTCAGATTCGTCTCATCGATGCGAAGAGAGAAATCCGACGGCATGCTCCCGCTTCTCTTCCTCGAATTCGGAAAGTGTCGCGAGAAAGCCGGCGGCGGCGTTCAGGTTGTATCCTGCGAGGTCCTTCATGAGCCGCTGAATCATCGGAGAGCGGTCCATACGATCACCGTATTTCTTCGACAGCCAGATCGCCAGCGGGATGATGGCCAGCCCGACCAACAAATTGGCTACCAGGTAAGCGGCGCCGAATAATCTGTAGGCATCCAGTCCCCAAAATCCCTTAAGCGCAACAATCAGGAGGGGCGTCCAGGCCAGCGTCGCCACCAGAAAAATTCCTTGGATGTACCGGATACGGAGCACTCGGAGCTCCTCAAGCTGCTTCTGGATGATGGCAAGCGGCTTGTCATAGTGAATCTGCAAGGCGCCCGCAATCTGCCGTATCATGGCGATCAAAATCGCAATCGCGAACACATCCAGGGCGGCAGCGGGTAGCACAAACCGCACCGTGGCAATGTGCTCGTAGATAAAGGAGCCAAGGGCGACGACAACCGCCAGCTGTATGACCGACTCGAGGCCCACGAAAAAGGCCAGGCGGCGCAATGGGGACCGTACCCGGTTTAAGTTCGTTGCCATTAAGATCTGCCGGCTCAAACGGATGTTCGTGTCGAGTTTGCGATCATACTCAGCCCAGGTCTTTCTGAGATCGTCCATTTCCGCCATTTCGTGCTCCTTATCTTGGCCGGTCAAGTTCCGGAAAATTCCCGCCTCATCGTCTTTTTCAATCTGCCGATCTTCGTTGCGACGTTGGTTTCACTGATGCCCAACACGTCCGCGATTTCCTGGTGGCTATTCCCATCCAAATAGAGCAGAACGAGCGCCTTGTTCAGCGGGTCAAGTCCTCCGATGAACTGGTACAGGAACCGTACTTCTTCCGGCTGGCTTTTCGTCTCATCAATCGCCTGCAGAAGATGCTTCTCGTCGGAAACCACATAACGCATTCTCGTGCTATCGCGGCGGTAGAAGGAAATCGCGACGTTGAGTGCGATCCGGTACATCCAGGTGGAGAATCGGTAGCGGTCGTCAAACTTGCCGAACGATCGCCATAACTGGACGATGATCTCCTGCGCAAGATCGTCGCGGTCGTCACGATTCCGGCAGTACGCGTTGCAGACCTTGTAGAGGATTTTCTTGTGATCATCGACCAGGGTCTGGAACCTCTTCTGAAGTCCCGGTGCCGTCATCTGCTCCCTTTTCCGCTGCTGCCGCGAAGTGTTGTGTCAACCTGTTATTCGCGCTGGCGGGGAAAAAATCACAGACTGATCCACATTTTTTTCGGGAGGCGCTCCAAATCGGCTCTATGCCTGCTAATCCTCCACCGCCTGCGCCGTCATCTCCTCCGACGGATCCCCACCCGCCATGGCCTGCGCGATAATCAACCGCCGCGCTTCCACGCGGATCTTCGGCAGTTGCAATCCGAACCAGCACGCGCCCCCCACCGACGCTAGGCCGCCGATCGATATCGTAAGCGGCGCGCCCAGACGCTCGGCCAGCGCGCCGCCCAGCAGCGCTCCAATCGGCGCCATCCCCATGAACATCATCGAGTACACCGCCATCACCCGCCCGCGCAGCGCGTCCGGCACCATCACCTGGATCAGCGTGTTCGAACACGCCATCTGCAGCATGATCGTGTAACCCACGGGCAGCAGCAGAACCACAGAAACCCAGAACGTGTGCGAAAGCGCAAACACAACAAGGCTCGCTCCAAACCCGGCGCTGCACCACGCCACCCAGCGCCCCAGCCCTTTCACGCCCTCGCGGAACGCCAGGGTCAGCGCGCCGAGCAGCGCTCCCACGCCGGTAGCGCCCATCAGGATGCCCAACCCGCGCGCCCCGCCGTGGAGAATCTGGTCGGCAAAAATCGGCATTAGCACTACGTACGGCATTCCCACCAGACTCACCAGCCCCAGCAGCAGCAGCAAGGCCCGAATCGGCGCGGTTCGGTTGACGAAGCGAAATCCCTCCAGCATGTGCTCCAGCGGCGACGCCATTGACGCGCGCACCGGGCTGTGTACGCGCATCATCAGCAAACCGACGATCACCGCGATGTAGCTTACCGCGTTGGCAAAGAAGCACCAGCCTTCGCCGATTTTCGCCACCAGAATCCCGGCGATTGCCGGACCGATCACGCGCGCCCCATTGAACATGGAAGAATTCAGCGCGATCGCATTCATCAGATCTTCCTTGCCCACCATGTCCACCAGAAACGATTGCCGTCCGGGAATGTCGAACGCATTCACCACGCCCAGCAGACTCGCCAGCACAAAGACATGCCAGACTTGAATTTTCCCGAGCAAAGTCAGCGCCGCCAGAATGAACGCCAGCAGCATCGCCGCCACTTGGGTCGCGATCACGATGTGGCGGCGGTTGACGCGATCAGCCGTGATCCCGCCCAACGGCGCAAACAGAAATACGGGGATCTGGCTGGCGAATCCCACCGCTCCGAGCAGGAGCGCCGAACCGGTCAGCCGGTAAACCAGCCACGACTGCGCCACGCTCTGCATCCACGTGCCGACCAGGGAAATCAGTTGTCCGCTGAAGAAGAGCTGGAAGTTGCGGTGGCGCAGCGCACGCCCCGCCGCCTGCCAGCGCGATCCGCGCCCGGAGGCCGCTTCCGCGCCCTTCACCGGCGGGATTTCCTGGATTGGAGTTCTCGATTCAGACACGATCGTTTCTTTGGATGACGCTCCGGTCTCCGGATTACTATAACGTGCATGTTGTCCGCGGCATGTGGTAAAGCAGTTTCACAGCCGCGGCAATCTTTGGTCTGCGATCTCTATACTAAGCAATCGCTTGATCACGGACCACTGTCCCATGCCCCACACCCGCCACCAATTTTTGACTTCCCAGACCGGCCGCACTGCGCTACAGTTGCAGTTGTTCTCCTCTCGGCGATTCCCAAAGGACGTGACACGACCATGACTACTCCTCCGGCTGGTGTGGAACGCCGCATTGGACAGCGCTTCGCTTTTAACCTGCCGGTCTCCCTGCGTGACGTTTCGAGCGCCGCCGAAGGACTCGGCTTCACCCAGGACCTCAGTTCCCGCGGAGCCTTCCTGTTCACCGACATGGCGCTCACCGAAGGCGCGGAAATCGAACTCACGCTGAAGATGCCCTCCGAGATCACGCTCGGCGAAAGTATGCGCGTCCGTTGCCGAGGCCTGGTTCTGCGCATCGTCAAGCCTGCGGACAATAACTGGAAGCCCGCAGCCTCGGCTGAGACCGAGGCCAGATTGGCCGAGACCAAGCCCGCCGAAACCAAGTCCCCCGAGATCAAGTCCCCCGAAACTAAGATCGGCGTGGCCGTCTGTTTGAAGGGCTACGAATATCTTCCCGAAACGGACGACGGCTCCGCCGACTTCCGCCGCATTTCGGCCCTGCATAGTCCCAGCGAGACTGAACATCCCTCCCCCCCCTCGCCCGGCACTCCGCGCGTCGCTGCCCACTAGCCTGCCACTGTTCATCCCAGGAAACCCGCTTCACGATTTGCCGAAAAACTCCTTCCCCATTCGTATCAGAGCATCATTTCAGCGATCTGATTCGCGGGAGAATCCCGGTCTGGGCCGGCGCCCGCGTACTTTGGTTTTTCAGGTACTTCTCGGTCCTTTCCAATCTCGGCGGCTTGGCTTAAGATGGTAGACACTAGTGCGGATTCGTTGGGGAGTATTCCTGCTGTGCGCCTCTCGTTCGGATTTTCTATCTTGCAGATCGCTGCTCGTCCGTCTCCGCGCGAATTGTGTACACGCATGCTTTCAGGCGGTTACCTAGGTCACTTGGCGAAGGGTACTTTTTCTTTCTAACATGCAAACACCGAGAGAAATCAGCGAGAACCGCGCCATGCATGGCATCGCCGTAGC
This sequence comes from Acidobacteriaceae bacterium, assembly GCA_003131585.1. GTDB lineage: Bacteria > Acidobacteriota > Terriglobia > Terriglobales > Acidobacteriaceae > Sulfotelmatobacter. The sequence goes on from PKVW01000016.1 coordinate 22,561, forward strand.
CCTCCTGACCGAGGACCGCGAACATTTATCGGAGCTGCAAAACCGCCTGGAGGCTACCCGTCTGGCCCGGGTCGTTTTCACCAGCATCGGCTTTCCCTCCGGACCCACGGACCCCATCCTGCGCCAGATTCAGGATTTGCGCGCCGAGGTCGTCGTCGTCGATGTCTCCGCCGAGAATCCCCAGCCCGCCATCAAAGCCATCGAACTCATTCAAGCCAACACCCTTCAGCTCGCAATCTTCGCCAATGGCAGCATGCGGCAACCCACCACGATCGTGGCCAGCATGCGCGCCGGAGCCGGGGAATACCTGGATGACAGCGCCGGCTCCGAGGCTCTTCTCGAAGCTCTCACACGTTTCAGTTCCAACCGCACCCGCACTCGCGGCGGCGCGGGCAAAGCCCGCATCTTCACCTTCCTCAGCGCCAAAGGCGGCGCGGGCGCCACCACCGCCGCGGTCAATACCGCGGTTGCTCTGCAGCAAACCCACGGCAGCGTGGTTCTGGTGGACTTCGCGCCCGTCGGCCACGCCCAACTCCATCTCAACCTGCGCCCCAGCTTCGGAGTGCCCGACGCGCTCGAGAACCTGCACCGCCTCGATGCTTCTTTGCTCGATGGCCTGATGACTACTTCCAAAGACGGCTTGCATCTCCTCGCCGGTCCGCAGCAGCCTTATCACTCCATCCCCACGCCGGCCGAATTGGCCCGCCTGTTCGACCTGCTGGTGAATCACTATCGCTACGTCGTCGTCGATGCCTCCAGCCGCCTCGATTCCACCACCCGCCTGCTCTCCGACCTCTCGAACGCGGTGCTGATGGTCGCTCAAACGGACGTCGTCTCGCTGTGGAGCGCCGGCCGCATCCATGCCTTCCTCGAAGAAGGCACCGGCCGCAATCGCCTGCGCATGGTTCTGAATCGATACAAGAAGATTCCCGGCTTCACCGACGAAGACGTCGAACATTCCACGCGCTGCAAGGTGCTGTGGAAGATTCCCAACGCGTTTCAGGCTGTCTCGCCCGCCATCGATCACGGTACGCCCGTGGTTCTGCAGGAAGGTCAGGAAGTGAGCCGCTCGTTTCGCGCACTGGCCGCGGCCTTGGCCGAGGCCTCTGCGACTCCCGAAGGCAGCCTCGATCTCGTCTACGCGCAGGAAAAGGCCGACGTCAAAAAGACAGCTCCCGGCCGCCTCGTCATCACGCCCGCCCGCGCCGGCCAGTAACTGCTAGTGCCGAGTTGCGAGTGCCGAGTTGCGAGAAAAACCTCTACCACACGCGCTTTCGACTGTTCACGCCGAATTCTCTGGAGCCTCTTCTCGGCACTCGCGACTCGGTACTCGTGACTCGGTACTCGGAACTAATTTCTCGCCGCGGGCGCGGGCGATGCTTCCTTCGGAAACATCTTGAACTCCACCTCGCGCGAGTGCGCCGTAACTTTCTTCTCCGCGTCGCTGGCATTGTCGGTAAGCGATCCCTTCAGCACGTAATATGCTTCATTCCCGGGATTTTTCCCCTCGCCCCGTTCCACGGTTCCCTTGAACTCGAACCACACTCCGTGTACCGTTTCGGTGGTGAAGTTCAGCTTGTTGCCCTCCAGCTTGCCGCTGCGGAAGAACTGATCGAGAAACGCTCCTTCTCCGTAGCGCGAGACGAATCCGGTCACTCTGCCTTCGTCTTCCACCGTGATCTGCACGAACTCTCCATCCTTCAAAAAGCTGTACATCCCGGAATACTCCCGGCCGCCCTTCGCCCCATGTGCCGCAGGCGCCTCTCCCGCTTTCGGAGCCGTGGTCTTTGATCCTTGCGCGGACTCTTGCCCACCAGCCGATGAAGCGAATGCAATGGCCGCAACAGTCACCGCACATACGAGAATGGCGCGCAATTTCTTCATGAGAACTCCCCTGCTGGCATCCATCGTACTACCTTCCCAGAAAACGATTCTTTGTCCACCTGCCCTTCCGTCTATCCCGAGTGTCTTCCCCCTCAAACCCTTCTTGCATCTAAGATGGAGCGATGCGCGAAGTGCCGGACCCGCTGCAAGTCACAGAAAACGAACCACCGGCTGCGGCCCTCCGCCTGCTGATTACGCCCGAACCCCGCTCTCGCATCTTCCTGCGGAATTTTCGCGACCTCTTTCGACGAGCCGAACTCGGCGCGCCGCATTTTGAATCCATCCCCGCTGCTTTCTGGCCCGACGTCTTCGTCGACCGCGGAATTCCCTTGCGCCGATTCTTCCAGTCCGGCGCCTATCACGTTCTCGCGCTCGCTGTGATCTGGGCGGGATCGCGCTTCCTCATCTTGCAGCCTCACGCCACGCCGCAACCCGCGTTCACGCATGCCGACGTCGTTTACTACACGCCCTCGGAATACCTGCCGCCGCTCGACACTCGCCGCTCGAGTTCCGCTCACGCCCGCAAGGCCGATGCCGAATATTCTGCCCAGCCCATCATTTCCGTTCCTCCGCAGGCCGACAACCGCTCGCAAACCATTGTCACGCCGCCCAGTATCCAGATCCCGCACGACGTTGCTTTGCCGAACATCGTCGCCTTGTTAGAAAGAACTTCCGGCAACCCGCGGCTTCCGATCGGCCCAGCCCCCGCCGTTCCCGCGTCGGAGATCTCGCGCCTCGCGCCGCAGATGGAGCGTTCCGTCATCGCGCCCCCACCTGATATCCAAACGGCATCGCAGAAAACTTTGCCGGCTCCGCAGCCTTCTGTGATCGTTCCGCCGCCCGCCGTGGAGACCGATTCTACCCGCCGTCTGCGCGATCTCAACATCGGACACAGCTCCGTGATTGCGCCCGCCCCGCAGCTTTCCCTGGACGAACAGCGCGCGCTCCCGCGAAGAAGTTCCACTGCCTTTAGCAGGCGATCTCCCGAGGGACGTTCGCCGCGGGTAGTCGCGCCGCCACCCTCGCTGGCAGCGTCGGGACACTCCCGCTCCGGCGGAGGCATGATCGCGCTCAGCCTGCATCCCGCGGTGGGCGCGCCGCCCGATCCGCTTGCGGGCAATCGCCGCGGCAACTTCGCCGCCACTCCTGAAGGCCATCGTGGAGCTTCCGGCGCAGCCGGCGCAAGCGCTGGAAACGAGAGAGAGAATGGAAGCGGATCCGGCAGGAAACGCAGCGGCAACCTGCCCTCGGGACTCTACGTCGGCAAGACTGCGAATGCCACGTCGCCGGTTGCGGGCGATCCCGCACCGAAGAACGCGAGCGCGTACTCCGTCAATCCGAAGCTGATTGCCAGCGCCCGCCCGCTGCGCTCGCCCGAGCGGACACTACAACCGGAGAGCGAACTCAAGCTTTCCGACGTCGAGCGTGCCGTCTTCGGCAACCGCAAGTTCTACTCGCTCAGCCTCAACATGCCCAACCTGAACTCCGCCGGAGGTAGTTGGATCATCCGCTTCGCCGCGCTCAAGCCGGATGCAAGCGCTGGCAGTCTTCCTGCTCGCGCTGCCTCTTCGGAAGAGGCATCTTCGGGCACTCCATCTTCAGATCTTTCCGCGCCGTCGGCTACACGCAAAGTCGATCCCGCTTATCCCCTGGAATTGATGCGGCAGAACGTGGGCGGAACGGTCATCCTTTACGCTGTCATCCACGCCGATGGAACTGTGGGCAGCGTGCGCGTGCTGCGCAGCGTCGACGAGCGCCTCGACCAGTTCGCCAGCGCAGCGATCGCCAAGTGGCAATTCCAGCCTGCCACGAAGAACGGCTCTCCGGTGGACGTGGAAGCTACGTTCTGGATTCCCTTTCGGCCGGCGAAGGCGAACTCGAACTTCTGAACGCAGTTCTCAGTTCTGCCAGTTTTCGCCTAGTCTTGTGGGGCTGGCCGACCTTAGTTTTCCGTAGTTCCACGAATCACCACGAATGAGGCCGCCCCAGCTTTTTCGGTTTTCGAAAGGTGGGCACCGCTGACCTCGAAGACTGGTGTCAACGAGTGTAATGGCGATGTATCGCCAACGACCCTTTCGGTTTAACGCCAACTCCACGGCTTTCGTTGACTTGCCTATCTCACCCACGTAAGATTTTCCCCTGATGATCGGTCAAACCATCTCGCACTATCGCGTTATCGAGAAGCTCGGCGGGGGCGGGATGGGCGTTGTCTACAAGGCCGAGGATTTGAAACTCGGCCGTTTCGTCGCCCTCAAATTTCTGCCCGACGACGTGGCGAAGGACTCACAGGCCCTGGCCCGTTTCCAGCGCGAAGCCAAAGCCGCCTCTGCGCTGAATCACCCCAACATCTGCACCATCTACGAGATTGACGACCAGAGCGGACAGGCCTTCATCGCCATGGAGTACCTGGAAGGCGTGACCCTGAAACACAAAATTGCCGGCAACCCGTTGGAAATCGAAGCCTTGCTGGATTTGGGCATCCAGATCGCTGACGCACTGGACGCGGCACACTCCAAAGGAATTATTCATCGCGATATCAAGCCGGCCAACATTTTTGTCACCGCCCGCGGGCAGGCGAAAATCCTCGACTTCGGCCTGGCCAAAGTCACGGCCAAGCCAGAGAACGCTGGCATGAGTTCCCCGACGCTCGACGAGGTGGAGCATCTCACCAGCCCGGGCAGCGCGGTCGGCACGGTCGCCTATATGTCGCCGGAACAGGCGCGCGGAGAAGAGTTAGACGTGCGCACCGATCTTTTCTCCTTTGGCCTGGTTCTGTACGAGATGGCGACTTCGCGTCCGGCATTCTACGGTGGAACTTCCGCCGTGATTTTCGATGCCATTCTGCACAAGGCGCCGGTCTCGCTCCTGCGCCTGAATCCCGAGCTTCCCCCGGAACTCGATCGCATCATCAATAAAGCCCTGGAAAAAGATCCCGAACTGCGATACCAGTCCGGCGCCGAACTCCGTGGCGACCTGAAACGCTCGAAACGCGATTCCGGCTCCGGACGTTCCAGCAGCGCCTCAACCAGTGCCCTCGATGTGGCCTTGTCCCAATCTGCGAGTGGCACCTCGGCAGCGGCCGAGACCAAACCATCTCGAAAGCTGCCCGTTGCCGTGGCGGCCATCGTCGGGCTCGTTGTGCTGGGTGCGCTGGCTGCCTATTACTTTCACGGCTCCTCCAGCGGCCCCGCCAAGGTTGTTCAAATCAGCCATTGGAACAAGCCAATCAACGCCGCCGTTCTCTCTCCCGACGGCCATACCCTGGCGTTCACTTCGTCGGTCGCGGGCTTCGACCAGGTTTTCGTGATGCTGGCTTCTGGCGGAGAGCCGCTGCAACTCACCAACGATTCGGTAGACAAATTTGTGGATACCTTCTCGCCAGATGGAACCCAAATCTATTATTCCCTCGATTTCACGGTGGAAGAGATTCGCAGCGTGCCGACTCTCGGCGGCGCATCCACCGCCGTGGCTTCCGGACTCTCGCTGGCGATATCTCCCGACGGAAACTCTTTCTATTACGTAAAGAGCCGCGGTGAGAATGCGGTCTTCCGCAAGCCCAAGACAGGCCTGACGGAGGAAATGGTCTTTCGGGCTGCCGGGGGGTCGAGCCCGGTACAAATTCTGCCCTTTCCTGACGGTAAAGACCTGCTGGTCGTCGCCGGAACTGACAACGTGATGGGTTCTCCAAATCTGACGCTTTACCGGGTCAACCTGTCCACTCACGCTGCTCAGAGAATCGGCGATCTTTCCGGAAGCCCAACCGGCCTTGTCTGGAATGATCCGGGCAAGACTTTCTTATGCAGCCGCACGGTCAACGATGTCACCAATATCTGGGAATACCGCGTGGCCGACGGCAACCTCAGGCAAGTCACTTCTGGCGCCGGTCCCGATCTCTCACCCATGCCCGCGCCTGCCGCAAGAGGAATCTATTTCGTAAATGGCAGGCGGTCGGGATTTCTCACGGTTTACCACCCGCAGACCAAGCAATCGCTCGACTTGACCAATGAAGAAGCCACCCAGCCCGCCCTCTCCTGGGATGGCCGCCATATCATGTTCATCACCCTGTCGGGCAACGCACAGCAGGGAGATCTTTGGGTTTCCGACATCGATGGCAACAACCGCGTCAAAATCACGTCCGGAACAGAACTTATAACGACGGCGTTTACGGCGGATGCTTCAAAGCTGGTGTTTGCAGCCCGAGAAAATGGGGCCATGAAAATCTACATCGTTAAGACCGACGGCACCAGCCTTCGCCAAATTCCCTGGTCGGGAGTAAACGGCGGCTATGGGTCGGCCAGTGTAGATCCGAATTTTTTCTACCTGGGCGGTCAGGAGAGCGATTTGGCAAAGATCTCCACCTGGAAAGTCGCCGCAGACGGCTCCAGCGTCGAGAAGTTAGTGGATAACTGCGGCGGTATCTGGGATGCATCGCCGGATGGCAAATATCTGCTTACTTCGCAAAGCCAAGCTGCGCAGTTGACGGGGGTGAGTGAATTCTCACTGACCGATCGCAAGTGCATCCCATTGCTGCCCGAGCAGCGCACTCTTATTGTCCGTTTCTCCTCCGATGGCAAATCGATCCTCTACCTGGGCGCTTCGCGCGGGGAAACTACAATTTATCGCCAGCCTTGGCACGACGGAAAGTTAACCGGCCCCGTACAAGTGGCCCTCAAGCTCCCCTTTGCATTTCGCCAGGACTACGCCGGCAATGCCTACGACTTTTCCAAAGATCTTTCCACGGTTGTTTACGCCCGCCCCGCCGGTCACGCCGATCTCTATCTTCTAAGCCAGAAATGAATCTCTCCCGGCACATGAGTACGCGAAGCTACAATAACTGAGAAGAATTCCGGCCTCGGTCGCCTGCTTGCTGATAACTATTGTAACCAGGCCACAGCACTCGGAACCCGATCAATGAATGGGGGGCTGCTGAGCTTTGTGCTGCGAGGTCGCGTGCAGAATTACGAATCAGCGTCCGAGCCGCCGATAGATTAATCGTGAACAGAAAGCGTGTCCCAAGCTCCGTTTCGGCGGAGTTTCTTTACCCTTCACTTTTCCACATCCGTGTTGTGACATCTGACCTTGCGCCCACCATCGAAGTTGCGCGATCATGGTCGAGGCCNNGGTGAACCCGCATCGTCGCGCCCCTAAGTCCTTTGTTTCACGGATTTTAGTATCTAAGTCCTTTGGAATGCCGATTTTGCGGGGAATTTCCTGCTAACGTGATGATTCTAATAGAGGGAGGGGGGAGGGGGTATCGAGAAAGAGGCTGATGCCCACGGCCGGATCAGCATAGCTTGAATCGTTTTAAGCCTTCGCAGCTTTTTTCTTTTCCAGCGCGGCGTAGATTGCGGGGTCGGTGCAGACTTCGTAGTAGGTGCGGTCGGTCCAGCCCTGGACGGAGAAATCCTCGACATTAATTCGCGGCACGCGGCTTTGGCGCACCACGATTTTGCGGAAGATGTCGCGGTCGACGGGGACGGTAGCGCTGAATAGCTTGTACTCGCCTTTGTCGGACGAGGCGATCGACGGCGGCAGCTTCACCGACAGCCGGACCAGGGAAACCTCCTGCTCGAGTTTGCGGAAGGCGGTTTCGTTCATGCGAATGCCGCCCAGGTTGAAGCTGAGGATGGAGTCTTCGGGATTCGCTCTGTCATCTTTAGCGAGCGCCGCGTCCGCCGCCTGGAACACATAGACGTGGAACGGCCCGGCCTGCGATTCCATTACCTTGCGGGCGCGCTTGTTACAGGAAGAAAGGCGGTCGCTCTCGTTCAGCGCTTCGGAGATCATGATCTGATGTTCGCCATCCATCAGATAGAGCGGTGCGGACTCCTGCAGCGTGATGCCCACGCCCAACTCGAGCCCCGGCATTCCAGAACGTTGCATCAATTCGTTGTAGCCGCGGACGATCTCGATGATTTCCCGCGCCAGCACGCACGCCCGGCTCACCGCGAGTTCGGGCTCGCCGGCATGCTCCAGGATCGCCAGGATGATGGCGTCGCCCTCGAGAAAAACTTTTTGCGCTCCGTACTTGCCGAGCAGCTTGTTCACCGGATCGTAAAAGTTCAGGCTGAAGTAGGACGCCGGATTAAGCCCCTTCTCCATCAATGTGCGCGTCAAACGTGTGGAATCGCGCACGTCCGCCTTAAGCACAACGTGGCGCAGAACGCGTTCTTCCTCCGGCTGCCGCTGCTCCTCGGGCAGAAGGAATTCGTAGAGCGTGCCGTTCATGCGGGAAAGCTCGCGCAGCTTTTCGGTGCTCACTAGGTTCACCGAGTCGAGCGCGGCGTTGAGCGTCTCCAGCCGCCGCAGATCGCGGTGATAGTGGGAGAAATCCTGCAGAAACCGAGCCGCGACTTTGGCCCGCTCCGCGCCGCGGCAGCCGGCGACTTTGCCCACCGCCGCATACAGACTGTTCGGCGAGAGCTTGCCGTGCTCCTGAATCATGCGCTCGACGCGGTCGCATTCCGGCCGCGAGATCAGGGCATTCTTCAATTGCTGCGGATTGATGCGCGGGGCGTACTCGCCGAGCAGCGGCACGGCGTGGTAGGACGCGATCACATGCTCCATGACCTGCTCATCTTCCAGCAGGCGCACCCACTTCGCGAGGCGCTCCTGTTGCGCAGCACCTTCTGCCGTGGAATCGTCGGGCGTTCCGGTGCCCACAAGGGCGCGGGCATTCTGCGGGGCGCACAGCCAGGCGTCGATGGACTCGCTGGCGGTCTCTTCGCCGTACAGCGAACGCACAAATCCCCACACGACATCCTGCAATCGTCCGTAGCGATCGGGATCGCGATCCCAGTTGCCCAGCATGACATAATGTTCGGCGCACAGATAGTCGTCGCGGCCATCCTCGGAAAACGCCAGGCGGTTCACGAACAGGCCGTAGCTGCCGAGACCGGCGCTGCCCGACTCGCCGATCTTCGTCTCGCCAATCTTCGACTCGCCGATCTTCGACTCGCGAACTCTGGGCGCGCCAACCCTAGCTTCGCCAAATAATGACCGCCGCGTGCGCCCCAGCGTCTCTTTCTCGATCTCGCGCAGAGTTTCGAAGAGATCCTGGCCGGTCTTGCGCAGGACGATCTTCTTCCGCACCTGGAAGGCGGCTGCGCGCTCGCGATACTCCATTCCTTTGCCCTGGCGCATGCCGTCGTAACTCTTAAGCAAAACGCGGCAGCGCTCCAGCACTTGCGCGAACTGCTGGTACATCTCCGTGCGGAGAAATTTGGTCACGGCCAGCCGCGCCAGCAGATCGACGGAAATCTTTTCTTCTTTCTTGGCGCGATTCAGGGCCGCCAGATGCAGTTCGGCCAGCAGCGGCTTCCAGTCCGATCTTTCCGCCGCGTTGCGGGTTGGCCCGGCGGCAGCGTTTCTCATCCACGACGGCCCCTGCGTTTTCTCCAGAGTCTCCGCGGCGAGCAGTCCTTCCAACTCGCCGTGACGCACGATCAGCCGCATGATCTGCGCCCGCGCCGCATCTACGAACCGAGAGCTCAGGGCCACGTCATGCCGCAGGTTATCGACACCGACCGCGAGCCCTTCCAGTGTGATCGATGGCGCAGCCGCAATCATCTCCGGCAGCGCCAGTTTCTCTGGCTCCTTGCCGAGACGGAAGATAGGAAGTCGAGGCATTCGCAAAAGGCTCAGAATTCTTGGAAGTTAGTGATTACACATGTACATATCGAAGCTAGCACGCGGAGCGCAGGCTCTAAAGTTACCTAGGTGATACGGCGAACCTCTCGTCCGATTAACTTCTGTCCCTGGCTTGTCTTAGGGAAAAAACGCACAGCGATCGTGAGCTTGTTTCCCGCAACGTGTAAAATCGATAGCGTCGCGGCCGCCTTGTCTGACGGCGGAGACAAGTTAGGAGACAAGACAGGAGAACTACAATGATCGGCTTTTCCGTTAACGGTAAACGCGTCGATCTCGACGTCGATCCTTTCACTCCACTGCTTTGGGTGATCCGCGAACATCTCGGTCTTACCGGAACGAAATACGGATGCGGCATGGCGCAATGCGGCGCGTGTACGGTGCATATTGACGGCACGGCGGTGCGCTCGTGTGTCGCACCAGTGTCGCGGGTGATCGGGAAAGCCGTGACGACGATCGAGGGACTTTCGTCCGATCTAAGTAACCCGCTGCAACGCGCGTGGCTGGAAGAGGACGTTCCCCAGTGTGGCTACTGTCAATCGGGACAGCTGATGAGCGCAGCCGTTCTGCTGCGCGACAAGCCTACGCCCACCGATGAGGATATTGACCAGGCGATGACCGGCAACATTTGCCGCTGCGGGACATATCCGCGCATCCGCAGAGCAATCCACCGGGCTGCCGGGCTGGTGGCGAAGGAAGGTACCCGATGAGCGGTCGAAAAGCGAGCACAGGAATGGAACGCCGCGATTTTTTGAAATTTTCGATAGCGGCAAGCGGCGGCCTGATGATTGGCTTTCAGTTTCCGGGAATCGGCAAGCTGGCGTTCGCGCAGCAGGCGTCCGCCAATACTTTTATGCCAAACGCCTTTGTGCGGATCGGAACCGATGAACGAGTGACGGTCATCGTGAACCATTCGGAGATGGGACAAGGCGTCTACACCTCGTTGCCCATGCTGTTAGCCGAAGAACTCGATGCCGACTGGACGAAGGTTGGCTTCGAGCCCGCTCCGGTCGACCCCAAGTACAACCACCCAGTCTTCGGCATGCAGATGACGGGGGGAAGCTCCAGCGTGTGGTCGGGGATGGAGCAATTCCGCCAGGCTGGCGCTGCCGCACGCGCCATGCTGATCGCCGCGGCGGCGCAGCAATGGAAAACGAATGCGACGGCCTGCCGTACAGAATCGGGCGCAGTGTTCAACGGCAGTCGCAAGCTGACGTATGGCCAGCTCGTTGGCGCAGCGGCAAGATTGACACCGCCCGCGAACGTGCAACTGAAAGATCCAAAAACATTCAAACTGATTGGCAAGCCGATCAAGCGACTCGATACTCCCGAGAAGTTGAACGGCAAAGCTGTCTTCGGAATCGATGTCAAATTGCCGGGAATGCTGACCGCTGTTGTAGTCCGCGCTCCCATCTTCGGGGCGAAGATGAAGAGCTTTGACGACTCCCGGGCACTTTCCATGGCGGGAGTGCGCAAGATTGCCGCCATTCCTTCGGGCGTCGCGGTGATTGCGGACTCTTTCTGGCAGGCCAAGATGGCGAGGGATGTTATTCGCGTGGATTGGGACGAAGGCAGCATGCAGACCTTCAGCACCAGTCAGATGATGCAGCAGTTCCGTGAGCAGGCAAAGTCGCCGGGCACGAGCGTCCGGAATGACGGCGATGCCGCGGGCGCGCTGGCGAAGGCCGCAAAGAAGATCGAAGCAGTCTACGAAGTTCCTTACCTCTCGCATCTTATGATGGAACCTCTGAACTGCGCTGTGGACTTACGCCAGGACACTTGCGAGATCTGGACCGGCACGCAGTTTCAAACGGTGGATCGCGCCAACGCGGCAAAAGCCGCCGGACTTCCGAATGAGAAAGTCCAAATCCACACCACTTTCCTGGGTGGAGGCTTTGGACGTCGAGCGAATCCGCAGTCAGACTTTGTGGTAGAGGCGATCCACGTCGCGAAAGCGGCAGGCGCGCCGGTGAAAGTGATTTGGACGCGCGAAGATGACATGGCGGGCGGTTGGTATCGTCCGGCATTCTTGCATGCGATCGAAGGCGGCCTCGATGCGAGTGGGAATGCGGTGAGTTGGAGGTCGCGGCTGGTGGGGCAATCGATCATGGCGGGGACGCTGTTCGCGGCGATGATGATGAAGGGTAAGGATTACGATCCCTCGTCGGTGGAGGGCGTTGACGATCTTCCGTACGCTATCCCGAATTTGGCGGTGGAATCGCATCAGGCGGACGTCGGTATTCCGGTCCAATGGTGGCGTTCCGTGGGACACTCTCATACCGCTTTTGCGACGGAGTGTTTCGTCGACGAACTCGCCGGCTTGGCGGAGAAAGACCCTTACCAGTTCCGGCGCCAACTGCTGGGGAAACAGCCGCGCCATCTGGGCGTGCTGGACCTTGTCGCTAAGAAAGCGGAATGGGACAAACCGGCGCCGAAAGGAATAGGCCGGGGGATCGCCGTGCATTTTTCTTTTGGCAGTTACTCGGCGCAGGTGGCCGAAGTGTCGGTTACCGACGGCAACGTTCGGGTTCACCGCATGGTATGCGCCATCGACTGCGGGCAGTACGTGAACCCGGGCATTATCGCGGCGCAAACCGAAGGAGGCGCAATCTTCGGTGCGTCGGCGGCTTTATTTCAGGAGCTTACCTTCGCTAGTGGACGCCTGCAGCAGACCAACTTCAACACCTTCCCGGTGATGCGAATGAATGAATGCCCGGAGATCGAAACCTACATTGTGGAAAACAACGAGAAGTCCGGAGGAATCGGAGAGCCAGGCGTTCCCTGCGCGGCGCCGGCGATCGCAAACGCTGTGTTCGCCGTAACAGGAAAGCGAATCCGCCGGCTACCCATCCGGCTGACGGAGGCTGTATGAAACGCGTATACGCAGTAGTTCGGGTTTCCCTGGCGAGCCTGATGGTGCTGGGTTTCGCCGGAGCGCTGTGGTTCTCGCGTCCAGTGGCGGCGGCGGAACAGCCGGCCTCGCCCAACAAAATTGCCGCCGCTGCGGCCAGCGACGATGGAGATCTCTTCGCCGCGTTTGTTCCGGTGCTGCGGCACCCGCGCTGCATGAACTGTCATTCGCAGGGAGATTTTCCGCGGCAGGGCGATGACGGGCATCCGCACACCATGAACATACGCCGCGGCCTGGGCGGGTTTGGGGTGACGTCGGTAAAATGCAGCACCTGCCATCAGGACCACAATCTTGGAGGCGCGCATCTTCCCCCGGGCGCCCCGAGTTGGCATCTGCCTCCTCCGAGCATGCCGATGATCTGGCAGGGACTGACGGACGCGCAGCTTTGCGAATCGATCAAGGATCCAAAGCAGAACAGAAACCGGAACATCGATCAACTCGTCGAGCACCTTACGGAAGATAAACTGGTGATGTGGGGCTGGAACCCCGGCGAGGGTCGTACTCCTGTTCCCATGCCGCATGATGAGTTTGCCGCGAAAGTAAAGCAATGGCAGGCGGCAGGCGCGCCTTGTCCGGCGAGGTGAAGCGAGGATGAGGTGAAGCGAGGATGACCGCCAGACTTGGTTTCTCTCGGCACTCAGTGCGCGCTACTGGCTTTTTACCCTCGCCGCCTCGAACTCATCGCCCTTCTGCCAGCCGATGAGCCGCGTAAAGCTAGCAGCCTCCCAGCCCAAAGCGAATCCGAAGCGCGCCATCGCCGCATCCCCGACGAAGTCCATCTCCGGATGGTACTCATCGCTCGGCTGGTGATAGTGCCGCTCGACATAGTCCCTGTCCTGCGCCAGACCCCAAGCCTCATCGTGACCTTTGAACTTCATCCCTTCATTGATCGAGAAGGATGGAATGCCCACGCGGGCCAAACTGAAATGATCGGAGCGGTAGAAGTGTCCCGCTTCGGGGTGCGCATCAGGACGGATGGCCAGCCGGAACTCCTTCGCCGTCGCCTGCACCCAGGGGTAGAATGTTGTCCGCTCCGCCCCTGAAACCTCGACTTCTTCCGGCGCTCCCAGCGGCTGCACGTCGTCGTAATTCAAATCCAACGCAATCTTTCCCGCCGGAAGCGGCGGATGCTTGCCCAGATACTCCGACCCCAGCAGTCCCTGCTCCTCCGCCGTGACTGCCGCGAAAATCACCGACCGCCCTGGGCGTTCTTTAGCGACACTGAACGCGCGCGCCAGCTCCAGCAGAATGCCGCAGCCGGTCGCATTGTCGGCGGCGCCGTTGTAAATATTATCGCCCGGCATATCGGGACGAACGCCCAGGTGATCGTAGTGCGCGGTATACATTACAGCTTCGTCTTTCAACTTGCGGTCGGAGCCGGGCAACACCGCCAGCACGTTGTTCGACTCAAAATTCCGCACCTTGCTCACCATGTGCGCCTTCAACTTCGACCCCAGGCTTACCGGGCGAAACTCGCGCGTGCGCGCATCCGCCAGCATTTTGTCGAGGTCCATGCCCGAGACCGCAGCCAGCTTCTTCGCCACTTCCCACTGCACCCACGCCGCAACCTTCAGCACAGAGGCTTCCAGCTTCAGATACGACTTCTCCCCCGAATTCGAGTTCCGCACCACTTCCCACGGATAACTAGCCATGTCTTCTCTATGCACCAGAATCACGCCCACCGCGCCCTTGCGCGCCGCTTCTTCGTATTTGTAAGTCCATCGCCCGTAATAGGTCAGGGCGTTGCCTTTGAAAAACTTTGGATCATCCGACGGCGGCTCGTTCACCAGCATCAACAGCACTTTGCCGCGCACGTCTACGCCTTTGTAGTCGTCCCAGTTATATTCTGGAGCTTCGATGCCATAACCCACATAGACGATCTCGGCGTCTACATCGGATTGCGGCTGCTGCGTCTGATCGTAAGCAACATAGTCGTCGAGCGGTCTCAGATTCGTCGCCGCGCCTTGTTTCGTCACCAGCGAAAACTGCGTTTCCGGCAGCGTCGTGATCCCCACCAGCGGCACTTTTTGCAGATACGACCCGTTGTCGCCGGCGGGCTTCAATCCATATTCGGCAAACTGCGTGGCCATATATTCGGCTGCGATGTCGCCGCCGCGCTGCCCCGTTCCGCGGCCTTCCAGCAAATCGTGCGAGAGATAGCGGACATGCCAGCGAATGTGTTCGGGATTGATGGTCTGCATCGCCGCAAACGCCGCACCCGGCAGGCGCACCGAGACGGCCTCGCGATTGGCCGTAGCGGGCGCGGGTGCGGGAGCCGCGCCTCCTTCCGCCCACATCCGCAGGCTCAGAGCGGCGATCATGCCGACAAGAACGCTTCTGCTCACCGTTGCTCGCATAGGTCAGTCTTTTCCCTCGACGAAGTAGCGAATTGACGCGGAAAATGCTTGTAGCCAGGAATGCCTGTTGTTTGAGACTGAAGGAATTGTAAAGGACAGGAGGAGTTTATTTATGAGGGAGTAGCAGGAGTTACCGGTACGGTAGATCACTCGTCCCCAGGACTTCAGACAGGCTCCGAGTTGTACTTACGACTTCTCCGATCGCCTCATTGGCGGTGTTGGTTTCTGTAAGCTGTCCCGCGACCGCGGGATCAATTCTTCGAGCTTCAACCGGCGCGGAAATCCCGCACATCTTCGCCCGGCTTGAAGAGTATGGCTGGCGCTGTCTTTCCCGCCTCGGCCATCTTGCGGTTGATCTCTTCGAAGTCGGCCTTCATCCAGCCGACGCTTGAAACCTCGATTTCGCCGTCCTGACCGATCCAGACCACGGTGGGGACGTTGGTCAACCCGTAAGCGTTCGACACAGGATACGTTTCCGTATTGTCGAGCAGCACCGGGAACGTCACGCCAAATTCTTTCGTGAACACGGCGGTCTTCTTGGGATCATTCTGCGAAACGCCGATGATCCTGACGCCCTTGTGCCCATACGTCCGCTCCAGCCGCTCCAGGAAGGGAAACGCATACTGGCACACGGGACACGACACTTTGAAAAACGCCAGCACCACCGGTCCCCGCGCCAACTCCTCGCGCAGCACGAAACGGCTGCCATCCATCGCTTTCAGTTCAAACTCGGGCGCCTTCGTGCCCGCGGTCAATGCCGCCATCGGTCGTCCTCCCGCTTGGTCGTCTCAGGATTTTCTGCAGCCAGCGTATACGCTCCTGACCTGCTTTCATTCTAGAGGGTCGAGACGGCAAGGGTGTTACCCGCGATCAGTTGGCGTCTTGACGGTCGCCATGAACTGGAAGGTCCTGGCCCGCTAGGAATCGGTCGTAGTGTCGATACAAGTGGGATCCGCAAGAATCATGACGTGGTCGGACGAGTGGCCGACCGCGGGTGTACGCGGGTCCCTCCGGTGCCAGAGGCCGCAGGCCCAAAGATACAAGCACTTTTTGGCACGCGACCGTGTGATGCTGCAGTCGACGCCGTCCAGGTCGTCTCGGCTCCCGAATGTATAGGTTAGAGTGAAGAAGGTCAAAGCATCGGCACACCCCTGGCACCAGAATGTCGATTTCTGTGCGCTCTCCAGCGCCGCTCGCCTCAGCATGGCAGGCCCGCTGAGAACTTCAGCCGAATCCACGCTGCCGTCTCTCCGAATGCGGACTTGAATCTTCACATCCCCCATGATCCTGGCTTGCCGCGCCAGCGGAGGATAGACCGGAGGACGCAAGTTCCTAGCGCGACTTCAGTCTTCGAGGTTGCGCTGGCGGCCCCTTCCGAAGTCTGCGCGTTCGCAACCAACCCCAACAAACAAGCGGCAAGCGGAGGCGTTAACCACAACAGACGCGGCTTCATGCCAAAGAATGTTAGTCCTGTGACCGGCAGCGAGCAAATGGCGGATTAGAGCATCGCCGCCTTGCGCAGAATTTTCCTCGCCAGCCCAGTGAGCGCAACCTTCCCCAGGCGCTTCACGGCGATCCAGTTTCCGAAATCACGCGACAACGCGGGGCCGCGCCACACTCGCACCGCATAGTCTGTTTCCGTGATCGAATGCCGCAGCGTGAACGATGGGCTCGTGCTGGTTCCGTTTGCCCTCCCATTCTCATTGTCATTCCGACGACTCGCGAAGCGAGCCGGAGGAACCTGCTTTTCTGCATGCGACAATCCGTCGGCCCTGACTTCTGGCAACTCCCACATGCCCGGCATCAGCGACGCATCCCGCGCCCGCCGCACCAGAAACACTTCGCCATTGCGGCAGTCTCCATTGCGGCAGTCGAGCGCATAGTGAATCTCGCGTTTCTTCTGTCGCGCAGCCTTCGTCTGAGTCGGGAATTCTCCACGCATGGCGCACAGTTCGAGCACCGGACACGTCAGGCACCCCGGCGCTCGCGGGGTACACACAACAGCGCCCAATTCCATCATCGCCTGGTTGAAGTCGCCCGACCGCTTCGCATCCAGCAAATGATTCGCCGCGGTCCACAAGTCTTCTCCGGCCAGACGCTTCCCCGCCAAGCGCTGCAGCACACGCTCGACGTTGCCATCGACCACCGCGACCGGCTCGCCAAAAGCGATGCTGGCAATCGCTGCCGCCGTGTAGCGGCCCACACCGGGCAACTCCCGCAACCCTTCCTCACTCGCCGGAAACTTTCCGCCATGCTCGCGCACGATGACTCTTGCCGCCGCGTGCATCATGCGCGCGCGCCGGTAGTAGCCAAGGCCGCTCCACGCGGCCAGCACGCTGGCCTCGCGCGCCGCCGCCAGCTTTTCCACGGTTGGAAAACGGCGCAGGAATTCCCGATAGTGCTCGATCACCGCCGCCACCCGCGTCTGCTGAAGCATGATCTCGGAAATCCACACGCGGTAGGGATCGAGACTCGCGCGCCAGGGCAGATCGCGCCGATGGCAGGCATACCAGGCGAGCAGTCGTCGCCGGAATTTCCTTTGCTCGTCCCGCATCCACACCTCGAACCGCATCCCACCTCATTCCCCCCCTCTCTACCAATCCCGGAGGAGAGTGCGATTCTACTTGATTGCGCGCTGATGCCCAGCCCCGTTGCTCTCCCGTATGCCCCGCCATTGACCGCGCGCGCTCAACCACGAAATAATAGCGGGGCCTGGCATCCGCAACATTCGCGTGAGGTCATTCACGCCCAAAAGCATCGAGGAGCATCATGAACGACTTCAACCGCAAGGTGGAAGGCGCGTCGGCGCGCGTCAGCAAGACTGTCGCCGAGGCCGCCGAGCGCATCGAGAAAGAGATTCCCGAATTCATCAAATACCTGAACGACGAGGTCGTGCCCGCAGTGCGCCAGCACTCGACCAAAGCGCTGCGCACCGCCAGCGAAAAGCTGACCGAACTGGCCGACTACATGGAGCGGCAAAAAGCTTCGCGAAAGTGAGGCTGCACCGAGCGGCATTTGTCCCCTGCGCCGTGATTCTGATTCTGCTGTTTACGATCTTGCTGCTCACCGGCTGCGGCCATCCCAAGCAGGCGCGGGTGAATGTGCCGCCGCCACCACCTCCCGTCGCGACATCCGAGCCTTCCTCGACCCAATCGCCCGCGACATTGCGCCCCGAGGGCGCTGCGAAGAATGACCGCCTGACGGGCAGCGCAAGCAGAGAGGAAGAAAGCGCCGCCCGCCTCGCTGAGCCCACGATTCCCGCCGGCACCACGCCGCTCACCACCGAAATCGGCCGGGCAAGCTGGTACGGTCCGCCGTATCACAACCGGCGCGGATCGAACGGCGAAGTCTACAACATGAATGCCATGACGGCGGCGCACCGCACGCTGCCGCTAGGCTCGATCGTACGCGTCACGAATCTGAAGACGGGCCACGCGGCGCTGGTGCGCATTACCGACCGCGGCCCGTTCATCCCAGGCCGCGTTCTCGATCTCTCGCTGGCCGCGGCCCGCAAGCTCGACGTCTACCTGCCTGGAGTCGCGGAAGTAAAAGTGGAAGTGATGCAAACCCCGGCGCCGATCGAGACGGGCGGGAAGTGGGCGGTGCAGATCGGCGGCTTTCCCGACGAAGACGCCGCCGCGAAACTCGCCGACCGCCTCACCCGCCGCTACCGCGCGGCGAAGGTGCTGCGCTTCGCCAGTCCCGCGGGAGATTGGTGGGTACGGGTGCGCGTGCTCGGCGACGATCGCGAACGCGCCCGAAAACTTGCCTCAGAAACGGAAACTCCAGAAGGAGCGGTGTTTCTGGTCAGACTGGACTAACCGAGGGGCACTTTCATCCGCAGCGCGGCAGGTGCTATCCTCCGCAAGAGCGAGCGAACCATGACGGCCCCTACCACCGACTGCCTTTTCTGCCGCATTGTCCGCGGCGAGATTCCCGCGAAGAAGGTTTACGAAGACGAACATGTTTTTGCGTTCGAGGACATCCATCCGCAGGCACCGACGCACGTGCTCGTCATCCCGAAGAAACATTTTTCCGGTTTGAAAGAAGCGCAGGCTGAGGACGCCGAAATCATCGGCCGCTGTCATCTGGCGGCGGCCGAGATTGCGCGCCAGCGGAACATCGAGCAGGGATACCGGACCGTGCTCAACGTAGGTCCGGGCGCGGGGCAGTCTGTGTTTCATCTTCACGTCCACCTGTTGGGAGGACGTCACTTGAGCTGGCCGCCGGGGTAGGGAAGTAGTTCTCCGTTCTCCGTTCTCCGTTCTCCGTTTCTGGTTTCCGGAAGCCTGGCTGGCGGTTCTCAACTGGGTTGACCTGACTCTCTCATGTAATTACAATGTAATTACGAAGGAGGCTTCGCATGCGACTCGAACTCACCCGCATCGGAAACTCACGCGGCATCCGCATCCCCAAACCGCTCATCGAGCAATGTGGGTTGGGCGATGTCGTTGAAGTCCGCGTGACTCCCGAAGGCCTTTTCATCGCTCCTCATCGTGCCCCGCGCCACGGCTGGAAGGAGACCTTTGCCGCGTCGCGCCCGATCAAGCGGGAAATGCTGCTCGACGGAGTGCCCCCGAATGCGTTTGATGACAAGGAATGGACATGGTGAGCTATCCCAAGCGGGACGAAGTCTGGCTCATCGCTCTGGACCCGTCGAGGGGAGCGGAGATCAAGAAGACCCGGCCGTGCCTCGTCATCTCCCCTGACGACATGAACGAGCCGCTGCAGACTGTCCTTGTCGCTCCCATGACCAGGACGCAGCGCAGGTATGCCACTCGCGTGAACCTCAACTTCCGAAACAAGACGGGGCAGGTCGCTCTGGATCAGTTGCGTGCCGTAGCTCGTGAGCGCCTGATCCGCAGGCTCGGCGCGGTCTCCAGTAAGACGGCACACGAGGTTTCAAGAGTGTTGGTGGAGATGTTAGTCCGCTAGACCGCCAGCGGGACGAAAACCGATTGCGACCTCCGTGCCGCATGCCTCGCCCGGCAATTCTCCGCCACGCAGACAGCGATTCGGCCTCCGAATGACCTTCGGGGCCACCCTGCGCCTCGCCTCAATTAACCGGGCAGTTAAATCGATTTAACTTGCGGCTGGATGTGGCTTAGAATTAAGCAGTTGGTGGGGGTGCCCTATAACTCAAGGCAATAAATGTCTACCGAAAAACGGAGGCGTAGTCCGCGCTTCGCTTTCAACAACTTGCGGGCGGCGATACTACTGTACGGTGGGATTCTCTTCTTCCGGGGCTCCGTGACGGCGCAGCAGTTGGGGAAGGTTCTGCGAGAAGGCCGAACGGGGCAGCACCATGTCGCATCCCACCTCGTGGGCTTTCTGCTTCAGGTCGCCTTGCACGTGAGAGAGGAATCCGATGATCGAGGTTCCCTTCTTGAGCTTCGCCTTCAGCTTGGGGATGAGCGTCAGCGGCTTGGCGTTGGCGTTGTTGAGATCAAAGATGATCAGCGATGGCTTCTCTTCGCCGTTCTGCAGCATGCGCTCGGCCAGGTCTTTGTCGCTTTTGGCGAACTCCACCTTGACGTTGAGCTTGCGCGCGGTCTCTTGAATCTTGGCCGCGAAGAAGAGGTCGTCGACGAAGGCAAAAATGCGCGAGTTGGAATCTTCGCGCAATGCGGGCAGAGGCTCGGGATCGACGGGCGCATAGGGCGCAGCGAAACCGGGGCGAGGGCCGCGACGGGCCCCCTGGCCGTTGTTGCCGTTGCCAGACAACGCGGCGCGATAGCTGTGATCCATGGGCGCGGTATAGATGCCATCCTGATTGTGGCGCGACTGGCTGGGGCCGGCGGGGCGGGGCCCGCGTGGATTGNNCTGGTCCTGCGTTCATAGTCCTCTCAAAGCTGCTTGGCCGGGTCTTCGATCCGGTGCAGGATTGTAAAATCTCACGATTTCAAGTTCCCCATTTGGTTGCGGCAGGCTCTCACACGCTGGCGCACAGCCACTTTTCTTGCGGGGGCCTCTCCACTTGCTCGGTCACACCACTCAGTCACACCCGTCAATCGTCAAGTCTCGCGAAGGCGTTCGGGGGGCATGGCCCAATCTCCATGCGGGATTGCGGGTTGGGCTGGACGCAATCGTAGACGCAATCGCGATCGACCGCTCTCTGGTGAAACAAACTCGTACTGGCGAAAAAACTCTAAATGTTTGCGTAGCTTTTATCCGTTATCCGTTATCGGAATCGGTCGCGCCGCCGGGAACGGCCTGGGGCGCGGAAGGCCTACGCGGGAACGAGGCCAATGAGAACAACTTAATGGTACTCGCCCATGCGCGGACGCGCAAGTGCAAAGTGGGCGCGCTTTTGCACAGTAGGACATGACTGTCAGGGCTTCGGCTTCCAAGCTTCGGCTCAGGAACTCATCCGAGGCAGCGCTCCGCGGATGCGGAGCGCTGTTCGGTTTATAGCGCTTAGTGCGCCGTCACGGTGAGCGTGATCGTAAGCGAGTTGGTAACCGGGTTCGCGCCGCCGGTGGTGGCGCTAATTGTCACCGTGTACGTTCCGGGTGGCGTGCCGGGATTGTTCTGGCTGCTATTGCTGCTGCCGCCGCAAGCGCCCATCCACAGTGTGGAGAAGCCGAGAACCACGATCAGGCTGAGCAGGCGCAGTCCGCGAGTGCGCGATCCCGTCGCGAAAACAATTCCAAACACGCCGGGGAGCAGCAACGCGTAGAAGATGCGGCTGCCGCCGCCCAGCGACGGGCGCAGTAGTTGCGTTATGGGCGCCGTGGTCGAGATGTTGAGCGTGACCGGGGTTACGTTGGTTGGCGAAGGTGGGCTGAAGTTGCATTGCGACTCAGACGGCAGTCCGGTGCAACTATAGGTGAGCGGCAGGGCCGTGGTGGAGTTGTTGGTGAAGCCCGTCGTGCTATTGACAGTAATCACGACCGGAACAGTTCCGCCGGCAGACACGGGAAACACGGTGGCGGTTGTCGTGAGGGTGAAGGTTTCGGTAGTCGCACTTACCGTAAGGCTGACGGATGTGCTGGTGTTCGCCGAATTGGTGGGGGTAATGGTAATCGTCTGCGGGCCGGAGGGCGCCATGTTGGCCAGCGTGGAGATCGTCAACACGGTGGTCGCGGCAGTTACGCCGTTGAACGTGACACTCGGCGGATTGAAGCTGCAGGTCGCGCCCGTGGGCAGACCCGTACAACTGCTGGGAGCAAAGTTCACAACTGTTCCGGTGGACCCGGTCACTGGCGAGATGGTCAGGGTGGCCGTGGCTGATTGTCCTGCGGGGAGCGGGGTAGGACTCAGGCTGCTGGCCGTGAGCTGAAAGTCCGGCGCGGTCGAGGCGGCCCACGCGAGCGCGAGCGCATTGGCATCCACGGAACCAAGGCCGGTGACTTGATCGTAGCCGGCGCCGGCACTAAAGCCGAACTGCACTGTGCCGCTAGGGCAGTCCGTGGTTCCGCTGGTGCAAGGCACGATGTTGTTGCCGGTGGTCACATCGTGGAAAGCGGTGGGATTGCTGGCCGCTAAACTGTAGAGATTGTGATTGGCGTTGCCAAGGCCAGCGGTAGATTGAAATCCATTGGTAACCAGGTATTGATCGACTAGCGTCGCAATCGCGGCAAAAGCAGGGGCGGCGGCGGAGGTACCGCCGACCACGTCTAGATTGGTGCTAGCGTCCCGGAAGCCATTGGTACAGGTTGCCACGATGGTGCCGCTCGGATCATCCTCGGAACAGAACAAATAACCGTCATGGTCGGCCGACCCATTCAGTGCAAGATCGGGCACATCGCGTTTACCGTCGGCGGGCACGCCCGTGCCAGTTTGCCAAAGCGGTTTCGTAAAGAGCGTACTCGCCCCGCCGCCTGAAGCTGAAATGAATCCGTTCAGTGCGATGTCTTCCGCACTGTCGTTCCAGCCCATCTCGGGAATGTAGATAAGAGCCGAAGAGATGGCGTCGTTTCCCCCGGTCGTGCCGCTCCAGAAGGGGGGGTCGGAGGTGGCATTTCCGCCGCTCACGGCGGCCTGACCGTCCCCGAAGAACTCAGTCCCGCCCATGCCTGTCACCTCTGGAATAGCGGCGGGAATGTCAACTGCGAAACCGTGAGTCGCGGAAGGGACATGAAAATCGCAGTCGGCGGCGCCGGAATCGCCTGAGGACGAGACGACGGTCTGGCCCTGCGTGTTGGCTTGCTGTACCCATCCCTGCATCGTCTGGGCGAAGGCGAGGCCAATATTCGCCTCGCAGTTCCCATAGCTGTTGCTGATGACTGGGGCAAGGTTTTGGTCGATAGCGTATTGCAGGGCATTGAACGCCCCAAACGAGCGATTAGTACAGGACTCGCCGCTGGCCAAACCGGCGTAAACCAGAATGACGCTCGCATTCTTAGCCACTGCGCCCGACCACTCCACGTCGAGATCGGATTCGCCTTCGTCTCCCGAACAGCGTGTCGACGTGCCAGTACCGGGCTCGAGCAGCAGCGTGGGAACATTCGCCGGTAGGCCGGCTGCGCTGCGGAAATGGGCTACATCGGCCAGGTTGATGGAGCTTTGTCCCGTGAGCGCGATCTTCTGGCCGGCGCCGTCAATGCCTGCGGCATAAAGGGCCTGGACGTCGTAAATGGTGGCGAAGTCACCGGGCGCCAAAAAATGATTGCCGGAGATATGAGAGGTGAAATACGGGTCGGCCCCGTCCGAGGACATCCTGCGAAGGTTCGCCCGCGGCTTGGGCTGGAAGTTGTGCAGATTCTGCACGGCCAGCGCAATTCCTGATAGTGCGGCTGGAACCGAAGGCTCGGTGGCGTTCGCATAATGCATCTCGCCGCCAACCAAGTAGTTGTGAATTTCAGTATGGAAGACAACTTCGATCTGCGCGACCGTACCCTCAAAAAAGACTTGGTTGCGGCTGTTCGCGGTACGGGTGACGGTTAGACCTTGCGATTGCAGCCAGGAAACGACTTTATTGATGTCGTTATGGCTCATTCCGAAGCGATCCGCGAACTGCGCCGGGGTGAGCCACTTGTGGTAATTCGGTGACGACGTGTCCTGCTGCTGGGCCAGCAGGTTATTCAGAGCGCTTTGCTGGGCCGCTGAGGGTTTGAACGCCAGAGAAACCCCGCTCATCAAGCGGTTGCTGTCGGCGCGGCCCTGGTCAAATTCGGCTTTGGCTAAGCCGTGAACGTTACCCCTAAGTGCAACCATCTGACCGCTGTTCAGTGGGCCCAGGATGCGGTCGGGCTGGGCGGCGAAGCATAGGGTTGAGGCTAGAAGTGGCAGAAGAAACTTCCAAAGGCGCATGAAATACTCCGTTTGCCGGCTGGGGTTGATTGCCGTGTTCCTTAGCTTATACGGATTTATGGCAGTGCGATCAAGTTCTATGGAAGGGCTTTATGGAACGAAGGTTGTATGGCGGTCCCAAAATACAAAGTCGCGCGGGACGGACGATTCCGATTTGGCTCACATTCCGAACAGGTTGGGATGGAGTTTGGCGTAACCGTGCTCTTGCGCCCAAAGGTCGAGCGGGACGGAAGCGAGTTCGTCGACCAGGGGGTCGGCGAGGCCGTTTTTGGTGAGGTCGATGGACTTGATGTAGGTCTGGCAGGTATCGCAGCACTCGACGCGAATGTAAGGGAAGCTGTCGGCGGTGTAGACCGGGAGCTTGGCATGGTCTTCCTGCCCGCATCCGGGACAGACGATGCGGCGAAACTCCCATTCGGCGAGGCAGAAACCGCAGAGCAGGCTGCGGCGTCCGCCATCGCCCTGCTGGCGGAGAACGCCGAGCGCGGGTTTGCGATTGCAGAAGGGGCATAGGGAATGGGTGTAGCCGTCAAGTTGCATCGGGGCGCGGGAGCGGACGAATTCGGCGTAAGGCTGAAGAAAAGCTAGCGCGAGGAATTCCTGGGCGTCGACGGGCGCGTCGCCGTGGGCGGACCAGCATGCATTCAGCAGGTCAGACCAGGAACCGGAGGTCTCATTGCGCAGATCGTGCGCGACCTGGGCGAGGCGCGCTGGGCCCTTTTCTTCCACGAGGGAAAGAAACTGCGGGAAGCTGGCGACGAGTTCGGTCAAGTCCCGGTCATTTGCAGCTCCAGCATCTTGCTGGCCCGGTAGGGGACGGGACACCCGCGCTTCTTCTTGCAAGACAGCCGGCGAGACGCCGGCGCTACCGCGCTCCAACCGCTGGTAGAGGCCTTCCTGGAAGCGGGCCGTGTGAATGTAGAAGCCGAGGATCTCCGCGGCGAAGGGATGCCGGGCGGCTAAGTGTTCCGCGCGCCGGATGCGCCGCTGCCATGCAGTGTTCGCCACCGGGCGATTATGGGGCTTCGACGGGGCGCAAGCAAATGTGCCGGCGGCAGAACTTAACCGCTGAGGACACAGACGTCGCGGAGGAGAGCTTCCTCGGGCTTGCACCAGCGGGCTTTCCGTTGACTGCGATGAGCGGTGGGAATATAGTTTCGGGAAGTTTGGGTCTGGAGGATGCGCAATGGAACTCTCCCGCAGAACCTTCCTTCGAGGCGCGCTCGCTGGTGGAGCGGGTTTCTCTCTTCTGGGATTCGATCTGACTCCTGCGGTGGCGCAGCTTAAGGAACTCAAAATCGTCCGCGCCACGGAGACGCGATCGACTTGTCCGTATTGTTCCGTGAGCTGCGGCGTCCTCATTTACACCATCGGCGATAAAGCCAAGAACGTGACGCCACAGGTGATTCACGTCGAGGGCGACCCGGACCATCCCATCAATCGCGGCACGCTTTGTCCGAAGGGGGCATCGCTCGAGCAGGACATCCTCAATCCGCGGCGACTGCTGAAGCCGCAGGTGCGGCGGCCCGGCTCGGATCATTGGGAAGACATTGCCTGGACGCAAGCCCTCGACGAGATCGCGCACTGGGTGAAGAAGACGCGCGACGACACCTTCATCGAGAAAGACGCGCAGGGACATACGGTGAACCGCTGCGAAGGCATGGCATGGATCGGCGGCTGCACCGACACCAACGAGTTCAACTATCTCGTGGTGAAAACCATGCGCAGCCTGGGGCTCACTTATATAGAAAACCAGGCCAGGGTTTGACACGGACCCACGGTCTCAAGTTTGGGACCAACATTTGGACGCGGGGCCATGACGAATGGCTGGATCGACATCAAGAACACCGACATGATGTTGATCATGGGCGGAAACCCCGCCGAGAATCATCCCTGCGGGTTCAAATGGGCCATCGAAGCCAAGCGAACCCGCAACGCGAAGATGATCGTGGTGGATCCGCGCTATACGCGCACGGCTGCGACCTCGGATCTGTTCCTTCAGATTCGCGCGGGTTCGGATATTGCGTTTCTGGGTGGAATGCTTCGCTACGCGATCGAAAACAACCGCATCGCGCACGACTATCTGGTTAACTACACCAACGCCGCCTTCATCGTAAAGGAAGGCTTCCAACTTCCTGAGGATGGACTGTACTCGGGCTTCGACCCGGCGACACAGACCTATGACAAGGCAACCTGGAATTATCAGGAAGGCGGAGACCTGAGCGGGGAGGCCGCCACCGCCGCGCCGGTGAGCGGACATTCGAGCGCCAGCCCGCTCCCGGCCCATACTCAGCCGGCCACGAACCAATCCGGGCCTGGCCTCACGGGGCAGGGCTATCAGGGCGCAAGCGGAGCCGGAGCGAAAACCGCGGAGCCCGCCAAGCCCGCGCCTACTCTGCCCTCAAACACAGCTTATGATCTGACGTTGCAGCATCCCCGCTGCGTATTCCAGTTGTTGAAACAACAGTATTCGCGTTACACGCCGGAAATGGTCGAGCGCATCACCGGCATCCCGAAAGATCAGTTCCTAAAGGCTGCCGATCTGTTCACCTCCGTCCGCAAAGATGGCGACATGAAGCAAGTGGGCACCATCTTGTACGCGGTGGGGTGGACGCAACACAGCTTTGGCACGCAGATCATCCGCGCCGCGGCAATTTTGCAGTTGCTGCTGGGCAACATCGGGCGCGCCGGAGGCGGCATCAACGCGCTTCGCGGCCACTCGAACATTCAGGGCGCTACCGACATGGGCGGGGTGTTCGACATCTGGCCGGGTTACCTGAAGACGCCGAGTCCGGCCGACGTTGACCTGGCCACTTATTTGAAACGAACCACGCCAACTTCTTCCAAGCCGGCCCCGTGGGAGTCGTTTAACTACTGGTCGAACATGCCCAAGTTTACCGTCTCCTACTTGAAAGCCATGTACGGGGACGCAGCTACGAAAGAAAACGATTTCGGCTTCCATTACATGCCGAAGGTGGATCGCAATTATTCCTGGACCCAGATCTGGGACAACATGTATCGCGGGTCGGTGAAGGGGATGCTCGCCTTCGGCATGAACGGCGTTGCCATTGGGCCGGACTCGCAGAAAAACATTGACGCGCTCAAGAAAGCCGACTGGCTCGTCGTCGGCGAGATTTATCCCGACGAGACCAGCGAATTCTGGAAGTCCCCGGGAATCACGGCCGAGGAAATGAAGACCATCAACACGACAGTCTATCGCCTGGCCTGCGCCGGCTTCGCCGAGAAAGACGGGTCGATGACCAACTCGGCGCGCTGGCTCCAGTGGAAAAACGTAGCCATCCCTCCTCCGGGCGAGGCTCGTCTGGATCAGGACATCGTCGCGCAAATCTTTCTCCGGGTGCGCGATCTCTACCAGAAAGAAGGCGGCAAGTATCCAGACCCGATCCTGAATCTCACCTGGGCTTACACGAACGCTCAGCATCCCGCTCTCGGCGATTTGGCCAAGGAGTTAAACGGCAACGCGCTCGCGGATCTCACCGACCCCAAGACCCAGGTAACTATCAAGCGCGGCCAGCAACTGCCGGGATTCGCCTGGTTGAAAGACGACGGCACGACTTCCTGTGGGAACTGGCTCTATTCCGGATGCTGGACCGAGGCGGGAAACCAGCTCGCGCGTCGCGGCACCGACGATCCCTCCGGCCAAGGCATCTATCAGAACTGGGCCTGGTCGTGGCCGGCGAATCGCCGCGTTATGTATAACCGCGCGTCCTGCGATTCCTCGGGCAAACCCTGGGATGCCACGCGAAAGCAGGTGTGGTGGAACGAGTCCACGCAACTCTGGGTGGGAAACGATGTGCCCGACTTTAAACCGGACTCCCACCCGAAGGACCACATGGGGCCGTTCATCATGAATCCCGAAGGCATCGGGCGGATCTTTGGGCCTTTAGCCGCGTTGGCAGACGGTCCCTTCCCTGAGCACTACGAGCCGATCGAGAGTCCGGTGCAAAACGCATTGCATCCGAATCAATCCAACAATCCCGTGGTTAAGAAGTTCACGACGGCGGCGGATAAGTACGCTACGCCTGGCGACGGGTTCAACATCATCTGCACCACCTACAGGCTTACTGAGCACTACCACTACTGGACCAAGAACAACCAGATGAACGTGCAACTCATTCCCGAGCCGTTCGTCGAGATTCCCGTCGAATTGGCCGCGGAGCTGGGGATCAAGGGGAACGACAAAGTGAAAGTCACCAGCGCGCGGAGCTACTACGTCGCCAAGGCCTTCGTCACCAAACGCATCAAGCCGATGACCATCGACGGCAAGAAGATCTATCAGATCGGCATTCCGATCCACCAGGGTTATCGCGGCATTCAGGAAGACGCAGGCAGGAATGCGAGGACCATTCTCAACCGCCTGACGCCGACCGTGGTAGATCCCAACGCATACACGCCCGAATTCAAGGGCTTTCTGGTGAAGCTGGAAAAGGCATAGCGAAAACGTATGAGCCAGGCAACCTTAGGAATCCGCAGAATTTCTGGCCATGCTGGACCCGCGCCCGGCGAGGACGTGGAGCGGGCCGAGCAGGTCTGCAAACTGATCGACACCACCACATGCATTGGCTGCAAAGCCTGTGAAGTAGCTTGCCTCGAGTGGAATGGGTATACGTTCACCGACACCGTGTTCGACAACAGCTACCAGACGATGCCGGAGACGGCGTGGAATTACTGGAACCTGATCAAGTTCAACGAGCACGAGCGCGAAGACGGCAGCATTACGCTGCTGATGCGCAAAGACCAGTGCATGCACTGCGCCGATCCCGGCTGCCTGGCGGCCTGCCCCGCGGATGGCGCCATCGTTCAATATACGAACGGCATCGTGGATTTTCAGCAGGCGAATTGCATTGGCTGCGGCTATTGCGTCACCGGGTGCCCATTCGATATCCCCAAGTTCAATCCAGCGACCAAGAAGATGTTCAAGTGCACGCTTTGCGTCGACCGGGTGAGCGAGGGACTGGAACCGGCCTGCATCAAGTCGTGTCCCACCGGATGTTTGCACTTCGGAAGTAAAGATGACATGAAGGGCTTGGCGGAGACGCGCGCAACTCAGCTTCGCGAGAACTTCGGCTTCGCGAAAGCTGGAGTCTACGATCCCGCGGGCGTAGGCGGGACGGGCGTCATCTATGTCCTCCACGATGTGACCAATCCGGAGGCATATGGTGGATTGCCCAAGGATCCTCGTATTCCGCTCCTGGTCAGGCTGTGGAAGGGTCCCGTGAAATGGCTGGGAGGGTGGTCGATGTTTTTTGGCGTGCTCGGAGTAGCGATCCACTACCTGCGCTACGGGCCCAAGATTCCTCAAGATGGCCACGATAACCGAGATGACTCTGCCCCAGGGCATAGGGACGAAGGCGTGAAGCCATGACGACTCAGGCGCTGTACGTCAAAGAATCCTCGGACGATCAGCTCGAACGCTACAGTTTTGCGGAGCGAATTTGGCATTGGTTGGGCGGGCTCTCCTACACTTACTGCATGTTGAGCGGGCTGGCGTTGTTCACGCCATACCTCTACTGGCTGGCGGCCGTGCTGGGAGGAGGCCCGACGGCCCGCTTCTGGCACCCTTGGGTTAGCCTTGTGTTTCTCGCCACGGTTCTGTGGATGTACGCCAAGTGGCTCGCCGATCTTCGCATCACGGATATAGACCACCGCTGGGTGGAGCACATCAACGACTACGTAACCAATCGTGACGAGAGTCTTCCTCCGCAGGGGCGATTCAACGCTGGACAGAAAGTGTTTTATTGGGTGATGTTCTGGGCGGTCTTGGTGCTTCTGGTTTCGGGGATCGTGATGTGGTTTCCCGAGTGGTTTCGCCCGAATTTCCATTTCATCCTTCCCATTGCGGTTATATTTCACGAAGCTGCGGCACTGATCTCCATTGGCGCCATCATCATTCATATTTACATGGGCGTTTTCATGGAGCCTAAATCGCTTCGAGCTATGATCCACGGACGCGTGTCTCGCGCCTGGGCGCGTGCTTATCATCGCCTCTGGTACGAGCGGGTCACGGAAGGGACATCCACGGAGAAGTAATGGGCGCGATCGGCGTCGAAGGCAATCCAAAGCGGAAAGCCAGCCGATTTTTTTGCGCAATCGACTTACATCCGGGATTTCAGGATAGAATCTCAGGCTAGATACAACGCCGAGAGGATTCATGCGCTGGTTTGCCAACCCCTATGCCCCCATCGCCGTGGCGATGCTGCTTTCTTTGACGATGCTGCAGGCTGCTTCGCAGACTGCGCAGGTGGCGAACGTGCCCGCGTTGCCAGATATGGGCACGTCGAAGTTGACGGCGCCGCCGCCGCCGACGCCGTTTACCGACTTCCGCTACGAGAAGCCGGGAACGGTCCGCAAGATCACGGTGAACGATCTTCCGCAGCCGTATGCGACCGAATCGGCGGATAATGGCCCGGCACTCGTGGCGCGGCCGGAAAACGCGTGGCCGGTGGCGCTTCCCGGATTCAAGGTGGCGTTGTACGCCGCGGGGCTCGACAATCCCCGACTGCTGCGCACAGCTCCGAACGGCGATATTTTTCTGGCGGAAAGCGACCCCGGCCGCATCCGGGTGTTTCGCGGGCTAACCGGCGACGGCAAGCCGGAGCAGTCAGCCATTTTCGCCAGCGGCCTGAAACATCCGTACGGCTTGGCGTTCTATCCTCCCGGACCTGAGCCGCAATGGCTGTACGTGGGCAGTACGGGTGAAGTGGTTCGCTTCCCTTATCACAACGGCGATCTGAAGGCGAGCGGCGTCCCGCAACATGTCGCGGATTTGCCCGCTGGAAGCGGGCACGGGACGCGGGCGGTAGAATTCTCGCCGGACGGCAAGAGATTGTTTGTCGCTGTAGGCTCCGGTTCGAACGTGGATGACCCCGACACGCACCCGAGAGAGAAAAACCGTGCGGATATTCTTGCCTGCAATCCCGAGCGGTGCGAGTTGAGTGTGTATGCCTATGGCATTCGCAATGCCGGGGGCGGAATTGCGGTGAATCCGCAGACGGGCGAGTTGTGGTGCTCGGTGAATGAGCGCGACGCGCTGGGCGACAACCTGGTGCCTGACTACATCACGCACGTGCAGGAAGGCGGATTCTATGGCTGGCCGTGGTGGTATATCGGCGCGCATCAGGACCCGCGGCATAAGGGCAAGCATCCGGAGTTGAAAGACAAAGCGATCGTGCCGGATGTGTTGCTGCAGCCGCACAACGCGTCGCTGGGATTCGCCTTTTATCAAGGCCAGCAGTTCCCTGCCGAGTACAAGGGCGACATTTTCGCGTCCGAGCACGGTTCCTGGAACAAAGCGGTGCGCGTGGGCTATGAAGTCATTCGCGTGCCGCTGCACCAGACCGGCCACGCCAGCGGCGATTATGAAGACTTCCTCACCGGCTTTGTGCTGCCACATGGCAATGTGTGGGGACGCCCGGTGGGCGTAACCGTGGCTCAGGATGGATCGATGCTGGTGAGCGACGACGGATCGAACTCGATCTGGCGAGTCAGCTACACGGGGAAGTGACAGGAAACTTCCCCGGAAGAGTATAGTTCGCGGATGAGATGGTGGGCGCTATAGGATTCGAACCTATGACTTCCACCGTGTGAAGGTGACACTCTACCGCTGAGTTAAGCGCCCAACCCTTTTCTATTCAAACATCAGTGCGTAGTTCCTGCAACCCCATCGGCACGGTGCGAGGCGCGCGGGCTGAGTCCGTTCAGTTCCCCAGATGCAGAGTTTGGATAGGGGAACGGGGCGTGGTAGCCTATCGGCGGCAGGGCAGAGGCGGTTCGGGTCCGCTGGTTCCCCTGCCCAAAGTAACTCTCAATGCCGGACGAAACCAGGCCGCTTCGACCCGCTGTATCCCCCTCATCTGCGGGGACTTCCAAGGATTCGGAGGAACCGGAAGAAGAGCAACTTTCTCCCCACAACCGGGTTCGAACAAGTGTGAGCACTGCTGCCATGGACCGGGGCGTTCTGATGGCATCGTTGGGGCCGCGCCCGGCGGGCGGCATGCAGTCGGCAATGGCTGGCGGCGAGAGCTATACCGACGCCGAAGTCATGCTGCGGGTGAAAGCGGGGGACCAGTCCGCTTTCGACTTCCTGGTGCAGAAATATCGCAGGCCGCTGGTAAGTTTCATGTACCGGATGGCGCGCAACACGGCAGCGGCGGAGGATCTGGCGCAGGAAGTTTTTCTGCGGGTGTACCGCTCGCGCCAGACTTACGAAGCCAGCGCCAAGTTCACCACCTGGCTGTATCGCATTGCGACCAACCTGGCGGTCAATCATGCGCGGGACACTCGCAAGGAGCGGCCGGAGGTGATGGTCAGCCTGGACGAACCGGATGAGGAAACGGGCACGACCATGGATGTGGCCGACCATACGATTACGGCCGAAGAAGGTTTGGTGCGGCGGGAGCGCCTGGCGGCGATCCGGGGCAAAGTGGAGGCCCTGCCGGAACGGCAGAAGCTGGCGGTGATCATGCACAAGTACCAGCAGATGGAGTACAAGCAAATCGCCGAGGTATTGAAGTTGAGCGAGTCGGCGACGAAATCGTTGTTGTTCCGGGCCTATGAGACTTTGCGGGAGCAGTTAAAGGAATTTGTCTAGGAAGCGGCATTTTCGTTTGGGCGAAGTATAGCGAAGAGAAACTGAGGGGAGCACGGTTATGAGGTGCGATAAGATTCGTGAAATGATGCCGGACCTGGCGTCCGGCCTGATGGGCGCGTCGCCGGAGATCGGCGGACATCTGGCGGCCTGCGGCGCGTGCGCCGGAAAGCTGGAAGAGTTCCGGCGGACGATGGAGTTGCTGGAGGAATGGCAAGCTCCGGAGCCGTCGCCGTATTTTGATGTGCGTCTGCAGGCGCGTCTGCGGGAAGAGATCGCGAAACCGCAGGCCGGCTGGCTGGCGTGGTTCCGGCGTCCGGTGCTGGCGGCGGCGCTCACCGTGCTAATGGCGGTGGGCGTGGGCCTGTTCTTCACCAGGAGCGGCGGTATCTATAAGTCAGGGGATGATGAGATAGCGGTGGTTGAGTCTCAGGCACAATCGGCGGAGCCCGGCACAGCGGTAAGCGATCTGCAAGCTCTGGAGAAGAATCACGATCTGTATTCCGATTTCGATTTGCTGGATGACCTGGAAGTGCAGCACGATGTGGTGGCGAATCCGTAAGGGCGAAGGCGAAGCTTGAGTAGCTAGAACACGAAGAGTGGGACGAATCCAAGGGTGGGGAGAATGCGGCGGGGGAATCTTATGACGAGATGGATGGCGACGGCTGTATTGGCCGTGGCGACCGTTGTGGCGTCTCTCTCTCCATGCCTGGCGCAGCGCAACAATTTCCGTTCCGCTCCGCAGAGTCAGAATCGGCAGCAGCCCCCTCGCCCGGGGCAAGGACATGCCGGCGACTGGCTGCGCCGGTACAAAGGCTTGTCTCCGGGCGAGCAAGAGCGCGCATTGCAGAGCGATCCGGGCTTCCGCCGCTTGTCTCCGGAGCGGCAGCGGCAGTTGCGGCAGCGGCTGCAACATTTCTCGGGGCTTCCGCCGCAGCAACAGCAGCGCGTGCTGAACCGTATGGAAACCTGGGAACACCTGACGCCAGAGCAGAAGCAGCAGGCGCGTCAGGTTCACGGTCAGTTGCAATACCTCCCGCCAGACCGGCGGCGCATGGTCACGACTGCGGTGCGCGAGCTGAGCGCCATGCCCCCGGAGCAGCGGGAACGAATCATCAATTCCCAACGGTTCAAAGGCATGTTCTCACCCCAGGAGCGCGACATTATGCGCGGAGCCGCGAGGTTGCCCCTCGCGCTCCCGGAGAACCGCCGGGGCGGAGAAGGATCTCCGCCGGAGGAGTGAAGCAGTTCTCAGTTCTCAGTTCTCAGTTCTCAGTTTTCAAGCCCTTGGTTCTGGAGCTTTGCCCGGGAAAGTTGCGATGGTTCGGGACGCCGAATGGCGTTCAGTGGAAATCGTGCGAGATGGTCTCCGCTTTCGTAACGAACAGTGGCAGTACGCGCTCCGCTTTGACTGAGATCACATTGTCCTGATTCTGCAGGATGCCTTCGATGGCCAGAAACCGTTCTGAGGTCAGCAGCAGGCGGTTGCGGTGGAAAAGATCGGGTGCGACGATCGCGTTGGCCACTCCCGTTTCATCTTCCAGACTGACAAAAACAAAACCTTTCGCGGTTCCCGGACGCTGGCGTGTGATTACGCAGCCTCCGATGCGAAGACGCTTGCCGCTGGGAAGGTCGCGGAGTTCGCTGGCCCGGCGAATGCCCATGGCGTTAAGCCAGTCGCGGCGGTAAGCCATGGGATGCGGTCCCACAGTGAGGCCGGTGCCGTGGAAATCTGCAACCAGGCGCTCTTCGTGGCTCATGGGCTGGAGCGGGGAAGGCGAATCGGGCTCGGGCAAACTTTCCAGCAGCGGCCCGGAGCCGCGGATCGCGCGTTCGACCTGCCAGAGAGCGTCGCGGCGGTGAAGTTGCGAGTACCGAGTACCTGGTACCGAGTGCCGAGATTCCTCCGCTCCTCGCTTGCGCTCGGGGGTCGGAATGACAAGGGTTTTTTCTGTCGTTCGCGATAATTCCAGGGCTGGAATGACAACGGGTTTACTCGGTACTCGGTACTCGGTACTAGCTACTGAATTCAGTGCGCCGATTTCGGCCAGAGTGGTGAGTTCGTCCTTGCGCAGCTCTGGAACGCGGCGGGTCAGATCGTGAATGGATGCGAACGGAGCAAGCATGCGTTCGCGCACCAGCGCCTGAGCGGCCTCCTCGCGCAACCCACGAACGTATCGCAAGCCGAGGCGTAGCGCCGGAGCGAGTACCGAGTACCTAGTACCGAGTACCGAGTACTTAGATTCCTCCGCCCCTCGCGTGCGCTCGGGGGTCGGAATGACAAAGGTTTTACTGGGTACTGGGTACTCGGTACCCGGTACTGCCTCCAGCGTGCAGGGCCATTCCGACCTCATCACATCCACGGGCAGCATTTTCAATCCGTGGCGTTGCGCGTCTTTGACGATGGTGGCCGAAGAATAAAAACCCATCGGCTGGTTGTTGAGCAGGGCGGCCGTGAACGCGGCGAGGTAATGGCATTTCAAATAAGCGCTGGCATACGCGATCAGCGCGAAGCTGGCGGCGTGCGATTCAGGGAATCCGTAGAGCGCGAAAGATGTGATGGAAAGAATGATTTTTTCCTGGGCCTCGGGCAGGATTCCGTTGCGCGTCATGCCGGCGCGAAGTTTGGCTTCGATTTCTTTCATGCGCGCCTGCGATCGCTTGAAACCCATGGCACGGCGCAAATCTTCCGCTTCGCCGCCGGTGAAGTTGGCCGCGATCATGGCGAGACGCAACAGTTGCTCCTGGAAAAGTGGCACGCCCAGCGTGCGCTTGAGCACAGGTTCGAGCGAAGGATGCGGATACGTTACCTCCTCCCTTCCCTGGCGGCGCAAGAGAAAAGGATTCACCATCTGGCCGACGATCGGCCCGGGCCGGATGATCGCGACCTGCACCACAATGTCATAGAAGCGTTTCGGGCGCAGGCGCGGCAGGCACGCCATTTGCGCCCGGCTTTCCACCTGGAACATGCCCACGGTATCCGCCTGCTGTAGCGCGGAATAAACCGCGGGATCATCGGGCGGAAGATGCGCCAGATCGACTTCTTCGTCGTAGTGGTTGCGAATAAGTTCGATCGAATCCTTGAGCGCGGCCATCATTCCCAGGCCGAGCAGATCGACTTTGATGATGCCCATGTCGGCGCAATCTTCTTTGTCCCACTGCACCACCACGCGGCCCGGCATGGATGCGGGTTCGAGCGGAACGACCGAGTCGAGCTGTCCCTGGCAGATGACCATGCCGCCAGAGTGCTGTCCGAGATGGCGCGGCAAATCTTGCACGGCAAGGCACAGCTCGTAATACTTGCGCAGGCGCGGATGTTTGAGGTCGAGTCCGGCATCGCGGAAACGGCGGTCGAGCGCGTCGTTTTCGTCGCGGAATTCCCAGGTAGCGACGGCGGCAGAAATCTTGTTGAGCGTTCCCGGATCGAATCCCAGGGCCTTGCCCATTTCACGCGCCGCCATGCGGTTGCGATAGGTGATGACATTCGCGGTCATGGCTGCGCCACGCTCGCCATAACGACGGTAGACATACTGGATGACTTTTTCGCGCTCGCCGCCGCTGGGCAGGTCGAGATCGATGTCGGGCCATTCGCCGCGCTCTTCGGAAAGAAAGCGTTCAAAGAGAAGCTCCATGCCGACGGGATCGACGGCCGTGATGCCCAGCGAATAAC
Organism: Acidobacteriaceae bacterium; assembly: GCA_003131585.1. Taxonomy (GTDB): domain Bacteria; phylum Acidobacteriota; class Terriglobia; order Terriglobales; family Acidobacteriaceae; genus Sulfotelmatobacter. Next base: position 58,893 of record PKVW01000016.1, read on the forward strand.
AGACGGCGCTGTTGGCGGCCGACCCGCGTCCTTGCGCCAGAATATTTTGTTCGCGGCAGAAGCGGACCAGATCCCAGACGATAAGAAAGTAGCCGGCAAGATTGAGCTTTTCGATCAGCCCTAGCTCGCGCTCAATCTGGCGACGGGCGCGGGTTTGCATGTCGGTCGTAGCGCGGCTATAGCGCTGCCGAAACCCTTCCCACGTGCGTTCGCGCAGGAAGGAATTCATGGTCTCGCCTTCGGGAACGGGGTAGCGGGGGAACTGGTAGCCGAGATCGTTGAGCGTGAATTCAAGGCGTGAAGAAAGGTCGAGTGTGTTGGTGACGGCTTCGGGAAGGTCGGCGAAGAGTTGCCGCATCTCGTGCGGTGATTTCAAATACCGCTCGGAGTTGCGCGCCAGCAGCCGGCCAGCGGTAGAAAGTGTGCGGTGATGGCGGATGGCGGTGAATGCGTCGCAAAGTTCGCGATCTTTCGCTGCGGCGTAGCAAATGCCGTTGGTGGCTAGCAGCGGAAGATTAAGCGAACGGGCAATTGCGACGGCAGCGCGGTTGCGAGTTTCTTCTTCCCGATGGAAATGGCGCTGCAATTCGATGTACACATTGCCGCGGCCAAAAATTCCAATGAGTTGCTCAATCTGGCGCCGGGCTTCTTCAATGCCGCCCTGCTGTAAGGCGGCGGCCAGCGGCCCGTCCGCGCCACCGGTCAGGCAGATCAGGCCGTGGGCGTGCTCTTCCAGTTCTTCTTCGCGGACCGCGCCTTCGCCTTTTTTCGCGCGCAACTTCATCTCGGTGATCATTCGGCAAAGGTTCTGATAGCCCGCGCGGGAGGAAACAAGGAGAGGAAGACGGAATGGTTTGTTATCTCGAGGTTTGTTATCCCGAAAAGCTTTGTCATTCCGAGCGAAGCGAGGAATCTCTATTCCCTGCACAAATTGCCGGGTATAGGGATCCTTCGACTCCGCAGGTGCTTCACTTCGTGAAGCACCTGCTCCGCTCAGGATGACAGGGGCAAAGGACGAGCAGGAAATCTCCGTGCCGATGTGCGCCTTGATCCCAAGCTTCTTCGCCGCCAGGTGAAAGCGCGGCGCACCATACACGCCGTCGGTATCGAGCAAGGCCGCGGCGGGCATTTTGAGCCGAGCGCAGGCTGACATCAACTCCTCAGGCAAGGAAGATCCTTCAAGGAAGCTGAAAGCGGAGCGGGCGTGAAGCTCGATGTACATTGAGAGATTGAGTGATTGAGAGATTGAGTCATTGCAACCCAATCGCTCAATGACTCAATCACTCAATGACTCAATTTCTTCAGTCATAACTTCCTTCCACGAACCAGCTTCCGCCGAGCAGATCGTGCACGAGCCGGCAGAGAACGGCACTGTCTGCATTTTGCAAGACGATGTCCCACTCATCGCGCGCCCAGGCTTCCCGCTCCCACCAGTCGCCCGAACTGCGCCACGGGCCGGCTTTCCAGAGCACGCTGCCCTGCATTTCTTTCTTCTTCGAGCACACCACGCGCACCAGTTCCCCGTTCTCCAAAGTCACAATGGCCCTCAGCGGCGGACGGAACATGCGAAGTGCGGCAACGGCGGATTTTTCTTCTACCGAAGCTTTTTGACGGTTCGTTTCTGAAATCGCCCCGGGCACGAAGCGCCTCATGCGGAAACCTTCGGCACGGTACGTGTCCAGCAACTCCAACGAGCCCACGCGGGCTTCGCCGACCAGTCCGGCAATGCGCGCCAGAGTAAGTTCCAGTTTTTCCGGTTCCGGCGACGGAGGCAGAAACAGGCCACCTTGGGCGGATCGCGGCCGCGCCGGTTCCGCGGCGAGATGAATTTTGATGATGGGAGGGCCCGGCGGATGCGCATTCAAATCCAGTTGCAGCAGCTTGAGGAAAAGTTTGGGGTCTAGCATGGGAAGTGGAAGACGAAGAGTGCGACAGAATTTACTTTGGCGGCCGGAAACAAAATGCTGAGCCGGCAATTGAGATTGGGCCGCGCTATGCAATGCGTCGCTCTCGCTGGAAATCCCGGCGGTTTCGCAAAGTGGATTCGTTCCTGCCAGATTCTGCAGTTCCAGAGTAAGCCGCAATTCCTGCGTGGTCAGCGCGCGCGAGGCCAAACGGGCACAGATCTGCTCGAGCAGGCGGTGCAGCAGGAAAGCTAGAGGCTCCAGCAGCACGATGGGATATTCCAACTCGACTGCTTCTTCAAATACCGCCGGCGCTTCCACCGGGATCAGCGTGCGAGAAGCCCCGCCCCGCGCTAGTTGCTGCCAGCGCAAGCCTTCCTGTCCCAGGCGTTCGCTCAGAGCAACTTCCGGCAGCGCGGCCAGAGCGCGCAGATGGCGAATTCCCCAGCGCTCGAGAGTTGCGAGCAGACGGGCGGATTCTTTTTTCCGCTCGTCTTCTTTCTTTTTTCCTTCACGCTCCATACCTTCCCACCGGTCGGCAAACAAAACTTCCACCGGCAGAGATTCCAGAGACTCACCTTCTTTCCCGGGTGGAATCATGGTCACACCGGAAAAGCCGCGGGCGGCGAGCGCGGCGGCATCGGGATTCGAAGCCACAGCAACATTGGCTTCAAGTCCCAGGCTGGTAGCGCGTCGAGATATGGCGCGAGCCATTTCCGGCAGCGTGCCGAAAAGAGATTCCATGCCGGCCAAGTCAAGAATCGCCGTGTCGGCTGCGGCATCTTCCACGCACGGCGAAAATGACTGCGCGCAATCCAGCAGAGCGGCATGCGCCACGGATTCCTGCAATGGAGAACGCGGACGCAGCGTCAACTCCGTACACAGTTCTGCCTGGGCTTTCGTCATGCCTGGCGTGATGCCCATGCGGCCTGCGCTCTCATTCACGAAAAAAACTTTTTCCAGCGGGGACTTGCCATCAAAAATAGCCACGACCCGCGCGCGCAACTCCGGCTCAGCACGAAACACCGCCGCCACAGGAAAATTCGGCACGAAGATGCAGGCAAAAGGCATGACGACATTGACTCATTGAGAGATTGAGCCATTGAATCAATGATTCAATCTCTCAATGACTCAATTCCTTCATCCCGCCCAGGCGGTCTTGCTGGCGAAGGTGATTCCGGAGGAACGAACCGGCTTACGCTTCAGCCGGGATTGCACTAACTCCGCGGTGATTTCCAGGTCGGTCAGTAATTGCGCGTGGGCGGGCGCCGGGAATCGAGAATCCGCGGGCTGTTTCATCCCATGTTCTTGCGTCCCTAGCTGTATTAATAAAGAGGAGCAGCTTCCGGCGATGGACTGCCGCTCAACTGCGAGCAACACAGTGGGCGTATGTTCCACGGCACGGCGGAAACGGAACCACGTGGTCAGCGGAATGCGGCATACTGCTTGTGGCGGCAGATCGCCAAGATCCAGGGCGATCAATCCGAAGCCTCCGCTTTCGAGCAGCAGGTCCGCCGCGCGCAGAAGTTGTTCCAAGCGATGCTCGTCATGGTACGGTTCCGATTTCACATTTTGTTTCTTCTCCGTGCCGGAGTCTGCACTGTACACAGCCGAAAAGTGCCTCTGCTGTGAATTTCCTCCGCAGCGCACCCACAGCAACCGGTTTAACTCGACTCCTGCTGCGGCGACAGACAGCGGATCGAGAGCATCGCTGGCGTCCACGACCACGCAGAATTCCCCGCGCCGGGTGGCAGCGGCCATTGCGGCCAGCAGCACAGTGGTACGGCCGGAAGAGGCTGGACCGAAAATTTCAGTCAGGCAACCGCGTGGCAAACCTCCGGTAAGCGCATCCATCGCGGCAATGCCGCTGGATACCATCTGTGGCGAAGAACGCACCGCCAGCCGCGAAGCCGAGGTAACACCGGCGAGTCTCGCATCTTGGGAAAAGACGCCGGAAAAAATTGCGGGGACAACTCGCTGGGGCGGCCGCCCCTCGGAAAAAAGCTCCGCCCCGGAAGGCTGTGCGCATACTTCGGCAACCTCTTCTTCCATTTCAAAAACAAAAGGGCTGCCCTGGGCCGCCGAAGTGGAAACCACTGCGGAAGACATAGATTCCTCGGAAAATTTCAGTGAACGCCGGAGTTGAGTTAAAAGCCCCGGAGGTATTTCGCTTTTTATTCGCCTTTAAGAATTCTGCGCCTGGCAGCGGAGATTGTCAAGCTGAAATGGAAGGATCTTTCATTTCCCCGGCGCGTTGAGAAAAAAGAGACGGACCAGCCCTAGAGCTGGCCCATTTCTTTTACGAAATCGATCATTGGCAAAGATAATTCGGTCCTGCTCACCACACCCGGCAAGCGTTCGCCCGGACCATCTTCTGGCCAGCCTTGCAACCAAAAGCCTGGGCAAACTCGGGCATATTGGAAACCACGTTGTCGATGCGGAAGATGGGCAGCGAGTGCGGATTAGTGGTAACCACCAGACGCGCAACCTCCGGACGTACGCTCGAGCACCACGAGTAGGCGTAGGAGAGGAAGAAGCGCTGACGATAAGTCCAGCCGTCCGGACCTTTGTCGTCGAGCGCTTTGCCTTGCTTCTTGAGCTCGGCATCGAGCGCAGACAATGCCAGATGGATGCCGCCATTGTCGGCCGTGTCCTCACCCTGGGTGAGCAAGCCATTTTGCTTGACCCCGGGGCCGGCATCGGGAACCTCCTGCGTGTACTCGTCAGAGATGCACTTGCCGCGTTCGTCATATTGCTTGGCGTCCTCGGCAGTCCACCAGTCGCGCAGATTGCCGTGCGCGTCGAACTTGCGCCCTTGATCGTCGAAGCCGTGAGTTAGTTCGTGACCGATGACCATGCCGATGGCGCCGTAGTTTACGGAATCATCCATGCTCTTTTCGAAGAACGGCGGCTGCAGAATGCCGGCGGGAAAATTGATGGTATTCAATTGCGGATCGTAGTACGCATTGATGGTGGGCGGCGTCATCGTCCACTCGCTGCGATCCACGGGCTGGCCGACTTTGGCGACCCAGCGCTCGAATTCGAACGACGAAGCCTGTCCCACATTGGCGAGGTAGCTGTCACGCGTCACCTTGACTTTGGAATAATCGCGCCAGTGCGAGGGATAGCCGATCTTGTCTTCGATTCCCTTCAGTTTGACGATGGCCTGTTCCTTCGTAGCGGGCGTCATCCAGTTCACGCCTTCGATGTCGGCCTGCAAAGACCGCTCGATGGCATGCACCATTTCGAGAGTGCGCGCCTGGCTCTCGGGCGGAAAAGCGCTGTCCACGTATGCCTGGCCGAGCGCCTCACCCAGGTCGCGATCGGCAGCCCGAGTGCAGCGCCGCCAGCGCGGAAGCTGCTGCTCCTGGCCCGCCAGGGTGCGCGCAAAGAAGTCGAAATTCTCATCGGCCACCGCTTTGGCCAAGTAGGGCGAGGCCTGGTGAATCGCCTGCCATCGCATGTAGGTCTTCCAATGCTCGAGCGGATGCTCCGCCAGAAGTTTTTCCTCCGCGCGGAAGAAATCGGGCGAGGTGACGATATAGTGGTCGCTGGCCGGGGCTTTCACCGCTTTCAGGTAAACATCCCACTCGATGGAGGGCGTCAGTTCGCGGATCTGGGCCAGACTCATTTTGTTATTGATGTTCTTCGGATCGCGGCGCTTGATGTTGTCCATCTGCGCCCTGGCCATGGCGGTTTCCAGTTCAATCACGGTTTCCGCGTCGGCGCTGGCTTGCGCCTCCGCTTCCCCCGTCAGCACGAACATCTTCCGCACGTGCGCGCGGTATTTCTTGAGAGTCTCCACCGACTTCTCGTCGGTTTTGATGTAGTAGTCGCGACTGGGCAGGCTTAAGCCACCCTGATCGATCTGCGCCACCACTTTGGAGGCGTCATCATAGTCCTGCTGTCCGGTGAAGCCGAAAAACGGAGCATTCGTCTGATTATCGGACTGCTCCCAGGCGCCGGGAAACAGGTGATGGAGATGGGCGATTTCGAGCGTGAGTTCTTGCTTGGACTTGAGGGCGGCAATGCGATCCAGCTCCGGTTGCAGAGGCTTCAGCGCGGCCGCTTCAATGCCGCTTTCGTCCATGCAAGCAGCCCAGTAATCGCCGATCTTCTGCTGCGCGGCGCTGCGCTTGGAATCGTTCTGGCCGCTCGCTTCCAGGGTCTCGCGCAGCACGGTTTCGTTCCACAGATCCAGGCCGCTTCCGGTGCTCCAGAAAACTTGGTCGGGCGGAATCGGGTTGGCTGTGAGCCACTTATTGCAGGCGTACTTGTAGAAGTCATCGCAAGGGCTGAGTGTTTTATCGATCAGATTTGGATCGAAGTGTTCGAGCTCGGGAGCCGGTTTTGTTTCCGCCGCGGTTCCGGCAGATGCGCCGGGAGTCGAGTTAAGCGTCGCATTTTGCCCAAGCACAGCCAGGGGCAAGGTCAGAAACAGAAGATGTACGATGATTCTAGGAATAGACATGGAACCTCTTTCTGGGAGCGGGTCGAGATCGGAGCGGAATGCAATGGCTTCTTGAAGGTACGCACATGGGAAGACGCGGGTTCCGCGCGGCGAACAGACGAAGCGGATACTCCGGCCTGTTTGCCGTAGATCAGCATACCGTAGATCACAATACCGTAGACCAACATACTACAGACGGGCAGGAGGCAGGATGGTGAGCGGTTAATCCCCACAGCCGCCAGCCAGGAGAAAATGTGGTGCAGCGAATGCTACTTCGGCGTTTCGAAACGATAGCCGAGTTTCTTGGGGACGAAGATTCGCTTTCTGCGGGAACTGAGAACTAAGAACTGAGAACTCCTTCTTACGTTGCCGCCCGCTTCTTGGGCGCGTGCCGCAGGCTGCGGCCCTCGATGAGGCTGTAGAGATCTTCCGCGAGATTGGTGGTATGGTCTCCGGCGCGCTCCAAAGCCTGCGCCATGAGGAGCACATCGAAGCTCGAGGCGTTGCTGTGCGACGCGTGTTCGGTGAGGTGCTTCTGGAACAGCGCATGACAAACCCGGTCGATATCCTTGTCCATTTGCAGGACCTTGCGGGCACACTCCAGATCGAGATCGACGAATCCGCGATAAACCAAATCCAGCATCTCGCGCAGGATTGCCGACATTTCCACCAATTGGCGCACATCGGAAGCCGCCATCCTCGCCGTCCGGGACTGCACCCGCATGGCCACACTCATCATTAGATCGCCGATTCGCTCCAGGTCGGTGGTGCACTTCAGGCTGGTCAGCAACTGGCGGGCTCGTGCCTCGTTCACACGCGTGATGGCCGCCGGCAAGCGCTCATCGATGTAGCGCTCGATGATGTCGAGTTCCTGTTCGCACTCCTTGATGGCCAGGAAAGCCATGCGCGAAGAGTGGGTGAGCAGGTCGCGCACATTGAAAGCGGCGTCGCGGGCGATGAGGAAGGCCTTGAGCGCCGTGCGCGCCAGATCGTCAAGCGATGCCGCGCCTTTCCGAGCCGATTTCTTGCCGCCTTCCGGAGTCTGACCGGGCGTCGCCTCGGCGGTCTCGGCTGCACCGGGCTCTTCAATTGCGGTCCGCGATGTTGCGGCTTTGCGGGGCATGTTGCATACAGGCAATCGCGACCGGATCGCCTCTAATTCAGAATATCTCACTACTGCCTCAGCAGGCAGTCTACGTGAGAAATGTGAAAGGACCGTTAATGCCCGGTTGCGGAACGCCGTGGGCGCCGTCTACAGTGTGAGATTGTTGCACTCGGCATATCATCGCGGGCAGACCGCCAGCGAGATGCGTGCCGGCGGAAATACGCCAGCCTATACGGACTTCACCCACGCCGTACGCCAGGATCTAATTGAATAGGACCTGATTGAATAAAACCTGATCGAATTAGGCGCCGATCGACTGGGCTGATCGAATACGAAAGGCACATCCATGGAAGGCCGACACCTCTACGTCTTTACTGCCGTGCAAACCGTCGCTGCTGCCGCGATTCTCTGGTTCGTGTTTTCCATCTCCGGCCCCTGGGACTTGCAGCGCGTCGTGGGCGCAGCCTTGGTGGTAGCGGGGGTTGGTGGGATTGCGGTCGCACGCTACCAACTGGGCAGCTCCTTCGCCCTCAGGGCCGAGGCCCACCAGTTAGTGACACACGGAATCTATTCGAAAATACGCAATCCAATCTATGTGTTCGGAGCGGTCATGCTTGCCGGATTTGCGCTGGTCCTGCACCGGCCCATCTTATGGCTGCTTCTCCTGGCCATCGTTATCATGCAGACGCTGCGCGCCCGCCGCGAGGCCCACGTTCTCGAAGCCGCGTTCGGCGACGCCTACCGCGAGTATCGCCGCCAAACCTGGTTCTGACGCCGGAACTGAACTCCGAAGTTTAACGACCGAATGTGGGGTAATATCTCTGGAATGAAGAAAGTGTCCGCCTTTGTCCTTCTGGTGCTTTGCGCCGCGATCCTCCTGAGCGCGGACGAGCCCAAGTTTCCCTCGATGCCCGCCGCGGTTTCGAGCAACGCGGTCGCCAGCCTCAAAGGCGGCTTCGAACTGTTTTCCATGATGGGAGTCGGTCCCCGGAAAACTTGGGATGACGTTACGAACCAGGTCTACATCATGACCCTGGCTCACGCGAAGTGGCATGAAGGCCACCCGGTGCCCGGAGTTGCCGGCCGTTTGGGCGCTTCGGCCGCTGGAGCCAAAGGGCAAATCGTTCTCATGGGTGGGTATGTTGTGGACGCCCAGGGCGGCGAGATCACGGTTCCGGATGTGAACGTTTATGTCGAGGAACGTCGCTGGTATCGTGGAAAAGACATTCCCGTCGGCGTGGACCGCGCCGTCGTGGGCGTGAACCGTGATCGCTTCGTCTATCTGATCGGCGGCCGGTCGCCGAATGGCCCGGTGAACAGCGTACAAGTCTACGACGTCGAAAAAGACTCCTGGAGCCAGGCTACGCCTTTCCCCGGCACGCCCGTCTTCGGCCTGGCCGGCGGCGTGGCCGACGAAACCATCGTGGTTGTGGATGGCGCCAAAGCAGGCCCGGCGGGCGGTCCGCGCTACGTGGCCTCCGATGAGTGCTGGCTGGGCAAGATCGATCGCAAAGATCCAGACAAGATTGAATGGAGCAAGTTGCCGGCTCATCCCGGCCCGGCACGCTTCGCTATCGCTGGCGGCGGCTCCGACCGGGATCGCAAGGTTTTCTTTTCCGGCGGTACCGCCACTCCTCATGACTTCAAAGGGATCGCCTATGACGGCCAGCCCGCGGAAGGGTCCACGGTCACTTTTGCCTACGATCTGCATGGCCGCCGGTGGGAGACACTCAGCGAGACCACGTACGATCCCCGGGCGGACAGCCGCGGCATTCTGGTCACGCCCCTCGGCCCCGTGGTTCTGGGCGGGATGGCCAAGAATCAAGCCGTGACCGCGCGGGTGACGCTGTTGCCGAAGAAATGAGTGGTGCCACATGCTTCGAGAATAGCTTGCTCGCATTTGTCGGACTCCGTGGCTTCGCGATACAATCCCTCAGATTCGTGATTGTTTATTCGTGATTGTTGATTCGTGATGGTTCATTGCATGTGGGTTCCTGCACTTCCGTTGACGATTCGCGCCAGGGAAACGACAATGTTTAATCCTCGTTAGTGCGCCATCCTCCAGAGTCCGCAAAGTCGGACATCTCGTTCTGTCTCTGGTAATTCGCTCGGCGTATTCGCCCGGTTTTTCCTGGCGAAAGCGTGGAAACCTCGCGGGTATTTTATGGAAGCCATGGCCTCCGCTGCGGACCAGCAGCATACATTATGGGCCTCACTGGTGGAAGCCGTTCGCGGCTCGCACCAGGACTACACCACCGGCAGCCTGAACCGCGCCATCTTGCTGCTGGCCGTACCCATGGTGCTGGAGATGGTGCTGGAATCGCTGTTCGCGGTGGTGGACGTCTTCTGGGTGGGACGGTTGGGCGCGAACGCGGTAGCAACTGTAGGGCTCACGGAGTCGATGCTGAGCCTGGTGTTTTCCGTGGCCATGGGGTTGAGCTTGTCGACCACCGCCATGGTGGCGCAGCGCATCGGAGAAAAGGATCATGAAGGCGCTGCGATCACGGGCGTGCAAGCGATCGCTCTCGGCCTGATGGTGTCCCTCGCCATCGGAGTGCCTTGCTTTTTGTTGGCGCCGAACCTGCTGCGTTGGATGGGCGCTACACCCGATATCGTCGCGACCGGCAGCGGCTACACCAGGATTTGCCTGGGCGGAAGTTTTGCCGTGGTCCTGCTCTTTCTCAACAACGCCATCTTCCGCGGGGCTGGAGATGCGGCCATCGCCATGCGCCTGCTCTGGGTGTCGAATATCATCAACCTGGTGCTTGATCCCTGCCTGATCTTCGGCTGGGGACCGTTTCCGCGCCTCGGGGTGACGGGCGCGGCCTTGGCCACGCTCATCGGGCGCAGCATCGGCGTTCTCTATCAGTTCTATCGCCTCATGCGCGGGACGGAGCGTCTTCGCATCCTCAAGAGCCAGATTCGCCTGAACTGGGGTGTTCTTCTGCGACTCGTACGCGTTTCGTTGACCGGCATCCTGCAGTTCGCCATCGCACACACCAGTTGGATCGGCCTGGTCCGCATCGTGAGCATCTTCGGCGCGCCTGCCATCGCTGGATATACGATTGCCATCCGCGTGGTCATCTTCGTGATCCTGCCCTCGTGGGGCATGAGCAATGCGGCGGCGACTCTCGTGGGGCAGAACCTGGGCGCCGGACATCCCGAACGCGCCGAGAAAGCGGTGTGGCGAACCGGGCTCTACAACATGATTTTCCTCGGCACGATCGGGGTTATCTTTATATTCTTTGCCGAACCAATCATCCGGCTGTTCACGCAAGATCCAGCCGTGGTGCCGTTGGGAGCGGCGTGCCTGCGCATCGTAAGCTACGGCAACATTGGATATGCCTACTTCATGGTGATGATGCAGGCTTTCAATGGCGCTGGCGACACGATTACTCCCACCATCGTGAATTTCTTCGGTTTCTGGCTGTTCGAGATACCGTTGGCCTATTGGCTCGCGATCCCCATGCACATGCATTCGAACGGAGCTTTCTTCGCCATTGCCATCGCCGAGAGCGCAATGGCGGCCGTCAGCGCGGTCTTGTTCAAGCAGGGGAAGTGGAAGAGGCAGAAGATCTAGTTTCAACAATTCTCTGCATCCGAAAATGAAGTCAGGCATCGCCGCATTGACCGCTGACCACTCCTACCGCGCCCGGGCCAGCACCAGCGTAATGTCATCGGGCTGCTCGTTGTCGCCGATCCAGTCGTCCACCGCGGAAGTGACCGTCTGGCTGATTTGCACCAGCGGCAGCCGACGGTTCGTGCGCACGAGGTCAATCAGCCGTTCCTCGCCAAATTCGCCGAAGTCGTTTTCCGGCTCGGTGACGCCGTCGCTGTAGGCCAGAAAGATTTCGCCGGGATGCATCTCCACCGAGCCCTCGTCGTACGTCATGTTATCGAATAGCCCGATCACCGTTCCGCCGGCTTCCAGTCGCCGCACAGCACCATCTTCGCCAATCAGGAGGGGCGGCAAGTGTCCCCCGTTGCTGTAAGTCAGCCGGTGGGATCGCCCGTCGTAGATTCCCAGGAACAGCGTGGCGTACTTTTCCGGCGGAGTGCTCTCGTAGAGCTGATGGTTGAGCAAGCCAAGCAACGCTCCGGGAGAAACCTCGATGCCCTCGGGCCACGCCGCCATGATCCTGCCCGCGCCGGCCACCGCGCCCACCGCCGCCGGCTCCCGCATCTGCGGCAAACTCTCCACGCTGTAGGCGCGCACCGCGGAGTGAATGGTCGCCATCAGCAGCGCGGCCGAGATCCCTTTCCCGCTGATATCGCCAACGGCCAAAATCAGTTTGTGGGAACTTGCCGTGAGGAAGTCATAGTAGTCGCCGCTCACCGTACGCGCCGGGCGGCAGAAGCCATGTACTTCGAGCGACTCCAGTTCCGAAACCTGCCGAGGAAACAGTTGCGCCTGCACTTCTTGCGCGATGGCGAGTTCGCCCTCCAACCGCTGCTTTTCTTTCTGCTCGAGAATCAGTTTCTCGATGGACTCTGTCATCGAGTTGAACGACAGCGAGAGTTGCGCCAACTGGTCTTCGGACTTGACCGGAATACGATGGCTGAAGTCACCTCGATCCACATGCTTGGTAGCATCATAGAGCTGCGCCACCGCGCCCGTCACGGTGCGGGTCATGCGCGTCCCGATGATCAGCGCAACCAACTCAATCACGGCGAAGAAGATGAGTATCGCCAACAGGATGTATTCCACCCCTCGCGCGATATCTCCCAGTGCCGCAAACAAGTGGCTGTAGAGCACAGAAGGCCGGGTCAGCACTCTCACCGCGGCGCCGGCCCGCGCCGAATCACCAGTTTTCCAGTCCACAACCGGAAGCGGAGTGGCAAACGTGATCTCACGGTCCATCATGCCCGCAGGCGCGGCGAGCGAACCCACGGTGAACGTCGGACGGAAAACCTGTTGATCACCTTGCGGGCTGGAATTTGGCTTTCTCCCGTCCACACCGCCTCCGCCCTTACTCTTCCTAGGTTCATCAAAAAGACGGGTTCTAAAGCCACTCTCTTTTGCATCGCTCGCTTTTGCCGCATTCGGGTTCTGATAATTCCCTTGCGAGTCGGGCGTGATCCCCGCTGCATAGAGCGTGATTTCGCCCAAGTTCGCGGCGATGTCGGCGAGCAGATCTTTGTCCAGCGGTTCGCTGGTTATGACCGTCAGTTTTTCCGATTCCACAACAAACACCGAGGCCACTCGCAAGTACAACTCGTCGTTGTCGCGAACAATCTGACTGAATGGCTGCCCTTCGCGAATCGCTTTGGCATACTCGCCCTGGTCTTTGTTGAAGAAATCGGGAAAAGCTATCAACTGCGGACTCGGAGTCCCGCTAAGCGGCAAGACCCTCGTCCCATGCCAGGCGCTGACTCTTCGCCTTCCCCAAGCTCGCTCGCGCTTTCGCAATCCTACCAACGATTCCGCCGTTGGGGTTTCGCCTTTTTCGATGCGTGCCGCGAGTTCGTTGCTAACCGCTGCGTTCACCGCCTGCATGCTGCGCAACTGCGAGTTAATCTCCGAAGTGACCACGAAGCTCGCAAACTGCCCGGCGAAAAGGTAGATGGTGACGAGCGCCATCGTGACCAGAAGTGCCGCCGGGATCACTCCGATGAAAACGTAAGTAACGATGAGCCGGTTGCGCAGGCGCCACAGAAGTTTTCGCTTCAGCCAGCGGAAAGCGAGAATGGAAAAGAGCACCGCCGCATCGAAAACGAGAAATTTGACCCATCCCCCAAGGCTATCGCCGGCCGTGGGCGCAACCAGTTTCAGCAGCATTTGCAGGATGAACAGTCCCACCGCCAAGCCCAGCGAATAGCAGGCTCCGCGCGCGATCCATCCCTGCGGCCACATACCGGCCGTCAGCATCCGCGCGCGCAGCTTCCAATAGAACTGCTTCATGGTTTCGATTCGCTGGAGCTAAATCTCCGGATACAGATCGAAGAACGCTTCCAGGCTGGTGCGCAACTGCTTTTCGATCTCTTCCTTGCTGCGTTCGAGCACGTGCATGGCGACGTGTGCCTCATGTCCGTTGGTAAGTTTCACCGGAGCCTGACCCACTTCCGCCACATCTTCGGAGGGCAGCAGCCGCATGCCGTAAATTAGCGTCAGATTTGCCATGCCTGAATTCTAACCGTCTTCGCATCCCTGGCGGAATCCTTAATGCGTTCTCCGCAGTTTAAGGTTTTTCGCCGTCATCATTTAGAATTCTGCCGTGCGCCCAAAACTCATTCCGATCCTGGCTGTTTTTCTGGTAACGCTTCCCGCCGTATCTCAGCAGGCTGCCGACGCCCCCTCGACCCAGCCGCAGGTGAAAGTCAATGTTCTGAATGTGTGCGCGCCGTCCGCGGAGGAGCAGAAGGAAATCGCTGCCGCCCTGGCGCGAGTCCCCAAGCAGCCGCTGTTCGGTCCCGATTTCGAAATCTCCCACGGCCGCTCCACGCTGACCGACGCTCCGAACTTCCTTCAACCCGGACAAAGCACGCACATAGCGGGCGAGCCCTCGGTCGCCCGCTATGTTCGCATGCGTCGCGAATTTGCCGTGCAAGCCTTGTTCTCCAGCGTGCAGTACTCCTTCAGCAATGACGGAGAGAACATGATCGAGACTCTGGTGCTGCATGTGCGCGATCCCAAAGACTTGATTCAGGTGTCGATGGAAGACAGCGCTTCGGCGATCGGCAGCGCCGAAACCATGGTCGCCGCCAACACTCCCGCCAGCCGCATCCGGCTCGAACGCTTCGGAAAGTCGTCGATCGCGCTGGCCCGCTGCGCTGGCTCGGAAAACGGGACTCCGCCCGATCAGAGCGCCTACGAACCGCTATTCCGCAGCGCCTCCGCAGTGCTCGCCAACTATCGCAGCCTGCTCGGAGTCCGGCGCATCGTGCCCGCGGAGCTGGCCCAGATTCCCACTGCCGGACCCAAAGCAACCGCAACGCCGAAATCCGCCAAGCCTGCCGCCGACAAGAAATGACTGAGAAACCCTCTGTGTACCACGGTGTCCCGGGCGGTTAAGTGCTGGTACTTGCTCTTAAGATGACAACTTGCATCGACTTGCATCGAAAATCTGAAATCCGCAATCTAACGGCTAACACTTAGAACAAAATCATGAGCGAAACTCGCAACGTCGTCATTATCGGTTCCGGCTGCGCCGGACACACCGCCGCCCTCTACACGGCGCGCGCCAATCTGAAACCTCTTGTGGTCGAAGGCCACGAGCCCGGCGGCCAGCTCTCCCTCACGACCCTGGTGGAAAATTTCCCCGGCTTCCCCGAAGGAATCATGGGACCGCAACTGGTCGAGAACATGCGCAAGCAGGCGGAACGTTTCGGCGCCGAATACCGCATGGAGCATCTCACCAGCGCCGACCTCAGCCAGCGGCCGTTCCTGCTTCATCTCGGCAAGCATCAAGTGCACGCGAAAGCGCTCATCATCGCCAGCGGCGCGTCCGCCCGATGGCTGGGTCTGCCCAACGAGCAGAAGCTCATCGGCCACGGTGTATCGTCTTGCGCCACCTGCGACGGCTTCTTCTTTTCGGGAAAAGAAATTGTGGTGATCGGCGGCGGCGATTCCGCCATGGAGGAAGCCTTGTTCCTCACTCGCTTTGCCACGAAGGTAACGCTCATTCACCGCCGCGAAAGCTTTCGCGCTTCCAAGATCATGCTGGATCGCGCCCAGCGCCATGAGAAGATTCAGTTCCTTACCGACACTGTCGTCGAAGATGTCTATGATCCCGCCAAGCAGGAAGTCAGCGGCCTGAAGCTGCGCAACCTGAAGACCGGCCAAGTCTGGGATTTCCCCACCAGCGCGCTGTTTCTCGGCATCGGTCACGAGCCCAACGCGAAGATGTTCGCCGGCCAGCTGGACACTGACGCCGACGGCTATCTCAAGACGCACAACTACGTGCTGACCCGCGTCCACGGCGTATTCGCTTGCGGCGATGTGCAGGACCGGCGTTATCGCCAGGCCATCACCGCCGCCGGAACCGGCTGCATGGCTGCCGTCGAGGTCGAGAAGTTCCTGGAAGAGCACGGCGACTGAACGGTCGGCAAACCGCGCCCAGCGGTCGACCAGCGCCGCCAGCCCCTCTCTGCCGAAAATCGCCTCGTGCATTACCGAAGTAATCTACGAAGCAGATGAGATCTCCCTTATTCTTTGCATGGGCGAATCAAGAACCTTATGGGGCACCGTCGAGCAGTTGCGCTGGCATTGCTTGTTCTCGCGCCAATGCTGACGTTCGCTCCTCGTCCTGCTTCCGCCCAGGAACACTCCGAAAGCATCCGCAAAGTTGTAGCCAAAGTGACTCCGCAATATCCCAGCCTCGCCCGTTCCATGAACATCCAGGGCAGCGTAAAAGCGGACGTGTTGGTTGCGCCCAATGGTACGGTAAAATTGATAGAAGTGAAGGGCGGACATCCGCTGCTCGCTCAGGCTGCCCAGAACGCATTGCACGAGTGGAAATGGGAACCCGCGCCTCGCGAAACGCACGAAACCGTTGAACTGAGATTCACTCATTAGCCTCCGCCATCCAAACTTCCGCCTTGCGTTTCGACCGTTCTAAGCGGCGTCCCGGCTGCGGCGCGACCCTGTTGTGATACAACTTTCTGTGCTCCTCATGCTCATCCACCAACGGGTCTCGGCGGCAGATGATTTTCCAGGTGCGGCATGTTAAGAGGTTTCTTCGTCCACCTTTCCGAAAACCCATCTTTGCGCAACTTTGCCGAGCGCTCCTCGCTCGGCCGCCGCGTCTCCAATCGCTTCGTTGCCGGTACGGAGATTGCCGACGCCGTCCGCGCCACCCAAGCCATCAACCGCGCCGGCATGAGCGTGACCATCGACAACCTCGGCGAAAATGTCACTAACCCAGACGAGGCCCGCCACAGCGCCCAGGTCTATCATCGAATTCTCGACGCCATCGCCGCCAACCAACTCGACGCCAATATCAGCCTCAAGCTCACCCATATGGGGCTGGATGTGGACGAGAAACTGGCCCGCGATATCGTCAGCGGCCTGGTCGCCAAGGCCGCATCCCTGAACCCTCCCGGCTTTGTGCGGGTCGACATGGAGGGCTCGCCCTACACCCAGCGCACGCTCGATTTCGTCCACGCACTCCACCGCATGCCCGCAAACGCCCTCTCCGTGGGCACGGTGATCCAGGCGTACATGAAACGTTCCGAGAGCGACGTCGAAAAACTACTGGAGGAGCGTATTCGCATCCGGCTTTGCAAAGGCGCTTACAAAGAATCTGCGGAGATCGCCTTCGCCGCCAAGTCCGACGTCGATGCCAACTACGTCAAGCTGATGAAGGTTCTGATGAAAAGCGGCATCTACCACGGACTGGCCACGCACGACGAGAAGATCATTCAGCAAGCCGAGGCATTCGCCACTCGCGAAAAGATTTCCGCAGACTCGTTCGAGTTCCAAATGCTCTACGGCATCCGCCGCGACCTGCAGCAGGGTCTGGTGCGCAAGGGCTGGCGCGTCCGCATCTACATTCCCTTTGGCCGCGAGTGGTATCCCTACTTCATGAGGCGGCTGGGCGAGCGCCCGGCCAACGTCTGGTTCATCGCGCGCAACCTGTTGCGGTCCTGAATCAGGGGCTAGCGATGGGTGATCAGTGATTGGCGATCAGTGGCCAGTAAGATTGGAAGCGGCGTTCGGCTGACCACTGACCACCGATCACTGTTCTGGCACGGCAGCGCCATCGGCGCGCGCGTCCGACGCCCCGTAATTCACCTTCGCCTTCGAGTCATGCAGCACTGCCTGCCCGCGACCCATGGCGGTGGAGTATTCGTGCCGCACATCGAGTCGATGCCCCATCGCCGAAAGCTTTTGCCGCACTTCCGGCGCAACTCGCGACTCGATCACGATGTTGCACACGCGCTCGGGACTGACCGTGAAACGCGCGTTCTCCAGCGCCTCCTGAATATTCATGCCGTAATCAACCACGTTGGAAACGAATTGCGCGTGGGCCAGCGGCTGGTTCGCGCCTCCCATGATTCCGAAACCAACGTGTTGCTCGCCACGCTCCATGAAAGCCGGAATGATGGTGTGGAACGGCCGCTTGCGCGGGGCCAGGGCATTCGGAGACGCAGCATCGAGCGAAAACAGCGCGCCGCGATCTTGCAAAACGAAGCCCATGCCGCGCACCACCACACCCGATCCGAACGCCTCATAATTGCTCTGAATCAATGAGACGATGTTGCCCTCGCGATCGACAACCGAAAGGTAAGTCGTGTCGCTGGTGGGCGGCGTGCCGGCAGCGACCTCGCAATTGGCTTTGCCGGGATCGATCAGCTTCGCGCGCCGGCGGGCGTACTCCTTCGAAAGCATCCCCGTCACCGGGATCTTCGCGAAACGGGGATCGGCGTTGTAACGCCCCAGATCGGCGTAAGCCAGCTTCATGGCTTCGATCTTCTTATGCAGCTCCGCGACACTGAGCGGCCCATCGGGCGATGCCGGAGTAGTCTCCATAATGTTCAGCATCTCCAGCGCCGCCATGCCTTGTCCATTGGGCGGGAGCTCGTAGACGGTCCAGTCGCGATAGGTGGTTGAAATCGGCTCGACCCATTCCGGCGAGAACTCGGCCAGATCTTCCGCCGACATCGTCCCGCCCAGGCTCTGCGACGTGCTCAGAATCGCGCGCGAAATCTCACCCTTATAGAACGCATCCGCTCCATTCTGCGCCACCAGCCGCAAGGCTTTCGCCAGATCGTGATTCTGGAATACTTGTCCTACCACCGGGGGCTTGCCGCCAGGCAGATAAACCCGCCGAGCTTCCGCATCGTACGCAAGCGTCTCGGCCGCGTCTTTCCAATACGACGCAATGACCTCCGGAACGGGATAGCCATCGTCGGCATAGGCAATCGCCGGCTGGAAAAGATCTTTCCATGCCATCCGCCCAAAGCGTTCATGCAGCGCATGCCAACCCGCCACCGCGCCCGGCACAGTGACCGAGTCAATGCCCTCCGCAGGCATTGCGGTCGCATCTTTCGCCTTCACGTGCGCGATGGTCAACGCGCGCGGCGCCCATCCGCTGGCGTTCAGGCCATACAGCTTGCCGGTTTTTGCTTCCCAGTAAATCGCAAACAGGTCGCCACCCATGCCGTTCATCATGGGTTCGGTCACGCCCAGGACGGCATTCGCGGCAATCGCCGCATCCACGGCAGAGCCTCCCCGCGCCAGAATCTGCGCCCCCGCCACCGAAGCCTGCACATGGCTGGTGGCCACAATGCCATAGCGCGTGATGACCATGGAGCGCGCGTTGGATCGATCCCGTGCGGACATGGAGGATGCGAGCAGCAGCACAACGGCTGCAATCCGAATAGACATGTTCATGCTACACCTGAGTGAGTATTGAGATAAGTACAGGCTACTTCTTCAGCCTCGCCGCAAAGTTCGTGACCACGGTGACGGACTGGCTCACCTGCTGCGAAACCATATTCAGAAGAATTTTCTTGCTATCGGGCGAGACGTCGTAGACCGCAGCCCCTTGGCTGGCCGGATTGGTGGCGAGCGCCTGCCCCGCGCCAAATTGCAGCGCACCGTTGCTTTCCTTCACGGGCACCGCGAACACGGTACGGGTGACGGTGTTGAAGTAGTAAAGTTCCTTGCCATCCCGGCTCCAGTGAGGCGAAAGTCCGTCGCCCGTCGAGACTTGCCATTTTCCCTGCCCGCCGCGAAAGGCCACTACATAGATCTGCCCGGAACCGGATTCATTCGACGTATAAGCGAGCCAGTGGCCGTCCGGAGAGAGAGAAGCCATGCCGCTCGACGAATTTGCCGCGTGCGGTACGATAAGCCAGGGTTTGCGCTCGCCTTCCAGCGGCAAACCCCAGACCTCCCAGTTGCTGCCGGAAGGGCCGCGCGAATACAGCAGGTACTTGCCGTCCGGGGACCAATCGCTGGCCAGCGTGACTTGGTCATCCGTGAGCAGGAGTTCTTCCGCGCCGCTGCCGTCGGAGGGCTTGCGAAATAGGTTGGAGCGACCGTTGAGATCGGCCGTGTAGGCGATCCACTTGCCGTCCGGGGACCAGACCGGAGAAGAATTCGACACTGGGCCAAACGTAAGCCGCGTTTTGACGCCGCGAGCCATATCCAGCACCCAGATGTCGTTCGTGCCCGTGTCAATCTGCAGAGCAATGCGGTCTCCTTGCGGGGATAACCGCGCCGTCTGCAGGTTGGTGAGCTTGTCCGCCACCGTGCCAATCTGCTTTCCGTTGCGATCCATCCACACCAGTTGCCAATCGGCGGTGCCGCCGCTGCCGAAAATCAGCAGCCCGTTGTTGGAAGCGGAGGCATCCATGTGCCAGGTGCTGATGTCGTCCACCACTCCGTTGGCCAGGTTCTGCGCCTCTCCGCTAACCATTCCGCCCGCCGGATCGAACGCTTGTCCCATCAACTGATCGCCACGCGCGAACAGAAGAAAACCGCTGCCATACACCGCATTGGATTGCGAACGAAACAGCGGCCGGCTTTCGCGGCCATCGAGCGATGCGTAGTACAAACTGTCATTCGCCGATTTGGCGGTATCGTGGTTGATGGCCAGATAGAGGAAATGCTTGCCATCGGGAAGAAAGAACGGCCAGCGATGCGACGTGTGCTGCGCCGGATCGAGCTTGGTGACGGGAACCGGAGTTCCACCGGTGGCGCTGACCCGCACCAGGGGCGCTTCAGTACTCGGAGTGAACACGATCACGCCACCTTGCCCCCAAGCGCCTCCGCGGCCGAATGGGGCGTCGGCGATGGCCAGGGCTGAGCCGCCATTCAGATCAATCGTTTTCAGCTTGCTGTCGGCAAAAAATCCCAGCGAGCGGCCGTCGGGTGACCAGAAGGGAAAAATGGCGCCCTCGGTTCCGGGCAACGCATGCGCCTCCAGCAAATTCATGGGACGAACCCAAATTACGGTCTTGCCATCGGCGCCCGCGGCGGTAAATGCGATCGATGCCCCGTCTGGCGACAACACCGGTGATCCGGCAAAATCGCCGGTCAGACTGAACGCGGTCTTCGCGGGAGCGTCGATGACAGTTCGAGTCGACGCCGCCGTCTGAGTGGGACGATTGAGAAAAACGACAGCCACCACGCAGAGCGCGATCGCCATGACAACGGCCACCGCCCAACCCAGCAGCTCGCGAATACGGGACCGTGCAGGCGGCGCTACTGCAACCGCGGGAGTCGACCGATCCGCCGCGATCCATTGCAGTTCCAGCCTGATGTCATGCGCTGTCTGATACCGCTCTTCCGGATTCTTCTGCAGGCAGGTGGTTACAACATGCTCAAAGGCGGGCGGAGTCTGAGGCTTGACCGTGCTGATCGGTTGCGGATCGCTCTCCAGAATTGACGACGCCAGCGATATTTGACTCTTCCCCGAAAACGGCCGCTTTCCCACCACCATCTCGTAAAGCACCGCCCCAAACGCAAAAATATCGGACCGCGCGTCTGCTTCTTTTCCTTCGATCTGCTCGGGCGACATGTACTGAATGGTGCCTATGATGCTGCCCGCTGTGGTCAGCGGGCTTAACGGACTGGGGCCGCTCAACGTGGCCGCCGCGGTGAACGAAGGTGCCGACCCTGACCCCGTCGCCGTCGTCTGCAGGCCTAGTGGTTTGGCCAGTCCAAAGTCCATCAGCTTCGCGCCGCCCGCTGTCAGCATGACGTTCCCTGGCTTCAGGTCACGATGGACAATGCCACTGCGATGTGCCACCGCCAGCGCTTCAGCGACGGCAATGCCAATCTTGAAGACCTCGGCCAGCGGCATCGCGCCCTTACGCAGCCGTTCTGCCAGAGTTTCACCTTCCAGGAACTCCATCACCAGATAATCGGTGCCATTCTGCGAGCCGATGTCATAAAGCTGGCAGATGTGGGGATGGTTCAGGGAAGAGATTGCCCTCCCCTCGCGCTCCATGCGCTGTTTCAGTTCTGGTGAAGAAGAAAGATGAGAAGCAAGGACTTTGATCGCCACGGTGCGATCCAGGCGGGTGTCGCGGGCACGGTAAACTTCTCCCATGCCGCCTGCGCCCAGCGGAGACTGTATTTCGTAAGGACCGAGTTTTGTGCCGGCGGTAAGAGCCATCGGTGTCGCGCAATTATAGCCCCAACAAAGCCATCAAGACCGCATCCGGCCACCTTGGATGAATGGCTGTCCCTCCGCATCTGGCCCCAGGAGATCCACCAGCGGAATCCCGCGAGCGCACAACGGACATTCCAATGGCGTCCAGATTTCATTGGGGAGAGACGCAATCGACTCCAGGGCGAGCTTCTTGTCCGCCGCGAACTTTGCCGCGGATTGCCCCAGCACGGTGAGCGCGCCAATGGCCACCGGTTCGGCGCCGCAGGCCTTTGGATCACGTCGTTGACGATGGCCACGCGCTTGCCGCGATTCGACTTGACACAGACGCGCTATCGGCAGACAATGTTAAGCGACTCTGCCCCTCCAGACGCAACTCATTCGCGTTGGGAAGGGAGCCCCCGTCTGTTTTGATCCTGTCCCATAGCATTTGGCTGAGGAGGACTACCATGAGACTTGCCTCCAGATTGCTGTTGTTTCTTGTGGGATTGACGGCGCTTACAGCCCGAGCCCAGATCTCAAACTTTAAGCATGTCGTGATCATCGTCCAGGAAAACCGCACCCCGGACAATCTTTTTCAGGGACTGTGCGCCGCTCCCTATGGAGCATGTGCCGTACCTCCCACTGCCGGCGCGCCTTACAACATTCAAACCTCGAATTGGCTGACGAAGGGGGGCACGATTCAGCCCTCGCCTATAGCCTTGACCAACCCTTACGATCTCGGCCATTCTTACCAGTCGTTCTACGCCATGTGCGACATGGTCGCCGGCAACCCTCCAACCTGCCAGATGGATGGCGCGTCCGGCATTAATTGCATTCCGAACGCGGGCACCACTTGTCCTCCTAACCCCCAGTTCAACTTTGTCGACAATTCCACGGGGATTCTGAACCCTTATCTCACTCTCGCGACCCAGTACGGCTGGGCAAACTACATGTTTCAAACCAATCAGGGAGCGAGCTTCCCAGCCCATCAATTTATTTTTGGCGGGACTTCGGCACCCAGTGCCGTGGACGACGCCAATGCCGTTTTCGCAGGGGCCAACACCTTTCCCCAACACGCCGGAGCAGGCTGTCTTGGGAACGGGACGGTCGTCGCGCTTATTTCTCCAAATCCAACTCCGCCGCCTTACGGCGTCGAACATTCCTCGGTTTCCCCCTGTTTTGAACATCAGACCATGGCGGACCTCGTGACCGACTGGAGGTACTATGCGGCAGGCGCAAGTTCTCCCTTCACCGCTCCGAACGCAATTAACCACATCTGTTTGCCGAGCGGAGGAGTGTGCACGGGCTGGGGCAGGCACGTCAATGCTAAGAATCCGGCGCAGGTATTGACCGACATGGGCAACTGCCATTCCCCCGACCTGGTTTGGGTTACTCCGGCGGCGATGAATTCCGATCACCCTGGGAGTAACGATGGTGGCGGACCCTCGTGGGTGGCTTCCGTTGTCAATGCAATCGGCAATAGCACCTGCACTGACAAAGTGAACAACCAGACTCTTACTTATTGGCAGGACACGGCAATCTTCATCACATGGGACGATTGGGGAGGCTGGTACGACCACGAACCGCCGACCATCCTGGCTGGTATACAAGGCGACTATCAGTACGGATTTCGTGTTCCCATGATTGTGGTTTCCGCTTACACCAACCCTGGCTACGTAGATAACAGCCGGTACGATTTTGGCAGCATTCTGCGCTTCATCGAACACAACTTTGCCAATCTCGGCCTCACAGAAGGAGAACTCGGTTTTGCGGATAGCCGTGCCACGAGCGACTTCACCGCGTTTTTCCAGCTGAATCAAGCGCCGCGGCAGTTCTCAGCGATCCCCGCTCCCAAGAGTGCCGACTTTTTCATCCATGACCCCAGGCCGCAGGAGCCGCCCGACAACGATTAGAATGAACCGGGACGGTCGGCGATCTGTACGGCCAGACGCCGAATCGGTTCTGGCGCAGACACAACAACTCCAGGTCAAGCCACAGGTCGCCATGGTGGCCTGACTCCAGAAGGAAATGCCCTTCCGCGCCGGCAAAAGGGCGGGCAACATCGTCCTGCATTTCTTTGTGGTTCATGTTCCCTGCCGGCCTAGACCTAAACACCCAAGCCTTTGATGCTGGATTATAGGACCGTCGATAACCTATCATCCGGGTTGTCAAGAAGGAGCCCCCGGTGAAAGCATCCGCATTCTGCCTGGTTCTCTGTACTATCGTCGCCGTGTCGGTCACGTTCGCCCCGGCGCAGCCCGCGTCCGCCGCTGAAACACCAAGCTCGGCACAATCCCAAACAGCTCAGCAACCCCAGCAACTTAAAGTCACAGAATACAGTCTGCCTCCGGAGAAGCTGGCCAAGGCCGAGGCGCTCTACCAGACACGCACCGTGCTCTATCTCTTCGGCATGGTCTTCGGAATTGTGGTTCTATGGGTGCTGCTCAAGCTGCGCGTGGCGCCGGTATTCCGCGATCTCGCCGAGCGCGCCGGCAAGAACAGCTTTGTGCAAGCGCTCGTCTTCGTGCCTCTGCTGACAATTCTGATCGCCGTAATTTCGCTGCCCATCGATATCTACGAGCAGCACATCTCGCGAGCCTACGGGCTCTCCGTGCAGGGCTGGGGCTCATGGGCGGGCGACTGGTGCAAGGCCGAGGGAGTCTCGCTCGTGATCACCGTGTTGGCGGTCTTCGGGCTATTCCGCATCATCCGCAAGAGCCCGCAGCGCTGGTGGTTTTACTTCTGGTTGCTGACCCTGCCTTTCCTGGTCCTCCTGATCTTTGTAGCGCCCGTCATCCTCGATCCCATGTTCAACAAGTTCGAGCCGCTGGAGAAGACGCAGCCGCTGCTGGTCGGCGAAATCGAAAAGGTGACCCACCGTGGCGGCCTCGAGATTCCCCGCGACCGGATGTTCGAGATGGAGGCCAGCGAAAAAGTCACAACTTACAACGCCTACGTCACCGGACTCGGCGCCACCAAGCGGGTGGTCGTCTGGGACAACACCTCGCGCGACATGACTGTGCCCGAAACTCTCTTCGTCTTCGGACATGAGATGGGCCACTACGTTTTGAACCATATCTACAAAGGACTGGCATTCTTCGCGGCAATGATGTTGCTCGGCTTTTGGCTGGCGCGCAGGATCGTGCTCGCGATGCTGGCGCGATGGGGGCAGGCGTGGCACATCCGCGGCATCAACGACCTGGCGGCGCTACCCGTGCTGCTGCTGGCGCTCTCGCTGCTCACCCTGATCGCCGAGCCGATTGGCAACGCCTTCAGCCGCCACCAGGAACACCAGGCCGATCTGTACGGCCTGGAGGTAACGCATGGCTTATTCCCTCACAACGGCGAAGTCGCAGCCTCGGCCTTCCAAAAGCTGGGGGAGAAGAGCTACGCCTATCCCACGCCGAACCCGATGCTCGTCTTCTGGTCCTACAGCCATCCGTCCATTCCAGACCGAATCCGTTTCTCGCTCCGCTACGACCCGTGGCACACACCCGCAGGACCGAAGTACGTCAAGTAGCGCACGCGAGGCTGGGTGTAGAATGCCGTCTGCGGCGAACCAGGAAACCGTTCAGGAATGGAACAACCGACCGCCCCTTGAACTGCCGAATCGCTCCTCGGCGCACCCTCCAAGGACATGCATTGATACAATCATGCAGGATGTTTTCTCAGCACCAGGAAGCGAAGCACTTGCAAAGAATCTTTTCTTCCATCGACGTGCGCACCCGAAGTTTCGTGGAGTTTGGATTCGGCCCCTTCCAGAACAACACCCTGGACTTTGCTTTGAAGTATAGAGCCTCGGGGCTGTATATGGACGGCTCTGCGAAGTCTTGTTTGATCGCTAAATTGTTCTGGGCCTTTGTACCCTTGAAAGTTCGGGTGAAGCGAGCCTGGATCGACAAAGCCAATGTGGATTCTCTCATCTCGGAAGAATGCAACGGAGAAATTGATCTGCTCTCTGTGGACGTCGATGGCAACGATTACTGGCTGTGGCAGGCCATACGATGCATTTCGCCCAGAGTTATTGTGGTCGAATACAATGCCAGTTTTGGGCCGGAGCGCGCCGTAACCGTTCCCTACGATCCTCTCTTTGAACGCCACGAGAAACACCCATCCGGGTTTTATCACGGAATGTCGCTACAGGCTGCCGCCAAGCTGGGACACTCGAAGGGCTACTCCCTCGTGCAATGCGACGAGGCCGGTGTGAATGCTTTCTTTGTGCGGAACGATGAAGTCGACGGCCTTCCGACGCTTGATCCGCGGCAAGCTTATATTCCGCATTCGGAAAGATTGTCGCGTGGCTATAGTCAGGAAGTTCAGGAAGGGGTTGTCTATTCCCTGCCCGTCGTTGACGTCTGACGAGCAAAAATCCGCTTCTCGCGGCTCGTCGAGCCGTTGTCCGACCGGAATTACGGTTTGGTAGCGCTAACGGGAATCGAACCCGTGTTTGAAGATTGAGAATCTTCCGTCCTAACCCCTAGACGATAGCGCCATACCGGAGAGCTTCGATTATAGCAAAGCCAGCGGCGCCGATTTCTTCGAGAACGGCCGGTTTCCACAGCCTCCAGAGGTTTATACTAACGTTAACTCTGTCCCCAAAATTCCAATTGCTCTCTTAAGTATTGCGGGGCAAGGTGTATGTGGTTCGCTGAAGAACTCAATTCATTCCTAAGTCTTGGTATATGCAAGGAGTATCTCAATATGGCACGAGCAAAATCTATCTCAGGCGGCAAGGCTAATCGTACAAATACAAATACGAATACAAATACAAATACGAATACCAATAATGAGCAAACCGGTACGGGCAATCCGTCCACCCTGCCCGATGTGAAAGCAGCCGCGGCGGAAACTGCGCCGGCCGCCATCACGCCGGAACCCAATATCGCGCCACTACCCCTGAAGTTCAAAGTCAGAAAGACCGAGGTCGGAAAAAACGTTATTCCCATCAAACTGGAAGATGAGATCCGGCGCCGCGCTTACGAACTTTACCAGCAGCGCGGGTCCGCATCCGGCAGCGAAGCCCAGGATTGGCTGACCGCGGGACGTGAAGTGCGGCAGCGTTACCACCAGCAGCAGAGCGCTTAGCAGCGTCCAGCCCTTATCGAGAAAGACGAGGCGGCCGAACCTCGGTCAAACATCGGCCGCTCGTCTTCCGCCTCGCGGTTGCCTCGCAGGGCCATTTCTGAAAAAATAGGCCGGGGTTCCCCCACATGGCGGAAATTGGTAGCTTCGCACTGCTTCTCGCTTTGGCGCTGAGCGTGTACTCGTTCCTCGCTGGGATCATCGCGCTGGCTTTCCAGAACCAGGTTTCCCAGAATCAGGTTTCTCAGAACCAGGTTTCTCAGAAAGTCGCCCGGCAAGCCGTGCAACCGGGAAGTCACCCTGCTCGCCGCGCCGGCTTCGCTGCTTCCTCCCACGAGAATTCGCTGGCCGCCCTCCTCCGCCAAGGTTCGGAGCGTATTGGCGAAACCGCTCGCCGCGCCGGCATCGCCACCTTCGCCGCAGTGGTTCTCGCTGCGGTGATCCTCGTCGTTTGCGCCTTCCGCGACGACTTCTCCATCGCATACATCCTCCACCACAGCAACCGCGATTTGCCCGGTCCTTATAAGTTCGCCGTGCTGTGGTCGGGCCAGGAAGGTTCGCTGCTGTTCTGGTCGCTGCTGCTCGCCGCCTATGGATTCGTGTTGCGCTTGCGCTACAAGACCGACCCGCGGCTGTTCGCTTACGCTTCTGTGGTTCTGGCCGGGGTGCAGATCTTCTTCTTGTCTCTGCTGAATTTCGCGGCGCATCCTTTCGCCATCGTGCAGGGCACAATTCCCGCCGACGGCAACGGCCTGAACCCGCTGCTGCAGTATCCCGAGATGGTGATTCACCCGCCCATGCTCTATCTCGGCTATGTCGGGTTCACCGTGCCCTTCGCCTTCGCGTTGGGCGCGCTGATCATGAAGTATCCCGGCGAGAAGTGGATTCACATCACCCGCCGCTGGACCATGGTCACCTGGGCCTTCCTCACCTGCGGAGTCTTTCTCGGCGCGCACTGGGCCTACTCCGTGCTGGGCTGGGGCGGCTACTGGGGATGGGATCCCGTCGAGAACGCTTCGCTCATGCCCTGGCTCACCGGCACCGCCTTCCTGCACTCGGTGATGATGCAGGAAAAGCGCGGCATGCTGAAGATGTGGAACATGTGGCTGGTCTTCGCCACCTTCTGGCTGGCCATCCTCGGAACCTTCCTCACCCGCAGCGGGATCATCAGTTCCGTACACGCCTTCGCCCAATCGTCCATCGGCGACTGGTTCGCCTGGTTTCTCGGAATCACCCTGGCCGTATTCGTGTTTTTCTTCTTCAAGAACAAGTCTCACCTGGTCAGCGAGCATAAGCTCGAATCGCTGGTATCGCGCGAGTCCAGCTTCCTGTTCAATAATCTGCTTTTCGTTCTCCTCTGCTTCACCGTGCTCTGGGGAACCTGGTTTCCGAAAATCTCCGAACTGGTGCAAGGCAATAAGGTCACGGTCGGAGCGCCATTTTACAACCGCGTCGCCATCCCCGTCGCCCTACTTCTCTTAATCCTCACCGCCATCGGCCCGCTGCTGGCCTGGCGCAAGACCTCGATCGAGAGCCTGAAGCGCAACTTTCTGTGGCCGGTCATAGGCGCGATCGCAATCGCGGTCGTCCTGATGATTACGCCGCAAAGCTGGGGATCGGCCTTCGGCCTCAAACCCTGGCGGGACATTTCTTACTTCTATTCGCTGATGGCTATCGCGCTCGCAGTGCTGGTGACCCTCACCGTGGCCAGCGAGTTCTACCGCGGCGGTCGCGTCATCTCCAAACACACCGGCCAGGGCATGTTCGCCTCCATGGTGCAACTGACCCACCGCAACACCCGCCGCTACGGCGGATACATCGTCCACTTCGGCGTCGTGGTGGTGATCATCGGCTTCGCCGGCGCCGCTTTCAATCAGGACAAAGAGCAGGAGATGGGATACGGCGACAAGATGACCATCGGCAGCTACACGTTGGTCTGCCGCTCCTACACGCAGGACGACAATCCCAACTATGGCAGCGAATGGGCAGTCGTCGATGTCTACAAGGGCGGCAAGAAGATTGACACCATGACACCCGTACGCGAGTTCTACAAGGCCAGCCGCCAGGCCTCAACCAAGCCGGATATTCGATCCACTTTCAAAGAGGACCTTTACCTTGTCTACGAAGGACAGAACGAGAAGGGTCAGCCCGTCATCAAAGCGCATCTGAATGCGCTGGTGACGTGGATCTGGATGGGCGTGTGGATCATCCTTGGCGGAACCGTTCTGGCCCTGGTTCCGAATGCTCCTGCGCCGGTTCGCATCCCCGCGCCCGCGCGGCTGGAGCGCGCGCACGCCGCTCCCGTGACGACAGGAGACTGATCGTGTTGGCTACAGGAGACTGATCTTATGGCTACAGAAGACTGATCTTAAAGATGTGGATGTGGGGACAGCCGCCCTCGGCTGTCCGCCGGGCGCAGCCCGGCAGCATTGATCGCAGCATTGGTGAGATGTTCTATGCGAAGCTGGATGACAAACTCGAATCCGAAAAAGAGGCCAGTCAAGCCGCCACGCAAGGCCGCGCAGACCATCCTGCTGTGCGCCGCCATCTTCGCTCTGCTTGGCGCCGGAGATCCCGCCACACGCTTCACCGAACTCGGTCATCAACTGATGTGCGTCTGCGGCTGCAACCAGATTCTTCTGGAATGCAATCACATCGGTTGCCCCGATTCCGACGGCATGCGCAACGAACTCATGGCATCGCTCACTCGCGGAGATAACGACAGCCTGGTCGAGCAGGGCTTCGTCCAGAAATACGGACCAACCGTTCTGGCTGCTCCCACGAATGCAGGTTTCGACCGCGCCGCCTGGATCATGCCCTTCGCGGCGCTGATCTTCGGCTTTGGCTTGGTTGTGCTTGTAATTCGCTCATGGAAGAACCGGCCGGCTCCTGCCATCGCCCATGGCCTGCGTCCCGTGCGCGGCGCCGAACTCGAACAGTTCCGCGACCAGGCTCGCAACGAGACCGATCTATGATCTGGCTTATCTGCTGCGGGATGCTCGCGGTGGCGTCGCTCTTTTATGTTTTCTATCTGCCCGGAAAACTCTTTCTCGGTCCGGAGAAGACCCGCGCCGGTTATTTGCGCGAACGCAAAGATGCCGTCTACGAAAACCTGCGCGATCTCAACTTCGAGTACAAAGCGGGCAAGGTCCCCGATGTCGACTATCGCTCGCTGAAGTCTTCCTTGCAAGACGAGGCCGCCACCATCCTGGGCGAGATTGCCCGCCTGGAAGCCAAAGCCGCCGCTGCGCCCAGAAGGGCACAGGAATGAGCATATCCCTCCAAAGCGTCCAAGTGTGCGCGGACGGAGCTAGATTGGGGCATGAAAAGTGGACCCGAGGACGCCCAACTAGCCGCGAAGCGGCGGAAGAATGCAGCCCACGGCGCAAGCCGTGGGTAGGAAGTGGGGAAGGAACAAGCCCCAGCGGGGCGAAGGAGTAGTTATGACACAGACTCCGGAGGGACGGTTGCAATGCCATGGAATGCCGAAAGGACCGGTAATTTGAAACGTCTGCCCGCCATCGTTCTCAAGAAAACCACGCCCATCGCGCTGTCCATTCTTCTTCTCACCTCCTTCGTCGCCGCCCAGACTCTCACCGGCACGGTCCAGAACTCCACGACCGGCAAGCCCGCCGCCGGAGACGAGGTCGTCCTGCTCAAGCTGGCGCAGGGTATGGAAGAAGCCGGCCGCACCAAAACCGACGCCAGGGGCCAGTTCAGTTTCAAGCTGGACGACGCGCAGTCCCCGCACCTGGTCCGCGCCATCCATCAGGACGTCACTTACCACCGCATGGCGCCTCCCGGAAGCACATCCGTGGAACTCGAAGTTTATGACGTGGGGAAAAAGATCGACGGTATCGCAGTGGTCGCCGACATCATTCGCGTTCAGGTGGAGCAGGGACAACTCGAGGTGATGCGCGCCTTCGCCGTGCAGAACACTTCCAAACCGCCGCGCACCCAAATGAATGAGCGCAACCTTGAGTTTTACGTTCCCGACGGCGCCAGAGTGATCGATGGCTCGGCCATGACCGCCGGCGGCCAGCCCATCACGTCCGCTCCCGTGCCCGAGGGCGAGAAGAACCGCTATTCGTTCCTCTTCCCGCTGCGCCCCGGACTCACGCAGTTCCAGGTGGCCTACCAGCTTCCTTACTCGGGAAGCGCCAATCTTGATCCCAAATTGATTTATCCGTTGGAGCACTTCGTCGCCATTCTGCCCAAGACGATGCAATTCACCGCCGCCGCTGCCGCGGGTTTCAAGCCGATGAACGACCCCAACCAGCCCGACTCGATCGTGCAGGTCGCTTCCAACACCAGGCCCGGCCAGAATCTTGCCTTCAAGGTTTCCGGCGAGGGAACGCTCGAAGCCCGCCAGGAAGGCGAGGGCTCTCAAGGCTCGAGCGCTGGCGCTCAAGGTCCGAACGAAAGCCCCCAGCCGAAGGCTCTGCCCGGCGGCGGATTGGGCCCGCCCATCGACGCTCCCGACCCGCTGCAGAAATACCGCTGGTGGATTCTAGGAGGCTTCGCCGCGGTGTTGGTCATTGGCGGCA
The DNA here is from genome assembly GCA_003131585.1 of Acidobacteriaceae bacterium. Lineage (GTDB taxonomy): Bacteria > Acidobacteriota > Terriglobia > Terriglobales > Acidobacteriaceae > Sulfotelmatobacter. The sequence goes on from PKVW01000016.1 coordinate 90,026, forward strand.
TTTACGTGGCGTCCCGGCAACAATCGGCGGCGCGCACGCGCACTGCCCGGCAGAAGACTGGTGCTTCCCTGCGAGCGGGCATGCAAGAAGAAGATGACTACGAACCGGCTGAGATTCTGACGACGCACACCGTACGGCCCGCCGCGGCCGCGCGTCCCACCTCCATGTTGCTCGAAGGATTGAAAGAAGAACTCTTCCAACTCGAAGTCGAACGCCGGCAAGGCCAAATCTCGCAAGCGGAATACGAGAAGGCCAAGTCCGCTCTCGATCAAACGCTCGACCGCGCCCTGAAGCGCGAGGCGCAGAAGGCGTGAGGGCTCTGAGCGAACTAGATCTGAACTTCAGAAATGGCCCCCCTCCCAGGGAAAGTAGCGCCGTCAGGAATTAGCGCAAGTACCTCGGTAACTTGCTGGTCCGAGGCACTGCCCCGCAACATCGTTCCATTGGAGTGCAGAGTACATCGGTGGCGTTCCCAGCAGCCGGTATTCGTCCGGGGTTGGTCACGTCTTTGGTGACTAAGGAGAGAAAACATGAACAAGACTTTGCTTGTGGGATTTGTTTTTGTATCGCTGGGAGCCTTCGCGCAATCCAGCGCTAATCAAGGCCAGACGCCGAACGCAAAGACGGCGACCGCACCGCAGGATGCCGCTTCCGGCCAGACCTCTGGAAAGCGCATGCACAAGCCGGTTGCAATGCAACAGGACGCGGGTGTGAGTGGTCAGGCCACTGCGAAGGGCGGCAAGACGGCCAGCGATGACTGGACCGCAGGGGCCGCAGCCAAAACCAACGGCTCGAACAACGGACAGGCCAGCACGCGCGTTGCCACGGGAGATGTAAATGGCGACGGCAGGGCTGACCTGACGGCAACCAAGAGTTCCGGGGGCGCCACAACCGGAAGTGCTACAACCGGAAGTGCTACAACGAAGACGGCGGCGACGGCCAGCAACCCCAGTGCTAAGAGCCCGAACGATGCAGCATCGGGCCAAGCCAGCGGGAAGCGACAGTACAGGCCGGTGACGGTCCGCAAAGAAGTGGACGCGGCCTCGCCGAAATTAAAATAACGACCACGGGCGCTGGCCCACGTTGGCGCTACCACCACCGAGCCTGCCCCTAAGAAGACCCATTTCTCGCATCCTGTGCGAGAAGTGGGACTCTACTCTTTCTGTCATCCTGAGGCCCGCGTCCTTTGCGGGCCGACGAGCCTGCCCTGAGCCTGTCGAAGGGATCTATGCAATTCTGCGGGGGATCACAGATGTCCTGCGCTCCGCTTAGGAAGACGGTGCCATAGGAAAGCATAGGGACTCGCCGTGCATTCTTTGGACGTGGCCTCATGGCCCGTCGTGCCCAACTCCAACCCGGCAAAATGCTGTTTAATGTCCTATGGCCTTCACTTGGTTCATCCTCCTGCTCACCATCGTGGGGACGGCTTTCCTCCTGTTGTTGTTCCACCGCAGGTTTTTGGGGCATGTGCTCCACGAGCGCATTCCTGACCGGCCGCGGCGGCGGCTCTTCGTGGCTTCGGTGAGTTTCTTTCTGACCTTCGCCGGAGTCCGCGGGGTGGTCTATTGCATCGTCCATCAAATTCCGCCGTTTCATTTCATCGAGATGGGCGGCCGTCATATTCATCACCTCGTGATCGGGATCATCATTCTGCTGCTCGTCGGCTACGGTTGGCTCGCTGAAGTTGGCACCGGAGCGGACGACTCGTCGATTCTTCTCAGCCGCCTGATGTCGATCCTTTACGGCGTGGGCGCGGCGCTTACGCTGGACGAATTCGCCCTCTGGCTGAACCTGCGGGACGTCTACTGATCGCGCGAGGGACGAGCCAGCATCGACGCCATCATTCTCTTCGGCGCACTGCTCGCCGCGAGTGCCTGGGGCGCTCCGCTGTTTCAATCACGCCGAAAAACAAAAAGCTAGTACGGCTCGTGTGGAGCGGACACTCGTGTCCGCTGACTTTGATTTTGTTCCGCCCCTTCTGTTTCGCCAACGACAACGCGGAAAATACCACCCTCAGTCTTCCTTTTAGACGCGAACCGGGAAGGGCATAGCTTTAGCCGTGAATGGTGAAAGATTTGCAGCTCCGTTCCGACATTCACACCCGCGTTGTGACATCTAACCTTGCGTGCGATCCGCAATCAGTTCATCATTCCAAGGCGGAGGCGGAGAATCTAATTGGACCAGACATCGGGCTAAGTCCCTTGAACGCAGGATTTTGCCCGCAAGTTATTGATTCCAAGAGATTATTTCGCGTTTCCCCGCTAACATCATGATTCCAATAGACCGAGGGGGAGGGGGTATAACCTCGCCACCAGCATTTTCCCGAAACGGACCGAATTGCATCGCTCCACGCCGCGTAACATCCAACTAAGATAGTTCGAGCCAAACCTATTATGGGAAACACATTCAAGACTGCGTTTCTGCTGACCGCACTCACGCTGCTGCTGATGTTCTTTGGGCGCTACTTTGGCGGGCAGAATGGGATGATGCTGGCGCTGGCGTTTGCCGCCGTGATGAACTTCGTCTCCTACTTCTTCTCCGACAAGATTGCGCTGGCCATGTACCGGGCGCAGCCGGCGACGCGCGAGCAACTGCCGCGCGCTTACGAGATTGTGGAGCGGCTGACGCAGAAAATTGGGCTGCCCATGCCGAAGATTTATGTGATCCCGACCGAGTCGCCGAACGCGTTTGCCACAGGCCGCAATCCGAAGCACGCCTCGGTGGCCGTAACCCATGGAATCCTCGGGCTGCTCACCGACGAAGAGCTGGAAGGCGTGTTGGCGCACGAACTGGGGCATGTGAATAACCGTGACATCCTGATCAGTTCGGTGGCGGCGACCATTGCGGGCGCGATCACCATGCTGGCCAGCATGGGGCGCTTTGCCATGATCTTCGGCGGCATGGGAGGGGGCGGCCGCGATCGCCGCGGCGGAGGCCTCTCCGCGCTGTTCATGCTGATTGTGGCGCCGATCGCGGCGGGGCTGATTCAGATGGCGGTGTCGCGCTCGCGGGAATATCAGGCGGACGCTACCGGCGCGCACTTTACAGGGAATCCTTACGCACTGGCGAGCGCTTTGCAGAAGCTTGACGCCTACTCGCGGCGCGTGCCGATGCAGGCCACACCTTCGACGGCGCATTTGTTCATCATCCAACCGCTGCTGGGGACGAACTTCGGGAATCTGTTTTCGACGCATCCGCCGATTGCCAAGAGGATCGAGCGCCTGACGGGACGGCCGGCGGAGTTTACGCAGTGAAACCGCTTCCAGCCTCTAGCTGCTAGCTCGAACAACTGCAAGGTCTGTTTGTACTCGCGTTCTGAATTCGTGGCGGAGCCAGAAGCGAGTAGCTGGAAGCCAGAAGCCTTGTGACATCGGTAACTCCGCCGCGTACGTGCCCGATAGTAAAATCACAAAAATGTCCCCTGAGATAGCGATCGCCGTATCCCACAAGGCCGCCGAACTGGAAAAAGCGCTGCGCCGCGTGATCCGCGGCAAAGACGATGTGGTGCGGCTCGCGCTGGTCAGCATCTTTGCCCGTGGACATTTGCTGATTGAAGGCGTCCCAGGAGTCGGCAAAACCACGCTGGGACAGGCGCTTGCCCGCGCCATCGATTGCACGTTTCAGCGGGTGCAGTTCACCAGCGACATGCTGCCTTCCGATGTTTTGGGGATCTCCGTTTATTCCGCGATGGAGCAGGAGTTTGAGTTCAAACGCGGCCCGGTGTTCACCAACGTTTTGCTGGCCGACGAAATCAATCGCACCACGCCGAAGACGCAATCCGCGCTGCTTGAAGCGATGAATGAAGGCCAGGTCACGGTGGACGCGCATTCCTACGAACTGCCGCAGCCGTTTCTGGTGATCGCCACGCAGAATCCGGTGGAGCATCACGGGACTTATCCTTTGCCCGAGTCACAACTTGACCGCTTCTTGATGCGGGTGCGCATGGGCTATCCCGAGGCCGCGGCCGAGCGCGAGATTGTGCGCTCCGAGGCCGGTGCGGCGCACTTGCAGGATTTACGGCCCGTACTTTCCGGCGCTGACGTGCTGGAGATGCAAGAGGCGGTCAAGCGCATTCGCGTGGATGAATCGCTGGTGAGCTATGCGCTTGAAATCGTTCGCCGGACGCGCGAGTCGGAGTATTTGTCGCTCGGGGTTTCTCCTCGCGGCGCGCAGGCGCTCTATCGCGCTGCACAAGCAATGGCTTTTCTCGATGGCCGCAGCTTCTGCACTCCGGAAGATTTCAAGCCGCTAGCGGTGCCGGTCTTCGCTCACCGCGTGGTGGTCAACGGAAGTTATGCCTCGACGCTGAAGAAGTCAGAGCAGGCCGATCAGGTGCTTCGCGAGATTGTGGAGAACGTGGCAGTGCCGGTGTAGAAGCAGTGGTCAGTTGTCAGTGGTCAGTTGCCAGTTCTTCCGACCTGCGCGATCTCAAGAGGCATGAGGATATAATTCTCGCGTCATGTCTCTCCTTCGCTTTCTCATGCTGCTTTCGCTCGTCGTTTGGATCGGCGGGCTGATCTTTTTTGCTTTCGTGCTTGCGCCTACGGCTTTTTCTGTTTTGCCTACGACTCATCTGGCCGGCAACGTGGTTGGCCGCGCGCTGAGTAAGCTGCACTGGATCGCGATCGTTTCCGGAATCGTCTTCCTGATCAGTTCGATGCTCTACAGCCGTTTTACCGACGGCACGGCGCATGTCTTCGCGGCGCGGCATGTGCTTCTCTGCCTCATGCTCGCGCTCACGCTGATCTCGCAGTTCGGAATCATTCCGCGCATGGACGTTTTGCGGGCATCGCTGGGCGAAGTGAGCTCCGTACCGATCGACAATCCCGCCCGCATCCAGTTCGATGCGTTGCATGCTTGGTCGACGCGCGTGGAAGGCGCGGTGTTGCTGCTGGGGTTGGTGGTTGTGTATCTGACCGCGCGCAGCTTCTAGCTGCTAGCTTCTAGCCAAACCTTCCTGCGTCCCGGTTGGGCAATATCCGCTTCATCGTTTATCCTGAAGTGTTGTCTTACCCGTCGCTGAAGCCACAGTGCGTATTGAGTCTGAGTTCGCCCTAGAGTTGCATCAGCTAAGAGCTAGGAGCTAGAAGCTTTCCCTATGAAAACCGGCATCATTGGCCTGCCTCAGGTGGGCAAGACATCGCTGTTTCGGATCCTGACCAAAGCGCATCTTTCGGACCAGGCGCGGGCCAACCCGCGCGAGGCGCACGTCGGCGTGGCCAAAGTCCCGGATGAGCGCCTGGATCGGCTGGCCGCGCTTTACAATCCGAAGAAACTTACTCACACTTCGGTTGAGTACGTCGACGTTGGCGCCATCGGCCAGGAAGCGCTGAAAGACACTGGCTACGCCGCTCATTTGCGCACCGTGGACGCGCTTGCCCACGTGGTCCGGGTATTTGACGATCCTTCGGTTCCGCACGCTGGCGAAATCGATCCGCTGCGCGACATCAAGAATGTGGAATTCGATCTGCTGGTCAGCGATCTCGGACAAATCGAAAAGCGGCTGGAGCGGCTGGAAAAAGATCTCAAGAAGATGAAAACGCCGGAGCTCGAAAAAGAATTTGAGCTGCTGAAGCGCGCCAAGGTGCAGGTGGAGTCCGACAAACCTTTGCGCGAGATGGAGATGACTGCCGAGGACAAGAAGCGCATCAAGGGCTTCATGTTCCTGAGCGAGAAACCGATTTTCTACGTGCTCAACATCGGCGAGTCGACCGAACTGGGCAAGGAACTGGAAGAAGCGGTGAGCAAGTACAAGCTCACCGAAATCGCCGCGCGGCCGAACGCCGCGGCCACCGCGATCTGCGGCAAAGTCGAAGCCGAACTGGCCGAGATGAGCGATGCGGACGCCGCCGAATTCCTCTCCAGCTACGGACTCACCGAGAGCGGCCTGGTGCGGCTGATTCGCACAACTTACAAACTGCTGGGCCTGATTTCATTCTTCACCGCTGGCGAAGATGAGTGCCGCGCCTGGCAGATTCCGGCGAACTCGCGGGCGCAGGAAGGCGCAGGAGCGATTCACTCCGACCTGGAAAAACATTTTATCCGCGCCGAAACGATCCGATGGGATCAATTGCTCGAAGCCGGCTCGGAAGCGAACGCCCGCGCCAGAGGCACGCTGCGGCTCGAGGGGAAAGACTACATCGTGAAGGATGGCGATGTGATGCACATCAGACACAGCGGTTAGTCCTGAGTCTCGAGTCCCGAGTATTCCTTTTATGGCGTCGACCGGGGCCGCAAGGTCCAAGTTTGGATGTTCCATTTCGGGACCTAAAACCGAATTGCAGGTTCTAATTGGCCCACTCGTTTATCAGTGCCTGTAAGCTGAACTGGTGGCCCGACACTACAAAGACCTGATTGCATGGCAAAAATCAATGGACCTGGTATCTGCACCCTACGATGCGACTGAATCATTCCCCAAACGTGAAACATACAGTTTGACCGATCAGATGCGCCGGGCAGCCGTCTCCGTCCCAAGCAATATCGCAGAGGGGCAAGCCCACTACACTGATCGCGAGTTTCGCTATTTCCTTCGCCGCTCGCGAGGATCACTCGCAGAACTTGAAACCCAGGTAATGATCGCACGGCAAAGAAACTATCTTTCCGAATCCCAGGCCGCGGAACTTTTGAAGCGATCTGACGAAGTAAACCGCATCCTAAGCGGTCTGATCAACTCACTCGGACAACAAATTCCATTATCGGCGATTTGACTGCATTCCTCTGTAGTCGATACCTTTACTTCGGGATTCGACGACTCGGGACTCGCGACTCGGGACTCTCAACTCGATGCACGCTATCGCCACCAGCATCCTGCTCGGCCTCACCGCTGCCGCGGCCAACGTCTTTGGCGGGGCGATCATCGTGCAGCGGAGCTGGGAGCGGCGCTATCTCCGCTACTTTGTCGCGTTGGGCGCGGGATTCATGCTGGCCACCGCGCTGGTCGAGATGGTTCCGGAAAGCCTGGAGCTGCGGGGCAGAGGCGCGGCTTTTCTGATCCTGCTGGGCTACCTGCTCATCCATTTTTTCGAGCACACCGTCACGCCGCACTTCCACTTCGGCGAGGAGACGCACAAAGACGAGTTCATGCATCCGCGCAAGGGATACTCGGTATTGCTCGGGCTGATCATCCACGCGTTTTTTGACGGCATCGCCATCGCTTCCGGATTTCTGGTTTCGAACGCTCTGGGCTGGATCATCTTTTTCGCCATCTTCCTGCACAAGATTCCCGAAGGCTTCACCGTGAGCTCGGTCATGCTGGCCAGCGGACGCAGCCGCGGCACGGCGTGGGGCGCGTCCGTGATCTTAGGCGGGGCAACGCTGGCGGGCGTCCTGACCATGGCGCTTTTCCGGCAACACGTGGACGCGGGACTGCCGCTCGCAGCAGGTGTCACGATCTACGTGGCGGCCTCGGATTTAGTTCCGGAGGTAAACAAAGAACCGGGAGCCAAGATGGCCCTGCTGGTCTTCGTTGGGGCGGGGATTGTGTTTCTGCTGGATGCTTTGTTCCACGCGCACTGAGCCGGATACTTATCGCAAACCGGAATCCTTCTCCCGCTCGATTCGGCCAGGAAACCCGCGCCCGGCCAGTATGCCCTTCATACCATCAATGAATAAATCGTTCAGCGGCTGAAGCAAGAGACGACCTTTCTCCTCCAGAAACGCCAAGCGAGTTCCCTCGTCGATCTGGAACCTGCGGCGGATCTCTACCGGGATCACGACGCGGCCTTTCGCCTTGACAGTCGCCTACGAAGTCGCCATGGTTACATCTTGCGCTGTCGGTTCGTCGTCTGGAGCTGGGCGCCGTCCGCTGCAGCGGACTCGGTTCCTGCAGGATTCTGCTTTCCCCGCACTTACGTGCGGGGCTAATGAATGCCGTCGCNNCGCCGGGACGGCGGCGCTACCGAAGCGGCGGCGTTACGAACCGAGGGCGGTGCTACTGCGTCACCTTGATTAGTTCACCGTAATGCTTACCGCCGCCGACGGGATTCCGTTGGCCACTACTTCCAGCGAACTGGCTCCGGTCTCCATTCCGGCAGGAACATCAAAGTTGGTGGAAACAATGGCCGCGCCGGTGGCGACGGCCATGGTGCTGTGGTCGTGCGTCTTGGCATAGAAAACGTGACCGGTGCTGTTATTGGTGATCCGCACCAGGGGATAGTTGGTTGCGGTCTGATACTCGTCCCCGAACGAAGCGGCTTGGGATAAGCCATTGAACTGGGTTCCGGAGATCTTGTAAGTCGAGCCGCGCACCACGGTGGAGGGAGCGGTATGGATGGCCGGAGCCCATGCGGGTGAATACGTGCCCGAGGAAGTGTAGACTTCCGACCCGCCCACCAGTACCTCGCCGGTAGGCAGCAACATCAAGCTGCCGGGTACAGCCGGGCCCGGAGTGAGGGTGGTGCCGTTGAAGACGTATGAGGTGCCGGTGTCGCCTTCGACCAGCACGTTGCCATCGGTGAGAAGCACGGCGAAGGAATCGCCAGCATTGTCGCCGTTGGGGAAATCGGGGCTAATACTCCAACCCGTGGTCGGAGAATAGATCGCGGTGTGTCCCGGGCCGCTGCCGCCATTGGAATAGGAACCGGTAGCGAAAACCGTGCCATCGGGACGCAGAATCGCCGGGCCGATTTCTCCGGGCGGGTAGTAACACAGCTTGCCGCCGGGACCATAAGGCTGGCAACCGAAGGGTGACGGTGAGTGCAAATCCACAATCGTGCTGCCCGCCGATGCCCATGCGCCCGCGGAGGGCGTGTAGATTTCCGAGTTGGGAGCGTTCTTCACGTCCGCGGTGAGGACGGTGCCGTTGGGCAGGAGGGTCCAGCCCTCTTCGGCGTCGAAGTCACTCTTGCCGGCAGAATGCACTGCCTTCCACGTAAGAGTCTTGGGATCGAGCGCCGCCATCTGCTTGGTGAGTTTGTTGCCCACGAGAAACTTGCCGTTGGGAAGGACCAGGGCGGGNNGCGGGATCGTAAATCGCGCCCTTGTTGGTCAGCGTGAAAGCGCCGTTATTATATTCGCCGCCCTCAATCACGAGACGTCCATCGGCCAGCACGGCCGACGCAAACGCATCGGGCACATATCCGGCGGGCAAACTCGCGAGTTTTGACCAGGTTCCATTGACGTAGCTTCCGGTGTTGTCGGGCGTAAGCTTCCACCAGTCCGAGTCGCCTCCGCCTTGAGCCATCACCGTGCCATCGGTCAACTGAAAAGTCAGGACGGCGCCATCTGGCGGCTGATGCTTGAGTTGTTTCAAAGACTGTGCCACCGACGCGCCGCAGGCGGCGAGCAGCATGATCCCAGTAATAAATTTCCTTGGCAAAACACACCCCCATTTTTGATTGATGGTGAACCCGATTGATGAAGAACTCTACGATCGAAGCCAGCCGGACAGGTTACTACACTTCGGGCATTCCAATGACCTTGCGCGCGCAATTTGATCAACTTTTTACAATTCTAATCGTTGGTCTTCCGTCCAAAGAGACTTTATTCTCTGTATTCCCTGCGAAAAACTCCGCGGAGGTTCCTCGGGGGCTGGAGTTACTCAGGTATGGGCAACTGATCGCAGCGCTGAAAGCGCTGCGCCACCCAAAATCAGAGTCTTCTGCTTTCAGTCGACGGTGTGCTTGGCGGTGTATCCGTCGCGGGCGACGACTTCAATCTTCTGTTCTTTGCCTTTTTGATCCTTCACCTTCAGCGGGGCGCCGTCGGGCGCCACCACCTGCACTTTCAACTTGCGGTAGGTGCCATCGAGCTTGTTGTTGGTGGGATGATAGGACAGCGAATACTGATTGCGGATGTCGCTGGAAATATCCTGGAACATGCCGTTTAGTTCGCCTGTGAAGCGGGGAAAGTACGCCCTTCCGCCGGTCATGGCGGCGAAAGTTCTCATTTCGTTGTCGGCCTGCAGATAGTCCATTTGGCTTACGGGAATGCCCATGCCATGGGGGGCGTGGCCGCCTCGCGCCTCGAAGTATTCGCGCATGGCGAATCCCACGCTGATTGGGAAGATGGTCACATCTTTCGTGTCCTTAATCTTCTTCATGATTTTGTCGAGTGTAAGTTTGCTGAAGGTGTCGATTCCGGTCGTCACCAGGATGACGTACTTTTTCCCTTCTACCCGGTCGAGGCGGTCCAGCGTGTCATACAAGGCGTCAAAAAGATTAGTCTCGGTGAAGCCCGGTATCCGCAACTGGTTCAGGGCGCCGTAAACGGCCTTCTTGTCCTGGGTAAAATCCACAAGAATGTGCGGCTGCATATCGTAGTAGGAGACCGCGATCCAGTCATCCTTCTGCAAACTCCCGGCGAAAGAGTAGGAGGTTTGCAGCAGGTCGTACATGAAATAGTAATCGCCGGCAGAAAACTCCACCAGCAACACCGCGGTGATCGGCGCCTTCGACACGTTGAAGTTGGTGATCTGCTGCGCCGATCCGTCTTCAAAGAGGCGGAAATTGTCCTTCTTCAGGCCGGGGACAAACTGCCCGCTCTTGGTGGTAACCAGCACATCCACGTTCACCAGAGGCACGTTCACCTTGATGGAATAGTCGGACATGCCCTCGACCTTTGTGGGCGAGGTGCGCGGAGGAGGCGGGGGAGCTTCTTCGGGATTTTTCTTCGGGATCGCGTAGGGCCCGACGTTGCCGCCGGGGCCACCCGCCTCCGCCGGGGCGTCCTGCTTGGGCTTGCCGTTATTTTGCGTGTTGTCTTGCGGCGGCGCTGGCGGCTGGTCCTGGGCAGAGGCTGAAGTGACGCCGGAAAGCAGGACCAGCGAGACCGCCAATGCCAGCATCAGCCGGGTGAAATTCTGGAAACGCGACCGCCGGTTCCTGACCATCCATTTGGCAACCATGTAAACCCCTGAGGAGATGGAGATAAAGACTCTAGGGGAGCGAAAATCCCCTGTGCTAGTATAGACGCAGGGATTCGCGATTGGGATGTTTTGCCCGGCTCCCGTTATTCCCCTCCTGGCAACCACTTACAATCTAGCGGAGTCTAATGCGGATAAGGGGGCTCATGCAGTCCTTCCGGGCATTGTTCATGAAAAAATCAGCTTTCGCGCTTTTCCTCGCTTGCCTATCTTTTCCCTCGGCAACTTCTGCACAAACCAGTTCTGCGCATGCGGCGCAAAACCCTCAAACCATTGCCGTTAGCCAGATTCACGCCGGGATGCGCGGGGTCGCCTATACCGTGTTTGAGGGAGTGAAGCCCGAAGCCATGGAAGTGGAAGTGCTCGGCGTGCTGCACAACGTCAATGGACCCAAGGGCGACATGATCCTGGTGCGGCTGCATGGCCAGAAGGTCGAGTACACCGGAGTGGTAGCGGGCATGAGCGGAAGTCCGGTATATCTCGATGGCAAACTCGCCGGGGCGCTCGCCTTCCGTATCGGAGAATTCTCCAAAGAGCCGATCGCCGGCGTTACGCCCATCGCCGATATGCTCGAAATCGGCGCGTTGGATCGCTCTCCGGCGGAAGAGACTTCCGCCATCAAGCCTTCGCTGAACGCGGCCGCCGGCAAGACTGCCGCACCCGGCGAGATTTCCGCGCTGCCGGGATCCGCTCAGGATGTTGCAGGGAAGGATTTCGCAAATTATCTGAAGCCCATCGAGACTCCGCNNCTGGTCTTCAACGGATTCTCCGAACAAGCGATTCATCTTTTCGCGGGGGAGTTCGCTTCGGCAGGAATCGTCCCCGTCATGGGCGCGGGCTCGGTGAGCGACGACAAACAGCCCGAACCCATCGAGGCCGGCTCCGCCATCAGCGCCATCCTGGTGCGCGGCGACATGAACATCGAGGCCACCTGCACCGTGACCTATGTGGATGCGCAGCGACTGCTGGCCTGCGGACATCCCCTGATGCAGTTCGGCTCCGTCGACCTGCCCATGAATAAGGCCGAGGTTTTGGCCACGCTGCCCTCGCCGCTCAACGCTTTCAAGATCGTCAACACCACCGAGCCGGTGGGAACCTTCATCCAGGATCGCCATACGGGGATCCTTGGCGTCTTCAACCGGCAGCCGGAAATGATTCCGGTCACGCTGAGCATCCATAGCGGCACTGGCGTGAAGCAATTCCATTACCAGGTGTTGAACAATCCGAAGCTCACGCCGGTGGCTCTGATGGTAACGGTGTTCAACGCGCTGCACGGGGTCAACGAGTTCGGCGAAGAGATTACCTACCGGCTCGCGGGCAGCATCGGAGTGAAGGGATTCCCCGAAGTCACGATGCGCAACATGTTCGCTCCGGCTGAGAACGGACAGCCCGCGGCTATGCAAGCGGCCATGTCGCTGGGCGAGCGCTTCGGACGCATCTACGACAATCCCTACAACGCTCCGGCCATCGCCGGCGTGAAGCTGGATTTCGATCTCGTCCGCGAACGCCGCTGGGCCCGCCTGGAGAGCGCCCGGACCAATGTTACGGAAGCCCGCCCGGGCGACGAAATTATCCTTGAAACCGTGCTTGCTCCTTACCGCGGCGAGCGTATCGTGCAACAGATTCAGGTAAAGATTCCCACCTCGGCCAGCAAGGGCACGCTGCGCATCCTGGTGAGCGACGGCGATACCCTGGACCGCGTCGGACACGCCAATCCTGCCTTCGGACGAAAGCTCGATCTCGCATCCACCATCGCGCTGCTCAATAAGGAGCACTCCAACAACCGCGTCTATGTCTCGCTGCTGGAGGCCGATCCGGAAGCCCGCGTTGCCGACAAAGTGATGCCCACGTTGCCCATCTCGATCATGAATGTAATGGATGGCATGCGCGGCAATCAGGAAATGGTGGTCTCCGCCGAATCGAGCGTGGATGAAACGGCAACCGCCCCGCTGGATTACGTCGTTTCCGGAGCGCAATTGCTGACCATCACGGTGAAGTAGGTACTGAGTTGGTAAGCTTTAGCCCTTAAGGTAGGCCAGCAGCACTCCTGCCTTTTCCATGTGCCGGAAGCCATTCGTGGCAACCGCGAGCACGAACATATCTGTAGCGTTATATCCCACATGGACCAGGAAGCTGGCGGCCACCGACCCGGTGGCGGCGCGCACCGCGGTGCAGACCACTCCCATCAGAAAGATCAGCAGGACCACTCCCCAGGCATACCCGTACTGAAACATATGCATTAGGCCAAACGGTAGCGCTGTGAGAAGGATTCCCCAAGCCGCGCCCATGCGCCGCGCGAGCACCGGATACAGAAATCCGCGGAAGAAGAGTTCCTCCATCAACGGGCCGAAGCTGATGGCGAATACCGACATAACATAGGCGTCCATGGGCCGCTTGAAAAAACTTTCGAAGGGCGTGCTTTTGGGCATGGGCAGAAAGTGTGACAGAAGGCCTGTCGCGAACAGCACCAGCACCCCAAATACTCCCCAGCCGAATACCTTCCGCGGGGAGCCGGGCCAATTCCACCGAATCGCCGGCCAAAAACGGACGTGATATTTTCCTTCGACCAAGCTCACCATGTAAATGGCCACGGCGATGTACGCCACAAACTGAGCCAGAATCACGAGCATTCCCACTTGTGCGATTTCGCCAAAACTCAAGTGCCGGTAGATCAGACGCTTCGCCCCGAAAAGAATAACCAGCTGCAACACGATCACGCTCACCACGGTCAGCCCGGCGATTTGCAGCACGTCCCAGCCGCTCCAGACGGGGTCCTCGCCTGCTTTCGGTGCGGGTGGTGCAGGAAGGAACGCCGGCGCAGGGAATGAATCCGAAACAAGCGGGAGGGATGCCTGCGGGTCACTGTTCGGCGGACTGTTCGGCGGCTGCGGCTCAAACGGCGGATTGTCGGGCGATGACAAAGAGATCCTTTCCCTCAACTGAGCATAGAGGGCTGGCTACTAGAGCTTACCTCATGAATGCTTAGTTCGAAGCTGGTGGTTGCAATGGGGGTGTTACGGCAACAACCGGACGCCCATAAACCTTGACCTGTAACTTGCCATGGCAGCGGTCACCTCTCAGATGCCGGAGAACCGCGTGAGGTGCGCGAAAGAAGCTCCTAGTTGCGCTCTCCCAGCCCGTGTTTCTGGCCGCAGACTTTGCACAGCGTGGGCTTCTCGGTGTTGTCTACTATGTGATGCACCGGCTTGAGGGTGCGCAGATAGGCGAACACCGACTTCAGGTCGTCGTCCGTCATGTTGCGAAATATCCACCAGGGCATGATGAGATTCAGTTTACGGGCGCGAACCGAACCGGTGCGCATGGTCTGGAGGAATAACGCCTCGTCGTAATAGCCGATGCCGGACGCATCCGGCGTGATGTTAGCGGAGTGTACTTCCCCCAGCGGATTGCCACCTGCCATCTCCATCCCGGGGATTGGCTGAAATTTGGAATTGAGGGGGGTGTGGCAGTCGCTGCAAGTTGCCATCTTGACCAGGTAGGCGCCGCGCTGGGCGGGGGTGGATGTGTCCGGCGCCGGCACCGGTTCGGTCACAGGTTGCGGCGCCGCCTGAATGAGGCGGGCAAACAGGAACGGAATTTTGTCCAAAGGCAGATCGCTGTGCGCCGGCGGCAGGCTTCGGATTAGGACCACGATGGAAGCCAGGTCTTCATCGGACAACTGGCGGAAGTGCTCGTAGGGCATGATAGGAAACAATATGCTGCCGTCGGCCGCAATGCCTTCGCGGATGGCGCGGGCGATGGCGTCATCGCTCCACTTGCCGATTCCGGTTTCCGGATCGGAAGTGATATTGGGCGCGACAATGCGGAAACCGCCTTCTTCAAACAAGACTTGGCCGGAGCCTTCCTTGGAAGCCAGGGCCGGTGGGTTCGATTTCTCGACGTACTGAGAGTGGCATCCCATACAATGCATGACGGCGTGCACCAGGTAATCCCCGCGACGCAGGCGCTCTGGCGTGGGTTCGAACTTGCGCGCGGTCAGTGCGCGTTTCTTCGCGCCGATCACCGGCCGCCAGCCCACGGTGAAGGTTATGGCGAGGGCGGCGAGTACCAGCAAAACGAGAATTAAATAGCCGGCAATTCTTGCCAGCAGTCTTCCCCAAGATCGAGCCATCATGGGTCTCCTGGATTGTGTTTGTAAAGAGAGATTGTGCCAACGGAGGCGAATTATCCGCTGCTTGGGCTTGGGAAGCAAGCTATTCCTTATTGGGTAATTTCTGGCGCTTCCTTCGCGTATCTCAACGCAGGGCGGCGCGGCTCTAACCGTCGATCGCTAGGCGCTCCGCTTTCCGGTCCCGGCAAAATATCCCGTCAGCGCCTGGCCCGTATATGACTTCTTCACCCGCGCCACCT
>PKVW01000038.1:0-202 GCA_003131585.1 Acidobacteriaceae bacterium
TCATGTGGCGACGGCCGCCTCGGTCGTCCCGCCGATGCGAAGCAAGGTGGAACCACCACGGAAGCGAGTCCGTGTAAAGCCTCCCACGCCCCGCAGCGCTCGGACGTGATCGTTGACTTCCTGAAGAAGGCTTATGCGGAGTTGCACCCCACCGGCGTGCTGCTCTCGCTCGATGTCTTCGGCGTGATGGCCTGGCAGCGCC
>PKVW01000038.1:255-31698 GCA_003131585.1 Acidobacteriaceae bacterium
CGCCCCTGGCTGCAAGCCTTCCGCTGGCGCACCAAGACGTATTCTCCCGAATACATCAAAGTACAAGTCGCAACCGCCAAAGAAAAAGGCGGCATCGGATTCTTGTTCTGGAACGCCGCTAACGACTACAGCAAGCCCTACGAGGCCATGCCCGAAATGCGCGCCGCGAAGGACAAATTCTTTCGCGGAGATGAATTACCGGGATCGACAGTGAAAGCCAGCCTGACGCCGACAGGCGCGCCCACAACCGCCGAAACCGCGAGCCACTAACAAACTCATGTGGGGACAGCCGCCNNATCCGGGCTTTAGCCCCTGAGGACCTACTTCCATCAGCGCATGATCCGCGGCGTCCGCACGCCTCCCAAGTCGCGCCTTCACCCCATCGCCCTCATCGAGGACGAGGCCGGCATCCAGGCCTCGCTCATGGAGGTCATCAACGCCCTGGTTCGCAATACCATCGACCTCCGCCGCGCTCAACTCATCCTGCGCGCTCTTCACATCACCGTGAAAAATTCTCCCCGCGTCCATTTCGATATCTACAAGAGTGATATGGTCCACGAAGTTCCCAACTATCCCGCCGCCCCCGCCGCCCCCGNNGCCCCCGCCGCCCCCGCCGCCCAGCAGCCCGCTTCGCCCGCACCGCCCGCACTCGCCCAGGCCGGCGCGCTCGCGCGAATCCCGCGACCCAAGCCCGTCAGCATCGCTTCGACCCGGCCACCCATTGTGGCCGCCCAGCCTGAACCCGCTCGCCCCAAGCCGCCTGCCCGGGTCAAGCCCGTAGCCCCCGTCCGCAACTTCGCGCGTCGACGCTCAGGATGAAAACGCGCCCCCGGAGGATCACAATGTTTCAGCTATAATGTCCTGTTAACGCGGGTTGGGTTTTCGCGCCTCGCTCCCCTGCAAGTGCCAGAGGAAAGCTTCAGCCCCGTTATAAGACTTCATAAACCTCCAGCCGAAGGAGTCCGCATGGCGATCCAGAAGTCGGAAAACATCTGGCACAATGGCAAGCTCATTCCCTGGGATGAAGCGACGATTCACGTGATGTCGCACGTGATCCACTATGGGTCTTCGGTATTCGAGGGAATCCGCTGCTACGCGCCCCCCTCGGGGCCCGCGATCTTCCGCGCGAACGAGCACATTCAGCGGCTGCTGGATTCCGCCAAGGTCTACCGCATTGACGTGGACTTCACGCACGCTCAATTGGTCAAGGGCATGCTCGAAACCGTGGGCAGCAACGGCGTGTGGCCCAGTTACGTGCGGCCGGTGATTCTCCGCGGCTATGGCGAGGCGGGGGTGAATCCGTTCAACTCGCCCACCGAGGTGTACATCATCAATTATCCCTGGGGCAAATATTTGGGCGGCGAGAATGAAGGTTGCGACGCCTGCGTCTCCTCATGGACGCGCCTCGCGCCCAATACTCTGCCGGCGATGGCCAAGGCGGGCGCCAATTACATGAACTCGCAGCTCATCAAGATGGAAGCCATCGTCAACGGCTATGCCGAGGGCATTGCGCTCGACGTGAACGGCTACGTGAGCGAGGGCTCGGGCGAGAACGTATTTATCGTGCATCGCGAGAAGCTGATCACGGCGCCGCTGGGCAATTCCGTGCTGCCCGGCATCACGCGCGATTCCGCGCTGCAGATCGCGCGCGACCTGGGCATTCCCATCGTCGAGCAGATGATTCCCCGCGAGATGCTCTACATCGCCGACGAGGCCTTCTTCACGGGAACGGCGGCGGAGATTACCGCCATCCGCTCGGTGGACAAGATCAAAGTGGGCAAGGGCGGAATTGGTCCGATCACCAAGGCGATTCAGAAAGAGTTTTACGCCATCGTGCGCGGCGAGAAGACCGACCGCCACGGCTGGCTCACTCCGGTGCCGGTGCGGAGCAAGCAACCCGTGGCAGTCTAAGATGTTGCGGCTTGAGGTCTGGCATGAGTCCGCGGATGTAATCCTTGAGCGGCGCCTGCCTCTTGTGGATTGTCACCAATGCCGCCCTCTATCCACCGCTCATTCACTCAGCCCATTCACCTAGGCTCACCCACACCGAAGGTTGTGTCCAAGAATCGATCAAGGACCGTTACTTAGGTCATCTTGGGTAAGGTGACGATCCGAGTCATCATAGGCAAAGCTTGGAGGCAGTACGCCTCCCAGGAAAACGCCTGCGATGAATATTGACGATCTGCTGCGTATTGCCACCGAACGCAAAGCTTCGGACTTGCATTTGAAAGTGGGGAACTATCCTCACCTGCGCATTGACGGCGATCTGGTGCCGCTGACCGAGCAGCCGCGAGTGAACGCGGAAGACATGCTCACCATGGCATTCAGCATGATGTCGGCGCGGCAGAAACAAAAGTTCAAAGAGACCACGGAAATCGACATGGCCTATGGCGTGGCCGGTCTGGGGAGGTTCCGTGTAAACATCTTCCAGCAGCGCGGCAACGTCGGACTGGTGCTGCGCGTCATCCCCACCAAGATTCGCGCGCTCGACGAATTGTTCCTGCCCAAGGTGGTGGAGCAAATTTGCGAGATGCCGCGCGGGCTGGTGCTGGTGACGGGCGTGACCGGATCCGGTAAGTCGACTACGCTGGCTGCCATGGTGGATCGAGTGAACTCCAGCCGCGCCGAACACATCATTACCATTGAAGATCCCATCGAATTTCTGCATCGCGACAAGAAAGGCTATGTCAACCAGCGCGAGATCGGCGTGGATACGCCTTCGTTCAGCGCGGCCTTGCGCGCTTCCCTGCGTCAGGATCCGGACGTGATCCTGGTGGGCGAAATGCGCGACCTGGAAACGATCTCGACGGCGCTGCACGCGGCCGAGACCGGCCACATGGTCTTCTCCACGCTGCACACACTGGACGCGGTGGAAACGGTCAACCGAATCATCTCCATCTTCCCGCCACCGGAGCAAAAGCAGATTCGCCTGCAGTTGGCGGCGGTGCTGCGGGCGATTGTAAGCCAGAGATTAGTCCGGCGCTGCGATTCCGAAGGGCGCGTGCCCGCAGTCGAAGTGATGATCAATACAGCCTTCATCCGGGAATGCGTTCTCGTGCCGGAAAAGACGCGCTCCATTCGCGACGCAATTGCGGCCGGAACGTCGCAATACGGGATGCAGACCTTCGACCAGTCGTTGTGGGATTTGTTCCAGGCGGGGCTGGTCAACTACGAGACCGCGCTGGAGAATGCCTCTAACGCCGACGACTTCAAGCTGCGCATGCAGGGCATCGCCTCGACCGCCGACATTTCACGGCAGTCCATGCAGTCGGCTGGATTTGGCGGACGGTAGGAAGGCGGCTTCGGGCTCCGGCTTTCGGGCGTCGGGCTTCGACTCGGTCTTCGGCTCGGTCTTCTGCATCGACTTTCCGTGTGCCAGCTTTTCCTCTATTCGAACTTGTCTGGACTCTAAAGGCCAAAAGCCGACGCCCGAAGCCCGATTTTGCGCTATCGTTAGCGGATGCCGTTCGCGCGTCCCAAGAAGAAGTTCTATTCCGAAGACGAACTCTACGAATATGCTGTGGGAGCGCTGGCGCGGCGGATGCGTACGGTCGCGGAGTTAAAGCGGCTGTTCCGCTCGCGCATCGAAGATGTCGAGTCGGAATACGGTAAGACTCTGATCGAGTTGGTAACTCGGCGGCTTAAGGATCGCGGCTATCTCAACGACTCGCAGTATGCCGCCTACTTTTCTTCTCTACGGCGGGACAACCAGAAGTTCGGACGGCAGCGCATTGTTACCGACCTAAAAATAAAAGGCGTGCACGGCCACGTGATCGAGAAGGCCGTGGACGCGGCCTTTGAAGGCGTGAGCGAAGAACAGCAAGCGCGCGAATACCTGCGCAAGAAGCGCCTGGTCAAACCAAAAGACCAGAAGCAGACGGCGCGCATCTTCCGGCAACTGACCCGGGCCGGTTTCGGCACCAAGATCATCTTCTCGATCCTGAAGAAGTGGGACGTGGATGAAGAAACCTTGACCGAGTTGGAGAGCGAAACCGCATGAGCGCCACGACCAGACCTTACGAGTGAGCAGCGCCACCGGTTTCAGACAATCGTCAGACGATCAGAAGATGAAGATAAAGATAAAGATGCACTTGGCAACAGGCTTTTCCATGTTGCATACTCCAAGACCGATCCCAAAACCATGTCACAGGAGGGTGTTATGAGGTTCCGTCTAAAAACAATTCTCGCGGCCGTATTGCTGAGTGCAGTGCCATTCGCGCTGGCTCAGGACGTCGGCTCGGATGTGAAGAAGACCGCCAAAGATACTGGCACCGAGACCAAGAAAGCCGCCAAGAAAACCGGCCATGCTACCGAGAAGGCCGCCGACAAAACCGGCGATGCCACCGAGAAGGCCGCGAAGACAACTGGACACGCCACCAAGAAGGCAGCTACAACCACCGGCCATGCTACGGAAAAGGCGGCCGACAAAACCGGCGATGCCACCGCGACGGCTGCCAAGAAGACCGGCAGCGGTGTCAAAAAGGGCACCAAAGCTACGGGCCACGAAATGAAAAAGGCCGGAGACAAGACCGAAGACGCGGTGAAGTAGCGGTCGGTTGGAGAGTTCAGTCATTGAGGAGCCGCGCGGGAGTTGTACGCGGCTCTTCTGCTTTTTCTCGTCAGTCGTTTTCTGGTCAGTCGTTTTCTCGTCAGTCGTTTTCTCGTCAGTCGTTTCACGATCTGCGTCTCCTGTGTGATCCTCTGTGTCCTCCTGTGGTTTTCATTTAGAATTGGCTGTCATCTTGATTAGCATGCTGACTGGCTCCGAAATCCGCCGCAAATTTCTCGACTTTTTTGTGCAGCAGAAGGAACGTCCGCACAAGGAAGTGCATTCGTCGTCGCTGGTGCCGGCGAACGATCCCACGCTGCTGTTCACCAACGCGGGCATGAATCAGTTCAAGGACGTTTTTCTGGGACTCGAGAAACGCGACTACTCCCGCGCGACCACTTCACAGAAATGCGTGCGCGCCGGCGGCAAGCACAACGATCTGGAAAATGTGGGCTTCACCAACCGGCATCACACGTTTTTCGAGATGCTGGGGAATTTTTCGTTCGGCGATTATTTCAAGAAAGACGCCATCGCCTACGCCTGGGAGCTGATCACTTCGAAGGAATGGTTCGGGATCGATAAAAACAAGCTATACGTGACCGTCTTTAACGGCGAAGGCGGTGTCCCACGCGATGCCGAAGCCTACGACTTGTGGGCGGCGCAGGGCGTTTCGAAGGATCGAATCTTTGAGATGGGGCTGAAAGACAACTTTTGGCAGATGGGCGACACCGGCCCCTGCGGCCCGTGCAGCGAGATTCATTACGACATGGGACCGGCGGCGTCCGATCAAGGACATACGGACTGCGCGTTCCCCTGCGACTGCGGACGTTATGTCGAGATTTGGAATCTGGTATTCATGCAGTTTGACCGCGACGCCAGCGGGAATTTGAACCCTTTGCCCAAGCCGTCGATTGATACGGGCATGGGATTGGAGCGGGTCGCTTCGGTTCTGCAGGGTGTGATTTCGAATTATGAGACGGATTTGTTTACAGACCTCATCCGCAACGCAGCAATCTTCTGCAACGTAGTAAGCGGGGCGCACAGAGGCTTCGATCCAAGCAAGTTCGACGCTAGGACCCGAGCTTCACTTAGGATTATCGCGGACCATGCGCGCGCAACGACCTTTCTTATTTCCGATGGCGTCGTTCCCTCGAACGAGGGGCGTGGCTATGTGCTCCGAAAGATAATGCGCCGAGCCATGAGACATGTTCGCCTTAGCGGAGCGATCAATCAGTATGTACTCACCAATATGACTAGTGTGGTCATTCGATTGATGGCCGGAGGTCCGGATGAAGATCATAGCGAGTTTCCATATCCAGAGCTGTGGGACAACCAAGAACGAATCAAGAAAGTGGTGCAGGCCGAGGAAGATCGTTTTGAACGTACCCTCGGTGAGGGTTTAAAGAGGCTTGATGCAGACCTGCTTGAACTTGTGCTCAAGGCTCAGAGTGAAGCGACCGGGATGTCTAAGGGCACTCATCGGCTGAAGAATCTTCCAACTGCTGGCGAAAAACTCAGCGGGTTCCTCAACACCCAGACTCCGGGCTGGTTGGCTGAAGGCATCTCTGAATTGCGCGCGCGCGGCATAGTTCCAGAGTATTCAGGCGAACAAGCTTTTCAGCTTTACGACACGTTCGGGCTACCCCTCGATTTCATCGTCGATGCCATGCGAGACTTGGGAATATCGCTTGACCGAAAACAATTCGATCGCGCGATGTCCGAGCAGCGAGAGCGTGCACGTGCTTCCTGGAAGGGTGCTGCGAAGCAAACTGCCAATCCAGCTTATCGGCAGCTTCCGAAATCGATCTTCGAAGGCTACCGTCAGACGCATTCCGATGCCTGCGAAGTGCTGGCAGTTATCCACAATGGCGAGGGGACGCAAGGACTCGGACGGGGTGACAGAGGCGAGGTCATCCTTGATCGCACACCGTTTTATGCGGACTCCGGCGGTCAGGTTGGCGACACGGGGTGGTTTTACTCCGACGATCACAACACTGTCGTCGCCGATGTCACCGGATGTTATTCACCAATTCGGGGAGTGCGGGCACATCAGATTTTCGCGCTACAGACAATTCGCATCGGCGACAAATTAGATGCGGTGGTGAATGCGGACGTTCGGCAGTCGACCATGCGGAATCACACGGCTACGCATCTGCTTCATGCCGGGCTGAGAGAAGTTTTGGGGAAGCATGTGAAGCAGGCGGGGTCGCTGGTGGCGCCGAATCATCTGCGCTTTGATTTTTCGCACTTCACCGCGGTCGAGGACGAAGAGTTGCAGGATATTGAGGACATCATCAACAAGGAAGTGCTGCGCAACCGGAAAGTAGAGACCATCGTCGACGTTCCCATCGACCAGGCCATCAGCGAGTATCACGCCATGGCGCTGTTTGGCGAAAAGTATGGCGACAAGGTACGCGTGGTGCGGATTGGCGATTTCTCGACGGAGCTTTGCGGAGGCACGCACACGGCTGCGACCGGCGAGATTGGGCTGATTAAGATTCTGAAGGAAGGCAGCGTGTCGTCGGGCGTGCGGAGGATAGAGGCGATTACGGGTGAGGGGTCGCTGCGGCATTTTCGGAAGGATCATGAACTAGAACAGGTGGTGGCGGCATTCGCTTCACCCACCCCTTCGCTTCGCTCAGGGCAGGCTCTTGCGCAAAGAGCGCGCAAGGATGGGGTGCCCGCATCTGAGGAGGGTCCGGCAACACCCGCTGAAGCATTAAAAGCCGAACTGGAAAAGAAAGACGCCGAGATCAAGCGCCTGGGGCGCGAGCTCGATCAGGCGCGGATGAAATCGGCCTCGTCTTCGGTGGCGTCAATCGGCGACAGGATCAAAGATGTAAAAGGCGTGAAAGTTCTCGCGCATCGCGTGGATAATCTGGAGCGCGCGCAGATGCGTACTCTGGTCGATCAACTGCGCGACAAGATCGGCTCGGGTGTCGTCGTGCTGGGCTCGGCCTCGAATGGCAACGTGTCGCTGATCGTGGGCGTGACCAAGGACTTGACCAGCCGGGTGCAGGCCGGTAAGGTGATCGGTCCAGTCGCGCAGAACGTTGGCGGCAAGGGCGGAGGCCGTCCCGATCTGGCCGAGGCTGGAGGCAAAGACGCTGTCGCGCTGGATGCCGCGCTGGACGGCGCTTACGCGGTTGTGGAGGCGCTTCTGGCATGACCTCAAGCAGCAATCCTCAAGACGAGCGCCTGCGATTCGTCAAGCACAAAGGCCATGCCATCTACGTGATTGACTTCGCGCACTGCGCGGCGAAAGAGTTGTTGTTGCTGCTTGACCAGGTCCGCGCGGATATCGCGCGGCACGCGCCCGGATCCCTGCTCACCCTGGCGGACTTCACAGGCGCGGAGATCGACAAAACAGTGGCCACGCGAATCAAAGAAGTTCTCGTGCTCGATCGTCCCTATGTGAAGCGGTCGGCATGGGTGGGGACGGAGAGTCTGCCGCAGGTGTTCTATGAGCACTTCAAAAACTTTTCCCAACGCGACTTCCCCGCCTTCAAGACGCGGGACGAAGCGATGGACTGGCTGGTGAGTGGCGAAGAGTAGCGGCGATCGGAGAGATTGGGTAGTGGGTCAGTTTGAAAACACGTCCCCGCAGCGGCTAAAGCCGCGATTGATTTTGAGGCAGTTACGGCGCGGCTGAAGCCGCGCCCTTTCAAAACGAATTCAAACTGACCCACTACCAGAGATTGATCTTCCTTGACATAGCTATCGAAGATAGCTATCATGACCCGATGCAGGTTAGCGTAGCCGACGCCAAGAATAAATTGCCGGAATTGATCAAGGCCGTCGAAAACGGAGAACCGGTGACCATCTGCCGCAGGGGTGTGCCAGCAGTGGATATCGTGCGCACGAGAAAGCCGGTTCGAAAGAAGCGCATTCTAGGCGCTCTCCGTGGCCAAATCAAAATCATCGACCCGGACTGGTGGAAGCCGATGACGGACAAGGAAGTGGACGACTTCCTCGAGGGGCGCTACTAGAGAGAGTTATGCGCCTGCTGCTGGATACCGCGGTCGTCATCTATGCGGTGGAATCCCCCGAGCGGCTCAGCAAGCGCGCGGCAGCGGCGTTGCGCAACCTGAATAACGCACTTGAGCTAAGCGCAGTTTCCGTTACGGAGATTGCCATCAAGGCCGCGTCTGGAAGGCTGGCGTTTTCGGCAGTAATCCTGCGTAAGGCCATGGATGACTTGGGAATTCGCATCCTGCCTTACACCGCCGACCATGCATTCCGCATGTTCGGGCTTTCCCGCCATCATAACGATCCCTTTGACCGCCAGATCATTGCTCAGGCGTTGTGCGAGGGAATTTCGGTTGTGACGCCGGACGATAAGTTCAGGCTGTATCAGGGAATCACAGCCTTCTGGTGAGATTCCGGACTAGCTTCTCCACCTCAACGTAACCGGGCCGGACATCGGATGCTTCATCTCGCAGCCGGTGCGTTTGGCTTCGAGGTGCGCGGCCTTCAGCTGGAAATACCACTTGGCGGGGCGGTCGGCGTCGTCGATCAGCACGAGGTGCGGGTTGTGCTTCAGACCTTCGGCCTGGAGTTCCATGGTGCGGCGGTCCTGCTCGACGAACTTGGCGAAGACAAATTTCAGCAGCTCGGGGCCGAACGGCATCCAGCGGAAGATGTTCCAGGCGGCGACCACGTCGATGCGGCATTGATTGCGGGTGATGGGCGTGACGGTAGTGAGCGACGAGAACCAGTACTTCCCTGCCCGGATAGTTTCCTTGCGCTGGTTGGGCAGAACGAAGTCGATAGTGGTAGTGATGGAATCGGCAGCGGCATAGAGGCGGAGCAGCTTGTAGGGCGCGGAGTTTGAGCTGGGCGTGTGCGCGCTCATGCGGAAGCCGTTGGGGATAGGCTCGAAGTTTTTTGTCTTCTCGTGGATGCTGTGGCGGCTGCGCCACCACCAGGCCTGATGCACGAAGGGTCCGTGCGCGGGATCCATGAGGCCGATGATGCCGTGATCGATGCTGACCGGCATGTCGGCGGTGAGGTAAGCGAGCTTGTACTTGCCGCTGGGCATTTCACCGCGCTTCTCGATGTCGTTCTCACCGAACTTCTCGATCTGAGGAGCTGGGCCGGGAGCTTCGTCGAGTTTGCCGAATCCCGCGCCCTCCGGACCGGATTCTGGTATGTAAACCCAGACAAAACCGTCCTGCTCTTCGCAGGGATAGCTGCCCGCGTGGATGCGGTCGACTTTCAAATTCTGGCCGGCGGTGAGCGAGGGGATGAGCTGGCACTGGCCGTTGTTGACGTCAAACGTCCAGCCATGATAGGAGCACTCGATATTTTCTCCATCGAAGTTGCCGCAGTGCAGCGGCATGCCGCGGTGGGGACAAGCGTCGCGCAGCGCAAATGGACGGCCCGCGCGATCGCGTCCGATGACGAGAGGAATCTCGAGCAGCATGGCTTGGTGGAGTTGGTTGCGGTGGACGCGGCTGGCGGGCAAGGCGCGGTACCAGAAGCCGGTGAGCATGAGCGAGTCGGGCGCCTGGCGTTGGGGAGAGTCGAGTTCGGGCATGGGCTCGAAATTGCCGATGGTTGATTTCCGACGGTTGAATGAAAAACATATGCTAGCATCCGCAGGACTTTCCGGCGCGTACGGAATTGCGCGGAGGGAACCTCGATGGAATTTATCGGCCATTTTCGCAGGCTTACGCCGGTGCAGCGGAATACGTTCCTCGCCTGCTTTCTGGGCTGGTCGCTGGACGCTTTTGATTTCTTCATTCTGACCTTCTGTGTCAGCGCCATCGCGACCCAATTCCAGGCGAAAGTTTCTGCCGTCACGGAGGCGATTTTCGTGACGCTGGCGATGCGTCCGGTGGGCGCGTTCCTGTTCGGATTGATGGCCGACCGGTTCGGCCGGCGGGTGACGCTGATGGTCGATATCATCGCGTACTCGGTGTTTGAGCTGGCATCGGCCTTCGCGCCATCCTTGAAAGTTCTCCTCATCGCGCGAGCCTTGTTCGGAGTGGCCATGGGGGGAGAATGGGGCGTGGGCGCGGCGTTAGCCTTCGAAACCCTGCCCGCGGAAGGACGCGGGTTCTTCTCCGGTCTGTTGCAGGAAGGTTACGCGGCGGGCTATCTGATGGCCGCGCTGGTTTATTGGACGCTGTTCCCGATCGTCGGCTGGCGTGGGATGTTTGTGGTTGGCGCGTTGCCGGCCTTTCTGGTGATCTACATTCGTACGAAAGTGGAGGAATCCCCGGCCTGGTTGCAAGGCCGAGCATCGGGAAAAGAGGAAAGCCGCCTGGGTAAAGACATTCTGAGCTATGTGGGCACGTTTGTTTTCCTGGTTGTGCTGATGTTTGCCTTCAATTCGTTCAGCCACGGGTCCCAGGATCTTTATCCGACGTTCCTGGAGAAGGACCACCGGTTTACCCCGCAGACGGTCGGATTGATCGCCATCATCGCCAACATTGGGGCGCTGCTGGGCGGAATTCTCTTCGGGACGTGGTCGGAAAAAATCGGGCGCCGGCGTGCGATTGTGATCGCCGCGCTGCTGGCGATTCCGGTCATTCCGCTGTGGGCGTACTCACACACTGTGCCGATGCTGGCGCTGGGCGGCTTTGCGATGCAATTCATGGTGCAGGGCGCGTGGGGCGTGATCCCGGCGCACCTGAATGAACTTTCGCCGCCTGCGGTACGGGGAACGTTTCCTGGTTTCGCCTACCAACTGGGGAACCTGCTTTCGTCGCGCAACGTGGTGATACAAGCCAGGCTCGCCGAGCAGCGCTACGCTGGAATGTTCGCCCCGGTACTGGCCTGGACCGTTCTGATCGTGGCAGCCCTGGTGGCGGCGATTAGCGGTTGCGGGCGGGAGCGGAGAGGCGCGGACCTCTCGAAAACCAGTTAGAGAGCTGGGGCTGCAAGATTTAGCACACGCCATATGGGGCACGACAGTAGCATTGTCACCGGGAGATTCCTGTGGTACGGTAGGTGAAATTTCACGCCTTCGTAAATACATTTTCAGGATTCTCTAATGCCGGGTTGCGCGAATGCGTGTGCGGGGGTAGCGCCACTATGAAGGAAACAATGAATTTGACTCCGGTCCAGCCATCAGGGAACGAGGAGAATTTCGCCAACCGCAAGCTGATCCGTCCGGCGCTGCCGCGCGTGGATCATAACCATGGCAACCATAATTCAAATCATATGCAGGTCGCGGAGCGCCGGGAGCGCCACGACCGGCCGGAACGGGCATTTGAACGGGGAGATCGCGGCGACCGTGCCATGGGGCCGGGAGGCGGGCGAAAGGCAGCCCCCCCGGAGCAGACCAATGCCGAGAATTTCTACTATCAGAAACAGATGCAGTCGAGGACGCCGATGGTCATCGTGCTGCGTGACGGCGAGGAAGTGCATGGCATCATCGAGTGGTACGACAAAACCTGCATCAAGGTTATCCGCGAAGACGGTGGACTGATGATCTACAAGCCCGCTATTAAGTACATGTTCAAGGAAGAAGAAAACAGACGGTAGTTGGGCCTGTTGGAGGCCCCCAGAAGTCTGCCGCGCGCGCAATCATTTGAATCCGTCTCGCGTATGCTTTCGCTGTTCTTACGCGCGGGCGCCTAGTGGAATGCCGCCGCTTCGCGCCTCTTCGCGCCTCTCGCGCTCCGATTCCTTCCCGCCACTCGCCCGTACAAATTACTCAATCAAAGTCCGGCTGGCGGCGGATGACGTTGAGGCTGCGGGGTCCAGCCCGTTTACGAGCGAGATGCTCCCGTTGACAATCTCCCTTATCTCCCATAGCATCAATCACTTGAGGGATGACCATGAAGCCGCATCCGGGAGCCGGTCGTGATTAAGCTCGACATTATCAACGAAGTGGTCGCCAGAACCGGCATCACCAAGACCAAGGCCGAGTTGGCCGTGGAAACCGTTTTTGAGAGCATGAAGAAGGCGCTGGCCCACGGCAATCGCATTGAGCTGCGGGGATTTGGCGTGTTCAATGTGCGCCCGCGCAAGACCGGCATCGGACGCAATCCGCGCACCGGAGCCGAAGTGTCGATTCCTCCGGGCAAGGCGGTGCGGTTCAAGCCGGGGAAGGAATTGCAGTCGATTGATTGAAGTCAGTACCGAGTACCTAGTACCGAGGAAGGTCGCTGCACATTCTCCAGCTTATCTGATCTCTGATTTTCTTCCCAGTTCTCGGTTCTAGCCCGCGCCTTCTTTTTCTCGGTACTAGGTACTCGGTACTAGGTACTCCTTTCTCGTAGTAGCATCTAAGAAAGGTCTCGATGGAATCGCGAGGCCAAGAATCGCATGTCGGAACCTACTCCTCCCATCGCTTCCTCCACCCTCGAACACTACCGGCCGACGCCCCTGCCGGAGCGGCGCGCGCCGCGGCAGCGGTACTGGTTGCATGCGCTGCTGCTGCTGCTGACTTGCTTCACCACGCTGGTAGTGGGGGCGCGCATGCAGTACAACTTTGCGCACAGCCAGCCGGTGTTTTCGCTGGACGACGCCGCTGCTCCATTTTTTCCGGCGAGTTGGGCGTTTTCGCATCCGGCGCGGCTGCTGCTGGGTCTGCCCTTCGCGGGCACGCTGATGCTGATTTTGCTGGCGCACGAAATGGGGCACTATCTATACTGCAAGCGCTATGCGGTGTGGGCGACGCTGCCGTTTTTTATTCCCGCGCCGACGTTGATCGGGACTTTCGGCGCGTTCATCCGCATCCGGTCGCCGATCCGGTCTCGCACGGCGCTGTTCGATATTGGAATCGCGGGACCAATCGCAGGATTTGTTGTGGCCTTCGGCGTTTTGATGATTTCGCTGGGCCTGTCGAAGCCGATCCCGGCGGGAACTCCGGCCGCGGCTTTGGATCTGGGATTTCCGCTGATCTTCCAGCTCATGCACCGGTTGCTGGCCACACAGAGCGCGGCGCGCGGAATCGCATTGTTGCCGCTGGATCGCGTTTTGCTGCACCCGACGGCGATTGCGGCCTGGGTGGGAATGTTTGCCACGTCGCTCAACTTGCTGCCCGGCGGACAACTGGATGGCGGACACATTGTTTTTTCGATTGCGCCGCGGGCGCACAAGTTCGTGTCGCGGCTGACGATTCTGATCCTTCTGCCCATGGCGTACTACCTGTGGACGGGATGGTTCGTGTGGGCGATTCTGCTGCAGCTCAGCAGCTTGCGGCATCCGCAGGTGGCGGATTGGCCGCGGGTTTCGGGCGGGCGGGCGTGGCTGGCCGTCCTGGCATTGGCGATGCTGGCTCTCACGCTGACCCCGGCGCCGTTTGGCCACGCGTCGCTGCCGGAAGTTGTGCGGGAGTTCCGTGGGCGGTAGGAAAATCGTTGATGTTAGGTTGATGATGGTCGCCTGGTTGCCATTTCCAACTACGCACCGGGTACTGCGGATCCCGACGGGCCGATTTTTCATACCGGGCTGACCGCGGGCAGCACACAATCTACGATCTGCCAGCGGCGAACGGCAAATGGCTGAGAGCCGGCCTTCACATCAGCCACAGCGCATCCACATCCACAATCACCTGCGTGCGTGGAATTTTTTGCTGGGTAGCATAGGCCAGCATGGCGCGTAGCGTGGTGTTAAGCTTTTCCCGGCTGGGCGACTTCAGCACGAAATGATAACGGTAATCGCGCTTGAGCCGCAGGATGGGCGCGGCGGCCGGACCGAGCACGCGCACGCCTTCGTGGCGGGTTTGCTCAAACCACTTTCCCAGCGTGCCGGACCACTGCAACGCTTCTTCGAGCTTGTCGCTGCGGATGAGCACGTTGGCCAGGGCGGAGTATGGCGGATAGTGCATCCAACTGCGGAAGCGCAATTCCTTTTCGTAGAATCCGGTGAAGTCGTGGTGCGCGGCGTATTGCACGGCGTAGTGATCCTGAAAATAAGTTTGCAGAATCACCTTGCCGGGAGATTGGCCGCGCCCGGCGCGTCCCGCGACCTGGGTGAGCAACTGGAAGGTGCGCTCGGCGGCGCGGAAATCGGGCAGTCCCAGCGCGCTGTCGGCGCCGACCACGCCGACCAGGGTGACGCCGTGAATGTCGTGGCCTTTGGCGATCATCTGCGTGCCGACGAGCAAGTCGAGTTCGCCGTCGCTGAGCGCGTTCAGAATGCGCTCGAAATCCTCGTGTCCACGAACGGTGTCGCGATCGAGGCGGGCGATGCGCGCCTGCGGAAACATGCCGTGCAGCAATTCTTCCAGCTTCTCCGAGCCAGTGCCGAGAAAATACACATACTCGCTGCCGCAATGCACACAGGCATTGGGCACGGGCGCGGTATAACCACAATAATGGCAGATCATTTTGTGCTCGCGCTTGTGGTGCGTGAGCGCGATCGCGCAATTCTGGCATTCGAGAGTCTTGCCGCAGGTGCGGCAAAGCACCACGGGAGAATATCCGCGGCGGTTGAGCAGCACCATGACCTGCTCTTTGCGGGCGAACCGCTCAGTGATCTCCGCCGCCAGCTTGCGCGAAATGACCTGCTCGTGGCCGGTTTCCTGGAACTCCTGGCGCATGTCGATGATTTCGACTTCCGGAAGAGGACGCTGCTGCACGCGGTCGGGCAACTCGACCAGCGCGTACTTATTTTTCTTCGCGTTGAAATACGACTCCAGCGATGGCGTGGCCGAACCCAGGACCACAACCGCACTCGCCATCTTGGCGCGCACCACGGCAATGTCGCGCGCGTGGTAGCGCGGTGTCTCCTCTTGCTTGTAGGAGGAATCGTGTTCTTCGTCGACGATGATCAAGGCGAGATCGGCAACCGGCGCGAAGACGGCGGAGCGCGTGCCAACAACCATGCGCGCGTCGCCGCTCTTGATGCGGTGCCACTGCTGCGCGCGTTCTTTGTCGGAAAGCGCCGAGTGCAGGATGGCAACTTCATCGCCGAAGATCTGGTGCAGATCGGCGGCCACGGCGGGCGTGAGGCCGATTTCAGGGACGAGGAGAATGGCGGAGCGTCCGGCTTCGAGCACGGCGCGCATGCCCGCGAGGTAGACTGCGGTCTTGCCCGACCCGGTGACGCCGTGCAGAAGGATACCGGAAAACTTTCGCGCGTCAACCGCTTCCCGCAGGCGGTTCAGTGCGGATTGCTGCGTGGCGTTGAAATCGAATGCGAAGGGCGAAGTTCGCGGCTTGGCGCTCGAAACGGCAAAGGCCGCCGTTTCTTCGATGATCTCGACAAGACCGCGCTTGACCAGAGTGCTGAGCGTCGTTCGTGGAACGTCAAGAGCTTGTAGCGTCTCCACGAGGGTCCGGCCTCCAGATGCGGCGAGTGTCTCGACGAGCCGCCGCTGGTTGTCGTTCAGCTTGCCTTCAGCAGATTTGAGCTGCGCGACTCTAATCGTGCGAGTGGCATCACGGACGGCGGAAACATCTTCGCGGACGAGCCACATCTTCCGCACCATCCCGCTCAGAATCAATTTGGAGACCCGCGTCGCGGAGCGCAGGCTTTCTTCGCGGACCTGGATGGGCTCTCCCGGCGCAGGCTCTTGGGCAGCCAGGTAATCGAGCACTCGAAATTCGGCGGCTTGCTCTTCCGGAGTACGCCGGGAACGGGCGGATGATCCCGACACTCCAGCCATGTGTAATGCCAACTGGCCTTCCGCAGTGATGCGGTAAGCGATGGCGCGTTTGAACTCCGCGTTCAGCGGCAGCATGGTGCGGAAGACTTCGCCAAGCGGGGCGAGATAGTAGTCGGCAATCCAGCGGCCCAGACGCAGCAGTTGATCGTCGAGCACGGGTGCGACGTCGAGCGCGCTGAAGATGAGTTTAGTTTTGACGGAGGGTTGGCGGTCGTGCAGTTCAACCACAATGCCGGTCAGGCGCTGCTGGCGGAAGGGCACGAGCACGCGGCCGCCGACCACCGGAGTGGCCTCGGCGGGAACACGGTACGTGAAGACCATGTCGAGCGGTACGGGCAGCGCAACGTCGCAAAACTCGGGCATCGTTCTCAAGGAGTAGCCGTCTCAGGGACTAGCAGTCTCAGGGAGTAGCAGTTTCAGAGAATAGCAGTGACGCCGGAAGATTGGGGAGGGTAGAGTTAGTCGACAGCTTTTTTCGGAGGCTCGATTCCCAGGTATTTCATCACCATCTGCAGATCCTTCCAGGCCTCGCCCTTCTGCCGCGGATCGCGCAGCAAGTATGCTGGATGATAAGTGACGGCGAGGCGCGCGCCGGGCCATGCGGAATCGTTGCCGGGCGCACCCGCGGGTTTGAAGTCGTACCAGCGGCCCCGCAAATCGCCAAGGGATGAATTCATGGCCAGCAGATTCCTGGCGGCGGTCGCCCCCAGAGCCACCACGACTTTGGGCTTGATGGCTGCGATCTGCCGCATGAGAAATGGGGAGCAGGTCTCGCACTCATCGGGCTCGGGCGTGCGGTTGCCGGGCGGACGGCACTTGACCACGTTCGCGATGTAAACGTCTTCGCGCTGCAGGCCCATTGCCAGGATCATGTTGTTGAGCAACTGGCCGGCGCGGCCCACGAAGGGCTCGCCCTGCGCGTCTTCGTCCGCGCCCGGACCTTCGCCCACAAACATCAACTCGGCGCTCGGGTTGCCTACTCCAAACACAATCTTCGTGCGACCTTTGTAGAGTTTGCAGCGGGTACAGTCTCCGAGATCTTCGCGAATCACTTTGAGCGCCGCGGCGGGATCGGCCACTCCATGCTCCGGCTTGGGCGTGACGATCTCGAAAATGTTGTCCTCGGCGATGGTGGGGACGACAGCGGATTTTCTTGCGGCCATTTCCTCTCGCAGTTCTGACTGGGATGCTCGAGACGATGTCGAAGACAAAGATGCCGAACCGACTTCGGCGGCTGCCGATGCGGTTTCCATAGAATCGGGAAGCCGCGGCTCGCGCCGGTAAAAATCGTAGATGCCCAACTCATGGTAGTAGCGGACGCGTTCGGCGAGAGCGCGCCGCAAGTCCGGATCAAAAGTACGGGGCATTGGTTTCTGAATTGTAATGCAGGGGCAAGAAACGCGCTTTCAGGCTTTCACCGGCGACTTGCGCCGTAGGCGGATGCGGACGACCTGGTCGAGGACGCGCTGAGCCACTTCCCACTTGCTGGTCTCGGGAACTTCGACGACCTCATCGTGAGTGATGATGGTCACTTCATTGCGATCGGAGTCGAAGCCAACGCCCTCGCGGGAGACGTCGTTGACCACGATGGCGTCGAGATGTTTGGCCGCGAGCTTCTGGCGGGCGTTCTCGAGGACGTTCTCGGTTTCCGCGGCGAAGCCGACGATAATCTGCGACTGCTTGCGGAAAGAGATTTCCTTGAGAATGTCAGCGGTGGGTTCGAGTTCGAGCGTGATCGGACCTTTGCGCTTTATCTTTTGCCCGGAAACAGACTTCGCGCGGTAGTCGGAGACGGCGGCGGTTTTGATGACGATGGTGGCCTGGGACAAAAGACCGAGCACGGCATCGCGCATCTGCTCGGCCGATTCCACGCGCGTGATCTCGGCCGCTCCCGGCGGCGTCAGCGCCGTGGGTCCGCTGACCAGCAGCACGCGAGCGCCGCGGCGCAGGGCGGCTTCGGCCACGGCGTACCCCATGCGTCCGCTGGAGCGGTTGCTGAGATAGCGCGCGGGATCGATTTTTTCGCGCGTGGGCCCGGCAGTGATCAACACGGTTTCGCCGCTGAAATCCTGCGACGCGCCCAGCGCTTCGAGAACCGCTGCCATGATCGCTTCGTTCTCGGCCAGCCTTCCCGAGCCCGTCATGCCACAAGCCAGATATCCTGAGCCCGGTTCGACGATCTTCACACCGCGCTGGCGCAGGACTTCCAGATTGGCCTGCGTCGCGGGATGATTCCACATGTTCACGTTCATCGCAGGAGCAACCACGACCGGAGCGGTGGTGGCAAGATAAAGAGTAGTGAGGAAGTCGCCGGCAATGCCTTGCGCGAAGTGCGCCAGAACGTCGGCGGTGGCGGGAGCGACCAGTAGAGCGTCAATCGACTGCGCCACCGCCATGTGCTCAATGGCGGAATCGATGTTGCCGGAGTCGATGTTGGCCGAATCGATGTTGGCCGAGTCGATGTTGGGAGCGCGCGCTTCACCGGGCGAGAACATCCCGGTAATCACTTTTTCGCCGGAGAGCGCAGCGAAAGTGAGCGGGCGAATGAACTGCTGGGCCGCGCGCGTCATGATGACTTGCACGCGAATGCCGCGATCTTGCAGGAGCCGCACAATCTCGGCCGCCTTGTAAGCCGCGATGCCGCCCGTCACTCCAAGAGCAACTTTCATAATTTCCGGCCGCAGCGCCTGAAGGCGCGGCTCATTCTGCCGCACTTCCGGCAATGCCTGAAGGCATACCCTGATACGAATCTCGCGTTTTTCGGAAACCTGCTAGACGTCTTGTCCGAAAGCCTTATCCAAAACATCGGAGGCCTGCTCCGCTGCGCTGCGAGTTTCAGGGATCTCCCATTTCACCTTACCCGCCCGGATCTCGTCTTGCGCAATGCGGCAGGGTTTGCGGGAGTTGGTTTGGACCACCGGCGGGGCGCCGGATTGCAGTTGGCGGGCGCGCCGGGCGGCGACCAGAATGTAGCGATAGTTGCTGTCGAAGCCTTCGATCAATTTCATGGTTTCTCTCCCCCTTGGTAACGGGATGCACGATCTTGATGGCCGAAAGTGGGTACGCTTCGTTCTTCGCCAGGGAAGCCAAGAACTGCTCTCCTATTTTCCCACGAAACTCAAGGTTACGGGGGCCAACCACCCTCCAATATGGTTACGGAGGACTATTCCCTCCCGGAATCGCCGGAGCGCTAAACGAGGCCAGAATCGGCTGCAAGCGGTCGCGAACGCTGGCCAGGCGGCAGCGATCCGCGAGAGCCACGGTTCTGGCTTCCTCACTGGACAGCGGCCGCCCCGAGCGAAGCAGGCGTTCGGAGCGCACGATCGCCTGCAGGATCTCGCTCGATTCCTCCAGAAGGTCGTTCACGAGAATGTAGTTGTATCGGTCGTAATTCTCAATCTCACGACTCGCCGTGACCAGGCGGCGCTGGATGACCTCTTCGCGGTCTTCGCTGCGCTTGCGCAGGCGCTCTTCCAGCGTATTCCGATTCGGAGGCAGGATGAAGATGCTGGTGGCGTCGGGGACGTTTTGCTGGATCTGTGCGGCGCCCTGGACGTCAATGTCGAGCAAAAGGTCGCGGCCATTTTGTTCTGCCTCACGCAGGAAGCGACGCGCCGTTCCGTAATAGTTGCCAAAGACCTCGGCCTGCTCGAGGAACTCGCCGTCGCGAATCATCTTCTCGAACTCGGGACGTGAGACAAAGTAGTACTGCCTCCCATTCATCTCACTGCCGCGCGGCGCGCGGGTGGTGTAGGAAATGGAGAAATCCAGATCGCGCACCGCCTTCAGCAGCTCGTTGACAAGGGTTGACTTGCCCGAACCCGACGGGGCCGAGATGATGTACACGAGCGGCTTTTGG
Organism: Acidobacteriaceae bacterium; assembly: GCA_003131585.1. Lineage (GTDB taxonomy): Bacteria > Acidobacteriota > Terriglobia > Terriglobales > Acidobacteriaceae > Sulfotelmatobacter. Next base: position 20,233 of record PKVW01000038.1, read on the forward strand.
GCCGGAGAACTCATTCCAGGTTTTGCACCTGCTCGCGTGATTTTTCGATCTCCGCCTTCATGGCGAGCCCGGCCTCGGTGATTTTCAGCGCCTCGCCGGCCAAACCGGACGTTTTCGAAAGCAGAGTGTTGGCCTCGCGATTCATTTCCTGCAGCAGGAAGTCCAGTTTCTTTCCGACTTCTCCATGTTCGTCGAGCAGGCCCAGGAAATGCTGGACGTGGTTTTCCAGACGGACGATTTCTTCCTGAATGTCACTGCGGTCGACCAGAAGCGCGGCTTCCTGGAGCATACGGTCCCGATCGACACTGGAGCCCAGCAGTTCCTGAAGGCGCGACTGGAGCCGCTCCACATAGCTCTGCAACACCGTGCGCCGGTGAAGCTGCACGGTCGTTACGGCTTCGCGCAGGTGGGCCATGCGCTGGCGGAGTTCCCGCTCGATGCTGCGGCCTTCCTGCTCGCGCATCTGATTCAGGCGGTCGAGCGCTTCGCCCACCGTGGCCATCACTGCCGACTCGAGCGCTCCATCCTCAGGGTCTCTGGCAGAATCGAGCGCGCCGGGAATGCGCAGGATGGCGTTGAGATCGGGTTGCGCGGGCACCGAAAACTCACCGGCCGCCGCCCGAAAGGCCGCGATGTAATTGCTCACCAGTGGGCGATTCAGGGCAAAGGTTTCGCCGCTCCCGCGCTCCAGGCTGAGCGTGACCTCGACGTGCCCACGAGCGATCTTTTCTTTGAGCAGGCGGCGGAGTTGCATTTCGAGCGAGTCGGAGCCCGAGGGCAGACGAAAATGCAGATCGAGAAAGCGGTGGTTCACCGACTTCAACGCGAGTGCGAAGGCAAGGTGACCGTTGCCTGGAATAGAAGACGACATAGAGGACGACATTGAGGACGACATAGAGGCCGACGTGGAGGCCGAGCCCGTTGGCGGCGGAGCGGCGCTTCCTTCAGTCTGCCGTATGAGTTCGCCTTTGACCTGCGCAAAACCTGTCATGGAGCGAAGAGGCATAAGTGATTTCCCGAATTTCCAATTGCCGATGTCAGCTCGGCTGCGCCGGTTCCAGTTTCTGCTCGAAATCGGCGAACTGCAACTCGTACAAGCGCCGGTAGGTACCCAACTTCGTCATCAAGTCTTCGTGGGCGCCGATGTCGGCAATGGCGCCATTTTCGATCACCACAATGCGGTCGGCGCGGCGCACCGTTGACAGCCGGTGCGCAATCACAAACACGGTGCGGCCACTCATCAGATTGTGTAACGCGGATTGCACCAAAGCTTCCGATTCGCTGTCGAGAGCCGACGTAGCCTCGTCCAGAATCAGGATGGGCGCGTTCTTCAAAATTGCGCGGGCAATGGCGATGCGCTGCCGTTCTCCACCGGAGAGGCGCACGCCGCGCTCCCCGATCACCTCATCGTACCCCGCGGGCAGCGCCTGGATGAAGTCATGCGCCAAGGCCGCCTGGGCCGCGGCCTCAACTTCCTTCAGCGCTACGTGAGGTTGGCCATAGGCGATGTTGTTGCGCACTGTGTCGTTAAATAAAACGGTTTCCTGCGTGACGATTCCCACTTGTTCGCGCAATGAAGCCAGCGTCACATCGCGCACATCGTGGCCATCGACCAGCAGGCGGCCCTGAGAGGCGTCGAAGAAGCGCGGGATCAGGTGAACCAGTGTGCTCTTGCCCGAGCCGCTGGACCCGACGATCGCAACTACTTCTCCGCGGCGAACTTCGAGGTTGATATCATGCAGCACGCCACGAGCTTCTTCGGCCTCGCCGCCGTAGTTGAAGCTGACGCGATCGAATTGGACGGTCTTCGAGAATGGAGGCAAGCGCCTGGCATGTGGCTTTTCGCGGACATCGTCTTCAATGTCCATGAACTTGAAGATTTCGCTGGAGGCGCCCAGCGCCTGCTGAAAGTTGTTGTTGAAGAGAGCGAACTTGCGGACCGGGTTATAGAGGCTGAAGACCGCGGTGATGAAAGCCACAAAAACACCGGGCGTCATCTGGTTGTGCGCGATCCGGCCGCGCCCCAGGAGCAGCAACAACGCGATCCCGACGACGCCGACAATATCCATCAGCGGCGAACTGATCGCGGTGGCGGCAACGGAACGCAGATTGGCGCGGAAAAGGCGGCGCGCCGCTCCGCGAAAGCGGGAGATCTCCCACTTCTCGCTGTTGAATGCCTTTACGATGCGGTTGCCGGTAATCGTTTCGTGCAGGATGTTTTGAATTTCTGCGAGCTTGTCCTGCCCTTGCCGGGTCGTGCGGCGCACCCGGGAGCCGATCTTGCGCGAGGAATAGACGATGACTGGAACGAACAGCAACAGCACCCAGGCAAGGTTCCCGCCCAGGATCACAACCACGGCGGCCACCGCTAGAAAAGTGAAGAACTGCTGCAGGAACTCTGCCAGCACCGCGGACATCGCGTACTGCACGCGCTCGATGTCGTTGATGATGGCGGAAAGCAGGGTTCCAGTGGTGTGCCTGGAGAAAAATGCCGCCGAGCGGCGGAGGATTGCGTTATAAAGATCGTCCCGCAGGTCGGTGATCATGCCGAAGCCTGCGTGGTTTACCAGGTACGTACCGCTGTAATCGAAAATTCCCTTGAGGATGGTGGAACCGACCAGAGCAATCGCAACCATGTTCCATGCATTCGTGAAATGCGAAGGCACCAACTGCTGCAGATAAACCGGGTGGTGCGTAACCGGAATGACAAACAGTTGAATATCTTTCGATCCGGTGGAGGGATTCAATACCCGGTCAAATATGGGCCGAATCAGAAGATATTTGAAGGCGTCGAGCGCTCCTACCAATGCCATGAGCAGCACGGACGACAGGATCTGCCACCAGTAAGGGAGGGCATAACGAATGAGGCGCGTCAGTTGCCGCATACCGCTCCGCGCAGGCCGCGGTGGCTTACAGACGGTGGCTTAGGCATGGGCTGCAAGGGCTTATTTTACTTCGCCGCTCTGGAATCCCCAAGTAGCGCATTCGGTTTCTTCGTAGCCTCGAGCCTTTCTTCGGAGCCTCGGCCTTACTTCGGCATATCCCGATGCCCAACCTTCACGCGATATCCTGCTTTGTGCAGGCGCTTGCCAACTTCCTCGGCGATCATCACCGAACGGTGCTGGCCGCCGGTGCAGCCAAAACCGATGGTGAGATAGCTCTTGCCTTCGTGGATGTAGTGCGGCAGCAGGTAAACCAGGAGATCGGAAATCCGCAGCACGAACTCCTGCGTCTGCGGAAATGACCGGATGTACTTGGCCACGCGCGGATCGCGGCCCGTTAGCGGCCGGAATTCCGGCACGAAGTGCGGGTTGGGCAGAAAACGAACGTCGAACACCAGATCGGCCTCCTCGGGCACACCGTGGCGGAAGCCGAAACTCACGCACGAAACCAGAATGCTTTTCTCCACCGCCTGTTCGCGAAAACGCTCCGTGATGTGCGCGCGCAATTCGTGTACGTTGAACTTGGAGGTGTCGATGACAAAGTCGGCCAATGCACGGATGGCGGCCAGATGACGACGTTCCGCTTTGAGCGAGGCATGGACCGGCGCGTCCGTGCCCAGGGGATGGGGGCGGCGTGTCTCGCTGAAGCGCCGCAGCAGCACCGCATCGGAGGCTTCCAGAAAGGCGACCTTGGTCGGAATCATGCGCCGCACCGATTTCAGAATGCCCGGGAGTTGCTCGAGCTTGGAGCCTTCGCGCACATCCACCACCAGCGCGGTGCGCTGGATCTCGCTCGACTGTAATGCCATCTCCGCGAAGCGCGGGATCAGTTCGACGGGAAGGTTGTCGACGCAGTAGTAGCCCAAATCCTCGAAAGCCTTGAGCACTGACGCCTTGCCGGAGCCGCTCATCCCGGTGATGATGACGAGTTCAGGAGCATGCGGGGCGTCATGCGCGATGGGCGGCGTTTTCTTCCCGCTGCGCGGCGGCTTCTCGCGCTTCCGGGACCCGGACGACTTCCGAGGCGTCATGAAGTGGATAGTAGCACCGAAAGCGGGATGTCTTCTCAATGCCGTTTCCGATTTGTCTCAGCCCCGCCCGGACAGGTAAGCTAGGTCGCCATGAAGAAGTTTCAAGAACTCACCGAACGCGAAGTGCTGGCCCTGGCGATTTCCCTGGAAGAGGAAGACGAGCGGGTGTACTCCGATTTTGCCGAAGGGCTGCGGCAGGATTACCCGGCATCGGCGGCGATGTTCGAAGGGATGCGCGAAGAGGAATCCGGGCACCGGCGGCGGCTGATCGAGCTTTACCGGCAGAAGTTTGGCGAACACATTCCTTTGATCCGCCGCCAGGACGTGCGCGGGTTCGTGGAGCGTCCGGCGCTTTGGCTGATCCGGCCTATGCGCATCGACGCGGTCCGCAAGGAAGCCAGCACGATGGAGGTGGAGACGCGCCAGTTCTATGAAAAGGCCGGAGCACTCACTCAGGACGCCAGCATCCGGCAACTTCTGGATGATCTTGCGAGCGAAGAACGATCGCACGAACATCGTGCCCAGGAACTCGACGCGGAAAAGCTGCCCACCAATGTGAAGGCGGACGAAGAGCGGGCGCAGCGCCGGCTCTTCGTTCTGCAGATTGTGCAGCCGGGCCTCGCGGGACTGATGGACGGCTCCGTTTCCACGCTGGCGCCCGTGTTCGCTGCCGCATTCGCCACGCACAGTTCCAATGACGCATTCCTGGTGGGCCTTGCGGCCTCGGCCGGGGCGGGCATCAGCATGGGATTTGCCGAGGCGCTTTCCGATGACGGCAGCCTGACCGGCCGCGGCCATCCCTGGTTTCGCGGACTGATCTGCGGAGCGATGACCGCGCTGGGCGGAATCGGTCACACGCTGCCGTTCCTGCTGCGCGACTTCCGGATGGCGCTCTGGGCCGCGGGCGCGGTGGTGCTCGTCGAGTTGGGAGTGATCACCTGGATCCGGCACCGTTATATGGATAGTCCTTGGGTTTCGGCCGCGCTTCAGGTCGGCTTGGGCGGAGTGTTGGTGTTCATCACCGGCGTGCTGATCGGGAGTGCGTGAAAGAGGGCCGTGTCTTTGGCACGGCCCTTCGAATCGCAGAATCTCGCCCTGTCACTTCAGGAAAATTTCCTGCAAGAGTTCCGAGCTGATGATCTCCCTGATCTCGGCGCGCTTCTCGGCAAGCTGCTGACCGTGCGCCTTCCCGCCCAAAATTTTGTCGCGTAAGGCCTCGCCTTTTGCCGCCAGTCCATCCATGGCCGCGTAGTTCTTGTATTCGATGGCCACGCAGATGTCCCAGTCTTCCGGGTTGTTCTTGGTCTCCTTTAGGAAAACCTTGTAGTCCATGATCAGCCCCTGCTTCTTCTGTTCTTCGATCAGGGGCTTGGTGGTCTGGCGCAGGCTGGTAAGGTAGTCATCCATGTGGGTGGGTTTCACCCGGATCAACTGGACCCGCCAGACGGGGCCTTCGGTGTAGTGCTCCTGAGCGAACAACGCGGGCGCAAGCAACAGCAGAAAAACGACTAGACCGCACAGCTTCTTCATGGTCATCTCCTGAACTGAGTGAGTTAACGGCGGGAGGATCATACGCTCCGTGCGGGAAAATGGGAAAGCGGACTCCGCATTCCGGGCGTCGGCTTCACTCACGCGCTCCGGGCAGCTCGGGCTCTGAACCTCCTGCCGAAATAAATTTTGCGCAGCACGCCCGCTCGGACCCGGGCGGGTAATCTAACGGAGGGGACCCCTCCCCCCCCTCCCCCCAATGGAATCATCACATTAGCAGGAAATTCCCCGCAAAATCGGGAGCATAAAGGACTTAGGAGTCATAATCCGGAAAACAAAGAACTTAGAGGCCGCCAATGAGGCTCGACCTTAGTACGCCCGCCTCGACCATGATCGCGCGAATGAAATGGTGGGCGCAAGGTTAGATGTCACATGGGGGTGTGGAAAATTTCTGAGTGGGCCGTTATCCACTCACAATCGCTAGCAAGGCTTTGCGACAGGCCGACTTCCCGTTACTAATCCGTGAGCCTCGTTCGGTTGCTTCCAGTTTGCCGACCAACCGGGAACTACGTCATTCGTGGCCACGAGGGCGTTTGTCGGTACGAATGTGCTGAAACTTCCTACAAGCCGACTTCGGGACTGTGTTGTTCAGAGTCCGTCACGGGCATGACTTCCGCTTAGCCCATAGTCCAGCTAAAGGCGAAGACTTCCGCAGGCTGCTCGCCCCGATTCGTTCATACGAAATCAAGTGGTCATGTCCGCCGACATCCCTTGGCAGGAGAAGTATGTTCAGTTTATCTTGCCGCCGGCTGCGGCTTCGCCGCGGCGATGCGCTGGCGTGTTGCGGCCAGGAGCGCGTCGAAGCGCGGGTCTCCATGCAGGGACTGGAGCTTGTCGTCTTTTTCCAGGCGCTCGATATCGTCAGCGGAACTAAAGGTCTCCGCATAGGCCCGCAAGTCTACGAAGGCCTCATCCCGCTTGCCCTCCAGAGCAAGGACAAGAGCCAACTTGTTGGCTGCGGCTGCCGTGACATCATGCGAGGGGCCGAGAACACGCCGCAGACCAGCAAGCGCTTCCCGCAGAACCTTTTCCGCTTCCGAGTAATTTTTTTCTTCGATCAGGACGTATCCCAAATTACCCAAGGTGAGCAAGGTGCTGGCATTTTCCGGGCCCAGGGTTTGCCGTTGCGCTTCGAACACCTGGCGGTTCAACTTCTCGGCTTCGGCGAAACGCTTTTCCTTGTCGAGAATCGTCGCCAGGGTACTCATGGCAACCAGTGTGCCGGGATGTTGCGGCCCCAGCACTCGCCGGGCGGATTCAATCAACTCCTTATGCATTTCTTCTGCGTCGGCGTAATGTTGCTCTTCAGTCAGAATACCGCCGAGATTGAACATATCCCTGAGCACTGAGGGATGATCGGAACCAAGCGTTCGCCGATCCATTTCGAGCGCCTCTCGGGCTGTCTTCTCTGCCTCCGGGTACTTGTCTTCATGAGTGAGAGTGTCGGCCAGGAGCGACAGCGCCGTAGCCGTCAACCGGTCTTGCGGCCACTTTCGCCTCGCCACTTCGAGCGCGTCGCGATTCAACTTTTCCGCTTCGGGGTATCGCGATTCAAACCCAAGAATCCTGGCCAACTGCACCATGGAATCCACGGTGTCACGATGCTCGGGGCCAAGTACCTGGCGGCGAGTCTCCATGGTCTCCCGGCACAACTTCTCCGCCTCTGGGTAGTGACTTTCCGCCAGCACTGCGCCGGAGAGATCCTGCTGCGATTGCAGCGTATCGGGGTTCCTGTGACCGAGAATACGCTGCCGAATTTCCCAGGCGCGCCGGAGCAGAGGCTCGGCCTTTGAGGTCAGCCCCAGACTCTGATATACGGTGCCCATGACGTTCATCATCTGCGCCTGCAACTCCGGGTCGTTCGCCAGTCCGGTGTCGATGTCTTTCGCCGACTTATCCAGAATCTCTCGCGCACGAATGTCGTTGCCGCGCGCTTCGCTCGGGTTTGACACCTTGAACATGCCAGTCATAAACTGCGTGACTCGATCGGCGCGGTCGCGCTCCCGCGTAATCCGCCGCAACTGGATCGCTTGCATCACCGCGAACGCGATCAGCAGCAGCGCCATGGCAGTTGCCGCCGCTACTCCGAATTTGTGGCGCTGAATATACTTTTTCGTCCGGTATGCCATGCTTGCCGGACGCGCCACCACAGGCTCGTTCCGAAGATAGCGGCCGACATCGGCGCCCAGTTCCGAAGGCGTGCCGTAGCGGCGGGCGCGGTCTTTTTCCAGAGCTTTCAACGTGATCCAGTCCAGGTCACCTCGCAGCAGGCTTGCCAGTTCTCCTGGATCGGTGTTTCGACGTTGCGCCGCGGTCGTCGAGGTTGGGTCTCCGCTAATTCTCGTGCTGGGACTCGGCGGATCCTCTTCGTGCAGCTGGCGCAAGATCACATGGAAAGGTTTGGTCTGCCACTGCTCGGCATCAAAGGGCAACACGCCCGCAAGAAGTTCATAAAGCACCACGCCGAGCGAATAAACGTCAGTGCGGGTATCTACATCGGGGACGGTGGGATCTGCTTGCTCCGGGCTCATGTATCCAGGTGTGCCCACCATCCCTCCGGCACGCGTTACCAGCGTCTCGTCCCCAGCTTGCTGCGAGATCGCCTTCGCGATACCGAAGTCAATAATGCGCGGCATCGGCTTGCCATCGACTTCAACGACCAAAATGTTGGAAGGCTTCAGGTCGCGATGCATGATCGCTTTCTGATGCGCATGTTGCACGCCTTCACAAACCTTGATGAACAGGGCTAGCCGCTCTTGGACCGAGAGGCGCTTCTGATCGCAGTATGTGGTTATGGGAAAGCCCGGGACATATTCCATCACGAAGTACGGTTGACCTTCGGGAGTCGAACCCGCATCGAAGACCTTGGCAATGGCAGGATGATCCATGATCGCCAGCGTCTGCCGTTCCAGGTCAAAGCGCAGCAAAGCGGAATCGTCGTAGCGCCCCGCTTTGATGATTTTCAGCGCAACCTGCCGCTTAACGGGCGCAGACTGTTCGGCCAGCCACACCTGCCCCATCCCTCCTTCGCCGAGTTTCCTAATCAGCCGATAGGGTCCAATCGAGCCCAAATCGGATGCAGATACGCCCACCGGAGCATCGGCGGAGTCAAGCGTGGCTTCGGGATCGAAACCGGGGCCTGAGTTGTGAAGAGTTGACTTGGCTGTCGGGTCGCTCACTCTTGCCTCACTGGGAAGAAGATGCAAATCGGCAGCCAAGTTTAGCAGCCTAAGCGCAGGAGGGCCACTCACTTGTCGCCCAACTCGCAGCGTGGGCCACAGTACGGCATTTCGATTCGAGTCACGGTGCGATCACTCCCGGTTGGTCGGCTAACGGGAAGTGATCTGATGCAGACTACCGCGATCGGTAAGGAAAACGGCTTCTCGACCCTAACTTCCTGCTTGCCCGTCACTCGCCAAGTGGGAAATCCTTACATAAGCCACTTCGCGACAAGTGGCGGAGCTGCACGGCAAGCTCACTCCTCGAGCACGGCGCCCCCGAAAACGGATCGGCCGCCCAGGGAGGTGTAAAAGCCGTAGAACGCCATCGCGGCTATGAGCAGAATCCCGGCCAGACTGATGCCCGCATACCAGGCAGAGCCTTGGGTCGTCAGGGGATAGGTGGTAAGGATACTGTAGACCATGAAATTAGCCACCAGCGCCAGCAAGCCGAAGCGGATCATCACGAACACAGCCAAACCAAAAAAAATCAGAGCGCCCAACACTTGAACGGGATCGAACCGGCTAACCGCTGCGACCAGGACCGTAGGTAAAAGGACCCATGCGACCGCTGCCGCCCACTGCTTGCGAAGCAAGACCCGGAGAAGGAACAAGACAAACAGAGCAGTAAGCCAGAAAAAAGGCGCCTGCATCAACGAGAGGGCGACATCAGCGACTATCGTCCGCGCGCCCAGAAACTGCCATTGTGGGCCCGAATCTGGTTGCGCCGGAGGATAACCGAGCCAGGAGAAAACAAACCACACCAGTCTTCCCACAACGGTCGAAAACGGCGCCAGGAAACAACCGGCAAGGATGTCGCGTCCCACCAGTGGATCGCGAAAGCCTCCGGCCAGCAAGCGGCTCCAGGAAACCAGCGTGGCGGGCCAGCGGCGACGCACATAGGGCTCCAACGCAATGTAGAGACCCCACAGAAAACAGGACCAGGCAAGCGCCCAGACCAAAAACTCGATGAAGAGCCAGAGTTCGTCAGAATTCGGGACGTGATGCGCGCCAAAGAACCACGCTACCGTCCATGCTCCAAAGACGAAAACAGCCAGACGGGAAGCGCCAAGGCGATCGCCCCGGCCCAGGCGCAGGTTCCGCCGCGCAAGCAGGGCACCACCCACCGGCACCGAGAGCAACAAAATAACGAGAATCACCAGACCTGCCCGTTCGCCCCCGGTCAACTGATACGGCTGCATGCGTGCGGGACGGGTCCACGGGCCGATCAATTCGAAATAGACGGGCTTGCCCCTGTATGCAGAGGCCTCGAGCCGCATCGGGATATCGGGGCGCTCGGCCAGCGATCCTGTCCACGCAGCGCGTGTGTCGCTATAAACGGGAGGCGTCCACATCGGCTGCGCTGGTGGCCACTTGGTTGGATCGAGCCCCGCGGCAGAGAATAGCGGCGCCCAGTCAGGTGAAGTGGCTACGCCTGACGGCTTCTCCACCTGCGGAGGAACTGCGATGAGCTGCGTAAGGCGGCCGCGCGGATTGAGCCTGATCAGCGTCATCCCGGACACATCGAGCGGCGGATCGTTGGTCGACACGGTGCCCGGCAAGGGTGCAGGCGAGAAGATGTTCCCAGCGGCGAGCGGCCGCGGGCTACCGCGATACCAGAACACGAACGCCCCAGTTTCGAGGTTGTCCCAGCGCGTCTTCGACTTGTCGTGTTCCCCGATGTAGCGTAGAAAGTCGTTCCCATAGTAGAACCCAATCGCCGTGTCCACCGGCGGCTCGGAGTAGCCGACGCTCTGCAGAATATCCCGCGCGCGTTGGGCCAGCACTTCCGGCGGCGTGTCGAGGGGGACGCGCCGATAGAGCGTGGTTTGTGCACTCAACAGAATCGCAGCAATGACCGACACAATGACTCCGGCCAGCACAGCCCAAGCCACCACGGGACGCAGGCCTTCGGTTTCTCCCGAAGCGGCGACCATTTCCGGCGACGGCGTTTCGCCTGCCGCCAGCGCGGCGGCCAGCGGGTCGCCTCCCGGAAACGCGGCCGCGACTTGCCGCACGGAAGACGGACGGAGCGCGGGATCTTTTTGCAGACAACGCAGGATCGCGCTTTCCACAACCGGATCAATGTCCTTTACAACCGACGACGGCGTCCGGGGAGATGATTCGAGATGCGCCCGCCGCCACTCGGTGGGAGTGGTTGCCTGATACGGAACGCGTCCCGTGAACAGCTCATAAAAGACGAGACCGAGCGAGTAGATATCGCTGCGCACGCTGGCCTCGCCCTTGCCAATCTGCTCGGGAGCCATGTAGGCGGGTGTGCCCGCAGTCTCGCTGCGGCCCGTGGCATCCTCGTGGCTAAGGGCCAGCCCGAAGTCGGTGATGCGCACCCGCCCTCGCCCATCAAGCATGATGTTGGCAGGCTTCAGATCGCGATGCAGCAATCCGCAATCGTGCGCGGCGGCAAGGCCAGCACAGATTTGGTGGGCGGTTTCCAGAGCTTTGTCCGCGGGCAAGCGGCCGATGCGGCGCAGCAACGATGCCAGGTCCTCGCCATCGATGTACTCCATGGTGAGAAAGTGCTGGCCGTTCACCTCGCCAATGTCGTAGACGCGGCAAACGTTGGGATGCGAGACCTGGCGGGCGTTTCGCACTTCCGCGTGAAACCCGGCAAGAGCCGCGGCATCGTTTTGCAGCGAGGCGGGAAGAAACTTGAGAGCTACAACGTTTCCAAGCTTAAGATCCTCGGCGCGGTAGACTTCGCCCATG
>PKVW01000032.1 GCA_003131585.1 Acidobacteriaceae bacterium
TCTGCTTCATGTCTTTGCGCTGCCGCTGCAGGATGCGTTGCGCCATGCGCAATCCCTCGCGCGTGTTCGTGTAGTAAGGACCCACTTTCACTCGCGCCAGTTGCGAGAGCGGGACTTCTTCCGCGGAATCGTGAAACAGCACCAGCGACAGCGAGTCTCCCGGATACTGCGTCCGGATCAAATGCGACAACGCCATCGCAACTTTCTTCGCCGGAGTGAAGCGGTCTTCGCCGTACAGAATCATCGAATGCGAACAGTCGAGCATCAGCACGGTCGCGCACGACGACTGGTACTCGCACTGGTGCACCTGCAAATCCGAGTATTCGATGTTGAGCGGCAGAGTGAGGCCTTCACGCTGGATGGCGCTGGAGAGCGTGGCGGTGATGTCGAGGTTGAGCGTGTCGCCGAACTCGTAGGTGCGGGAAGCGCCGCTGGCCTCGATGCCGGTGGAGAGGTCGCGGGTGTCGTGGCGTCCGAAACTGGATTTGCCGAGCGAGCCGAGCAGGTTGCGCAGCGATTTGAAGCCGAGGAAGTCGAGGCTCTTGTCGGTGATTTCGAATTTGGCTTGCTGCTGGTTTTCGCTGACCTGGCCGCCTGCGCCGGACGGACGCGATGGGTCAGGCGGCTGGTCGATTGAGATGTAATCTTCCTGCTGCATGCGGTCGATCAGCTTCTCGATAAGTTCGTCGAGTTGGCCTTCCGCGGCCATCTGCTGCAGGCGTTCGCGCATGTCTTCGTCGAACTGATCGCCTTCCATCAGGGCTTGCTCGATGGCGCGGCGAAGGTCGTCGAGAGTCTGCTCGCCCTCGGGCATTTCGTACCACATGTCGCTCTGGAAGCCGCTCTGCAGCAGGTAGTCGGAGAGAGCGCCGAGCAGGTCTTCCATGCTCATTTCGCCGGCGGGATCGGGGACGTATTTGGAGTAGCGGATGCGCTTCATAAAGCGGGCTTCGGGCTTCGGCTATCGGGCTTCGGCAAAACCTCATGATGCAATGCGAGGCGGAACTTCCGGGTTTTGGGGTTTGCCGAAGCCCAAAGCCCGAAGCCCGAAGCCCTAGTTGAACTGTCTTCTCTGGCGGTACGGTGGTTCTTCTTTCTCGAATGACTTTTCCCGCTCGCGAGGCTCGGGCTTTTTCTCTCCGGCTTTGAAAATGCGCTCCTCGTTGCGGCCGATGCGCTTGTGGGCGTGCAGGCCTTCGAGAATGAATTCGGCGGCGGAGACTTGCCGCTCCGGACTTTCTTTTTGCGAGACGCCGAGCGGGCCGAGTTTGTCGACCAAGCCTTGAATTTCTTTCAAATTTTCCAGAGCCTCGAGGGCAGAGACGGAATCCGACAATTGAACTTCTCCGCCGAGGTCGAACCATTGCACGATCTGTTGCACGTTGGCGCCAGTGAAGTATTCGTCGTAGGTCTTGGCGATGGCGGCGTGGATCAGTTCGCGGGAGACGTGGTCGGCGCCTTTCATCTCGCCTTCGTATTCGAGTTCGAGCTTGCCGGTGATGGCGGGCAGCGCGGCATAGACGTCGCTGATGCGGGGCACGACGAGTTTTTCGTCGTTGCGGAGGGCGCGGCGCTCGGCGTTGGAGATTACATTCTCCATGGCGGAGATGGGCAGGCGCTGGCTGACGCCGGAGCGCTTGTCGATTTTCTTGTCTTCGCGGGCGGCGAAGGCGATGCGCTCGATCACTTGCTGAATGTATGTGGGCAGATGCAGAACCTGCGGGTCGCCTTGGGCGTGGCGGCGGGTCCAGGCTTCCTGCGCGGTGATGGCGATGCCTTCCTCGACGGTTGCGGGGTAGTGGGTGCGAATCTCAGAGCCGATGCGGTCCTTGAGCGGCGTGATGATCTTTCCGCGGGCCGTGTAGTCTTCGGGATTCGCGCTGAAGACGATGGCGACGTCGAGCGGCAGGCGGATGGGATAGCCTTTAATCTGCACGTCGCCTTCCTGCATGATGTTGAAGAGGCCGACCTGAATTTTTCCGGCGAGGTCGGGAAGTTCGTTGATGGCGAAGATGCCGCGATTGGCGCGGGGCAGCAGCCCGTAGTGAACGGTAAATTCGCTGGACAGTTCGTGACCGCCGCGGGCAGCTTTAATAGGGTCGATGTCTCCGATGAGGTCGGCGATGGTGACGTCGGGAGTGGCGAGCTTCTCCACGTAACGGTCGTCGGGAGTGAGATAGGCAATGGGAGTGCCATCGCCGAGGCGAACGACTTCTTCGCGGCAACGGCGGCAGATGGGGGCGTAGGGATTATCGCGGATTTCGCAGCCGGCGAGGTAGGGCATGTGAGGATCGAGCAGCGTTGTAAGGGCGCGCAGGATGCGGCTTTTGGCCTGACCGCGCAGACCGAGCAGAATGAAGTTGTGCCGCGAGAGAATGGCGTTGACGATTTGGGGCACGACGGTGTCGTCGTAGCCGACGATGCCGGGGAAGATGCCGGCGTCGTCTTGGTGACGCAAGCGGGCGACGATGTTTTCGCGGAGTTCGTCTTTCACGCGGCGGGTGCGCAAACGTTCTTCGGAAAAAGCACTGCGGCGCAATTCGCCTAGTGTGCGCGGAAGACTCATGAGGAAACCCCCGAGACGAATACTTTTCTGGATTATACGCGGGTTGGCGGGTGGAAGTTTTTGGACGTGCGGGCATGACTGGCGGGCAAAAGACGTGAGCAGTCTCTGTCTGCAGCGGCGATCCAGGTTCGTCGCCGATCATGAGAAAGGAACCGGGGCTTATGAGCCGTCGCCCTTGCATTTGACTTCGGCGGCTCGGGGAGATAAAAGCAGGTCATGGAACTTGCAGGGAAAATTGTGGTGGTGACGGGCGCTTCGATGGGGATTGGGGAAGCGATTGCGAGGATTTTTGCCGATCATGGGGCGAGCGTGGTGATGTTGTCGCGCGATGCGGGCAGGGTGGAAGCGGCGCGAGGGCTGGTGGGGCATGACGAGCGAACGCTGGCGATGGCTTGCGACGTGCGGCACCGAGAGGAGATTGACCGCGCGATCGGGCTGACGCTGCATCATTTCCAGAGAATCGATGTTTGGGTGAACAACGCGGGGCATGGGTTGCTCGATTCGGTGGCGCAGATGGAGATGGCGGCGTGCCGGGAAATGTTCGACACGAATCTGTTTGGCGCGGTGATGGCGATGCAGGCGGTGATTCCGGTGATGCGGCAGCAGGCCGGGGGAACGATCATCAACATATCGAGCGTGGCGGGGCACATTCCCGTGCCGTTTCATGCGGCCTACAGCGCGACCAAGTTTGCGCTGAATGCGATTGGCAAGGCGGCGGGCGTGGAGCTGAAGAAGGATGGGATTCATGTGCTGACGGTTTGTCCGGGCCGCGTACGGACGCCGTTCAGCGAGAATGCGGTGCGAGGGAATGAAGTGAAGCGAGTGGGGTTGGGGGGCGGGATCACGGCGGAGCGCGTCGCTCGGGCTACGCTGCGGGGATATTTGAAGCAGAAGAGAGAGGTGATTGTGCCCTGGACGATGTACGCGCCGCAAAAGATTTATCAGCTTTCTCCGAGGCTGGTGGAGTGGGCTATGGGGAGGATGGCGGGGTGAATATGGATCTCCACATGAAGAGCTTAACCACAGAGGGGCATCCTTCGGCTGCGCTCAGGGCGGGCTCCGGTTCATTCGAGATAACTATCCCAACTCGGCCAGCATGGCTTCCATCTCGCCTTGGGCGTGGAGGTTTCCGGTGCGGCGGGCGGAGGCGATGCCTTCGGTGAGCATCGTCTTGGCTTCGGCGATGCGGTCGGCGCGGGCAAGGGTTTGGGCGGCCATGAAGTAACCGGGAGTGTAGTCGGGGGTGGTCTTGAGCAGGATGGAGAATTCGGCCAGCGAGCGGTCGAGGTCGCCCTGCCTGGAGTATTCCATGGCCAGGCCGTAGCGGGCGAAGGTGTCGTTGGGATTCCGGGTGAGGACGTCGTTGAGGGCGGCGATGCGGTCCATGCGAACAGTTCTTAGTTCCCGGTTCTCACTTCTTAGTTGAGATGAGGTTACTACAAATGGCAGCTTCGCTTGTGAATCGCGATTGGTTGGCAGTGTCCTAATATTGCATTTTGGCATTCGCTTGCATTTGGCGCGGTGAGTAGAATGGGGGATTCTTAGTACCACGCTCAACTGAAAGAGGACAAAGAGAACTATGAGTGACGAGATGCTGATGCCGCGTCCGGTGAGGGATTCGCAATCGGAGATGGCGGAGATTGTTCTGCCGAATGATGCCAACCCGCTGGGCGCACTGCTGGGCGGCCGGTTGATGCACTGGATCGATCTGGCGGGCGCAATGGCGGCTCACCGTCATTCGCGGAGTTACGCGGTGACGGCTTCGGTGGATCACATTGATTTCCTGGTGCCGGTAAAGGTAGGGGACCTGGTGATTCTGCGCTCGTCAGTGAACCGGGTTTTTCATACGTCGGTGGAAGTTGGCGTGAAGGTCTTCGTGGAGAATTATCTTGCCGACACGGCGCAGCACGTGGCGTCGGCCTACCTGACGTTTGTGGCGGTGGATGCCAAGGGCAGCCACTTGAAAGTCGCGCCGGTGATTCCCGAGACCGAAGAGCAACAGCGGCGCTATGACGATGCGGGGCGGCGGCGCGAGACGCGCCGGTCTGAACTGGATCGGCGGCGTAAGGCGAGGTAGCAACTCCGGCTAGGCGCCGTTGGGATATTTCGTCCGTCACTCCGAATTTTCCGGGCTTGAGAGCCGAGGCGGCTGTCTCTCTTCTCTACGTGAGCGTCGTAGGTCCCTGTATAATTGAGGGTTCGATCCATCTCAATAATTTTATTTTCCTGGAGTGTGATCCCTTGAATGCACATATGCCGTCTCATCCCGGGCAGGCCGCGCCGGGGCCGCAACCATTGCCGGGAGTGGACGCCATCATTGCCGTGGGTTCGGGCAAGGGCGGCGTGGGCAAGACTACGCTGTCGGTGAACCTCGCAGTGGCTCTGGCCAAGATGGGACATAAGGTTGGCCTGCTCGACGCGGATGTGTATGGGCCGAACGTCCCGCTGATGCTGGGAGTGAGCGGGCAGCCGAAGACGGTGGGGGAAAACCGCATCGAGCCGCTGGAGGCGTTTGGCCTGAAAGTGATTTCGGTCGGGTTCCTCAATCCTGGGGACAAGCCCATCATCTGGCGCGGTCCGATGCTGCACCAGATCGTGAAGCAATTCCTAGGAATGGTGGAGTGGGGGCATCTGGATTACATGGTCGTCGACTTGCCGCCGGGGACGGGGGATATCGCGTTGTCGCTTGTGCAGTCGGTGCCGCTGACGGGCGCGGTGGTGGTTTCGACGCCGTCCGACGTTTCCTTGCAAGATGCGCGCAAGGCGATTGAGATGTTCCGTCAGATGAAAGTGGATCTGGTGGGCGTAGTCGAGAACATGAGCTATTTTGTGTGTCCGCACTGCAACCACGAGATCGATATCTTCTCGCGCGGCGGGGCGGAGAAGATGGCGCAGCATTTCAGCGTGCCGTTTCTGGGAAGCATTGAACTCGATCCCGAGGTGCGAAAGTCCGGGGACGGCGGGAAGCCCATCGTGCTGGAGGGGGAGAATTCGCCGCATGCCAAGTCGATGTTCGCATTTGCCCGGAAGGTGTTGGCGCGCGTGGCAGAGATCAAGGCGGGCGAGTCGGCTAGCGTGATTCAGATTCAGTAACGATCTAACTGTTTCGCTTTCGGGATCTGGACAATCTCTCCAGGCTTAATCATTGCGATTGCATCACGGCAGGCCTGCGCGTGTGGAAGCAGGTCGGCCAGGCGAGTTGACTTCGCGCGGATGAGAAGAATAGCGATCCTTCGACCCATGAGGTTTTGCTGATATGCAAAACCTTTGTCGAGCGTAATGAAGACATCAAAACTCGCCTCTGCCAACTTCAGCAGTTCGCCATTTGTCTTGCCTCCGAAGCCAGCCTCGGGGACAGTTAAACACTGGTGCTCACCGCTGGATAAGCTGGAACTGAACCTGCGAGGTACGCACTCATCGAGCAACAGTTTCATTGCAGGTGCGCGACCAAGAGGGACTTGGCCTGTTCCAGCGCGGCAATCGCGGCTTCCCGGCTGACGGTGGGAAAATCGATGAGGAAATCGTCCAGGGTTTGTCCTTCCTCGAGATAGTCCAGCAGTGCTTGAAAGGGAACGCGGGTCTGCCGGAAAACCGGAATTCCCCCGAGAATGTTCGGGTCTCTGACGATAACGTTCTCCACTTAGGTCACCCCGCTGCTCTTGGAGTTTACAACTAATCCCACCCGGGAAGAAGGGGTCTGGCTAGGACACGGTGTTCTACAATCGAAAGTGAATTGTTAGCAAGGCGTCCATCGCGTGCTTACCCCAATGAGAGTAGAACAAGAGGCGCCATGTCCAGATGGCATCTTCGTCGGGCAGGCCTTGATGCGTTTCCCTGAAAACGAGTCCATGTTTCAGGTCGCGGTAAATGTCGGCAATGTCGTCTGCCAGAGTTCCGAAGATTGCTTCGCTGTCTTCAGTAGGATCGAACACCTGATGATAGAGGTCCCAGTCCCCTAGTTTTTCCTTAAGGAAGTTGTAGAGCTTGCCCCATTCTTGCTCGCTGTGGCCATTTATACGAAAACTGCCACGTTTGCTCTTCCCTTCGACTTCATCGTCGTCATCTCTTGATACGTCCGGCAGGCCGATAGCTTCGCTGATCAGAAAGGGAAGTATTGGGTAAAGCTTGCTAAGCAGTTCCGTTCTGTCCAAGGTTGATGCGGAATCGACGACGGAGCAGAACTGGTTTGCGATCGCGCTGCAGCGATCAGCGATTTGCGCGATTTCATCCGGCGTAGCCATGTGTGCTCCCATCCTAACCCGTTCTCCCCGAAAATCGCGACAGCCGCCAAACGGCATCACCCTCGCCATCTTTCAGAATCAAGTCTGTCATCATCTCTCCCAAGGCCGGGCCGTGTTTGAAGCCGTGGCCGGAGCCGCCGCCTAGCAGCCAGACGTTTTCCATTCGGGGATGGCGATCCACGATGAAGTTATTGTCGGGAGTTTGTTCGTATTGGCAGACGCGGGTCTCGATCAGAGGAACGTCTTTCATCGCGGGAAATCGGAAGGCGAGGTATTCGCGAATGCGCTTCAGCGTTGTCTGGCTGACTACTCGCTCGCCGGAAGTGGGATCGAAGGCGGGGCCGCGCGTGTCGTCGGCTACCTTGAAGCCGCGGCGGTCGCTGCCGGGGATGCCGTAGAAGAAGCGCTTGCCGTGATCGGCCCACACGGGAAGATGCGCGTCGGTGCAGCGGGAGTCTCCGGCGGGCGGGCCGAAGAAAAAGATATCCTGCTTGGTTGGGCGGATGAGGCTGCCCAAGGTTTCAGGAAACAGTTTGCCCAGCCACGGGCCGCAGGCGAAGACGTAGTAATCGGCTTTGATCCGCGAGCCGTCCGTGAGAGTCAGTCTTCGAAGACGTGAGCTTTCCACGAATCTTTTTCCCGAACTCTCTAAACCTTCGGGCGAGACCGCGAGTTGCCGATAGATGCCTTCTTGGGCGACGAATGCGTCGACCACGGCCTGGCAACTGGCGCGGGCGTCGAGGTATCCGCATTCGGGTTCGAAGATTCCCCAGTGCACGCCGGCGAAGTTGATCTGCGGCCAGCGTTTTCTCATCTCTCCAGGGGAGAGTTCCTGAAACTTTATCTTGGCTTCGCGAAGCATTGCGAGTGAGCCACGCTCGTAGGCGTCGTCGCGACTGCTGACCATCCAGAGAACGCCGGTGGAGTGCAGGAACTGGCGTTTCCAGCGCCGGTCATATTTCTGCCATAGCTTGAGGGAGCGAGCGGCCAACTGGGTGTACGGCTGGTCAGGCCCGTAGGTGCCCCGCATGATGCGAGTCTCGCCGCCCGACGAGGCGCGTGAGTTGCCGGGGCCCCAGGCGTCGAGCAGGGTGATGCGGGCTCCACTTTCCAGCAGGTGAAGGGCGGTCCAGCCGCCGAAGGCTCCGGCTCCGACCACGGCGATGTGAGGTTTTGAATTCATCGCGAATGATTTCACATTACGGGAGTTGAGGATACGCGAAGAGAGCCGAGCACGGGAAGATGCGGATAGAGGTTCCGGCAGCGGCGTGTGGGCTGCGTCGGGTCGAGACCTGCGGTCCTTGACAGGAAGGTGGAGCGTTCCTAGAATCCAAGCAGGAAGCGCGGTTTGCGTCTCTGAGCTAAGTTTCTGCATCTAAGATAGTTAGCTGGAAAGTTAAGACGGGACCTTGGAGCGCCAGAACCACCGGAGCGGCGGTCGCGAGCTTGGGAAATCCCTAGAGTTCAAATGCCATCTGATCCTAATATCGGCAAACGGGAACGCGAAGTTCTGACGGCGATCGTGGAGACCTTCATTTCCACGGGTGAGCCGGTCGGGTCGCGCACGCTGGCGCGGTCGAACCGGGAGGGGCTGAGTCCGGCTACGATTCGCAACGTGATGGCGGACCTGTCAGAGGCTGGGTTTCTCGAGCAGCCGCATGCCTCGTCGGGACGCGTGCCGACCACCGACGCCTACCGGTATTACGTGGAGCAGATCACGGGCACGGCGCAGTTGGCGCCGCAGGAAGAAAGCATGATTTCCGATTCGCTGGCGGGCATCAGCGATGTGCAGGAGTTCATGGAGCGCACATCGCATGTGTTGTCGCTGATTTCACGGAACGTGGGCGTGACCGTGGCCACCAGCGGCGCCAAGAACGCGCTGGAGCATGTGTACTTCTCGCGATTGGGCGATCAGAAAGTGTTGGCGGTGTTGGTGACGCGTTCCGGACTGGTGCGCGACCGAGTGCTGAGGCTCGATCTGCGGCAGGGGGAACTGGATCTCGCCGCGCGTTATATCAACGAGAATTTTCGCGGCTGGACGATGGAATCGATGCGCGCCGAACTGGGGCGGAGGATCGAGCAGGAATGCGGCGAGTACGACCGTCTGATGGATTCGATTGAGCAACTCTACAAGCAAGGTGCGCTCGCCTCTGAAGCGGGCGCGCAGGTGGTTTTCGTGGAAGGCGCGGCCAACCTGGTGACGGGTCAGGAGGACCGCAAACGTCTGCAGGAAATGCTGAAGACTCTGGAGGAGAAAGAAAAAGTCGCGCAGTTGCTCGGAGCATACCTCGACGTGAAGCAGGAGGCGGTGAGAGTGGTGATCGGGCTGGATGACGCTCTGCCCTCCATGCAGAACTTCGTGCTGATCGGAGCGCCGGCGCGGTCGGGAACCGATGTGTTCGGATCGCTGGCGGTGATCGGCCCGACGCGGATGGATTATCAGCATACGATTACCGCGGTTTCCTACATTGCGCGCCTGTTTGACAAAATTCTGAATGAATCGGAGTAATCACAGCTGTTTATGGGCAAAGTGAACGGTAAGTCGGAAGTACAGAAGGCGGGGCCGGATTTGCAGCACGAACTGCCAGCGGCCGACGATGGGGATGAGAGCGCCACACGGGCAGTGAGCGGGGAATCGTCTACCCGGGACGCGGAATTGCAGAAGGTGAAGGCGGAGCGCGACTCCCTGCTCGACCGGCTGGCGCGGGCGCAGGCGGAGTTTGAAAATGTGCGCCGGCGGGCGGGCAAGGAACGGCAGGAGTTTCGCGATTACGCCGTGGCGGATGCGATTAAGTCTCTATTGCCGGTGGTGGACAGCCTGGAGCGCGCGCTGCAGGCGAAATCGGACGCGGTTGAATTCCGCAGCGGAGTGGAACTGATTTACAAGCAACTGCAGGCTGCGCTGGCTAAACTTTCCGTGCAGGCCATTGCGTCGGAGGGCGAAGCGTTCGATCCGCATTATCACGAGGCCATCGAAATGGTGGAAACCACCGAAGCTCCCGATCATCAGGTGATCGAGGAGTTGCAGCGCGGCTACAAGTTCAAGGACCGGCTGCTGCGGCCTGCGATGGTGAAGGTGGCCAAGAATCCCAAGTAAGCTCTGATGGCATGTCCGGGAGCAGCGGCGGACGGAAAAAGCGACAATATGAGCCCTTGGACGAAAAAATATACGTTGAGCAACGCACAAGTCGCTCAGATTTTGGAGGACTTCGTCGAAGGAAGCAGCGCTAGCCCGCATTCCTGGGACGGTTTTACGCTGGGGATGTCGTGCGAAGATGAGAACTTGGAAGATATTCGAATAAGGTGTGCCGGGCTAAGCGAGGAGTTTCCTCCGGACAATCCGAAGGAGTATTGCAATAAGGAAGGACGAGATGTGATCCGAGAATATGTTCGGCAGCTTAGAAATCTAAAGCAGCCCATTGCCTGAGACCCAACGGAGTTGAATTTCTCGCATTTATTTCTCTCATAACGAAAGGCGCCTATTCTGTCCACGAACGCAAAGCGCGATTATTACCAAGTATTGGCGGTGAGCCGTACGGTGAGCGAAGGGGAACTGAAGAGCGCCTATCGAAAGCTGGCGATGCAGTACCATCCCGATCGGAATCCGAACAATCCGGACGCGGAAGAGCGGTTCAAGGAAGTAACGGAGGCTTACGCGATACTCGCGGACTCGGAAAAGCGGTCTCTGTATGACCGCTACGGCCAGGCCGGAGTCGGCGGTGCGGCCAGTCCGGGCGCGGGTTTCGATGCCACGGTATTCCAGGATTTCGGCGACATTTTTGGCGAGTTCTTCGGCTTCGGGGACGCGTTCGGAGGCGGCAGGCGGCGCAGCCGGGTACAGCGCGGCGCGGATTTGCGCGAAGACTTAACCATCGAGTTCGAAGAGGCTGCCTTCGGCACGGAGACGCGCGTGATGGTGCGCCGTCACGAAGCCTGCGAGGACTGCCGGGGCTCGGGAGCGGCGCCGGGCAAAGGTCCCACAGTCTGCCGTTCGTGCGCCGGGCGGGGGCAGGTGCGGTATCAGCAGGGATTTTTCAGCATTGCGCGGACTTGTCCTTCCTGCCAGGGAACGGGCAGCGTGATTACCGATCCTTGCCCGAAGTGCAAAGGCGAAGGCCGGCTTCTGCGGCAGCGCTCGGTGGACACGAAGATTCCGGCCGGCGTGGAAGACGGTACGCGGATCCGGTTTACGGGAGGGGGCGAAGCCGGGCCTCTCGGAGGGCCGGCCGGCGATCTTTACGTGGTGCTGCATGTGAAGGAGCATCCGTTTTTTGTGCGCGAAGGGAATGATCTGCACTGCGCCGTCCCGCTGTCGGTGACGCAGGCGGCGATGGGCGCGGAAATTCGCGTGCCCACGCTGGAAGGCGAACACACGCTCAAGATTCCCGATGGAACGCAGCCCGGTACCACGTTTCGCATCCGGAACAAAGGGGTGCCCGTGCTGAATGGACACGGCAAAGGCGATCTATACGTGGAAGTGCGGGTGCAGATTCCGGCCAAGCTGAGCAAGCGCCAGAAAGAGCTGCTCCAGGAACTGGAGATGACGGCGAAGGTGGACAATCAGCCGATGGTGCGGGCGCTGCTGGGCAAGGTGAAGGACATGTTCGGGTAGCGGAAAAACTGAAGATTCGTGTCAGGATATGCCTTCAGGCATATCGTAAGGGCCGCCTTCTCAATCACGCCTTCAGGCGTTGCGAGACCTCATTTTCATGACACGCCGCCGCTGGATTGCCGACGAAGTCTTGGGTGATCGCGCCGCCCTGGTTGGAGAGCATGCGGATCATCTGGTACGGGTGCTTCGGGCTCGCGTTGGGCAGCATTTCGATATTGCCACCGGCGAAGCCGTGCGGCGCGGGCGGATCACATCGGTAAAGAATGCACGCGTCGAATTTGAGTTGGGCGAAGAGGTTTCCCGTGCGGGCTTGGCCGAGACCACGCTGGTTCTCGCGGTTTTCAAGTTCGACCGCATGGAGTGGGCGATTGAGAAGTGCACGGAGCTTGGGGTCTCGCGGATTGTGCCGGCGATCGCGCGGCGAACGGGTTCTCACCTGGCTGCCGCCTCGGCGAAACGGGTTGAGCGTTGGCAGCGGATTGCCCGGCAAGCAGCGGAACAGTCGCGCCGCTCAACTCCGCCAGAGATTGCAGCGCCGGTCAAGGTTGCGGAGGTGTTGAATTTTCCGGAAGCCTTGCGGATCGTGCTGGCGGAATCGGAAGAGCGAACTCTGCTTCGCGACGTTGTGAAACCTCCTGTGGCCGATGGCGGGGTTGTTCTTGCGGTTGGTCCCGAGGGCGGTTGGACGGAAGACGAATTGCAGTTGTTTCGGCAAGCCGGATGGATCTCCGCCTCTCTCGGCAACACCATTCTCCGCGCCGAGACAGCCGCCATGGCCGCCACCGCGGTTGTGGCTTCCGCGCTCTACTCGATCTGAGTCTCCTGCCGGGCTTCTCCAGCCTCGCCTCATTTTCCGCGCGTTCCTGAATGCGGTGTTATTCTGGGCCGCAATGGTTGTCTCCAAGTTGCAATCTCATCCTGCCCGGTTCGTTCCCGATGATCGCCAGCGTGAAGCGATTGAGCATCTTCACGGGCCGATGCTGGTGGTGGCGGGGGCGGGCACGGGGAAAACTTCGGTCCTGATCCACCGGATTGCCCGCCTGGTCCGGCAGGGACATGCGAAGCCGGACCAAGTTCTTGCCCTCACCTATACGGTGGCCGCTGCCGGAGAGATGCGCGATCGAGTCGGCGCGCTACTGGGCAAGCAGATTCGTTCGGCGACGTTTCATGATTATTGTTACGACCTGCTGACGCGCGCTGGAAAAAAGTTTGACGTGCTCGACGAGAAAGATATCTGGATTTATCTGCGCAAGAGAGTTCATGAGCTTCATCTGGAACACTACGTCCGCGCGGCAAATGTGGGACAGTTTCTTAGCGATTTGCTGGGCTTTCTCAGCCGGTGTCACGACGAACTGGTGACGCCGGAAAAGTACGCGGAGTATGTCGAACGGCTCGAGCGTGGCGAATCGACGGTTCCCCGGGTTGCGAAATCAAAAGACCAGTTAAGCGACGCCGAGGTGATCGCGCGCTGCCAGGAAATTGCCCGGGTATTTGCCACAGTCGAGCGCTGGCTGCGCGAAGACAATCTGGGCACATTCAGCCACATGATCACGCGGGCCCATGAGATGCTCGCGAGTGACGAAAGTCTGCTGGCCGCCGAGCAGCACCGCGCTCGCTTCATTCTGGTCGACGAATTTCAGGACGCCAACTTCGCGCAGATCAAGATTCTGGCGGCGCTGGCGGGAGCCGAAGCAAATGTGTTCGGCGTTGGCGATCCGGATCAGGCGATCTACCGTTTTCGTGGGGCATCCAGCGCTGCTTTTCATCTGTTCCGCCGGGACTTTCCTCAGACGAGGTTGGTCGTGCTGGGCAAGAACCGGCGCTCGATTACCCCGATCCTGCAGTGTGCCTTTGCCGTAGTCGACAAGAATCCTCCGGTGTTTGCGGCGAGCGAGCGCGAATTGTCCTACCGACGGACTCCGCTGCAGTCAGCGCGGGAAGAGGAAGCGAAGGAGGAAGGAAGAACGCTGGCCACCTTCCCCGTGGAAGCGATTTCTTTTGCCGGCAAGGATGCGGAGGCGCCCGACGTGGTCCGCATCATCGAGGAGACGCGGCGGCATTCGCGTTGCGGGTGGAAAGACTTCGGCGTTCTGTACCGCTCGCACATTCACCGGGACGACGTTGTGCAGCAACTCGCCGAGCGGGAAATCCCGTTCTCCATCGAGAATATGGATGTAAGTGATACGCCCGAAGTGCGGGATTTGTTTGCCTGTGTCGCGGTTGTCGTGGACCGGGGATCGGATGCCAGTCTTTTTCGGGTGGCCGCATTGCCGCAGTTCGATGTGGATCCGGAACAGCTTCGGGCGGTGCTGCGTGCGATTGCGAAAGAGTCGAAGGAGGGAGTGGTGATTCCGCTCGCTTCGGTGCTGGACGGGGTCGCGGGCGGCCGGGACGTGTTGGAGTCCGTGCGCCAGGCGCGCGATGAAGTCGACCGGAAACAGGCTAAGGCGCGCGCGGCTCTGCAGTTGATCGGAAAACAGTTCCGGCTCGGCCTCAATTCCGCAGTCCTGCAGGCAGCTCTGAAGTTTGCCGGTGACTGGGAGAAAAAGGCGACCACCAAAACTAAAGAACTGGGCGAATGGATCGAGTACCTGAATTACTTTCGCGAGGCGGGCGGAGTGATTCCGATGACGTCGAAAGAGAATGAGGACGCCGTACGCCTGATGACTGTGCACGGAGCCAAAGGACTCGAGTTCGCACATGTTTTCATTCTGCGCGCGACCAGTGGTTCGTTCCCCGCCAGCTACCGGGAGACGCTGGTGGAGTTTCCCAGAGAGTTGCGCGATCCGGACTCGGCTGCGGGGGGCGATGACAAAACGCTCTACGATCAGGAAGAGCGCCGTCTTTTCTATGTGGCGATGACGCGGGCCAGGGATTCACTGCACATTTATGGAAAGCAGGGACTAGGCCGCGACAAAACACCAGCAGGGCTAATGCGCGAACTGATCGGCAACCCGGAACTGCAACCGTGGCTCAGGGCGCGGGCGGCGCTGCCTTCGCAGCCCGAGTTGATAGAAATTGCGGCGGCAGTGGATGCGGCTCATCCCGAGGGCTCCCGGCTGGCAGCGTGGCTTGCGCTCCCGGCCATCGAAGGGCTGGACGCACGATTGAGCGCGACGGCAGTGGAGACCTATGAGACTTGTCCTTTGCAGTTCAAGTTTGAACGGGAATGGAAGTTGTCGCAGCAGGTCCACGCGGCCGTCCAGTACGGGGCAGCCATGCATCGCGTACTTCGTACCTACTATGATTCCGCCCGCCTGGGCAGGACACAGACCGACGACGAGTTGATGCAACTGTTTCGTGACGACTTGGCCGCGTCTGGAATCCAGGACGACTATCAGCGGAACCTGTACTTGAAGCAAGGGCTGGAGCAGTTGCGGGATTTTCTGGCCGCGACGCGCTTGGCTCCCGCACCGGAGGTTCTGCACACGGAAGAATGGTTTGAAGTGCAGGTCGCCGGGACGAAGGTTGCTGGACGAATCGACCGAATAGACCGTACGGCCGATGGGAGCGTGACGATCCTGGACTACAAGACCGGCAAGGCCCGATCACAGGAGGACGCGGACGAGAGCCTGCAGCTTTCGATCTACGCCATGGCCGCGCGCGAGAAGTGGGGATACCGCGTGGGCGAATTGGTGTTTCATAATCTCGAAGGGAACGTTCCTGTTTTCTCGAAGCGTACGGAGTTTCAATTGGCGCAGGCGCGAGAACGAGTGCTGGATGTGGCGCGTGGCATCGCTGCCGGGAACTTCGAGCCTAAGGTTGGCTTTCACTGTACGTTTTGCGCGTTCCGGGGATTATGCCCAGCCCGGGAAAAGCGGGTTCTGAATCTCATCCCGAATCTTGAGACGAGTGGAGGGAAGCCGTTGGATTGATCCGCGAGTCCGCGCACCAGTCTTCCGCGCAAAAACTTAGGGGACGCTTTCGGCGTCCCCCTTTCTTGACTTCGTACTGACCTTCTTAATGCTTCTTTTTCTTCTTTGCCTTTTTCTTGGTTGCCATTGTTTCTATTCTCCCTTCCATTGTTCATGGAAAAATCTGCAACGCTCTTTTGTTGCAACTTATTGATTGTATAGAGTTAATGAAAAATGAAGTCAAGAAAAAAATGCATGCGGTGTAGCGAGCGGTGTTGTACCAAAGTCACCGAGCGACCAGCGTGAACAAGAAAATCTCCACGTCGCTCCATCGGAATACGTCGCGAGCATGCAATCGCAAGAGATGAAGAGGCGGCGGCGATTCCGCCGTCGCATGTGTCGAGGGTTCAGGTGCAGGTGATCACGGCGACGCGACTGCTCGCAGAAGTTCATCACTGTCGCTGGCTGCTGCATCTATAATGACAGTTGCGATATCTTCGCGGGAGCATGATCAATGGCGGCTTTCGATGATGTTGTCATCGTTTCTGGTTGTCGTACGGCAGTGGGAAAATTTCAGGGCGGCCTCAGCGATTTGAGCGCCGTGCAGTTGGGCGCCGTCGTTGTGCGCGAGGCGGTGAAGCGCGCCGGATTGAATGCCGATCAGGTCGACGAATGCATCATGGGCAACGTCCTCCCCGCAGGACTGGGACAAAATCCGGCCCGCCAGGCGGCAATCTTCGGAGGATTGTCGCCGGCGACAGGTGCCATGACAATCAACAAGGTTTGTGGCTCCGGATTGAAAGCGGTGGCTCTGGCGGCGCAAGCGGTGCAGACCGGGAACAGTTCCATCGTGGTGGCGGGCGGCATGGAATCGATGACCAACGCTCCCTATCTGTTGCCCCAGGCACGCAAGGGATACCGCCTGGGAAACGGGCAGGTGATCGATTCCATGGTGCACGACGGACTGTGGGACATTTACAACAACTATCACATGGGTATCACCGGTGAGAACGTGGCCGAAAAATACGGCATCACGCGCGAAGAGCAGGATGAGTTCGCGGTGCACTCGCACCGCAAGGCAGTGGCCGCGATCAAGGAGTGCCGGTTCAAGTCTCAGATCGTGCCGGTAGAAATTCCTGCGAAGAAGCGAGGCGAAGCCCCGGTGCTCTTCGACAAGGACGAGTCCCCGCGCGAGGATACGACCATCGAAGTGCTGCGTTCGTTGAAGCCCGCCTTCAAGAAAGATGGAACCGTGACCGCCGGTAACGCTCCAGGAGTGAATGACGGCGCCGCCGCGGTCGTGGTGACGAGTGGACAGCGGGCGCAGGAACTGGGCGCGCAGCCCATGGCGCGAATTGTGGCGCAGGCGACCAGTGGCGTCGAGCCGAAGTGGGTGATGATGGCTCCCGTGGGCGCGGTGCGAAAGATCTGGGAGAAGACCGGCTGGAAAAACGAAGACGTCGATCTGTACGAACTCAACGAAGCTTTCTCGGTGCAGGCGCTGGGCGTGATGCGGGAGCTTGGGCTCGATCCCAATAAGGTCAATGTGAATGGCGGCGCGGTCGCCATCGGGCATCCCATCGGAGCCAGCGGCGCTCGGGTGCTGGTGACTTTGATCTATGAGATGGCCCGTCGCAACGCGAAGCGCGGGATCGCCGCGCTGTGTCTGGGTGGGGGCAACGCCGTGGCCATGGCAGTGGAGCGAGATTAGCGGGCTGGCGGAAATGCAGCGTTGGATTGCGTACGCATCGACGGGAAGTGACCGTCAACAAAGCGCTGGTATGGCGAATCTCCAGCGAGGCAAGCTGCCACTAGCCTGACGTGGCAGCCGCGCGCAGGGTGACGGTGAAGACCGCTCCCCCTCCGGGGGCGTTGGCGGCTTCGATGGTGCCGTTGTGTTCCTTCATGACCGACTTGCAGATGCTGAGCCCGAGCCCGGTTCCGCGCCCTGGCCGCTTCGTCGTGTAGAAGGGATCGAAGATGCTGGCCAGGATGTCGGCGGGGATCCCCGGACCGTCATCGTGAAAGCTGGCCCAAACCGACTCCCCGCTGCTTCCCAGGCGGATGCGCAACGTTCCGCGGTCGCGAGTTTCGCGAATGGCCTGCTCGGCGTTCAGGATCAAGTTCAGAAAGACTTGCATCAACTGGTGGGGGTCGCCTTCCACATAGGGCACCCCGGGCTCACGGAGAAAGTCCACGGCGATGCTGTTCTTCCGCAGCGAGTAGGCGTGCAGATTGAGCGTGCGTTCGGCGATCTCCCCAAGACTGACGCGAGTTTTCCCCGGCGCCGGCGGACTCGAGAAGTAGGTGAGGTTGTGAACGATCTCGGCGGCGCGGCGGGCCTGCTGCTGCAGGATGGCGACTTGCTTGCGCGCGGCGTCTGTGGTTTGACTGTCTTGCAGAAGCTCGCTGACCCCCAGGATGCTGGTCAGCGGATTGTTGAGTTCGTGGGCAACGCCGCCGATCATCGCGCCCATGGCGGCCAAGCGCTCGCTCTGAACGATCTGCTGCTCCAGCTTTTTTTCCGTCGTAATGTCGCGTACGGAAACGATCACGCCGCCGAGCGTGGAATCGGCGTCAAAGAGCTGGCTGGCGGAGGCGCGCATGGTACGCCAGCTGCCATTGCGATGACGGGCGCCGTATTCCGCGGCTCCAAAAATTTCGGTGCCGGCCGCGACCTCATGGTAGAGCGCCGCCAGTTCCGGCGAGTGATCCTCGGTTTCGGAGATCCTCTTGCCCAGCAGATCCTCGGGCCGGTACCCGAGCAGGTCGCGCACGCGTGAGCTCACGAAGGTATAGCGCTCCTGCAGATCGACCACGAGAATGAGATCGGGAAAACTCTCCAGCAAGTGCCGGCGGAATTCCTCCTGCTGCAGCAGTTGCCGCTCCAGCTTGCGCCTCTCGGTGATGTCGACCAGTGTGCCCTGGTAACGAATCAGCTTGCCCGAAGCGTCCCAGACGGCGCGGGAGGACTCGAGAAAAGCCGCGGGAGTTCCATCCTTCTTTCGGAGCGTAATCTCTCTCGCGCGCACGCCGCCGCGATCGTCGGGGGCACGGCCCAGCACGGGCTCTTCTGCGGGATCGACGTTCAGCCGGCCTGGGTCGAGCGCGAGTAATTCCTCTTTCGTCGCATAGCCCAGAATGCTCACCAGCGCGGGATTGGCGTCGAGGAGTCTGCCCTCCGGCGTGCTGAAATAGGCGCCTTCCTGCAGGGTCTCGAAAAGTTCGGTGAAGCGAAGCTCTTTTTCGTGTTGTCCGGTCACATCCCGTCCCAGCACGCTGACCCCAACCACCTCGCCACTCTTGACGATGGCATTGAGAACACAATCGAAGTAGAGTGGCCGGGCGCTGCTCTTGAAACGCACGCGGACTGTGCCGGCCCAGTGTCTCTTCTCCAGAAAACGCGCCAGTCCGGCTTCCACGCTGCCGCGGGTTGGTTCTTCGAGAAAGTCGAAAAACTTCTTTCCCACGATCGCCGTGTAGGGAAGTCCCACGAGATCGCTGACGCTTTTGTTGACTGTGCGCAGTGTGCCGTCCAGTGAAACGGCGCAAGCGCCATCTTCGAGGGAGTCAATCAGCTCCTTGAAACTGCGCTGCGAGCGCGCGATCATCTCGTTGAGTTGGTCAAGTTGATCCTCGGAGGGAGCGGCGCCCACGTGTTCCTGCAAATTCTGAAGCAGCAGCTTGAGCTCGCCGACTTCCCGCCGCCGGCCATAGGCATACACGGCTAGAAGCACGGACAAGATCAATACGCCCAACGCCATTGGGCCTAAGTGGTAAGGCAGGCTTTCCAGCCGCTCCCAGGCGAGCGCGGCAAAGCCCGCAGCCAGCAGGACCATAAACAGGAGAATCCATCGCCAAAGCTGCGATTCTTCGCGCTCCAGATTTTGCGGAGGACGGTTTTGCGGAGGACGGTTCTGCGGAGGACGGTTCTGCGGAGGGCGGGAGTGTCGAGGGCTGCCGGGAGAGGCCTGGATCATGGGGGAGTCACCTGGTCTCGCGTTCGTCGAACGACAAAACCGTCTATCACTCGAACCATCGTACTTAATAGTAACGGGACGGAACAACCGTTGTTGTTGGAGAATCTGGTACGCCGGGCCGATTTTGAGCAACTGTGTCTGCGATAATTGACTGCCCCGGATTGGCCCCTAATCTGGATGGCCGCTAACATGGCCGCGCAGAGCGTGCTTCACAAGTGATCGGTCAAACCATCTCGCATTACCGCATCGTCGAGAAGCTGGGTGGCGGCGGCATGGGGGTTGTCTACAAAGCTGAAGACACGCGCCTGCACCGCTTCGTCGCCCTGAAGTTCTTGCCGGATGAAGTTGCCCGCGACCCGCAGGCACTCGCCCGCTTTCAACGCGAAGCCCAAGCCGCGTCCGCATTGAACCATCCCAACATCTGCACCATTTACGACATCGGCGAGCAGGAGGGTCAGGCCTTCATCGCCATGGAGTTTCTCGATGGCGTTACGCTGAAGCATTTGATCGCCGGACCGCCTTTGGAAAACGAAACTCTGCTGTCACTGTCCATCGAGATTGCCGACGCGCTGGACGCCGCTCACGCGGCCGGCATCGTTCACCGCGACATCAAGCCCGCCAATATTTTCGTCACCCAGCGCGGTCACGCTAAGATTCTTGACTTCGGGGTGGCGAAGCTGGCGCCCGCGGCCAACTCGCCGAGCCAGGGTGCATCGACGAACGGTCTAACCGCTACCATCGACGCACAGCATCTCACCAGCCACGGCTCTACCCTGGGCACCGTGGCCTATATGTCTCCGGAGCAGGCGCGGGCGAGAGAAATAGATGGGCGGAGCGATTTGTTTTCCTTCGGCGCCGTGCTCTACGAGATGGCGACGCGCATTCCGCCATTCCGTGGCGAAAGTTCCGCAGTCATCTTCAAAGCCATTCTGGACGGAGCACCCACCTCCGCCGTGCGGCTGAGTCCCGACCTGCCGGCCGAACTGGAACGCATCCTCCACAAGTGTCTGGAAAAAGATCGCAACCTGCGTTACCAGCACGCCTCGGACCTTCGCACGGACTTGCAACGGCTGAAGCGGGACACGGAAAGCGGCAGATCGGCGGCAGCGATTGAGCCGGCGCATTTTTCTCGCAAGAGCCGGCTTCCGTGGGTCGCTGCCGGGGCGGTGGGCGTGATCGCCGCAATCGTAATGGCCCTCTTCCTCTGGCAGTCCAGGCATCCCGCTGTCTCTCCCGTAGAAGCTGCAATCTCGAAGGCCATCGCGGTGCTGCCCTTCCAGAATGTGGGCGCCGACGAGAGCACTGACTTTCTACAACTTGCCCTGCCCGATGAAATTGCGACTGCGCTGAGCTACGTGCCTTCGTTTTCGATCCGTCCCTTTGCCACAACCAGCAAGTACAGCGGGCCGACCCTGGACTTGCAACAGGCTGGCCGGGAGATGGGCGTGACCTCCATCGTGACGGGACACTACCTCACGGAAGGTAACCAGTTGGAGATCACACTGGAAGCCGTCGATGTCGCGAATAACCGCAGTATTTGGCGAGACACCATCAGGGTTGCGGCGTCCGACAAGATTGCGATGCAGGAACAAATCACCTCCAGAGTTCGGCAGGGCTTGGTCCCTGTGCTGGGAGGGTTGTCATCCGCGGGTGAATCGGGCACTCGACCCAAGAGCGAAGAGGCCTACGATTTGTATTTGCGTAGCATCGCTCTTCCCCATGATGTCGCTCCCAACAAGGATGCGATCGCGATGCTGGAACGTGCCGTAGGTATTGACCCCACCTACGCACCGGTTTGGGAGGCCTTGGGGCTGCGTTACTACTTCAGCGGTGCGTATGGTGTCGGCGGCGAACTGATGCTCAAGCGTTCGGACTCGGCTATGGAACGGGCCCTGGCGCTCGATCCCAACTTGATTTCTGCCGCTGCCTGGTTGATTGCCCGGCAGTCGGATCGAGGCGACACTGCCCACGCCTACGCCCAAGCCTCAGCACTGGTCAAGCGCCGCCCGGCCAGCGCGATGGCCCACTTCGCCTTGGCCTATGTTCTGCGCTATGCCGGATTGCTGGACGATTCCGCGCACGAGTGCGACTCCGCACTCGCCTTGGATCGCGGCAACTACCAACTCCGTTCATGCTCGGGGCCATTTGTGCAACTAGGCCAGGCCCAGAGGGCGATGGAGTTTGTTCGCCTCGATGCCGGCTCGGAATATGCCGCCATGCAGACCGCTGCCATTCTCCTGGGCCAGGGCAAACTGGCCGAGGCACGAAAAACTATCCAGAGCGCGTCGGAATCTCCGTTAAATGGTCGCGATCTGATTCGATCCTGCATTGATCCGCCGCACTCCTCGCAATGCGACCAAGCCGCGCAGAAGATCGAAGCAACCGCGCTTGCGGGAGCCGATGTCGAGCCTCTGTACTCCGTCGGAGCCTTGCTCTCCTACTGTGGACAGAAGGATGCCGCTCTACGGTTGCTGAAAAAAGCCATTGCACAAAACTATTGTGCCTACACCGCCCTGCAAACCGACCCGCTTCTGGGGAAACTTCGCGGAACCCCCGATTTCAGCGAATTGCTATCCTCCGCCAAACAATGTCAGAACAGGTTTCTGGCCGAGCGAGACCAGAGTTCGCACTGAAGGTTGCCGATTGCTTCGCTGTGAATTTCTTCAGCAAAATAAATTCCAGGCAAGCTGGTTGATTCGGGGTCCCTTTGCGTGTGCCTCAGTCTCTCCTCTCGGTACCCCTCCCCCCTGGGGTGTAATGGAATCATCCGGTTAGCAGGAAATTCCCCGCAAAATCCGGATGGCAAAGAACTTAGATACTAAAATCCGTGAAACAAAGGACTTAGGGACGCGACGATGGGGGTTCACGCGACCGTCACGGCCTCGACCATGATCGCGCAATTTCTTTGGTGGTACAAGGTCAGATGTCACACGGGGGATGTGGAAATATCGGGGAGTGAGTCAATAGAATCCAAACGGAGTGTTAGTGTTTTTCAAATTAGGACGGTACCGACCTTCCCTCACAAATCCACAGCCCGACCCTGTGACATCCGTCACAGCGCAGCCCACCTCCATACGCGTACTCTAGCCAGATTCCGGAATCAGGCCTTGGTGTGCCGACTGCGGCACGAAGGATGTCTCGCCCGGAGCGCCCATGCTCTACAAGACCCTCAGCGCCGCGGTCTATGGCATCGACGCCAACATCATTCAGGTGGAGGTCGACTGCTCCGGCATCAAAACCGATCAGGACCACTTTCACACCGTCGGCCTTCCCGATGCAGCGGTACGTGAGAGCCGCGACCGGGTGCGGGCCGCGCTGAAGAATTGCGGCTACGATATTCCGCCCACGCACATCACCATCAACCTGGCGCCCGCCGATATCAAAAAAGAAGGCTCGGGGTTCGACCTGCCCATGGCGCTCGGCATCGTGGGCGCATACGGCGGCCTGACGCAGAAAGCGATCGACGACTGCCTGTTCGTCGGAGAGTTATCCCTCGACGGCGGAGTGCGCGGCATTCGCGGTACGCTGCCCATTGCCCTCGAGGCTCGCACCCGTAAAATTTCAAAGCTGGTTGTGCCCGAGGCCAATGCCCGCGAAGCCGCGATGGTCGGCGGAGTCGATGTTTACCCCGTGCGTTCGCTGCTGGATGTAATCCACTTTGTGAACTCGGGCAATGGAATCGTCCCGTTGAAAGCCGATGGGGACGCGCTGCTGCGCGAATCGCAGGAATTCCTGGTCGACTTCAAAGACGTCCGCGGCCAGCAGACCGCCAAGCGTGCGATCGAGATCTCCTGCGCCGGAGGCCATAACATTCTGATGATCGGCCCGCCGGGCTCGGGCAAAACCATGCTGGCCAAGCGCATGCCGACCATCCTGCCCCCGCTCACCTTTGAAGAAGCGCTCGAGACTACCAAGATCCACAGCGTCGCCGGAGTGCTTGATCCCGGCAGCGGCCTCGTGGGCAAGCGCCCGTACCGCTCGCCGCATCACACCATCTCCGACGCCGGGCTGATTGGCGGAGGCGTAATCCCGCGCCCCGGCGAAGTTTCGCTCTCCCACAACGGACTGCTGTTTCTCGACGAGCTCCCGGAGTTCCCCCGCAACGTCCTCGAAGTCTTGCGCCAGCCGTTGGAGGATGGCTCGGTCACCATTGCCCGCGCCGCCATGTCCCTGACGTTTCCCGCGCGCTTCATGCTGGCCGCGGCGATGAATCCCTGTCCCTGCGGTTTCCGCAACGACCGCACGCGAGAGTGCCAGTGCACCACCCCAATGATCCAGCGCTACATCTCGAAAATCTCCGGCCCGCTCATGGATCGCATCGACATTCACATCGACGTGCCCGCGGTGAACTACAAAGAAATGCGATCGACCAACGAACCGGAAAGCTCGGCGAAGATTCGCGAGCGCGTCATGCGCACCCGCCAAAAGCAGCTCGAGCGTTTCGCTTCTTCCCGGGAAAAGATTTATTGCAACGCGCAGATGTCATCGCGCCATATTCGCGCATTCTGCGAGCTTTCTCCCGATTGTGAACGGCTGCTGGAGCGCGCCATGACCCAGCAGGGACTCAGCGCCCGCGCTCATGACCGCATCCTGAAAGTGGCGCGGACCATTGCGGATATCGAAGAAACCGCCCCCATCGAACCCAAGCACATTGCCGAGGCAATTCAGTATCGCTCGCTTGATCGCACTTATTGGACTTAAGGCGCTCGCTTATTTGCGCAAGCGGCCATAGCGCGAAGTCGGCCAAACAAAAAAGAGAAGCCGAAGGGATCTCGGCTTCTCTCAAATTGTTGCCAAAACTGCAAACTAGCGGTGCGTTAGTTGTGCGTCCCCATCAAACCGAAGGACATGTCCCGGCATTGGCTTTTGTTGAATCCCGCCACGGACGCGTCACACCAGTTGGCCCAACTGAGCCCGAAGGCAGGCGAGTTCAAGTACATCTGGTGGTCAGATTGGTTTCCGCCTACTACGTTGTTGGTCCTTTGCGTTGTATTAGAGACAAAAAACCTTCCAACCGAGCAGCTGCCATCCTGCGCGCCGTTCGTGCAGTTCGGGGTGACGTTGAACCAATATGCGCCGGGCGTCAGCACCAATGGTGTAGAGAGCTGAATGGCCACGGAGTATTCGTTCAGACCGATAAAGTTGCGGCCTGTCGCCGCCACCTGGATGCTGCCAGTGCCTGAAGCGAGGCTTGTTCCGCCGTTGCCTTCCGAGACGCCGGTCCTAACGTCATAGCTGCCGGTGACAGGATCGAAGTTCGCGTCCGCCTGGATGTTAAACAGGATTCCAGTGACGGTCACTCCGTTAACCACGTTGTAATTGCCGTAAGTGGAACTGCCGGGGATCAAAAGCGTATTTTCATCCGACATGCCCGCGGCATTAAAGTCGGACGTGTTCAGGTCGCCGCCATAGAATATGCAAGGGTCGCATAGAGATGGGGGGATGCCTTGGGGGGCGAACGGACCCGCCGAGTTCGGATTGCCAGCGAGATGTTGCGATACCGGCGGCTTCTGGGCCGCTGCCGCTGAGAGAGTTAGCGCTACCACTAAAGCTGCTGCGAAAAGCGTCGTTTTCACTCGATTCCTCCTGTTCGATTTTTTCGCTATCTTGTGCAGGTTGTCCCTGCGATCTCTAACGTGGTTGCAATCAAATCGCTATTCGTGTCCGATCACGCCGAATGACATGCGACCGCACTGTATTTGGTTGAAACCCGCTACGCTCGCATCGCACCAGTTGGCCCAAGTGAGTCCGAAGGCCGGCGAGTTCAAGAACATTTCGTGAGCGGGCTGCCAGGAGCCTCGAAGGTTGTTGGTCAGCGACGTGGTATTCGATACGAACTGCCGGAAAACGCTGCAACTTCCGTCCAGCGTATTCAGGCACTGCGGCGTTACGTTGAACCAGTACTCTCCCGCTGTTACGGCGACCGGCGTAGACCAGGTCACTGCAACGGTGTACTCGTTCAGGCCGATGAAATTGCGGCCGGTCGCTGCCACCACTGCGGTACCGGTGCCGGAAGCGATGCTGGTCCCGCCGTTGCCTTCCGAAACGCCCGTGCGCACGTCATAGGTAGCCAGCAGCGGATCGAAGGCAGCGTCAGCTTGCACGTTAAACACAATGCCCCATACGTTCGCCGTCACTCCGGTGGGAATGTCGATCGAGCCATAGGTGCTGGAGTTAGGGATGAGCAGAGTATTCTCATCCGACATGCCGGCCGCGTTCAGGGCGGACGGGTTGAGATCACCACCATAGAAAAAACACGGGGAGCACAGGGCTGGCGGGTTCGGGGTGTGACTATTAAAGCCCTTTACCTCTGGTTGCGATGCGTCGCCAGCGCGATGAATCGATGGGGAAGGCTTATTGGGATTAGCTGCCATCGCTGCGAGGCTGAGCGTTACCAATAACGCGACTGCGAGAAGCGTTGTTTTCACTATATTCCTCCTCTGGGTTTTTCTTTGCCGAGACAAGAAACCGTTTTTGCGAAGAGCAAAACGGCTCGCCGAGTCTATGCCGCTCGCGAAAAGAATGCAATGGAGAATAAAGTACCTAGAGCCACGAACCCGGCACTGGGCAAGGCTTTCGCGCAGAGCGGCAGTCAGAGAACTTTGCTCGACGCCAGATCGACTCGCTTAGTCCCGGGCGAAACGGCCATCGTTTGGGAAAGTTGCAAGAACGTGCACACTCCCGCAAGACTCCCGTCTCGCCATAAGAGAGAGGTCGCCTCATCACCGACAGTGCAAGCATCTGTAGCAGTGATCTCCGCCGCGATCGGGCCTTCGCTGACTTTCTCCACCAGGCCACGATTGACCCTTTTGTTACAACATTATAAAATCCGTTTTGCGCTGGGATGCTCGGAGCAGAGGCTTAATTTCTCCGGCCAGCCTGGGCGTGAACTCCGACGCGGCCAAGCTCCAACACTCCGTGTTTGGTTTTGCGGTGGAAGCGTGTTCGGAATTCCGGCGACTGAGTTCCCCGTGGGCTGCGCTGGGCGTGCTCGAACGTGGGATGTCTCGCCGGAAGGCAGTACCTAAACACGTTTTTAAATTCCTGAAACCCGACTCATTTGGAGGACTCATTATGCGCACCTGGCTCGCCACTGCTGCGTTCCAAGCACGCCGCGGGGCAACTGGCTTCCTGGCTGGTTCCCTAAGAAAGACCTTCCTAAGAAAGACTTTCCTGAAAAAGACTCTGGCTGTGGCTAGCCTGCTTGCCCTCGGCGCCGTTGCGGCCCTGGCTCAACCTGCTTCTTCGAGCGAAGCCGCCAGCGGCGAAGCCTCGCTGAAACTCCCTGACCTTTCCTCGGTCAGCTTCCTGAATGGCGCCATCGACGGCCACCGCCTGCTTCTGATCGGCATTCTGTTCTGCATCTTCGGCTTCGGCTTCGGCATGGTCATCTATATGCGCCTCAAAAACCTGCCGGTGCATCGCTCCATGCGCGAAATCTCGGAACTCATCTACGAGACCTGCAAGACCTACCTGATCACCCAGGGACGGTTCATTCTGCTGTTGTGGGTTTTCATCGCCGTCATCATCCTGCTCTACTTTGGCTTGCTCGAGCATATGGAAGCCATGCGCGTCGCCATCATCCTGGCGTTCAGTCTGGTCGGGATCGCGGGCAGTTACGGCGTGGCCTGGTTCGGCATTCGCGTGAACACATTCGCCAACTCCCGCACCGCGTTCGCGTCCTTGCCCGGCAAACCCTTCCCCGTCTACCAGATTCCGCTCGAAGCCGGCATGAGCATTGGCATGATGCTGATCAGTGTCGAGCTGCTCATCATGCTCATCATCCTGCTGTTCGTTCCGGGCGACTATGCCGGCCCCTGCTTCATCGGCTTCGCCATCGGCGAGTCCTTGGGCGCGGCCGTGCTGCGTATCGCCGGCGGCATCTTCACCAAGATTGCCGACATCGGCTCCGACCTGATGAAGATCGTCTTCAAAATCAAGGAAGATGACGCCCGCAATCCCGGCGTCATCGCCGATTGCACCGGGGACAATGCCGGCGACTCCGTCGGGCCTTCCGCCGACGGCTTCGAAACCTACGGCGTTACCGGCGTGGCTCTCATTACATTCATTCTTCTGGGCATCAGGAACCCCAATCCGCAGGTCCAGGCCACTGTCCAAGTCCAGCTCTTGGTGTGGATTTTCGTCATGCGCGTCATGATGCTGGTGGCCAGCGCCGTTTCCTACTTCCTCAATGCCGCCATCGCCAAGGCCCGCTTCGGCAATGTGGATGACATGAATTTCGAAACGCCTCTCACGACTCTGGTGTGGCTCACCTCGCTCGTCTCCATCGGGCTGACCTTCCTGGTTTCCTTCTTCATTATTCCCGAGCTGGGCGGCGACAACTCCCAGTGGTGGAAGCTTGCCATTATCATCTCCTGCGGCACGCTGGCCGGCGCGGTCATTCCCGAGCTGGTGAAGGTGTTCACCTCCACCGAATCGCGGCACGTGAAAGAAGTCGTCACCTCCGCGGAAGAAGGCGGCGCTTCGCTCGGCATTCTCTCCGGCTTCGTCTCCGGAAATTTTTCCGCCTACTATCTTGGCCTGTCGATGGTCATCCTCATGTCCATCGCCTATTACTTCAGCACCATGGGCTTGGCATTGGCGGCTACCATGCTCGCGCCCGCGGTCTTTGCCTTCGGACTGGTGGCCTTCGGATTTCTCGGCATGGGCCCCGTGACCATCGCCGTCGATTCCTATGGCCCGGTCACCGACAACGCTCAATCGGTCTACGAACTCTCGCTGATCGAGCAGGTTCCAAACGTCGTAGCCGAAATCCGGAAGGACTTCAACCTTCCGGTCCACTTCGAACGCGCCAAGCACCTGCTCGAAGCCAACGACGGCGCCGGCAACACCTTCAAAGCCACGGCGAAACCCGTGCTCATCGGCACCGCCGTCGTCGGCGCCACTACCATGATTTTCTCCATCATCATGGCGCTTACCAACGGACTTACCGAGAACGTGGACAAGCTCTCGCTTCTGCACGCCCCGTTCTTCCTCGGCTTGATTACCGGCGGCGCCATGATTTACTGGTTCACCGGCGCTTCCACCCAGGCCGTCACCACCGGCGCTTACCGCGCCGTCGAGTTCATCAAGGCCAACATCAAGCTCGAAGGCGTGGAGAGAGCTTCCGTTGAGGACAGCAAGAAGGTGGTGGAGATCTGCACCAAGTACGCCCAGAAGGGAATGTTGAACATCTTCATCGCGGTATTCTTTGGCACGCTGGCCTTCGCCTTCGTCGAGCCCTTCTTCTTCGTCGGTTACCTCATCTCCATCGCCGTCTTCGGCCTCTATCAGGCAATCTTTATGGCCAACGCCGGCGCCGCCTGGGACAATGCCAAGAAGATCGTCGAAGTCGAAATGAAGCAGAAGGGAACTCCGCTGCACGATGCCACCGTCATCGGCGACACCGTCGGCGACCCCTTCAAGGACACTTCTTCCGTGGCCCTCAACCCGGTCATCAAGTTCACCACCTTGTTTGGCCTGCTGGCGGTCGAGTTGGCGGTAACATTGTCCCGAGACCAAGGCACAACCATCACGAATGTCCTGGCGCTGGCTTTCTTCCTCGTCTCGTTCTTCTTCGTCTACCGCTCGTTCTACGGCATGCGCATCCGAAGCGGAGGCGCGGAGTAAGTAGCGCCGGCGTCCCGCCGGCTCTTGTGCAAGATGGCGAATGTGGGGACAGCCGCCCTCGGCTGTCCGGCCGGGCGCAGCCCGGCGGTTGATCTGAGCAGGCAACACCCAACCCGCTTCACAACAACAAAACGCCATCCGGCCCCGCTGGATGGCGTTTTAGTTATCTCGGAACCTCGGAACCTACGCTTGGATTGCCTGCCCCTTCGGCGAGGGGTTACTATAACGCAAGATGAAGAAGATTATCCAAGTCCATATTTTCAAAGGCGAGAGCCATTTCGTCGGCGAGTGCCTCGATCTGCCCGTCGTTACTCAGGGAAAAACGCTAGACGAACTGGCGCAGAATCTGAGGGAAGCGATCGCTCTCCAGTTGGAAGGTGAAAACCTCGCCGACTTTGGCCTGGCTGACAATCCCTAACGCCCCCCTGTAGCTGCCAATGCCTTGAGCTGGAAGTGAACACCGGTCTTTTTCTGAAGACAGGAAACAATCTCGAAGAGGTGTCGGGCGTAAGGATTTCCTGAAGGGCCGAGCATCCTCATCAAACTCTTGGGAGAGCGATGTGTGATCGCTGCCAACTCGTGGAAGCCAATGGTGGCGTTGATGTAGTCGCGCAGCACGCTCTTTCCGGTTTCCACGTCCCCTGCAAGAAAACTCTCCAGTCCCTCGCGAAGAAGTTCTCTGCGGAAAGCGGGATCGCGTTGCACTCGGGCGCGAACTGTTTCTTTGAAATCTCTGGTCAAAGCCATTATTTTCTTACATCCGCAACAATGGTAACATAAATGGTACCATATGTCGAAGGCCAATGGACAACCAAGCCCGCTAATGTGGCCCACCCGCCAACCTTGACAAGTGACAATGTACACTTTACGGTGTACCATAATGATTAGGAGCATCAAGCATCGCGGTCTCCAACGACTTTATGAGCGCGGAGACCGTAGCGGGATACGCCCCGACTTGCTAGACACCGTTGAAGATATTCTCGCCCGGCTCGACGAAGCCGAGACGCCGCAGGCCATGAACCTTCCCGGTTATCGCCTGCACCCGTTGAAAGGCGAACTGAAAGGCTTTTGGTCGGTTACGGTACGGGCGAATTGGCGAATTATCTTCCGCTTTGAAGGCGGGGATGCGTTTGACGTTGCACTGACCGACTACCACTAGGCAAGCAAGAGTTAAGGAGCGAGACACCATGCCGATGAAAAACCCGCCGCACCCCGGACGCAGTATCCGAACCGCGTGTCTTGAACCCTTGGGCCTGTCCGTCACCGAGGGAGCGGAGGTCCTCGGCGTCACCCGGCAAACGCTCAAC
>PKVW01000028.1 GCA_003131585.1 Acidobacteriaceae bacterium
ACGCGATCATCTTGTAGCCGAAGATCGGCTTGCGCGAGAACGTCGAAAGAATCTGCGAGGTCACGCCCATGCCCGGCAGAATGGCGATATAGACCTCGGGATGCCCGAAGAACCAGAACAGATGCTGCCACAGCAAGGGCGAGCCGCCCTTATGCCCCAGGATCTGTCCGTTCACCACCACCAGCGGCACATAAAAACTGGTGCCGAGGTTTCGATCCATCAACAGCAGGATGCCCGCGGAAAGCAGCACGCCGAACGCCAGTAGGCCGAGAATCGCCGTGATGAACCAAGACCACACCGTCAACGGCATGCGCATCATGGTCATGCCCTTGGCCCGCATATCGAGCGTTGTCGTGAGAAAATTCAACGCGCCCATCAGCGACGCTAAACAAAAGATCGCAATGCTGGTGATCCACAGATCGGCGCCGAGTCCTTCGCCCGGCCCGGCTTGTGGGATCGCGCTGAGCGGCGGATACCCCGTCCACCCGTGCAGCGGCGCTCCTCCTGTGACGAAGAATGCCGCGAGCATGATCACGAAGGCCACGAAGGTCGTCCAGAACGAAAGCATGTTCAGGACCGGGAACGCCATATCCGGCGCCCCGATCTGAATCGGCAGAAAGTAATTTCCAAATCCCCCCTGCGGCGCCGTGGTCAGCACGAAGAACACCATGATGGTTCCATGCATGGTGAGCAGGCTGAGATAAGTCTCCGGCTTGATCTGGCCCACGATGGGCAGAATGGCTGTCGGCCAGACCAGGTGAAGCCGCATCAGCAGCGACAGAAACATCCCGACCCATACCGCCGTCAGCGCCAGGAAGAAATACTGAATGCCAATGACTTTGTGATCGAGGCTGAAAATATATTTTCGAATGAAGCCCTGAGGGCCAGCGTGCGCGTGAGCGCTAACCGAGGTCGCCATTTATTGTTTCTCCGCCTCCCGTGCCGCCAGCCACTTGTCGAAATCTCCCTGGCTGACGACTTTCACCATGCCGTGCATCTTGTAATGGCCCAGCCCGCAAAGTTCGGCGCAGGCAATTTCGTAATCGCCAATCGCCGTCGGCTTGAAGTGCATGTGAATGTTGAGTCCTGGCACTGCATCCTGCTTGAAGCGCAACGAGGGCACAAAGAAGCTGTGAATCACATCCACCGAGCGCAGACTTAGATCGACCTCGCGGTCCACCGGCAGATACATCGTGCCCGTGACCACATCATCCTTGGCCGCCGGATCGGAAGTGTTCAGCCCCACGGCGGCTTCGCCCCCGGCCGAGGGATCCATCAGCTGGACGCTCGTCCCACCGTATCTTCCGTCAGGCCCCGGATAGCGGAAGTACCAGGCAAACTGCATGCCCGTCACCTCGACCTGCACCGCGCCCGCTCCCGCCTGGTCAAAGCGCTGGCTGGCCCAAACGCTGCTCCCCATCAGGTTCAACCCGACGAACAGCACCGTGGTCAGCACCGTCCACACCAGTTCGAGCTTCATATTGCCGTGCGAATAATCGACCGGCGGCGAGGAAGGCTGCTCCCGGTATCTCCACGCCAGGTAGCCCAGCGACAGTTGTGCCGCCACGAAAATAATTCCCATCAGTACGAACGTGAGGGCGAATTGTCCGTCGATAAAGCCCGCGGCATCGGCGGCCCCAACCGGCAGCCACCAGGTCTTGGCGACAAAGAAGTATGTGCTGGCGAAAGTGATTAGCCAGATGACGACCAGTAACGCGAGGCCCATTCCCCAGTCCTCCCCGACACGAAACGATACGAGACGATTTCCCACCGCGGTTGCCACGCCCCACAGCGCCAGCAAACGGTCGGCGGCGAGTTTACCACAGCCGCTTGAGGATAATGCAATCGAGTTCCTCAAGAAAACAAATCAGCCACCGATTCCCACGAAGAAAAACAAAGCTCAGGACAGGAAATGAAAACCCCGCTCGTTAGAATTCCTCTGTGTTCCTCTGTGTCCCCTGTTGTGAAGACTTTGCCTTCTTGGTCCGTGTGAATCCCTGAAAATCGGTGGCCAGGTCCTATTTTTCCCGCCACTCCGGCACCCGTCCCGGAGTCCAAGGCGCTCCCGCAGCCTCCATATCTTTCTCCAGCTTAGCCAGATCAACCTCAACCAGCGCACGAAGCTGGCCTAGCTGCTCGGCGAATTCGGCGGCGGCAATGTTGTAATCGTCAAGGTGAGTTTGCGTCGGCTTGGTGAGAGCGAAGCGTTCGCCCTCCAGAATGGCGTTGACGCGATCGTTGATCGACGATGGCACCGGTTCGTTGCGCTTCTGCAAGTCGGTATCTCCGCGCAGCGCACGCAGGAGCGCACGATTCGTCCGCTCGATCGCATCCGCCGCCGCACCCAGTTGCTTTTCCGCCGCGGGCGTTTCCCGCAGCGCCCCGCGAATCGCTTTCAATCGCGC
Organism: Acidobacteriaceae bacterium; assembly: GCA_003131585.1. Taxonomy (GTDB): domain Bacteria; phylum Acidobacteriota; class Terriglobia; order Terriglobales; family Acidobacteriaceae; genus Sulfotelmatobacter. The sequence goes on from PKVW01000028.1 coordinate 2,406, forward strand.
TTCTACGTCATCGGCCGTGTGCAGTGCGCCCGAGACTGCCCGGTAAAGACGAGCCACCTTGCGCTGAAATTCCTCTTGTGCCGCACGATCCGCCGCATTCAATGAAGACCCACCGTCAGTCACGACCTTGAAGGTCTGCGCCCCAGCCAATTCGGTAACCGTGCCATCCACTTTCTGGTACAGGCGCACCGAGTAGGTCCCGGAAATCACCAGCGGTCCTTGTGCGCCAGCCGGCGGAAAGTCTTCCCCTTCTTCGGTATGCTCGCGCAAGGAAGCGGCGGGATAGCGCAGGTCCCACGCCGCCCGCTGAAAGCCTGACTCGATGCTGCCCTCCACGCGCCGAATCGCCGCACCGGATTCGTCATAGACCACGAAGTACGTCTCCGGCTTGCTTTCCTCCGCCTCGGCCCGCAACTCATCGTGCGTCGGATAAGCCAGCGTCTGATTTTTCTTAGCCGCGTCTTTCTCCGCTTCCTGACGTTTTTCCTTCTTCGTCTTCCGCTTCTCTTTCAAGTAAGCCGTGAAGACCGCCCCATACGGAGGGTTGTCCGCCGTGTAAAAGCCATCCCCTTGAAACCCTTTCTTCGGACCACCCAGCGGATGCCGCTCGATGTACAGCAGAGAATCTTTCACCGGAAACAGCGCCGCTGGCTGTTCCAAAGATTCAGGCTTGATCCGCCGCAGCGCCGTGATGTCGTCCAGCACGTAGAAGCCGCGCCCGAAAGTCGCAATCACCAGATCGCCTTCGCGCGCTTGCATGACCATGTCGCGCACCGCGATCGTGGGCAGGCCACCCTTGAGTTGCACCCAGTGCTGGCCGTCATCGATGGTGAAGAACGCGCCAAACTCGGTGCCCGCAAATAGCAGGCCGGCATTCGCCGAGTCTTCCGTGAAGGCCAGTACGGGTCCATTTTCTGGTAAGCCTCCCGCAATCGAAGTCCAGGTCTTGCCCGCGTCCGTCGATCGCAGCAGGTAGGGTTTGAAGTCTTCGTTCTTGTGATTGTCGAACGCGGCGTAAACCGTATCGGCATCGTGTTGCGAAGCCGACAGCCGGCTCACGTAGGTCGTCTCCGGAACCCCGGCAAACTTCTCGTACTTCGTCCAACTCTGCCCGCCATCGGCGGTGACTTGAATCAGCCCGTCGTCGGTGCCCGCGTAGATCAGCCCTTCTCTTTTCGGCGACTCCGTCAATGCGACAATGTTTCCGTAGAACGACGTCGACTGGTTCTTGGCCACCGCGTCCGGGTTCCACACCTTTCCCATCACCGGCAGTTTGTTGCGGTCGGTCTGCCGCGTAAGGTCGCCGCTGATCGCCTTCCAGGTGTCGCCCCGGTCATCGCTGCGAAAAAGTTTGTTGGCCGCAAAATATATCCGCGTATGCGCGTGCGGACTGATAATCACCGGCGAATCCCAATTCCAGCGCAGCGCATGTTCGCCCTTGCCCTCCTGCGGCTGCAGCACAAGTTCCTGCCCCGTCGGCTTGTCGTAGCGCACCAGCACTCCGTATTGCGATTCCGAATAAACCGTGTTCGCGTCCACCGGATCCACCTGCGAGTGGAATCCGTCGCCGCCCGTGGTGACGTACCAGTCGGAATTCATAATCCCGTTCAGATTGCGCGTGCGCGCCGGCCCGCACCACGAAAAATTATCCTGCGTTCCGCCGCACACGTTGTAGAAGGGAAGCGCATTGTCCACGGCCACGTCGTAGAACTGCACCGTCGGCAGGTTCGCCTTGAATTGCCAGCTCTTCGAATCATCCCAGGTTTCGGCCATGCCGCCATCCGAGCCCAGAAGCCAGTGCTTGGTGTTGTCGGGGTCGATCCAGAGCGCATGATTGTCCCCGTGATGATTCGTCTCCTCCACCTTATGCAACGTCTTCCCGCCGTCGAGCGATTCGCGCAGGCTCACGTTCATGACGAAGATGCGGTCCACGTTTTTCGGATCGGCAATGACCCGCGCGTAATACATTGCGCCCACATCGAATTCATTCTGCCGTTCCCAGGCCGCGCCCCGGTCAGTCGACCGGAAAATGCCGCCCTTCCCATCCGCGGCCTCAATCGTGGCATACACCACGCTCGGATCGACCGGAGAAACTGCTATGCCGATTCGTCCCATATCGACCGTCGGCAGACCGGACTTCAGTTTGTTCCACGTGACCCCAGCGTCCGTCGATTTGTAGATCGCACTCTCCGGACCGCCATCGATTAGCGTGAACACGTGCCGCCGCCGCTGATACGCCGCCGCATAAACAATGTCAGGGTTCGACCCATCAATCGCCACATCCGTCACGCCCGTGTTCTCGCTGATGGTCAGCACGGCCTTCCAGTTCTTCCCGCCGTCGCTCGTCTTATAAAGACCGCGATCGCCGCCCGGCCCCCACAGCGGCCCTTCCGCCGCCACATAAACCACCTTCGAATCCCGAGGATCAACCACCACCCGCCCAATATGTTCTGATTTCTTCAACCCCAGGTTCTGCCAACTTTTTCCGCCATCATCCGACCGGTAAATCCCATCGCCATAAGAAACGCTGCGCTGGCTATTGCTCTCGCCCGCCCCCACCCACACCACCGCCGCATCGTTCGGATCCAGTGTGACCCATCCGATGGAATACGATCCTTCTTTGTCGAACACCGGAGTCCAGGTCGTGCCATCGTTCACCGTCTTCCAAACTCCGCCCGAGGCCACACCCACGTAATACTCAAACTTGTTCTTCGGATTCACCGCAATGGCCATCACGCGCCCGGAAGCCACCGCCGGCCCAATCGAGCGGAACTTCAGCCCGGAAAACGTCTCGGCCGTCATACCACCCTTCTTCTCCTCTTTGTCTTTATCCTTATCCTTATCCTTGTCCTTGGCCTTTTTCTCGTCCTTCCTTTGATCCTTCTTCTGGTCTTTCTTCGCGGGTTGCGCAGGCGTAGCCGGCAGCGGCTTCTTGTCCGCATCCTTATCCTGATCCTGCGGTTTCTGCGCGGCCCCGGCAGATCCGACCCACAGCAGCAGAACGACGAGGACACTCCGTAGACAAACCGCGGAAGAAGAATAATTTTGGCAGGAAGAAGAATGATTTTGGCTGGAAGAATGATTGTAGCTGGAAGAAAGAATGATTTTGGGTGGCGCAGCGCTTCAGCGCTGCGATCAGCGTCCCCCTGTTGCAGTGGGCTTTAGCCCCCGAGGTACTCGGAGCAGAACTGTTAGCAGTCGGTCGATTCAGTTTCACGGAGGGCTCCAATCCAAAGATTTCCAAAACCGATATGTATACAGGATTCGGGCCGAAGTTAGAAGCAGCAACCGAATCGCCCCTTGAGTCGCGAAGCGACGGAATTCATTAGCCCCGGACGTAAGTCCGGGGACAAGTGGCCGAAAGAGCGAGTCCCGCAGGGACGGCACCAGCCTCCCAGCCCACCGCCGCGGGCCCTCCCCGGCAGGTTAAAATCAACCCCATGCCAGCGAAGTCTCAAGGCCACGACACCCGCTACGTCAAGATGCAGAAGAACAACTGCTTCGTCTGCGGCATGAACAACCCCGGCGGCATGCGCCTAAAGTTCATCCTCAACGAAGAACGTCAAACTTTCGTCTGCCGCTTCCGGCTGAGCAAGCGTTATACCGGCCCGCCCGGGCACTGCCATGGCGGCATCATCGCTTCCATCCTCGACGACGCCATGGGCAAAGTGAACAAGCTCCATCACGTCGTCGCCCTCACTCGCGAAATGACGGTCGAATACCTCAAGCCGGTGCCTTTGCACAAACCCCTTCGCGTCGAAGGCCGCGAAATAAAAGTCCGCGGCCGCACTCACGTCAACGCCGCCGAGATTCTCAATGACAAGGACGAAGTCCTCGCCCGCAGCCACGGCCTCTTCATCGCCATTGATCCCGAAAAGATGTTCGCCAAATATGTGGAGCGGTAGCGCCGAAATAGCCCCGTAGGGGCGGCAGATAATAGCCCAGGACGTAAGTCCTAGGTCAACGGAGAAGAAGGGAACCGATAGTCCCCACAGGGGACCGCAACTGCTGATACCGCTAATGACTGCCGTGTCTTTAGCGCGTACTCTCGATAGCATCGACTGATCGGTTAATATCCCTAAATCAGCTCGACCATGTTGCTCCGCGACAAACAGATTTAGTGGGACGCACCGAATGCCGTTCGTATCCCCACTGGAATTTTGGTGGCTCTAGCGCTCGGCCTCAGAATTTACGGCGTTTATCGAAGCTCTAACAACACTCCTAGGCGTTCGCCGAGGGTCAAGCGGATCGAACGCGTTGTCGCCATCGGTCTATGGAGTTTCATCGCCGCAGGCGTAACGTTGATTCTTCTATTCAAAAGGTAGAATTCGGCGAAGCACCCCTTCGCCGTTGTAAAATGAACTGTTACAAGGCGCTTCGCGCCCATCCTTCGCGATTGCGAAAGGGTTCTCCATGTCCAAACACAACGGCTCCAACGACACCAGTCTCCGCCTCAAAACCGGCCTCGCCGAAATGCTCAAAGGCGGCGTAGTCATGGACGTGACCAACGCCGAGCAGGCATCTATCGCCGAAAAGGCTGGAGCCGTCGCCGTAATGGCTCTTGAGCGCGTGCCCGCGCAAATCCGCGCCGAAGGCGGCGTCGCACGCATGGCCTCACCCAAGAAAATCCGCGAGATCATGGCCACCGTTTCCATCCCGGTCATGGCCAAGTGCCGCATCGGACATTTCGCCGAAGCGCAAATCTTGCAGGAGCTCGGCGTCGATTACATCGACGAATCCGAAGTCCTCACCCCCGCCGACGAAGCTCACCACGTCGACAAGCACGCCTTCAAAGTCCCATTCGTCTGCGGCGCGCGCAATCTCGGCGAAGCCCTGCGCCGCATCGCCGAAGGCGCGTGCATGATCCGCACCAAGGGTGAGGCCGGTACCGGCGACGTAGTCCACGCCGTCAAGCACATCCGCCAGATCGTGCAGGAGATGCGCATCCTCACCGTCCTCGGCGAAGAAGAGCTTTATGCGAAGGCCAAGGAGCACGGCGCGCCCTACGAACTCATCAAGCTGGTCGCCAAAACCGGCAAGCTCCCCGTCCCCAATTTCTCCGCCGGAGGCATCGCCACCCCCGCCGACGCCTCCCTCGTCATGCAGCTCGGCGCCGAAGCCGTCTTCGTAGGCAGCGGCATCTTCATGCAAGACAGCACTACGTTCGCCGATCCCGCCGAAGCCGAAAAGCGCGCCCGCGCCATCGTCAAAGCCGCCACCCACTTCAATGACCCTAAAGTGTTACTTGAAGTCAGCGAAGATTTGACTGGAGCGATGAAAGGCTTGGCCGTGTCGGGGATGGATGAGGCACAGATGTTGCAGACCCGAGGGTGGTAGGCGGGACCTTCCCGACGGGCCTTTTCGGAGCTAGCTATGGCGCAAGACATGGATGGTTTGTGGACTGCCGAGTTCGGAAGCAGCGCTGGTTCCTTTGGGGGCGGCGTGGCCGTTTTTAAGAGTGGGAAAGTTCTGGGCGGCGACGGCACATACTTCTACGTAGGGACCTACACACTCAAAGAAGGACATTTCCAAGCTACCCTGAAATCGTCGCCTTTCATTGAAGGAGCGCGGAGCGTGTTTAACACAACGGGTCAAGATCTCACGCTTGAGTTGAATGGCTCCTTGACCGGTAAGGGCCAGGCGCTCGCGCAGGGCTCCGCCAAGGAAGTGCCGGCCCTTAAATTTGCCGTTCGGTTAACAAAACGTGGCTAGATCGCAACAGCATGACAGATATCCGCAAAGCGAGCATGCCGAAAACGGATGTCGGAAACGTCCTCGCGGAATTCGAAGAGCGCCAGCCAACGCTCACCACCTTCTGCGCTAAAACCAAGGCTCTGATCGAGGCCTGCCTGCAAGACGCCGATATCAGATATCAATCCGTCCAGGCACGGGTGAAAACCAAGAAGAAACTCAAGGAAAAATATCTCGATCCGGCCAAAGATTACGTAAAGCTAGACGACATAACAGATCTCGCCGGCCTTCGGGTGATCACCTACTACGACGACGAAATCGACCGCGTCGTGGGGGTAGTCGAGGAACAGTTCAAGATCGACAAGAAAGAGTCAGTCGATAAGCGGAGCACAGACCCTGACAGATTCGGCTATCGCGCGGTCAACCTGATCTGCTCTCACCTAGATAGGCGGACATCGGACGTTGAGTACAAGCATTTTGCCGGCGTCTGCTGTGAGATTCAGGTCACGTCGATTCTTGGTCACGCATGGTCAGAAATTGAGCATGAATGGTACGACCTTAAGGACGCGTATCCGAACGACGTGAAGCGAAGATTCTCGATTATTGCCGCGCTTTTCGAGCTCGCGGGTCGTGAGTTTGTGGAAATTCGGAAGCTCCGCGCTGACTACGGACGCTCCGTCGCCTTGCAGGTAGAAGCCAGGGTTCCCGACATTCCAGTGGACGCGGTTTCACTCAGGACATTCACCGAGCAGGAGCCCGTCGTCGGCGAAGTTGATGGCGTGGTGTCATCATTACTTGGGTTTTCCATCACTACTGCTTTGAGTGACTCAGTGTTGGAGCTGCGCTCGAAGCTCCTCAACTTGGTCGGGATTACAAAGCTTGAAGACCTCCGCGGTGCGCTGAAGACTCACCGCAAGTCAATCCCGGAGTTTATGAAAAGGTGCAGGGCAGAGGCTTGGCCCAGCGCACCGAAGGCTCCCTCCGTTCAAAAGGGCGTCTGCATTTATCAACTTGCGCTGCTCCTCGCCTCCGAGCGCGGTGCAGAGACCGTGTCCGCATTTTTTGACCTGCTCGGACCACGATCAAACCTAGGAGAGGATCAGTTAATGCACACCCTTGCAAAGAAGGTTCTCGCTGAGGTCAAAGAGGAGCCATCATAGAGGCTAGGTCTCAGCCGTATTCCCATGTCTCACAAAAACAGCGAGACATGGGGCACCCCAGCACGCGATGAGTGGCAAGTGAAACCGATTCGATCACGGCGCCGGCGGGCGAATTGCCATCACCAAAATGTCCGTATCGTTGATCCGGACGGGGCTGCTTCGCCTGAGGAGTACCAGCGAAAACTGCTCCACTGCCACTGTTCTGGCGACTCCTGCAGCGTAGGATTTTGGGTGGCGCAGCGCTTCCAGCGCTGCGATCCAAGCACCCAATACTAACCGGCTTTAGATGGGATGAGACG
>PKVW01000050.1 GCA_003131585.1 Acidobacteriaceae bacterium
CGTCTCATAGAAGCCGCTGCGGGGACGTGTTTTTCAAACTGACCCACTACCCATCGCCCGTATCGGTGGAATTTATTTTTCCAAATCGGTAGACTGTATCGAGTTGTCCGACCACATTTGACGGACCCGCCGCTCAAATCCGCGCTCGTGAGCCCTCGCCGTACGGGAGCAATAAATTGCGGGGGCAATAAATTAAGGATGAGCAGGCAGAAGGAGCACCATGCGTACTACGGTTGCTGTTCGCTCGCTGCTGTTTTCGTTTGTGTTGCTGGTTTTCTCCCACAGTGCATTCGCTCAAATCGGTATCGGCGTTTCCGTGAACTTCGGTCCTCCGGCGCTTCCCGTTTACGAGCAGCCAATCTGTCCCGCGGACGGCGACCTATGGACCCCCGGTTACTGGGGCTATGACGACGATGATGGCTACTACTGGGTGCCCGGCACGTGGGTCGAGGCGCCCCAGGTCGGCTTCCTCTGGACTCCAGGTTATTGGGGCTGGGGTGGCAGCGCGTTCCTTTTCCATGAGGGATATTGGGGCCCGCAGGTGGGCTTCTACGGCGGCATCAATTACGGCTTCGGCTACGGCGGTGTTGGGTATGAGGGGGGTCGCTGGGAAGGTGGTCGCTTCTCCTACAATACTTACGTAAATCACGTTAACACCACCATCATTCACAACACCTACAACGTCACGGTAACCAATGTTTCCGAAAATCACGTCAGCTACAACGGTGGTAGCGGTGGCGTTGAAGCGCGTTCCACGCCGCAAGAAGAAGCTTACGCAAACGAGCACCATGTCGGTCCGGTAGCCGCGCAAACGCAGCACGTTCAGGAGGCCCGCAATAATCCCGAACTGCGCGCTTCCGCCAACCACGGCAAGCCGCCCATCGCGGCTACTGCCAAACCCGGTGATTTCAAAACTGGCGCTGTAGCTTCCAGACAAGCGGGCGGCGAGTATAAGGCTCCTCCGGCCGGTGCCGCACGCGGCAATGAAGTGCGTCCGGGAAATGAAAATCGCCCCGCCACGGAAAGCCGTCCAGAAAATGCCGCTGAAGCTCGTCCCACCGCCAACAATCACGCCAGTGAATTGCAGCCGCACCAGTCCACGCCGCCAAACACCGGCAACGCCGCAACCGACAAGAAATATCAGCAGCAACAGGACAAACTAGCTGCCCAGCAAACGCAGGATCACCAGAAGCTGCAGCAGCAGCAGGAGAAAGATCACCAGCAAGCCACCCAGAAAAACTATACCGCAACACAAAACCAGCAGATGGAGCAGCGCCACGCTCAGCAAACGCAGCAGGTCGAGCAAAAGCACGCCACTCAGCAGCAGCAGATGGAGCAGCGCCAGGCGCCGCGCCAAACTGCACCAAAGCCGGAGAGCCGTCCTCCCGCGGAAAAGCCGCATTGATTGCGCGCTAGCCGCCGCCGGCAGGGCAGCATAGCCGCGCGGTCTTCGCCAAATCAAGCAGCCAAACGGGCTGGTAACGATTGCATCGCATCGCTACCAGCCCTCTTTTTTTTCGCGCTCGGTATAGCCCGTGCAATCGATGGAGGTCCGCTACCACTTCTCGGACAACGGCGGTAGTCGCGAGGATTCCCATGGGGCGACTGCCGGGCCACTCGGAAGGAATTCTGCCTTAACGTTGGCGCCTGTCGCGCTTAGCCCCTGAGGACTCTCACTCTCCGCGCCGGGTTCGGGCGCTGGATCTGGCTCGCCGTTATCATTATGTCTCGCATCGGATTGTCCGTAGAATCCTCCCAGGTGTCACAAAGGTGAGAACAATGAAAATTGAATCATGGTGCGGTATGCGCATTCATAAACTCTTGCTGGCGGCCCTCCTGTTCCCCGCCGCTTCCCTGCTGGCCGAGCCTGTCACGCTCCACCGCGCGGTCGAACTCGCGCTGAAACATGCCACCGGCGTCAGTATCGCGGCCGCCGACGAACAGCACGCCTCCGCCAGCTACCGCGAACTGCGCAATAGCTACATTCCTCAACTGACCGCGGGTGCGGGCATTGGCTGGTCCGATGGCTTTCCCCTCAGCCTCGAAGGCGCCGCTCCTTCGCTCTTCAACGTAAATGCGCAATCCGCGCTCATCAATCCGGCGCTAAAGGATTTCATTCGCGCCGCGCAGTCCGACTTCGCCGTCACCGCCCTCCGCACCAAAGACCAACGCAACCAGATCATTCAGGACACCGTGCTGACCTATGCCGAACTGGCGAAATGGGAGCGGCGTTCGGGGCGGCTGCGCGAGGCCGAACCTGCGGCCGCGAAAATGGAAGTAGCCATCGCTCAACGCGTTAAAGAAGGCGTCGACAGCGAAATGGATGGCGCCAAAGCTCGTCTCTCGATGGCGCGCGTGCGTTTGCGCCTGACCGAGGCCGCCGGAGCATCCGACGTTCTCCGCGAACATCTTTCCCGGCTGACGGGAATGCCGGCTGCCTCCATCGAAATAGCTCCTGAGTCGGTCCCCCCTCTGCCCGCGATAAAACAAGAGCGGGATTTCTCCGGCAAAGACACTGACAAAGACACGGACGCGAACCCCGCGGTGCAAGCGGCTGTCGAACATGCGCGCGCGCAATATTTGCGGGTCAAGGGCGAACGCAAGTCCCTGTGGCCCAGCGTCGACTTTGCCGCCCAGTACGCCAACCTCGCCACCTACAATAACTATGACGCCTACTACAAACACTTCCAGCCCAACAACGCCACCGTGGGGGTCGCCATTCACCTCCCGTTCTTAAACCTGGCCCAGCACGCCCGCGTGCAAGAGGCTGAGTCGGAAGCCTTCAAAGCAAAGACGCAGGCGGAAGCGGCGCGCAACCAGGTCTCCGAGGAAACCTTGCGCCTGCAACGCTCCGTCACCCGAATGCAGGCGGCCCGCGACGTGGCGGAACTCGAGTATGAGATCGCCCAGAAAAATGTCGCAGCCGTTCAAACTCGCATGGATTCCTCCAGCGCCAACCTGCACGATCTCGACGATGCCCGAACTCAAGCCGGCGAACGCCTGATCGCGTTACAGGATGTCATGTTCGAACTCGAACGCAGCCAGGTCGCGCTCATGCGCGCCACAGGAGATCTGGAAAGCTGGGCCCTGGGAACGAAATAACCGTGGCCCGCATCGCCCGCACGCAGGACGAACCTGCATAAATACTGGTTTTTCGCCACATTGGCCGCATCAACCGCATCCGGATGGTAAAATAACCTCTCACCCACTATGCCTCTTAAAACACTGTTCTTGAATCCTCCTTCCTTCGAGAATTTCGACGGCGGCGCCGGCTCCCGTTGGCCCGCCACTCGCGAGATCGAAAGTTATTGGTATCCGGTGTGGCTGGCTTATCCGGCGGGGATGCTGGAGGGGGCGCGGCTGCTGGATGCGCCGCCGCATTATGTTTCGGCGGAGCAGACGATTGAGATCGCAAAGGACTACGAGTTTCTGGTGCTGTTCACCTCGACACCGGGATTTCCTGGCGACATCGGTCTCTCCAAGGCGATTAAGGCCGCGAACCCGAAGATCAAGATTGCTTTCGTGGGGCCGCACGTGAGCGTGCTGCCGGAGAAGTCTTTGCGCGATTGTCCTTCGATCGATTTCGTTGCCCGCAAAGAATTCGACTACGCCGTCGTCGACTACGCCAAGGGCAAGCCTCTGGAAGACATCGCCGGAATCTCCTTCCTGAAAGATGGGGCGGTCGTCCACAATCCCGATGCGCCGCAGATTCAGGATCTCGATTCTCTTCCGCACGTCACCGACGTCTACAAGCGCGATCTCGACGTCACCCGTTACAACGTGCCGTTTCTGCTGAACCCCTACGTCTCGCTCTACACCACGCGGGGCTGCCCCGCGCAATGCACGTTCTGCCTGTGGCCGCAAACCTTGAGCGGGCATCCCTGGCGCAAGCGCTCCACCGACGATGTGGCGAACGAAATGTCGAAGGTGAAGCAATACTGGCCGCAGGTAAAAGAATTCTTCTTCGATGACGACACCTTCAACATCCAGAAGGCGCGCACCATCGAGTTATGCGCCAAGCTGAAGCCACTGGGCCTCACCTGGTCCTGCACCTCGCGCGTGACCACCGATTTCGAGACGCTGAAGGCGATGAAGGAAGCCGGCTGCCGCCTGCTCATCGTCGGCTATGAGTCCGGCGATCCGCAGATTCTGAAGAACATCAAGAAGGGCGCAACCGTCGAGCGCGCCCGCCAGTTCACCAAGGACTGTCACAAACTCGGCCTGGTCATCCACGGCGACTTCATCATGGGCCTGCCGGGCGAGACTCCTGAAACCATCAACAACACCATCGCCTTCGCCAAAGAGCTCGACGTTGAAACCATTCAGGTCTCCGTGGCCCACGCCTACCCCGGCACCGAGCTTTATGACTATGCGGTGAAGAACGGCTTCATGGTGGGCGACAACAAGATGGTGGATGAAGGCGGCCACCAACTGGCGCACATCCAGTATCCCGGCCTGCCCGCCGACGAGATTCTTTCCGCCGTACACCGTTTCTACGACGAGTATTACTTCCGGCCCAAGGCTGTCTACCGCATCCTGAGGAAGGCCGTGTTCGACAGCAACGACCGCAAACGCCTTTACCGCGAGGCGAAGACCTTCCTGAAGCTGCGCTCCGCGCGCAACAAGTTGGTCAAGCGGCACAGCGACGAGGCCGCCGCCGAGCTCGTCAAGGCGTAGAGCGGCATCGTAGAGCGGTATCAAGGATGCGCGCCGAACGCGCGGTTTCGCATTCCGGCAAAGAACGCGAGCAGGTTCGCGCGGCACATCAGATCCTTCAGCGCCAAAAGCAGGCGCTTCAGGATGACAATAAAAAGCCGGACCACCTAAACTTCCAGTGACCTTTCGCAAGTATCTTGTGCTGGCCGGAGTCACGGTCTTCGCCGCGGCGGGAGACTCTATGCTCTCGCATGGGATGAAGCAAACCGGCAGCATCTCGCTCAATCATCTGCAAGGCGTCATCTTCGCCGTGCTCAATCCGTGGGTCGCGATCGGGATTCTTCTCCTGCTGGCGTTTTTCGCCACTTACATGACCGCGCTCTCCTGGGCCGATCTCACCTACGTTCTGCCCGCAACTTCGCTCGGCTACGTGCTGCTTGCCCTGGTCGCAAGATTTCTGCTGCACGAGCAGGTCAGTCCGCTGCGCTGGCTGGGAATCGCTTTGATCACCGGAGGCGTGGGATTTGTGGCCGGCGGCCCGTCTCTTACTACGCATCCCCCTACGCATCCCGCCGCGCATCCCGCCGAGGACGAACCCCGCGCCACCGCGGCTGCCAGCGGAGTTGAGCGATGAAAGCCGTCTACACCTGGAGCGCAATCTTCGTCATTGTCTTCGCTTCGGTCGTGGGCGATGTGCTTCTGGCCCGCGCCATGAAGCAAGTCGGCGACGTGGGAGCGTTATGGCGCCGCGCCGGTTTCGGTACCGTGATCGGCCGTACGCTCGGCAATCCCAACTTTCTTTTCGGCGTCCTAGCCATGGCCGTAGCCTTCTTCAGCCTGCTGTTCGCGCTCTCCTGGGGAGACGTAAGCCTGGTCGCCCCCGCCGCCGCTTCCCTCACCTTCATCGGCAACGCCGTCGCCGCGAAAATCTTTTTGCATGAACGCGTGGACCGGCGGAGGTGGATCGCCGCGAGTCTGGTGGCGGCGGGCGTGGCGCTGCTGGCGGGCTAGTTCGGAGTCGCTGAACGCACACACGCGCTCTGTGGTGGTGGCGCAAGATTTGCAATCCCCGGGGGTTGGCCCGTCTCGGCACGCTGCGGGCGAATCAATCCCGACGTTCGTGCTCCTGCCCGTCGAAAAATGCGACGGGCGGGGCAAGCCCCTAGCGAAGAGCCCAGCCCCTACCTATTTAATAAGATTCCTTTGCTGGCGGACCTTCGGCCAACTCGTATTTTTCCTTCAAGTGTTGCAGAGTACCGTCTCTTTGTAAATCGTCGAGTATCCGGGTTAGTTTTAGCTCCAGACCTTCGTCTGGAGTTGCAATAGCATACTGTTCTTTTGGATATCCGATAAGACTCTCGTAGTTTGGGAGGGCTTTGGCAACGTCGTGGATAACAACCCTCACTTGTTTATGGTGGATCATTTGAAGGCTCAGCGCCTCGTCCACCAAGATAAACTTTACAGTTCCATCCGCCAGCGCGTTCAGCATGTCCTGAAACGATTTAAGCGGCACTGGCGTACACTTTCGCGCGTGGCATAGTTCCTTTACCGCGTCGGCGTTTGTGGTTTTCTCAATGGCACCCACTTCCGCGTCCCTTATTGCGAGCGCGCCGACGCTCGGTCTACTCAGCAGGACGAGATGCGAATCAAAGTAACCTTGGGTGAAGTTGATGCCAAGGTTTTTTCTGTAGAGCGTTTTTGTAACCGAACTGAGCGCTAGATCCACTTCCCCACCAAGTACCCCGATTCGCAAAAGGCTGTCAATGGAAGGGTATTCAATTACCAGCGGCTGGCCCCACACCGATGAGTTCGGGTTGAGGTCACTGTCGCAGCCGAGTTTCTTTGACAAGATACCCATCAATTCCGCATCGAAACCATACGGCTCACCATCCTCGTTGCGTCGCATGAAGTCACTATTCTGGTTATACGTGACACCCACGGTGAGGCGGTGATTCTGATGAATCCGATCGATCGTCGAACCAAACACATCGAAACGATAGTACCCGCTCCAGCTGCCTTGAGGAGAGGCGCGCCCTGCATCAAGGTCTCCCGCGGCCACACGCCAAAAATAGATCCCGGGTCCGATGCTGTCGGTGAAGCCAGGCGGATACAGCGTACTCATTTGCACTGGGTTGGTGGCGGGAATCGGCTTGGTCGTGAACTTGCCGAAACTATCGAAGCGGGTTATCTCCACTAGGTAATGTTCGTATGCGAGCTGCGAGGCCCACTGCAGGACAACATGCTTGACCGACGCACGGCTGCGAGCATTTTGCGGCGAAAGCAGAACCGGGACATTCAGGGTTGCGGAGAGTAGGTTCTGAATTCTCTCGTCCCTGTTACGGATTGCCTCAGAATTTTGACTACGCTCCGCGTCAGAAGCCGATCTAACAAGATCGATCTCCTGCTTAAGTCCATTTGTGTAATTTAAGACAAGAAAACCGGAAACAGTGATGAGCGCAGACACCGTTGCGAGTTTAAGATTCTCTCGGAGCCAACCCGCGGTGAGTCCGATGTTACCGTGCAGCCAATTGGTGATGGGTGCCGAGCGCTCACCCGACAAATGTGCAAAGAGAAAAGCTAGCGAAAACGCAACGAGCACCCAGCCTATCCAGCCGGGCAGGCCCAATGAGAAAGCAATAATCGACAGCAATAACAGGACCGCGGATTCCCACAGCGCTTGGGAAGGTTGCGCGAACGCGCGATGACGAAGGGTAGAAAGAAACAAGACGGCCTCCTCCACGGCCCCCTCGCCCGTGCCGCCCTTTATAGCACGCGCGCGGCGTGTCGGCAACACGCTTGAGTCGGGCGGCCCGGCCCGCCTTTTGCACTTACCACGACAAAGGCCGCCTCACCGTCGCTGGTTTCGCAAGAGTTGTATCTCGAATCTATCCTGTTGCGGAGGAAAGTGATCTCCATGGCCGTGGTCCTCACCCTTCGGCTGCGTTCAGGGCGGGCTCCCGTCGGAAACCGCGACGGGTGGGGGCTGCCTCGGCGGAAACAAGGAGCCCGGGAGGTAGATCAGCCCACCCCGCCCGAAAACTTGTCAAGACCGTTGGAGGGTTGCAGGGTCAACGGTCACAAGGGGCCTGTGCAAAACGTCGCAAATCGGCGGTTAACTATCGGGGCTTTCGTGTGTCTGACGCGCGCGGGCCATGCAGAACCAACGCCCCTCCCTTCCCGCCCCAAACTGCGGGAAACAAGCAACCAAACCTTCGCACAGGAATTGGGATTGTCCCACCGGCTGGGGAAGCCCCAACGGAGCGAATCTAGCTGAGTATGTGAAAGCCCATTGATCTTACCGGGTGCCACATTTCCCGCGTCCTTTGCAGGAAGTGGGGCTTTCCTAAGGTCCCCGGCTGCGGAAAGAAGGTCATAGCAGGTTCCATGCCAGGGGTCGTGGCGGGCGCGGCTGAACAGGCGTGCGGAAAAACTCGTTGTGGACACCAAATGCGACCACCGGGGCTGAAGCCAGCACGGATTTTGGAGGCTTTACGCGGCCCATTCGACTTCGCTCAGGGCAGGCCGCTGAAGCGCCGCTCTTCCACGGTGGTGCTTGGGGCGGTGGAGATTCCATCGGTTCAAATGCGACGGACAGGTGTCTCCGTCCCACACGAAGCAGGTACCTCGGGGGCTAAAGCCCTCATTCCTCTTGCTTCTTATCGCAGCGCTGGAAGCGCTGCGCCACCCAAAATCGAAGGCGATTTGGAGATGACCTAAATGGGCAAGGGCGGAGGGCGAAACAGGTTGCGGATAAGACGCGGAAGCTGAATTTCGCTGGCAACCGGAGCATCTCTTTCTGTGACCGATTCTATGCCTGCGGGAATGAGCACTGTTGCTCAGACTAATGGAACATGGCGTGCTAACGTCGGGGTAGGCCTGCGGACGATTCGTCGAACAGACGGCAGGAGCCTGGCGCTTGCGAGAATAGGGTTCGGAAACAGGATTCGGGACTAGGGTATGGTGAAGCAAATTGCACCCGTCGGGATCGTTTCTTTCTTGTTGTTGGCTGCTGGCGGGGCAGTGTGCCAGAACGTGCGTCCCTCCCTTCCGGATACTCCCTGGGTGCAGGCTGCAACTCAGGAACAGATATTTAAGGTCTTCGTCGAGGAAGCACGCTCGCCTTTGAAATTTGCCGCGATGGGTGGCAACGCGGGCATGATGCGCCAAGGCGGATTTGCCGCTGTCGACATGGCGGCATCTGGTCAACAAGGTTCGAATACGATTTTTGGCAAGTACCTGTATCCGTCATCGCTGAAGCGGCAATCGGGGTATCGCTCTGTGAGCAGCGGTAGCTTGATGGGCCGGGCCACGTTTGCGGCGTCGCGCATTTTTGTCACGCGGGATGACTCCGGAAAGGGCAGGCTGAACACTTCGTATTTCCTGCGGGCTCTGACTTCGGTGGCCGCCGACACTGCCTCGCGTCCATATTGGAGGCGGCCTTTTGCCGAGCCGTTCAGCGATTTTCGTTCGACCGTTGGCAATGACGCGGGAATGAACCTGTTGCACGAGTTTGGGCCTGGTATCCAGCAGTTGATGAAAAGCCACGCGCCGAACTTTGTCGCCAAGATCGAAGAGCGCATCGGCCACAACTAGCTCCCGACCGCGACGCCGTCTGCGGCGGCGGCTGTGCAAGAAATCCGAAAACAGGCCCTCCGCTTGCGCCTTTTGTTTTTTCTGTCAAGACCCTAAAGTTGATGATTTCTAGGTAAGTCATTCATTCTATGTGAAATATAAACTCCCTGGCGATGTCACAATTACCCCCTTGGGTTTGATATTCTAATAATAGAGGGTAAAAACAATGGCGCAGGGCCTTGGATGGCCGTGCGCCTTTTTTTTTAACCGGGATCGGAGTGCCGGGACAATGGGACGACTGTCGGGATCTGGGGCAGGACGAGGCGACGCGAAGCGCGGAGAAAGTTTCCAGGGCGGGACGAAGCCGGCAAGGGCAGCACAGAAAAAGAGGCGCGTTGCGCCCGAGGTAAGAAACACGACCAAGCACCAGGGCGACGTGTCCGAGATGCAGTTCATGATCGAGGCCTCGAATCGCGGATTCGGCGTGGCCAAGCCAATTGGCGACAACGAGCGCTACGACGTGGTCCTCGATAGAGGGCGTCGGCGGTTTTGGCGGGTGCAGGTCAAGGGCAGCGGAGTTGTGCATCAAAACGGATTCTCGGTGAGGACATGCTGGAGGACCAGCGGCAAACGGATGCCCTACACCCCGAAGCAAATAGACTTTCTAGCGGCGGTGTTCAGCGGCCAGCGAACCCACGGCCGGCAGATTTGGTATGTGATTCCCGCGCCAGCTCTTGGCGGACGATTGGGCATTACGCTTTATCCATTTGGAACCAGGGAGGACCGCCATCCGCAGTTTGAGAAATATCGCGAAGCATGGAAATTGCTGGGCCAACCGGGCCCCCGGGGATGAACGTCATCCACGAAACAGGCGCATGAAGCCGGAGGCGGAGAGATCGGGCGCGAGGAACTTTTTATCCTTCATTCCTGCGGTACGCATAAGCGCCTCCGCCGCCAGGTATCCGCTGCGCACCGCGCCTTCCATGGTGGCGGGCCAGCCGGTGGCGGTCCAGTCTCCAGCGAGGAAGACGCGGGGCCACGCCGTGGCTTGCTGCGGACGGTGGGCGTCAATGCCAGGGCGCGGCGAGTAGGTGGCGTGAACTTCCTTGATCACCGTGGACTTCACCAGGTTCGCCGCGCGCGCCGNNAGCGCCGCCGGGAAAAACTCGCGGACTTCTTTCAAGGCGAGGTCAACGATCTCGGTGCGCGACTTGTCGATGAGGCTCTTCGAGGCGCTTACGACAAGTTCGATATAGCTGCCGTCCGCCTCAGGGGCTAAAGCCCGGTCTGAAGCTGCCGTGCTGTTGGCACGACTAAAGTCGTGCCCTTCCCTGCCGCGCTCCAGCAGGCGCGACTTGTGGAACATCCACTGAATTGTGCGGTCGAGGAGGACGGCGTGATCGAGAGCGGTGATCTGGCGGTCGAACCAAAGATGAATGCCGGTGATGGGCGAGGACTCGAAGTGGGCGAGTTTTTCGCGCAAGGGCAAAGCTTCTGGAGTTTCCGGGAGCACGCGGGCGAGGGCGTCGAACGGGAGAGCGATGACGAGGTAGTCGAACGCCTCTTCTGCGTCGCCGCTGTCGCGCCGGTCGCTCCGGTCGCTTTTGTCGTTCCTGTCGCTCACGCGAATCCGCGTCTGGGTGGGACCGGGAGAAAAAGTTTCCAGCGAGGCACGAAACTGAATTTCGCCGCCGCGCGCGCGCAGATAATCCCCCGCGGCGTTGTAGAGCGCGGTCAAAGGAATAGTCGGAACGCCCATGTGCCGCGCCGCCGGCGACTTCATCGACTCGCGCACGACCTGCGCCGCGGACGAAATCGAAATCAGGTCAAGGTCTTCGCTCAGCGCGCTGACCAGGATCGGCTTCCAGAAACGTTGGATGGCGTTCTCCGTTTGCGTGTGCCGCCGCAGCCACTCCAAGAAAGACTGCCCGGTATCCGGTTGCTCGCGTAGCGTGAGGGCTGCGATGGCGCGGGAAATTGCAAGTTTGTCCCTGCCGGTCAGAAACGGAAGGCGCAGAAACGACGGCGCAATGTGCAGCGGCGCCGGCAGCGGAGAAGCACGCATCAGGCTGGCGCGGCCTCCCAGCTCAACAAAAGTCATTTCGTCGAACCAGCGGATCTTGTCTTCGACGCCGATGCGCCGGTAGAACTCCACCAGGTTCGTGCAGACGCGAAAAAGCACGTGCTGGCAGTTGTCGATGATTTCGCCGGTACCGGGATGTTCGTAGGAAGAGGCGCGGCCGCCCAGATAAGGACGGCGCTCGAAGAGCGTGACGCGAAAACCGGAAGCGGCGAGCGCGCACGCCGCCGCCAGACCGGCGAGGCCGCCTCCGGCCACGGCTACGGTGGGTTGGGTGGGATTTTGGATCATGCAGAAATCTTAGTTGCCGGTGTAGCCACGGTGTTGCCGCTCGAAAACGACCGCAGGTTCCCTTCGACTTCGCTCAGGGCAGGCTCTCACCGGGCGTTCCGCGTGTGCGTGAGAACTTCTGTCGTCCCTGACGGGACTCCTGCTCTTCCACTTCTGCTTTCCCCGCACTTACGTGCGGGGCTAATGAATGCCGTCGCTGCGCGACTCGGATGCATTGTTCCACTGTAAAAACGAAATCCAAGCTATGACACAGACTCCTCCGGGACGTAATTCTCTCCTTGGCTTTCCCAGCGCTGAAGAGTGTGCGTGAGAACTCGTACCGTCCCTGTCGGGACTCGTTCTTTGTCCCACTCGTACCCCGGACTTACGTTCGGGGCTAATGAATGCCGCCCCTGTCGGGCTGGAATCTGATGATTCCATTCCACCTCTTCTACTGAAATTCAGCTCTCACGCACACACTGAATCAGGTGAGGCGCCGCAGGAAACCTTTCCCTAGAATGCGCAGCTTTTCGCCGACGGTGAG
This sequence comes from Acidobacteriaceae bacterium, assembly GCA_003131585.1. Classification (GTDB taxonomy): domain Bacteria; phylum Acidobacteriota; class Terriglobia; order Terriglobales; family Acidobacteriaceae; genus Sulfotelmatobacter. Next base: position 12,123 of record PKVW01000050.1, read on the forward strand.
GCTCACCTTGGCGCCGAACACGTCGTACTGGCGCGCGGCGATTTTCTCCAGCAGCTTGCGATAGATGTTGACCAGCACCCACAGCGCGGGTTGGCTGTCTTCCGAAATATAGGCGCTGAGCTTCTCGCCGGCCTGGTAGAACTCGCGGGCACGCCCGGCTTGGAGCGCAAGCACCGGGCGGAAGCGGACTGCATCCGGCGCCGCAAGCAGTTCAGCCGCGGATAACCCGAACTTCGCCAGATCCTCTTCGGGCAAATACACCCGCCCCATCCCGGCATCTTCTTTCACATCGCGAATAATGTTGGTGAGCTGGAAGGCTAGGCCGCATTGCTCGGCCAGCGGCTCGGCCGCGGGATCGCGATATCCGAAGATGTGGATGCACACCCGCCCCACGACCGACGCGACTCCATAGCAATATACTTTCAGATCGTCGAATGTGCGATAGCGGACCGTCAACCCAGTAACCGCAGGAACCGCAGGATTCGCGGAAACTGGAGTGCCTTGACCATGGTTGCCTTGACCATGGTCGCCTTGACCATGAAATCTGGGACTCTCAAGTTCCGGTTCCACCACATCCATCGCCGTGCCCGTCGCGAGTTCGTCCAACAGGCCCGCGGGAATCGTATATTTGCGTTGCGCGTCAGTCAGCGCCAGCAGAATCGGATCGTCGCTCGGCTGGCCCTGCTGCACGCGATGCAACGCGGCCAGCCAGGTATCCAGCTTGAGGCGGCGTGCCTCAAGGCTCAGGCTTGAGTCGTCGGCAACGTCATCGCAGCGGCGCATGAAGGCATACACGGCACACAGGGCCTGGCGCTTGCGCTTGGGGAGCACCAGAAATGCGTAGTAAAAATTCTTCGCGCTGGCGCGCGTGATTCCGCGGCAAACGGAATACGCCATGGTGAGCTGGGCCGGAGCCGGACTCCACGGCATCGATACCTGCTGCGCTCCCGCGCTCATAACAACTTCCCCAGCGCCGCCCGGGCCAACAGCGCCAGCTTGCGCGGCTTTGAGACGAGGGGACGGCGTCCGAGCACGGCAAAGCCCTGGCGCTCGATGGCGTTCAGAATCTCCTGCCCGCCGCGGCTGAAAAGCTCAATATCCACGGCCAGCTCTTTGTCTACTCCGCTTACCAGCGGCAGCCCGCGGCCAAACCAGTCGCGCGCCCGCTGCACTTCAAACTTCATCATCTCGCAGAACGCCGGAGTGTTGCGCTTCTGCGCCAAGTCTTCCTCGGTCACCGAATATCGCCGCAAATCTTCCAGTGGAAGGTAGATTCGCCCTTTGCCGTAATCGACGCTCACGTCCTGCCAAAAGTTCGCCAACTGTAGCGCGGTGCAGGTGTAGTTGGCAAGCTGCTGGCGCCCGGCATCGTGATGACCACAAAGATAGAGGACAAGATGGCCCACGGGATTCGCCGAATAGCGGCAGTATCCGAGGACATCGTCGAAGGTTTCGAAACGGGTGACGGTCTGGTCTTGACGGAAGGCGATCAAGAGATCGGAAAACTCGTGCTTGGGGATTTCGAACTTGCGCACGGTCTCGGCGAGCGCGACAAAAACCGGATGGCGCGCAGTGCCGGCATAGCAGGCATCGAGCTCGGCTTGCCACTCGTCCAGTAATGCCAGGGCTGCCGCGGAGTCTCCAACTTCGTCGGCCAGATCGTCGGAGATGCGGCAATAGGCGTAGACATTCAGGAAATCCTGGCGGAGCTTTTTCGGCAGGAACCATGTGGCTACGGAAAAGTTCTCGTAATGGGTGCGGGCGAGGTGACGGCAGTATTCGCGGGCTTCTTCGAGCGAGGGGGCAGACGGAGGGATGGCGTATGCGGCGGGCAGGCGGCTCCAGCCAAGCGCGGTTGGCGGCGTGATGGGGCCACGGGAATCAGTGGTGGTTGCAGGAGTCATTCAGCAAGTGCATTTCGGAGTAGGGATGAACAGTCTGTGCCGTCCCTACGGGACTTGTTCTCACTTCCCTCTCGCCCCCGGCACTTCCGTGCCGGGCTTTCACATGCCGCCCCTACCGGGGCTAGAATCCAGCGATGCTTTAGTGGCCGGGGATGATGGCGGTTTTGATGTCGCCGCCACGGTTCAGCATGTGGCGCAGCACCTTCTGCAAACTCGAGAGCGGAGCTTCGCCGGTGATGTAGTCCGTGGGACGAATCTTCTTGGCGGCGATCAACCCGAAGGCACGGCGCACGGTTTCCGGCGTGTGATGGAACGTAGCCTTCAGCGTGATCTCGGAATAGTGCAGGCGGTTGGTATCGAGTTGTACCTTGCTTCCACTGGCGCATCCACCGAAGAAATTTACGGTGCCGCCTTTGCGGACCATCTCGACGGTCCACTCCCAGGCTTCGGGACGGCCGACGGCCTCGATCACCACGTCGCAGCCACGCTTTTGCGGAGTGAGAGCACGCACTGCCTCCACCACGTCTTGCACTTTGGTGGTCTGCACGATTTCATGCGCGCCCATGTGCTTGGCGGCCACCACCTGTTCGTCGCGCTTCACGACTGAGATCACATTGCACCCGATCGCTCGCGCCACCTGCACAAACATCAGTCCGATGGGGCCGCCGCCGATGATGGTAACCGTGTCGCCGATCTCGACGCCGGTCTCGTGCAGGCCGCGCAACACGCAAGCCAGCGGCTCGGTCATGGCCGCGTCTTCGAAGCTGACGCCCGCCGGAATGACCAGCATATTCGCTTCCACGATCCGGCGCGGCACGCGGATGTATTCCGCATAGGCTCCGTTGTTGAAGAGCAGGTCCTCGCAAAGATTCTCCTGATGCTTGGAACAGTAGAAGCACATCTGGCAGGGGGCGGAATTCAGCGCCACCACGCGCATGTCCTTCTTGAAACTGTGGACACCCTCGCCGACTTCCTCGATCACTCCGGCCAGTTCGTGGCCGAACAGCGCCGGGGGCACAATCATGCGGGCGTGGTAGCCGCGCTGATAAACCTTGAGATCGGTGCCGCAGGTGAGAGCCACCTGCACTTTCACCAGCACTTCCCCCTTTTCGACGCGGGGGATCGGAACTCTTTCGATCTTGAGATCTTCTTTGCCGTAGAGGACGGCAGCCGTCATTTTTCCATTCACTGATTGCTTCCTTGCTTACTTCATCGCTTGTTTCATCGCTTGTTCATAGCTTGTTTCATACCCAAGCCATCCCGGGCTGAATCACGACTTTCATCGACGCAGGCTGGGGATGAGCGGCGAGTTCCAAGGCCCGCGCACTCTCCCGCAGCGGAAAACGGTGGCTGATCAGCCGTTCCAGATCCACCTCCCGGTTCATCACAAAGCGAACCGACTCGTCTTGCAAATCCACAGACGCGCTATAAGAGCCCACCAGCGACTTCTCGTCCACGCAAATCGCCGCCGGGTCCACAACCACTTCCCCACGCTGCGTTTGCGCGAACAACAATACCCGCCCGCCGGGACGGGCGGCATCCATCGCAGGACGAATCAAGCGGTCGCTGCCCACCGCCAAAATGACGGCGTCCGCGCCACGTCCTTCAGTCCGCTCACGCACGGCCTGCACCGCATCGTTTTGCGACGCATCGATCAGACGATCGAATCCAAGGCTTTTAGTTATTCTAAGCCTCTCGGGATACAAATCGGAAGTAATAACCGTGGCCCCTGCCCGCCGCGCCAGCACACTGAGTATGATGCCGATTGGGCCCTGCCCCATCACCAGCACAGTCTCGGCGGGCTGCAAGCGCAGCGCTTCCATTCCTTTCATGCAGGTGTTCACCGGTTCCACAAAGCAGGCCTGTTCGAAGGAAATGCCATGCGGAATGTGAACCGTTCCGTGCTCGACGATCCAATCCATTACCCGAACGTATTCCGCGAAGCCTCCGCCGGAAGGCTCAAATCCCGCGGTGCATCCGACTCGCTTGTAGGTCGCGCATTGCGCGAATGTCTTGTGCCGGCAGTAATAACACTGACGGCAGGGGATGTGATGAAACACTACGACCCTATCCCCGGGCTCGAACTTTCGCACTCCGTCGCCTACGGCCGCCACCACGCCGGACGTTTCATGCCCGAAGATGCGTGGCGCCGAATGCGATCCGGAGGCAATTTTCTTCAGGTCCGTGCCGCAAACCCCGCAGGTGTGTACCCGGAGCAGCAACTCTCCGGCGCCGATCTCGGGGACCGGAACCGTTTCGAGGCGGACGTCATTCACTCCGCGATAGACCGCCGCCAGCATGGTCGCAGGAATCGACTGGCTTTGGTCCCGCATCGCGATTTGTCCGGCAATCCCCATTCACGTTTGGATGCGCTTAGCTTAGATGCGTTTTGCTTACATGCGTTTTACAGCCGGCTCGGTGCCGGTGTGCCGATGCAAGTCCTGGCACGCTATTTCGCGGATTCCCCAGCCTCCCTCGGGTCGGTATTCCTAAACTCCACTGCCAGCGTCATCGAATCCAAATACGGCGAATCCGGCGGCGTGAAGTGATACGCCGTCACTTGCAACACAACATAAAAGCTATCCACTTTGATGATCCGCTTCGCGCCCAGAGGAACGCGGGCAAAGCTGGAGGGGTCCAGCCGCCATAAGGCATTCTGCGGATCATTTTTCGGATCATTTTTAGGATCGTTTTTAGGATCGTCCTTCGGATCGTCGGACGGCGCCTGCGACGCCAGCAGCACGTTGTCGTAAATGGGGTGACGCAGGTCCGCCAATTTTACTTGCCAGGATGTGATCTTGGTATCTCCCTCCGGTCCTTGCGGAGCAATCGACAACACATAACGGTCGGCGCCATGCGAATCTGTGATGCGCTCCCGGTAAACCGGGTTCGGCGGCGTGAGCGTGGCCTCAAAGCTCTCTTCCACAACGCGCGTCGAGCCTTGGCGAAGGCTTTCCGCATATACGGGAGCTGTGGTCGACTGCGCGGCCAGAGGCATGGCCACGCACAAAACGGCCGGAACCAGCAGTCGGACTTTCATTCACGACTCCCGGCATTCAATCCGCCCGCCGCCGCAACCTGGGGCGTCGGGCGTGCGGCCGGCGGCGCCGCGATCTTTTCCGATGCGTGGCCTGGCGCCTGGCTCAGTTCCCGGCGGAAACGCTCCAGATGCTCGCCCAGCACCTTCGCCGCCTTGCGGCTGTTGCTCGCAAGCATGGCCACGCGCCTCCACAGCCAGGGCCGCAACGCCACAAATAGCGCAAAGCTCGCCGTCCTGAACCGGCCGTTTGCGGCGATGAAGCGAGCCATCCCTGGCATTTCAAAATTCCACTCGTCGGAGATCACTTTGGTTGCACCGAAGCGAATCCCATGGGCGCGGGCCGCCGCTGCGACCGCAGCCGCTTCCATGTCCACCGCCTGCGCACCATAGGCCTGCGCCAGGTTCGCCTTCTGCTGCCCCTCCGCCACTGCCATGAACGTTACAAGCAAACGTGGTCCTTGCGCTTGTCCTTGTGCTTGTCCGTCTCCGCGTTCGACTTCGATTTCGACGCGGCTGCCGTCCCGGGCATCAATCACAGCGGATGGTGCGAAAACGTCACCTACGCGCAGACCCGCGTGCAGCGCTCCGGCAAACCCCACGGACTGCACCAGCGCGGGCCGGTGCAACGCGATCACCGCTTCGGCCGCGCGGCGCGCCGCCTCCACGCCGATTCCGCCGCACACGACAACCATCTCGTCGCGCTCGAAAAAAACAAACCTGCGGCCTTCGTACTCCTGCTCGAGGCGATTCCAACTCTTGGTCAGCCCGCTGACTTCGCGCTCCAGCGCTGCCACGATGGCGACTTTAGGCATACCCGTTGGCCCGGAACCATTCCACTGCCCGACGCAGCGCCCCCTCGGCCGATATTGTCTTCCATCCCAACTCCCGCTCCGCCTTGTCGGAGCTGGCCCACATCTTTTTCTTTCCCATGCGCACCGCTTCCACTGTCGCGCGGGGCTCGCGGCGCAGCAAGCGGCCCGATATCGTCTGATCGACCAGGCCCGCGGCATAGGCGAAAAAGTACGGCAGCTTCACCTTGGGCGACGGCAATCCGGCAATCGCGCCCAGCTTATCCAGAATCTGCTTCAACGTCAGGTTCTGACCGCCCAGAATGTAACGCTCGCCGCTCTTGCCTTTTTCCAGCGCCGCAATGTGTCCGCGCGCACATTCCCGAACATCCACCAGATTCAACCCCGTCTCCACATAAGCGGGGAACTTTCTCTTCAGGAAGTCCACGACAATCCTCCCCGTCGGAGTCGGCTTGATGTCCCGCTCGCCCACCGGAGTGGTCGGATTCACCGTGACCACCCGCATCCCGCCGCGGCCCGCTTCCATCGCCAGCTGTTCGGCCATAAACTTGGAGCGCTTGTAGTGACCGATCATGTTGGCCAGCGACACTGCAGAATCTTCGTCCGCGGGATGCCCATTCCGCGTGAACCCCATCGTCGCCACGCTCGACGTGTGTACGACGCAGCGCACTGCATTCTTGCGCGCGGCCTCCAGAACTGCGCGGGTTCCTTCGACATTCGAGCGGTACATCTCCGCCGGATCCCGCACCCAGAGTCGGTAGTCGGCGGCCACGTGAAACACCACCTCGCAGCCCGCCATCGCCTTTTCCAGCGATGCGGAATCGCGCAGATCGCCCGTCGCCGTCTCAGCCTTCAGCCCTTCCAGATTCTTCAGGTTGCTGGTCGCGCGAACCAGCAACCGCAGATCGGCTCCCTGCTCCGCCAAAACGCGGGTCACGTGAGAGCCGAGAAAACCGGTGGCGCCTGTGACGAATGCTAGCATGCTTGGCAATTAGCAATTGGCAGCTAGCAATTAGCGGTTTCGGCTTCCCTGCTCCACGCGTCAAACATTTGCGCTGTACTTGGCGGTCAACGCTAATTGCCAATTGCTAATTGCTGTTTTTCTCCATCACTTTCGCATACGTTGTGAGCGCGAGCAGCGGGAAGTACTGCCGGTAGAGGTGATACTTCAGATAGAACACGCGCGGAAAACCCGTACCGGTGAAATAGGGCTCATCCCACGAGCCGTCTTCTTTCTGCGTGCGCAGCAGGTAAGCAACTGCGCGGGCCACCGAATCGCTGCGCGTATCACCGACCGCAAGCAATCCTAGAATCGCCCACGCCGTCTGCGAAGGAGTGCTCGGTCCAACGCCCCGCAACGCCGGATCGTCGTACGATCCCACGCTCTCGCCCCAACCACCGTCCGGGTTTTGCACCATCCGCAGCCACTCCGCCGCCTGCTGGATGCAAGGCTCGTGGCTGTCCATGCCAATCGCTTCGAGGCCGCGCAACACCAGCGCCGTGCCGTAGACGTAGTTCACGCCCCACCGCCCGAACCAGCTTCCATCCGGCTCTTGTTCGTTGCGGATAAACTGAATCGCACGTTGCACCGCGGGATGGTTCTTATCGTATCCGTAAGTCGCCATCATCTCGAGGATGCGGCCCGTAATATCGACCGTCGGCGGATCGAGCATGGCGTTGTGATCAGCGAAGGGAATATATTGGAAAACCATCTTGTCGTTGTCTTTGTCGAACGACGCCCACCCGCCGTTCTTGCACTGCATCGACAGGATCCAATCAATCGCCCGCTGCACCGACTCGCGCTGGTAGCGTCCATTGGGATGCTCCACCCGGCTCAGCGCCAGGCAAACCATCGCGCTGTCATCCACGTCCGGATAAAACTCGTTGTTGAACTCGAAGTACCACCCTCCCGGCTTGCCCTTCTTGTTCTTGATCTGCCAGTCGCCGGGATTCCGCACCTGCTTCTGCAGTATCCAGTCCGCGCACTTGACCATTCGCGGATCATTCGCGGGGACTCCGGCCTCGCCCAGCGCGAACATCGCGTACGCCGTATCCCACACCGGAGACATGCAAGGCTGCATACGGAACGTGTCTTCCCCGTCGATCCCCAACTCTTCGATGCCCAGCTTCTCAAACTCATCCAGCGCCCGGATGACCTGCGGATCGTCCACCGAATATCCCAGGCAGCGCAGCCCGATGATGGCATTCATCATGGAGGGATAAATCGCGCCCAGCCCGTCGCTCATCTCGAAGCGCTCCAGCATCCACCTCTCGGCCGTCTTCAGCGCAATCGAGCGCAGCGGCCGGATGTGTACGCGCTCAAACCAGTGCGTCATGCGGTCAAGACAAAGAAAGAAATTCCGCCACGACACCGGCTTTTTCGACCAGTGCAGGTGCATGCGCGACTTCGTCATGCCGCCGAGAAACAATTCCTCGACGCCCATTTCTCGCGGAATCTTCTTGAATGGCTTTTTCGCGTAGCAGATGGAAAGCGGCACCAGGATGGCGCGGGACCACGCCGAAATCTCGTAGATGTTGAACCAGAACCAGTTGGGAAACAGCACAATCTCCGGCGGAATCGCCGGGACCGCATCGTAATCGTATTGCCCAAAGAAGCACAGATAGATCTTGGTGAATGTGTTGACCTCGGTCACTCCGCCGAGTTCGAGGATTTTCTTGCGGGCGCGCTGCAGGACGGGATGATTGGCGTCGTATCCGGCCAGCTTCAGCCCGAAATAGGCCTTCACCGACGCGCTGACGTTCGACGGCCCGGCCGCATAAATACTCCATCCGCCATCTTCATTCTGATGCTGAATAATCCAGTTCGCGGCCCACCGGAAGCGCTCGGGGTCGCCCGTCCCCAGCAGCGTGTGCAGCAAAATGTAGTCCGACTCCAGCGTGGTGTCGGCCTCCAACTCCCCACACCAGTAGCCATCTTCGTGCTGCGCGGAGAAAAGAAGCTTACGGGCGGCGCCTACGGCGGCGGACACTCGGCCGGCCAAACCGTCGATCTTGCCAAAGCGAAGCTGCGGCGCGGAGGCTAAGTTCGAATCAGGGGAGTTTGTATCCATCAATCTGCCAATCTGCGGCTCCGTTAGTCCGCGGTAACGCTTGCCGGAGCGGCGGCGATAGCTTCGACAATCTCCGGCGGCAGCCCGAAGCGGACGTTTTCCGGCATCACTTCGAGTTCCTGCACGTTGTCGAAACCTTTGGCGGCCAGAAACTTCATGGTTTCCTCCACCAGGCATTCCGGCGCCGATGCGCCGGCCGTCAGCGCGATCGTCTTCACGTCCACCAACCACTCCCGCTCGATGTCTTTGTAGCTGTCGATGAGATGCGCGTTCGTGCCCAGGTTCCGCGCCACTTCGACCAGACGATTCGAATTTGAACTATTCTCCGATCCCACCACCAGTAGCAGATCGGATTCCGAGGCCACCTCTTTCACGGCTACCTGCCGGTTTTCCGTGGCATAGCAGATATCCTGCGCGGCCGGCCCTTTGATGTTCGGAAACTTCTTCTTCAATGCCGCGATAATGTCCTTGGTCTCATCCAAACTCAGCGTCGTCTGCGTAAGAAATGCCACGCGATCCGGATCCGGCACAGTCAGCGACTTTACCTGTTCCGGCGTTCCAACCACCTGCGTGACCAGCGGAGCCTCGCCCAGCGTTCCTATCACTTCGTCATGGTCGTGGTGGCCAATCAGGATTAGCGAATATCCTTCTTTGGCAAACTTTACCGCTTCCACATGCACCTTGGTGACCAGCGGACACGTCGCATCAATTACGCGCAGTCCGCGCCGGGCGCTATGTTCCCGCACCTCGGGCGAAACCCCATGCGCGCTGTAGATCACGCGCTCGCCGTTGGGGACTTCGTCTTCGCTGTCCACGAAGATCGCGCCCTTGCCGCGCAACTCATCCACTACAAAGCTGTTGTGGACGATCTCCTTGCGCACATAAATCGGCGGCCCAAACGCCTCCAGCGCGATGCGGACCACGTCAATGGCCCGCACTACCCCGGCGCAGAACCCCCGCGGTTTCAACAAAAGTACGGTCTTCCCCTGGCTATTTGGCACCATCAAACTCCCGCTCTTGTAATCTTCTCCAAGCCAGTTACGATGCAAAATCCCGGACTTGGAACTGTACGGCAAGTTACACGAACCTGACTGAGGCGATACTAATAAACTACCGGAAAGTACCTTTCTGGTCAACGTAAGCCACAGAAACGGCGGGGATTAGCAGTGAAGCGCGAGAATTCGAGGTCGACCGGCATAAGGGCTTGCACTGTCTACCACAACCTCTTCACACCGTATCCATCCAACGCTCTATCACTGCTCACAATCGGCACGTTCTCGGCCAGGGCCTGAGCAATCAGCATGCGATCAAAAGGGTCTTTGTGTGGACCCGGGAGTAACCCCGCGCGGATCCCGTGCTCGGCGCTTACCGGAACCGCCTCGAACCGCTCCCGGGCCAGGTAGGCGAGGAAGTTCTCTACAACATCGGTTGCCACATCAAGCTTGCCCAGTCGGACCTTGGTGGCTATTTCCCACGCCGAAGCGGCGCTGACGAGCACCGTGTGATCCCTATTCTTGAGCAGATTCTGAGCTGAGAGCGGTAATGACGGACTCTTTATCAACCACCAAAGCAACGCATGAGTATCCAGCAAAAGGCGCACGATGCCGCTACTCCCAGCCTTCCAATTCTTCTGGCGGAAGAGGTTCGAAGAACTCCGGACCTATACTGATCTTGCCCTTCAAAGCGCCGGGCTTGCGATCGCCGCGCTTGTCTTCGATCGCGACCAACCGCACAACTGGCTTTTTCCCGCGCGCAATGACGATCTCCTCTCCCTGACAGGCCTTTTCGATGAGCCGGGAGAGCTGCGTCTTGGCCTTGTGGATGGTGATCGTTTCCATATCGCGCTGGTTAGCTAACTGATGTTAGCTAATCAATGTTAACTAACCATGCATCTTCCGTCAAGAGCCCTCTTACCTATACCAGCCGCCCTCAGTTGGGCTGACCCTCCGGCCCTTCTTACCCATTGGCCTTAATCATTTGCTCCGCGTGCTTTCGCGAAGTGTCGGTCAGTTTGGCACCGCTGAGCATGCGGGCCACTTCCTCGGTGCGTTCCTCGCCCACGACCGCGCGGATGCTGGTCCGTGTCCGGCCGTTGCGTTCCTTCTTTTCGATTACGTAATGATGGTCGGCAAAGGTCGCAATCTGCGGCAGGTGCGTCACGCATAAGACCTGATTGGCGCGTGCCAGCGACTTCAGCTTCTTGCCAACGGCCTCGGCGGCGCGGCCGCCAATGCCAGTATCGATTTCGTCGAACACCATCGTGCGCTGGGCAGGGGGGCGGGGACTGCCGGCCTTCGCGGGCGAGGGGGCCTTCGGCTGTCGCTCAGGGCAGGTCCGCGCCACAACCTCCTTCGATCCCGCCTCTACGCTGACCTTCAGCGCCAGCATCACCCGCGACAATTCCCCGCCGGACGCAACGTGTTCCAGCTGTCGCATCGGCTCGCCCGGATTCGTTGCAATCATATAAACCACCTGATCGATTCCAGTGGCCGCCCAGTTCCCTTCTTCTTCCGACGTCGTCATCTCAACCCGAAACACCGACTTCATCGCCAGATCATTGATCTCTGCCTCGACCAGCTTCTCCAGTTTCCGTGCCGAGTCGCCCCGCTTTTTTGACAGCGCCCGTGCCGCGCGCAGATATTCCGCGGCAGCCTTTGCCAGATCAAGCCGCAACTCGCGCAGAATCTCGTCTTTGTTCTCGATTTCCGAAAGCTTGCGCGCCACGTCCGCTCCGAAGCCGATCACATCCTCCAGCGCCGGACCATACTTCCGCTTCAATCGATCCAGCAAAGCCAGCCGGTCTTCCACCTGCGCCAGATGTTCGGGCGAGGCATGGATTCCGCCCGCGTAATCCCGCACTGTGCCTCCTACATCTTCCACACTGATCCGTGCCGTCTCCAGCGTACCCAGAGCCTCCTGAAACTTCGGCTCGTATCGAGCCAGCTCCTCGATCTGCTTCTGCGCCGCCCTCATCGATGCGGATGTGGAACCATCGCCCTCATACAGCAGATCGAAGGCCTGCATGGCAGCGTTGTAAATTTTCTCCGCATTGGCCAGCACGCGCTTCTCCGTCTCCAAGCGCTCGTCTTCGCCGGCCTTAAGTGTGGCCTCCTCAATCTCCCGCTTCTGAAACAGCCAGAGATCCACCAAACGCAAGCGGTCCTGCTCGCCCCGTTCCAGATCCTCGATGCGGGCGCGAAATCCCTTCCATGCTTCATATGCCGCAGCCAGAGGCTCCGCTTGGCTTCCCGCAAACCCATCCAGCAGTCCCAGCCGCGCCGGGCCATCGAACGACAGAATGGATTCGTTTTGCGCATGGATCGTCGCCAGATGCAGCGCAAGCTGCCGCAGGACCGCGACCGTTGCGGCCTGGTTGTTCACGAATACGCGGCCTTTGCCTCCAGCCGCAATTTCACGCCTAACAATCAGCGATCCATCTTCGGATTCGTCCAACCCATGGTTCTCCAGCACTTTCTCAATCGACTTCTGAGCGCTGCCTTCGCACTCGAACACCGCGGACACCACCGCCCGCACCGCACCCGCGCGAATCACGTCGCTCGATGCCTTTTCGCCCAACAGCAGTGCCAGCGCATCGATCAGTATGGATTTCCCCGCGCCTGTCTCTCCCGTCAGCAGGTTCAGCCCGGCGGCGAACTCCACCGCCGCATCGTCGATCACCGCGTAGTTCTCTAGCCGCAATTCAACCAGCACAGGCCGTCCTATGGATGACGATGTTTCGAAGTTTTGCGCAGCATAGCATGAAAGCGATTCACTGGAGGCCGCCCATCTCAAATTGTGCGGGATCAGACTGGCGGGCGGCGAGAAAGTTTACGGATGGGATACGTGCGCCAAAGCCCGCGCGCTGATCATCTATAATCGCCTCAAGGTATTCTCGAAACTACGATGCGACTCCTTCCATATTCTGCACTCTTCGTCGGCGGCGACATTTTCGATCTCGTTTCGAGTACCGGTGCCGTCGCCAAGTTCGTCCTTCTCACTTTGCTGGCCTTCAGCCTCATCTCGTGGGCCATCATCCTCACCAAATGGAGCTTGCTCCGGCGCGCACGCTTGCAGAGCGGACGCTTCCTGCGCGCCTTTCGCAAAGCACAACGGCTGCAGGACATCGCCACCGTCGCCGATCAGTTCCGCCCCAGCCCGCTGGTGGGCGTCTTCGAAGGCGGATTCCAGGAATACAAGCGCCAACTTGCCGCGCCCGGCGCCTCGCTCCGCAGCCTCACCGCTGTCCAGCGCGGCATGCAGATCGGCGCCTCGGAAGAAATCACGCGCCTCGAGCGCAACATCCCCTGGCTCGCCATCACCGCCGCGGTCACGCCTTTCATCGGGCTATTTGGCACGGTCTGGGGCATCATTGACGCCTTCCACGGCCTCGGCACCGCCGGCGGCGCCACGCTGCGCGCCGTCGCCCCGGGCATTTCCGAAGCTCTTATTACCACCGCCGCCGGACTCGCCGCCGCCATCCCCGCCGTCATCGCCTACAACCTTATCGGCAATTCCATTCGCGTGTTCGCCGCCCGCGGCGACGACTTCGTCCTCGAAGTCCTCAACACCATCGAGAGCGTTCAGCCGCAACCCGCAGCGGAAGTGAGGCGTTAATGGCTTTCACTTCGGCCAACGGCCGCACCCAAACCGCTCTGGCCGACATCAACATCACTCCGCTGGTCGACGTCGTCCTCGTCCTGCTCATCATCTTCATGGTTACTGCCCCCATCCTCCAATCCGACATTGAAGTCAACGTGCCCAAGACCCGCACCGTCAAGCAAATCACCGACGAACGGGTCGTCATCACCATCAACAAGGATCAGCGCGTTTTTCTTGGCAACGACGCGATCAACATCAACCAGATCGCTGCCCAACTCCGCCAGAAGATTCGCGACCCGCGCAACCAGTCTATTTTTGTCCGCGCCGATGAGAACGTGCCTTTCGGCGCCTTCGCCACGGTGATGGACGCGGTCAAGCAATCGGGCATCACCAACGTCAGCATCGTCACGCAACCCCTGGAACAAGCTCGGACGCAACAAAATGGCGCCAAACCCTGAGATATTTTTCGAGCACGACAACTGGGGACGCGCCCTGGGCTGGTCCGCGGGCTTTCACATCGCACTCACGGCGCTCATCCTCCTCTACTCGCTGGTCTTCACTGGATCCCGTGGCGAAGGCTGGGGAGCGGGCGGCGGCGGCTCGGCGATCGGCGTCAGCTTGGTCAGTTCCGTTCCCTTGCCCGCCACGCCCGCACAAACCCAGAATGTTCTGGCCAACGAATCCAAGGGCGTCACCAAGTCTCAGCCCAAGATGGAAGAGAAGGCGCCCGACGCCATCGAGATTCAGGGCAAGAATGCCAAAATCAAGCCGAAGAAGATGTCCACCCCCACCAAAGACAAACCCCAGTCCGTGCCCGAGCAAGACACGAATCAGGTGGCCTTCGGCGAAGGCGGCCCGGTCAGCGGGCCTTACGGCACCTTCGCCGCCGGCGGCGCGAAGGGCGGCTTCGGCATCACGGGCGGCGGTGGCGATTTTGGCACAAAGTTCGGCTGGTACGTCCAGGTCATCCAACGGAAAGTCTCGGACAACTGGCTGAAGTACGAGGTCGATCCCCGCATCGCCGGCGCGCAGCGCGTCTACATCACCTTCGACGTCGCCCGCGATGGTCACCCCTACAACGTGCGGATCGAGCAATCCAGCGGCGTGCCGTCGCTCGACGTATCCGCCACCCGAGCCCTGCAGCGCATCGACACCTTCGGCCCGCTGCCGCCGGACTACAGCGGCGGCAAGATCTCCGTAGAGTACTGGTTCGATTACAGCAAGAAATAGGCTTGTGTACTTAATAGCCCCTGACGACATCCATAAAGTAATGCGGGAAAATTCCGATCTACCAGATAGGAGTTGTCCAGGCATCCACCTGATTATTCTTGAGGTCCAAATTCGTGGGTATGATGGATGCAGCTTGCCAATGAGAACATATCGCAGTACGATATTGTCGTACACGGTATCCTTTTGCCCCGGTTCGCGTAACAGATCCAAACGGATGCGCAACAGCCACCGACAAGCCTCGCAGTTTGCTCCGGGCTCCGCCCCAACCGGCGCGCGGCTTCTGAGCGCCTTGAGCTTCCTGATACTGCTCGCTTCACTCCTCGCTCCTGCTTCCTTCGCCCAGGATTGGGTCCGCACCGGTTCCGGCCTCGGCGTGGAAAAAGTGCGCCTCGCCGTTCCCGACTTCAAGCCCTCCAACAGCGATCCACAGAACGCCGCTCTTCTCAAGACTTTCGACGACACTTTCTGGAACGACCTGGACAATTCCGGCGTCGTCGAACTCGTTTCGAAAAGCTTCTATCCCCTGCAAGTCCCCGGCCAGCCCACCGAGGTCACCTTCGGAGTGTGGAACTCCCCTCCGCCCGACGCCGCCATGCTGGCCTTCGGCAATCTCGGCGTCGCCGGCGGCAAACTCACAGTTCAGGGCTGGCTTTACGACGTTAAGAACACCGCCTCGCCGCAGGTTCTCGGCAAGCAATATGCCGACGCCGCCACCGACGACGCTGCCCGCGTCATCGCCCACAAATTCGCCGACGAGATCATCTTTCGTCTGGGTGGCGGCATTCCCGGCATCGCCGAGAGCAAAATCTATTTCGTCAGCGATCGCTCCGGCCACAAGGAAATCTGGGCGATGGACTACGACGGCTCCAACCAGCGCCAACTCACGCACCAGAACTCCATCTCTCTTTCGCCCCGCATCTCGCCGGACGGTTCCCGCCTGGCCTTCAGTTCTTTGACCAAGTCCGGCTGGGACATCCTGATGTACTCTGTCGATCTCAACCGTCTGGTGAGCTTCCCGCGCTTCGGCGGCACCAATCTCGCGCCCGCCTGGTCGCCCGACGGCGCCCGCCTCGCGCTCTCTTCCTCTCGAGGCGGTGATTCCGAAATTTATGTTTGCGACGTCAACGGCGCCAACCTCCATCGCATAACCGCCAGCAAAGGTCCCGACGTTTCTCCCGCCTGGAACCGCAAAACCGGCGCTCAGATCGCTTTCGTCAGCGGCCACACCGGATTGCCTCAGGTCTACACTGTGGAGGCCGACGGTACCAACCAGCAGCGCATGACCGACCAGGGCTATGCAGTCTCGCCCAACTGGTCGCCCAACGGCCAGTTCCTGACTCTGGCCTGGATTCGCAAGTATGGCCCCGGCGAGCCCGGCTCCTCTGACATTTACCTAATGGACATCGCCAGCAAACAATGGGTTCAGCTCACCCATGATGGCGGGCGCAACGATTTTCCCTCATGGTCGGCGGATGGCCGCCACATCGTCTTTCAGTCCAGCCGTTCCGGCAAGGAAGAAATCTGGATGATGCTCGCCGACGGCACCAAGCTCCATCAGCTGACTTTTACCGGACGTAACTCGCAACCCAACTGGAGTTGGAAATAAGAACGCTTCGTCTGAACACGAAAACGATTTTCGGGTTCGCAGGAGGATCAACGTGAAGAGCATCGAAATGAAGAAGATCGACATGAAACATCAAACGCTTAAAACGCTCGCAACCGTAATCGCACTGTGCGCAGTCCTTATGCTCGGCGCCTGCAAGAAGAAAGCAGCTCCGCCCCCGCCGCCACCGCCGCCGCCTCCACCATCGCCCACCGCTTCGATTTCCGTCAGCCCAGATACCATCCAGAAAGGGCAATCGGCCACTCTGACCTGGCAAACCTCCAACGCCGCCGACGTCTCCATCGAGGGGATTGGCGCAGTTCAACCGAGTGGATCGCAGCAGGTCACACCCGCCGATTCCACCACCTATCATCTCGTTGCCAAAGGCTCCGGCGGAACCCAGGAGGCTACCACGCGCCTCACGGTCACGCCGCCGCCCATGGTTGAAACTCCTCCGCCTCCTTCCGCCTCGGAAGAAGACCTCTTCGGCCAGACGGTCAAAGACATTTACTTCGAATATGACAAGTCCGACATCCGCGGCGACCAGCAAGCTTCCGTGCGATCCGACGCCCAGTTCCTCAATCAGCACTCCAATATCAACTTCACGATTGAGGGGCATTGCGATGAGCGCGGCTCAACCGAATACAACCTGGCGCTCGGCGACCAGCGCGCTTCTTCGGTGAAAAATGCCCTGGTCGCGGCTGGAGTCAGTGCCAGCCGGGTGAAGACCATCAGCTACGGCAAGGAGAAACCGTTCTGCATGGAATCCAACGAAGGCTGTTGGCAGCAGAATCGCCGAGGCCACTTCGTCTATCAGAAGTAACGTGCTGTTTGCCTGCCAGGGGCGGAGGAAGCTCCGCCTCTGACCTTCCAGGTTCGCGACGAATAATCTTCACAACCCACAACGCCCGCAATCCGTCTAAAATAGATTCA
This sequence comes from Acidobacteriaceae bacterium, assembly GCA_003131585.1. Lineage (GTDB taxonomy): Bacteria > Acidobacteriota > Terriglobia > Terriglobales > Acidobacteriaceae > Sulfotelmatobacter. The sequence continues at coordinate 29,312 of PKVW01000050.1, forward strand.
GGAAATCTTCGCTTATGACACTACGACGCTGCTCCACCCTTCTCGCCCTGCTTTCCACGCTTTGGCTGTCCGTCACCCCGGCTTGGGGTGTCAGCAAAGAAATGGTGCAACTGCAAACTCAAGTCCAGCAACTCCAGGAGCAGATGGCCACCATGCAGCGCGGTTTCGACGAGCGCATGGGCGTCATGAAGAACCTCGTCGAGCGGGATACCGACGCGGTCAACAAAGTTGCCGCCGCCCTCACCGCCCTCCAGACCTCTTTGCAAAAACAACAGGGCGATTCTTCCACCCACGTCGACCAGCTCTCCGGCCAGCTCCAATCGCTCAACGACACGCTCGACGAACTCAAGGCGCGCCTCGCCAAAGTCAGCAAGCAGCTTGAGGACATGCAGTCGTCCCAGCAAAGCCTCGCCGCGCAGCAGTCCCAGCAACAGGCGCAGCAGCAAGCCCAGGCGCAGGCTCCCCCTCCCGATGTCCTCTACAACAACGCGCTGCGCGATTACAACGGCGACAAGAACGATCTCGCCGCCCAGGAATTTTCCGACTACGTCAAGTTCTATCCCAACACCGATCTCGCCGGGAACTGCTACTTCTATCTCGGCGAAATTCAATTCCGCCAGGGAAATTACCAGCAGGCCGCGCAGAGTTACGATCAGGTTTTGCAGAACTTTCCCAGCGGCAACAAGACCGCTTCCGCTCAGTTGAAAAAAGGTTTTTCGTTAATCGAACTCGGCAAGCGGGACGACGGTGTAACGGAACTGCGCCACGTCATCCAGCGCTATCCCAAATCCAACGAAGCTTTGCAGGCCCGCGAACGCCTACACAAGCTCGGAGTGTCTTTAACAGCCCGCCCAGGCCAATAACTTTTGCTCAAGCAGGAGGCTCTTCCCCATGACCAAGATTTCCGATAACGATCCCGACCGCGCCAAGGGCGCCACCGAAGGCGAAGAGCGCGACCGCGACGCCAATGCCGGCCTCGCGGGGCAACTCGGCCACCGCGACCAGGACCCGCTTCTCAAGGACGCCGACACAGACTTCCCCGAGCCCGGCGAAAGTCCGGAACACTCCAGCGGAGGCAACAAATCGGAAGCATTTGTGAAGAAGGCGAAGAAGGATCAGTGGCCAGTGATCAGTGATCGGAAAACGTCGGGATAGTCCAGGTTTTACTGGCCACTGACCACTGCTCTTAAATCGCCATCGGGCCGACTTCTTTTTCTACCTCGACAATGTCAACCATGGCGATGGCGTCCCAGGGACAGCCGTCGAGGAAGCAGCCGTCGGGACCTTTGCTGAGGCACTTCTTGCAGCCGATGCATAGAATGGGGTCGATCGCAATGCGCCCGAACGGCGTGCTGTCTTCGTCGGGCACCCAGAACATGCAGTCTTCCACCGGACAGTATTCCACGCACGCCGGCGAGCCGGCGCATCCGGTGCAACATTCGGTGATGACGGCCAGTTCCTTCGGCTTCTTTTTGCGCGGCGTGGTCAGGCCCTTGGATTTCGGTTCCCACTTGAGCTCGTCGGGAACCATTCCCACGGCCCTGGTCGCTCCGGGTGCGGCAGGCATGGCAAGATTATACCTTAGGAACTGGGCTTCGGGCTTCAGCTATCGGCCTTCGGCTTTCAGCTTCCGGCGAGACATACCGAAACATTTACGATTCGTATCAGGACACCGCTTGAGCGGTGCCGCAAAAGCCGGAAAAAATAGCACCGGCTTTAGATGGGATGAG